>CAZRFD010000180.1:0-13629 GCA_964599085.1 uncultured Enterobacterales bacterium | reverse complement strand
AAGGTGCCCACTCCCTCCTCATGCTTGAAGCGGTGGAGGATGAGCCAGTCCAGCAGGCCGTGGTTCGACAAGTCGAGCCAGACGCGCCGAGCGTCATCACCGGAGGCAATGCCCGCCCGTTCGGCGTCAAGCGCCACGTCGATGACCCGCCGCGAAGTCACGAGGCGAGCGCGGAACTCCGCTCCGACCAGCCTCATGTCCGTCAAGGCCGGCCCCGGCCCATCGGGATGCGCGGCGAGCACGGCGCGCACGTCGTTGCCGATCCCGTTGACCGGGACGTGGAACACCATCGGCCAGCTCACGTCAGCGCCTTCGTGGTTGGCGCCGTGAACGAGGCGCCGTCGAAGAGGAGGTCGCATGTCGCAGGCGTCCCATACCGGACCTTGGCGAGCTGGAGCTTGCGGCTCGCGGGTCCCCCTGCGACATCGGACACCAAGGCGGCGATGGTGTCCGCGGAGAACTCCACGTCGCCGGACTCCTTGCCGACGCCGAGGTAATCCGTGGGGTCACCCCCGGAGCGCTTGTAGTGCTCGCGGGAGACGCTGGAGACCAGCAGCACGGCGACACCGAGGTCGCGTGCCAGCCCCCGGGCGGCATACGCCGCCTGACCAACCCTCCCACGCGGGTCCTCGTCGCCACCACGCTTCCTGCTGCTGAGCCGCTGGAGGTAGTCAACCACCACCAGAGGTGGCGTCCGGCCTGCAGGCGGGCGCCTGTCCGTGTCCACAAAGGCAGCAACGTGCATCCTGAGACGGTCGGTGCTGAGCCGCTTCGGCGGCACCCAGAGCCGGATTGGCAGCTTCGCCACCCAGGGCAGCGCACAGGCGGCACGCAGTTCCTCGACCGCGTCCTCGTCGCCGGTCCATGCATCGGACCATCGGAAACCACCGGCCGCACCGAGCAGCCGAGAGACCATCTCGTCTGAGCACAGCTCCAGCGAGGCGTAGAGCACAGGGGTGCCGTGCTGTGCCGCGTGAACGGCGACCTGGACAGTGAACTGCGTCTTTCCGGTGCCGGGCGCCCCTGCCAGGACGTGGAGCCCAGGCCACAGCCCGCCGCGAAGCGCCGCCGCTACGGGCCCCCAGGGCAGCGGCACTGGCGGCGACGTGCCTGCCGCCCGGGCACGGAGGTGCCTCACGGTGCCGGGCAGCAGGGTGCCGGCAACCGGGGCTACCTTGTCGAGGTCGATCTTGGACATCGGGCCCTCAGCTCTCGATGTCAGGGAGCTCGCCTGCCGTCCCCAGCCACGACCGACCGTCATCTGCAGTCCAGATGCCCTTGCCTTCCGGCATGAAGAGGGCGTCCCCCCACGACCCCCCGGCCTTGAGCAGCTCGATCCGTTCGCGGTGGTGGTGCAGGTGCGCGTAGAGGAGCGCGAGCCGCCCAGCGCGGTCCCGGCGCGTCCACTCCGCGGCCACCAGCGTGATCAGATCAGGATCGGGCATGAGGAAGCCCAGAGCGATCTCGATAAGGGCCGAGTGCACGTCGTTGAGTTCGTCATCGGGGGGCAGCCTCATGCTCTCGGGCATCCCCGGCGTCCGCCGGCGGCCGTCAAGGCGGCGGACCTTCTGCGCCAGCGCCTTGTTCTGCCTGCGGCTCCGAGGCTTGAAGCTTCCGTCGGGCTCCGGCTTGATCCCGAGGTGCGCCGCTGCCAGGTCCAGGGCAACGCCCGTCGCGCCGCACGTCTCGCAGCGCCAGCGGAGGTGGACCTCGGCGGTGTAGAGGTCGAACAGGCCGATGATGATGGCGTCGTCGTCCTCAGCGCCGCAGCAAGGGCAGGGCTTGAGGCTGAAGCAGTCGTCGCGGTTCATGCCGAAGGCGTCGGCGACGTCCCAGAGGGTGGGGTCGTTGGTGGTCATGTACTTCTCCAGTTGGCGATTGGAGGCAGCCACGTGCTTCCTCCACCCCTCGCTGCTGGAAACGCTGAGAAGTCCGGGTGCCGGTTGGCGGCCCCAAGGAGGAGGTTTCGCTCTGAATGGCGGAAGACCCTGAGTTTTCCCGACTTGTAAAGACCATGTGAAGGCTCGGCCGGCTGGGGCTGGCACCTGATTTCGCGAAAGGGCCGTTCCAGTCGTCGTCTCGACTGGAATACAGGTTCACTGCCCCGACCGACCGCGGGCCGGCCACCCATGCGCGGGAATCTGGGCGTGCAGCTCGCGCCGATGGGGAGGCAGCGTTAGTCTCCGGCGCTATCCAGTGCTGGTCACTGGAGGCCGGAGTTCCCCGATGGACGACAGCATCGAGTACCTGACCCTCCAAGAGGTCGCGCAGGCGGTCAAGGTCTCCGAGACCACGGTGCGCCGCTGGGTCCGCAGCGGTGATCTTCCCGCCTTCAAGGTCGGTGGCCGGGGGCAGATCCGCATCGATCCCGAAGACCTGCGCTCGTTCATGGAGCGGTCGCGGGTCGAAGCACCTCTCTCGGAGGAGGAGTAGACATGGCCCGCTCAGCGAACACCGGCCTCTACAGCATCGTCGCCGTCGATAAGTTCATCCAGGCGACCCGAGACTCTGGGTACAAGAGCACCGTGAACGCGGTGTCCGAGCTTGTGGACAACAGCATCCAGGCAGGCGCAACGCACCTGGACATCACCATCGTGAAGAGCGACGGCGAGGACTGGCCCCTCGTCGTCAGCGTGCTCGACGACGGGTGCGGGATGGGGCCCGAGACGCTCCGGACCGCGATGAGGTTCGGCGGCTCGTCTCGCTTCAACGACCGCTCAGGCTTGGGTCGCTACGGCATGGGGCTCCCCAACGCCAGCTTGAGCCAGGCGAGGCGCGTTGAGGTGGTGTCCTGGAGGTCAGGCTCGAAGCCGCTGTGCACGTACTTGGATGTCGATGAGAT
The DNA here is from genome assembly GCA_964599085.1 of uncultured Enterobacterales bacterium. Lineage (GTDB taxonomy): Bacteria > Myxococcota_A > UBA796 > UBA796 > UBA2385 > J125. Next base: position 10,787 of record CAZRFD010000180.1, on the reverse strand, counting down.
CGCCACGGGGGACTACTCCGAGGTGCCCGAGCCCACGGCGACGCGCCGGCCACCGGAGGCCCTCGGTGCTTCTGGCACGCTGGTGCGCTGGAGCAGGTGCGACCGCCTGGACAACGTCAGGGCATCGACCATCGCCCGGAAGCTCCGCAACGGGCTGGGGCGCAAGTTCAGGTACTTCCTGTGGGAGGGGGGTCGGATCGTCATCAACGACACCGACGTCAAGCCCATCGACCCGCTGTACCTGCACGAGGACTCGGTCATCACCGGAGCGGAGCTGTTCGGCGACGAGATCACCGTGCCGCTGGAGGTCAACGGCTGCCTCGGCACGGTCCTCGTGCGCTTCTCGCTCCTCCCTGTGCTCAAGTGGAGCGGCCTCTCCCGGGAGGACAAGCGCAAGCGTGGGATCTCCAAGGGCGCCGGGGTCTCGGTGGTCCGCGCTGGCCGCGAAGTTGACTACGGCTGGTTCTTCATGGGCCAGAAGCGCCGGGAGAACTACGACGACTGGTGGCGCTGCGAGGTGCACTTCGATCCGGTCTTGGACGAGGTCTTCGGCATCACCCACACCAAGCAGCAGATCAGCCCCAAGCAGTTCGTCCTGCAGGAGCTGGAGCCCGACCTTGAGCGCATCGCCCATGCGCTGAACCGACGCGTCCGCGAGCTTCATGCCCAGGCCAAGCAGGTCCCGGCGAAGAACCGGGCCGAGGACCACGCGGGACGCAAGGATGAGAAGCTGCCGCCCCTTCCGGACCCCCAGGAGACTGGCGAGCAGGCCAAGCTCGACCGCTTGAAGAGGCGCGACCCGTCCCTCCAGAGCGAGCCGAAGGTGGACGCCACCGGCACCGAGTACCGGCTTGTCGAGGACTCGGACCCGAGCACGACCTTCTACGATGTCATCCACGAGGCGGGGCGACTCGTCGTCACCATCGACCAGCAGCACCGCTTCTTCCGACGGCTCTACCGGCCCATCGTCGAGAACCAGGCTGATGGTGCGGACGCCGTCCACGACGGCATCCGCCTGCTCCTGATGGCGGCTGCTCGTGCGGAGGCCGCCCTGCGCGAGGAGCACGGGCCCGAGATCAGGAGGTTCCGCGAGGAGTGGAGCCGGGTCCTGGCGACCTTCCTGGAACGGTAGGCATGCCCAACCCCCTCGTGCTCCGGCCAGACCTGCCGCCAGGACTGCTCGCCCTCTACCTGGACGTGGTCACCGAGCTGGTAGACCTCGGCGAGCTTCCAGACGCGGCATCCGTCAGTGAGGTGGTGGTCGAGGCCCTGGCAGGGGTGGGCCGTGCGCCTGACCGGTCCGCCTTCGAGGCTGCCGTGCGCGTGGCGGGTGATCTGCTCCTCCAGGGCTGGGAGCTCGTGGTCGTGGACGCGTCCCGGGTCGAGGCACACGCGCCGGACGTTGAGGACGGGGGACGGCGCGCGACAGTCCGACGGCTGGAGCAGCTCAAGCGGGATGAGGACCTGCGGAAGGACTCGGTGAGGGCCTTCGTCAAGGGGATGGAGCGTCGCCGCTTCCACAAGGCGGCGTTCACGTCGGTGGTCAGCCTGATGACCGATGGTGCCGATCTGGCCGACGTGCTCGCGCGTGGGCCCGCGGTGGTGCCCATCCGCCCCTACGTCCAAGCCGTGGAGCCAGGGCGAGAGTGCGAGCTCACAGGCCTCGACCTGTGGGACATCTGGCGCTATTTCCGCCTGACCTGGAGCAACCAGCACACCAGCGTGCCGGGGCGCTCGATGAGCTTCCTCGTCCGCGACAGCTCACGCGACCACCATCCTGTGGTGGGCATCTTTGCGCTGTCGTCGCCGGTGGTTCAGATCCGGCTTCGGGACGAAGCGCTGGGCTGGCACCCCGACACCGTGCTCGATGAGCTCGTCACCAGCGGCGACCCGAACCTCCTGGCCGCGCTGGAGAGGGCAGTAGAGCGTGGGCTGAGGGGGACCTGGGTCACGGACCTCTTGGCCGAGGGCCTCTTGCAGGTCGAAGACCTCCGTGCCCCGCAGCCCGGCGTCACCGCACGGCTGGTCCAGTTCGCCGCTGAGGAGCGAAAGAAGCACGAGCGAAGCCCCGATCGCGAGGTGCTGAAGTCCACCCCGACGACACCGGCAGGCTGGCGACGGCGGGCCGAGACGACGCTCTACCGCAGCAAGCGGGCCCTCCAGCTCGTGGACCTCCTCACAGCACGGAGCACCCTGTCTGGCCTTGCGGCTCGGACCCCTGAGGCGGTGCGCACCCTGGCGGGCACCTCTCAAGGCAAGAGAGTGATTCGGCGTCTCGCACGGTGGGTCAAGGCCGAGAAGGTAGGCATCTCGCTGGCCGACCTGTCGGTCTGCGGGGCCTTGGCGCCATACACCCACATCCTGGGTGGCAAGCTGGTCGCGATGTTGGCAGCGAGCCCCGACGCCGTCACCGCCTACCGAGACCGCTACCGGGAGGCGAGGAGCGACATCGCCTCGAGCATGGCGGGCGAGCCGGTGGTGCGCCCACCCGAGCTGGCGTTCATCGGGACGACCTCGCTGTACGGCGTGACCCCCAACCAGTACACCCGCGCGGGATACCCAGCCGAAGTCATCGGCGGTCAGGGCACCGTCCGCTACCGCAAGCTGGGCCGGACGGAGGCTTACGGCAGCAGCCAGTTCTCGGCTGCCACGGTCCAGGCCCTCGCCGCCACCGCCTCTGCGCGTGACGAGTTCACCCGCGTGAACCACTTCTTCGGTGAGGGGGCGAGCCCGAAGATGCGCAAGCTCAGGGGAGGCCTGGACCAGCTGGACCTGCCCTCTGACCGACTCCTCCGCCACGATCGGGCGCGGGTCGTCTATGGCGTCGAGCTCGTCAGCAACGCCCGTGAGTACCTCTTGGGCTTGGCGCCCAAGCCCGAGTACTTGTTCCCGCTGGACCGCCCGGACGCCGTGCAGGACATCGCACAGTACTGGTGGACGAGGTGGGCACTGCCGAGGCTTGACGGACGCATCGAGCGGGTCGAGGTGGAGCGCCTCGTGCGCCCTCTTCGCCACGGTGCTGCCGTGCAGCTGCCCGAGGTGGAGGAGGAGCAGGTCAGCTTGTTCGACGACCTCGGGTTCTGACTTGACCCAACCGACCGAGGAGCAGGTGGCCGTCACCACGGAGGTGGTGCGGTGGTACCTCCAGCACCATCATCACGCGCCGTCAAACCCAGGCTTCCCCGGGATGTACTGCGATCCGGGGCAGGTGGGGCACCTCGCTGTCGAGCGAGAAGCCCTGGTAGCCGGAGAGGCCCAGGCACTCCACCGAGCGCTGGTGGTGACCGTGATGTTCCAGACCATGCGTGACGAGCTGGTCCGGCGGCGACTCCGCTCCTTCACGCGTCCGGAGGCGATGGAGCTCGTCAATGGCGACGCCCTCGCCTCGACGGCGTCCGGCCTCCCCTGCGGGGCAGGCTCGACCACGACAGGACTGCGAGAGGAGTGCGACCTCCACCTCGCTGGTGGTCGGCCAACGTGCACCAGGGCCCCCGTGGACTCCTGTCAGATGAAGCGCCACACGCGCCTGCTCCGGCGCTACGGCCACTTCGGCAAGGTCCCGACCTCGCTGGCGCTGATGGTGCGGGAGGCCGGAGGCGGCGACTTGCCAGGCATGTACGAGCTAGCGAGGGGGGCGGGGAGCCCTCGCGAGGCGGCCATCTGGCTGACGGATCAGCTGGCTCGCGCATGGCGCGTCAGCTCCAAGCTGAGCGCGATGTTCCTGTCGCTGGTGGCGAACCCCGACGTGCTCCCCGGCGCGCCGTGGCGCCAGGGGCTGGACTGGACCTACTTCGTCGTCATCGACACCAACGTCGACAGCTACCTACAGTCTGTGGGCTACCGGGGGCCATGGACCTACCGGGCCCGCCGGGCTTTCCTCGCGATGGTGTCGGAGCGCATCGACTTGACTGCCATCGACCCGGAACTCCAGAGGTACAATCCACGGATTGTCCAGCAGGCAGCCTACCTCTTCATGAGCGCCTCCAACCGTCGTGGAATGGCAGGGGACTGCTTCCATTTCGGCGTGTGTCAGCTATGCCCGCCCGAGTTGAAGGACCGGTGTCGACTGGTAGCCACGCCGGGGGACTGACCCGACGCGGCCACCAGGAACCCTCACCTCCTACTCGTCGTCGTCCAGGTCGTCCGCGCCGAGCGACATGATGTCCTCGGCCTCCTCCATTGCGGAGGCAACGTTGGCCATGGTCGCGTCGGAGACCAGCGCGTCGAGCGCGTGCCGGAGCCGATCGCCCCACCGGGAACGCTCCGCCTTGTAGAACGCCTCCACGTGGTCATTCGCCTCCAGCTCGCGCTCGGCCAGCACGAGCATCAGGACCTCCAGCGCAGAGCCGACCGCGGGCGCGGTCTGGAACACCTTCGAGTAGAACGGGTGCTCGGTGTTGACGATGAGCTGCTTGACCTCGCCGAGCCGGCGCGGACGGTACACCGGGCCTTCGGGGATCGCCTCGAAGTGGAGCTGCCACCCCCCCTCCTGGGTCTCTTCCTCCAGTCCGGCCTTCTCCTCTTCCTTCGACTTCCCGGACTTCCGGGCGCGCTTGGCGGCCTCGTTGTCGAGGTTGCGCTGCGCGGCCCTCTGCTGCTGCTTCGTGGGCTCGGGAGACCGGTCCTTGAGCTTGGAGGATTCGTCCATTGCGTTGATGCTGGCCCGTTCCGCTTCCTGTGCCGCCTGGCGCGCCTCCGCCTCGGCCGTCAGCTCCGCCTTCATCTCCTTGAGGCGGTTGCGGAGGTCCTTCACGAGCTGCCGGAGGTGTCCGCCGTTGTTGCCGTCACCCGTGAGCCGGTCCCACATGCTCTCCTCGAGCACGATCTGCTGCTTCGCCGTCGTGATCCCGAAGAACTCGTCCAGCTCGGGATCGAAGTCGATCTCGATCTTGATGTTCATGTCTGCGTTCTGGAACTTGGTCCAGGGCGGCGAGATGCAGTCGATCTGGCGCCGCTCGCGGCAGATGAGGAGCCCGTTGAAGTCCTTCATCACCCTGAAGCGCTTGTTCTTCTTGGTCCCGCGACCGTCCTTGATCCCGTAGTCGTCGGGGTTGGCCATCTGGAACGTCGGGGGAAGCACCGAGGCTCGGATGGTGACCGTGCCCGTCGTACCCCTCTCGGTCTCGACTTCGAAAGTGTGGGCCTCGACTCGCTCGGCCCGCACATGGCTCTCGTCGAAGAACCGGCCGTGCTCCATCAGGAAGAGGGGGTCCACCGCCTGGGCGTCCTGGTTGTCGACCAGGATCCTCACGTCAGGGAGCCAATGCCGGTAGATGACCCCGACGTGCGTCAGCAGCTTCGCCTTGAGCGACTTACGCGTGATCCACCCCCGCAGCTTCCTCAGTCGGTCCAGGTCCTCCAGGATGATGACGGTCCCGGACTCCAACTCCGAGGCCAGAAGCTCCGAGCAGGCGGAGTCCACCCACTCGGGCGGCTCGTCGGCGCGCGGCGTGAGGAGGCGCTGCGTCGCCTCGATGTCCCCAGACGCGAGGGCGAGCTCCTCGATGTCGACAGTGACGGCGTGCCACTCGCCGCCCTCCACCTTGGAGTAGACGGTGTAGCGCTTGGCCATGCTGACCGCCGAGCTGGGCAAGCCGTAGCCGTAGCGGCCGAAGCCGGTTCGATCGCCCTCGCGATCGGTGCCGCCCCAGCGGACGGCGTAGCTGAGCATCTCGGGGATCATGCCGTTGCCGTCGTCGACGATCACGACGTGGTCCGGCTTCGCCTCGGACAGGTTGTCTTCGAAGAACCCGAACCCGATAGCACAGCTGTTCGCGCCAGCCTGGAAGGAGTTGTCCACCATCTCGGACAGCGCCCAGGCGGGGCTCTTGTATCCGAGGTCCCGCATCCCGCGGAGGAAGGCGTCGGCGAACACCACGCCCAGGCCCTTCCCCTTCTGGCGCTGGGAGTCCACGTACTGCTTCTGGCGCTCGACGTTGTCGATGATCATGGGCTTGTTGGTCATGTCGTACCTCTCGGTTGGCAGGCGACTGTTGCGCCCGCAGGGCAGGCTCCGGATGATGGAGCACCGAGGCTGGAGCCAGAGCCTCGGCGCATGGTGATCAGGCGGCGACCCTGCCGGGCTCAGGGGACAGCTGAGCCATCAGGAACGCCATGAAGTCGCCGTGCAGGCTCCCGAAGGCCCTCCGCGAGAGCCCCAGGGTTCTGGCTGCGGCGCGATGACTCTGGCCATCGACGTAGACGACCTGGAAGACGGGCCGGAAGCGCGCCGGGAGGTTGGCGAGCAGCCGGATCATCGTGCCGATGTCGCACAGCTCGCTGGCGTCCGGCTTCTCCCCCCAGCCACCCACGTCGTCGAGTTCGTCGCCGGGGAAGTCCAGGCGTCCGGAGCGGGCCCGGAAGCCCCGGGACTCATCCCGATGGAGCTTCCGGATCGTCGTGTCGAGGACGGTCTGCAGGTGGCTCGGGCTTTCGTGGCCCGTGCGCATGCTCCTAAGCAGCGCGATGCGGCACTCCTGGGCGATGTCCTCGGCCGTGGCGGGGTCGAGGCCCGCCGTCGCTGCCGAGCGGGCGGCGGCCTTCTTGATGCGCGGGTCCCAGCGGGACAACATCACGCGCTCGCGGGCCTGTCCGGCCCGATCTTCGATTTCTGACACTTGGATCTCCTGTTCTGCTGTGCCGTCGTGGCATTCAGCAGGGGAGATCCCAGGGCGGTTCGCGCCTTTACCGTGGCCCTCTTTTTTGGAGCCAGGGGCGAGAACTCCGCCTGCCTGATGTGTTCTATCCCACTGGCGCCGTGTTGGTCCAGGAGATTCGCGGGGACCGGCCAGCCTGGTACCGTCCGCGAAGGTAGGAGCACACGATGGCCGACTCTGGAAAGGTCCGAATCCCCCACTACCCAGCGCATGATGAGCTGTGCGCCGTGCTCAAGGTCTGGGCAGGAGAGCAACGGGACCTGGTCACGGGGCTGAAGGGTGAGGTGCTGTCGCTCACCGGCAGTCCTGCCCATCCCCTCGACTGGACCGAGCCGGAGACGTGGATCCCCGAGAGGCTCCACGGCGAGCACCAGCGGCTGGCGATGAAGATGTGGCGCAAGGCCAAGGTCAACCCACGCCACATGACCGGCCACTGGTCGCTGGCCACCCGGTACGGGCTCCTTGTACCAGGGAGGAGCGGCGTCCTCGACCTCGCAGAGCGAGGAGCTGCACTCGTGGCGGAGCCGTTCGGGAGCGCCCTTCGCTTCGTCGATGACCACGAAGGGGTGCTCAAGCTCCTGGGGATGGTCTCCGACCACGGCCGCGCGGGAAGCCGCGACCTGCTGGAGCCTTGGGCCGAGTACCTCGCGAGCGTCAGCAACATCCGTAGTGACAGCTACCGCCGGTCGGCCCTCTACCAGCGTTTACGTCATCTGGTGGGCCGAGGGCACATTGCTCGTGCTGGCAACTCCTATTCCGTAACCCAGGCTGGCCTTGACTACTTGAGCGCCGGGGGCCACGAGACACCGACCTCGTCCGAGACCCAACTACTCCGCGAGGTCTTGGCGAGGCACACCCAGTCGGTCAAGGAGGAGCTGCGCTCCACGCTGGCCGAGATGGATCCCTACCAGTTCGAGCACCTCATCAAGCTCCTCTTGGAGGAGCTGGGCTACGAGGACGTTGAAGTGACAAAGCCCAGCCACGACCGCGGCGTGGACGTTGTCGGGAGCATCCAGGTCGGCATCTCGTCGGTGAAGGAGGCCGTGCAGGCCAAGCGCCAGCGCGGGAATGTCCAGCGCCCCGTCGTGGACAAGCTCCGTGGATCTCTGCACCGATGGGAGGCGCACCGAGGGACCATCATCACGACCAGCGGATTCTCAAAGGGGGCGCGTGCGGCTGTGTTCGAAGTTGGGGCCGCTCCGGTCACACTGATCGATGGAGATCGCTTGGTGGAGTTGCTCATCGAGCACGGCGTCGGCGTGGCCAAGAAGGCTGTCTTTGTGCTTGAGGTCGACCACGACAGCTTGTCCCTTGTCGGTGGTGACGACGGTTAGCCCTGGCTACTTGGGGGCGTTGTGGTGCGCGCCGATGACGTCGTAGTTCTGGCCAAAGACATAGCTCCGCGTGACTCCGCAGCTTCCTGCTTGGCGGTTTCCCTCGGGCAGGTGGCCATACCTATCCTCGAAGCTGTCCAGGAGCGCAGTCTCCAAGCACTGCGCCTGGAGCTTGGTGGTCCTGGCGAACTCGAAGGCGAGCGCCTCTCCGGAAGCGAGCATCTGTCGGACCGCGGGGTTCCCTTCGCTGTCCGACTCGGAAGCATGCGCCGTCAGCCGGGCCCCGATGTCGCCCTCACCAACGTACACGATGTCGCTGGAGCCGAGGGTCTTCGGACTGCCGTGGCGCCAGTTGTCCTGCGAGTAGATCACATAGACGCCGATGGTCCCCGCCTCGAAGGCAGAGCCCCGAGTCAGTTCAGCTCCCTTCTGCCAGTTGATCGCAACGTCGGTGGGCATCGCCTCGTCCTCCAATCCGATCTATCCCTCCAACTGTGCCTTGGTCCGGCGCCGTCCCGACCGCGCGCTCTCCGCGCGGTCACGAGTCCCGAATCCACCCCGAACGTCCCCGTTCTTCCCCGATGCCGCCCGCCGAGAGCCCCACGCCTGCTGGCGATATCGCCGCTTCCACCGTCGGCTGACCATGCCAGACGGACTCCCGCCGCCTCCACCATCTTCTCCTTCACCGGAGCATTGTGAAAGCCTCGGAGTTTCGGGGGCTTTTCGTGTCTCCGGATAGTGCCGACGATGTCGGCACAAAGAGCCTGGGAGCGAACTCCACGCGATCTCCGCCACATGCGCACGGGGCCACCGGGGCGGTGCACGTTCTGCACAGGCGGCCTCCGTGCGAACTGGGCGGTACTACGCAGCGACAATTACTCCTCCCCCCTGACGACAACGACTTCTCCCCACCCGAGAGCGCGTTGTTGAGCCGCCCGGCGTGCTGCCGCGCCTCATCGACAGCGCGCTGGCCGTCGTGACGGCGTTCCGAGTCACCGAGGCCGCCCCGGTGGGCGCAGGCTCGGGTCGCAAGGACTGAGCGTCCGCGTGGCGGGCGCCAGCACCGGATGCGGGCAAGACCCGGGGCCGGCCCGAGGGGGAGCGGGGCTGCGGATCCGGCCGGGTGCCTTCCGGTCGAGTCCACGGTCCCCGCGTGGCTTCACGGGCCCGGCGTGCTCCGCTGCACCCACTCGGCCGGGGTGTGGGCGACGCCGGACTTGATGGTGGAGACGAGTGCGTCGTGGATGGCGCTGATGTCGTCGAGCGGGTCGGCGGCGACGATGAGGAGGTCGGCCTGCTTGCCCGGTTCGATGGTGCCCACCCGGTCGGAGATGCCGATCACGTCGGCTGCGTCCCGGGTGGCGGCGTGCAGGGTGTCGCGGGGCGAGATGCCGGCGCTGGACCACATCTCCAGCTCGCGCAGGGTGGAGATGCCGTGGAAGGCGTAGGGGAGAACCGGCCAGTTACCGGCGTCCGATCCGAGCACGACCCGGACGCCGGCGTCGTGTAGCGCTGCAAGCGAGCGCTGGAGGTGTTGGACCCGGCGGACGATGGCTCGGCGGCCAGCGAGCCGCCGGATCGCGGCGCTTCGGAGGAAGCGCGGCAGCCGGGGAAGCAGCACATCGAGCACCCGGTCCTGGTAGGCTCGGCGCATGACGGGGCTCGCGGCGGTGTCGAGCACGCGGTCGGGTACGACCAGGCGGGTGAGGGGATCGTCGAGCCTCGTCGCGTCGTAGGGCAGCATGAACATGTCGGCTGTCTCGATGGTGGAGACGACGACGGTGCCCTGGTCGCGCAGGCGAGCGATGATGCTGCTCACCGGCCGGTCCGGGCTATGGACGATGGCGTAGGGCCTCATGTCCAGGGCGACGCGGTACTCGTGCGGGCTCATGGCATGGACGAACACGCGCAGCCCCCGGTCGGCGGCGATGTCGGTGATGGCGGTGCGCATCGACGCGTCCGGCAGCGGCCAGATCGGGTTCGCGAAGCCCTGCTCCAGCGCGACCTTGACCCCGACGGTGTGCAGCGCGACCAGTCGGTCCATGTGCTCGCGCACCGCCGCGGGTGACCCGACGGCTTCGATGTCGGGGATGACCGCCGAGGGGTAGCCGTCGGGAGGCCCGATCGCCGGGCCGAGGAACTCGACGTCGGGACCGGGCAGGCCGGCGTCGAGCCAGGCCCGGATCTGCCGGAGGGAGTCCACGGTCGTACCGGCGTCAAGGACCGTGGTCACGCCGCACGCCAGGTAGGCGCGCAGGCCGTCTTGAATGCCGCGCGCCAGGTCGTCGGGGCCGTCGTTACGCAGGGCGCTGCCGGGTACCGCAGCGACATGTACGTGGGTGTCGACGAGTCCGGGCATGATCCATTGTCCGCTTGCGTCGATGACGGTGACGTCCGCTGGCGGCGACAGGTCGTCACCGACTGCTGCGATGACGCCGTCGACGATCAGGATGTCGGCGAGGGTTTCGTCCGCGTCAGTTCCGTCCCAGACGCTGCCGCCTTCGATGAGCAGGTTGCGGCTGGTGTGGTGGGGCGGCGCAATCTGCTGCGAGGCCGCAGTGGAGGCCGCAGTGGAGGCCGCAGTGGAGGCCGCAGTGGAGGCCGCAGTGTCGGCGGACGCCGCCGCCATCCCCGTCAGCGCGGCAGCGCCCAGCAGCGCATGAAGCATGGTGTAGCCGAGGTCGAAGGGAAGAAGAGGCCGCTGCATATCCCCGGAGCCCTGACTGCCCAGCGCGGATCCGCCTGCTCTCCGTTCTGTCGCCTCTGCGCGTCGGTGACGCTGCTGCGGGGTTGACCG
>CAZRFD010000179.1:0-13654 GCA_964599085.1 uncultured Enterobacterales bacterium | reverse complement strand
CCTGAGTTGTTACCCCACCGCCTCCAGAGTCCGGTTCACGCTGAACCAATACAGTCCATACCGCCCGTGGGCGGGGCACTCTGGCCACAGGCGGCCAACAGGAGGAGGAGGACTGGCGTCATGACCGGGATGCTACCCACGCAGCACGCGCCGCTTCAAGACCCGGGGCCCTCGCGAGACCCTGCCGACACCGGACCGCCGCGGCGCTACGATGGCTTCATGTCTTCCTTGCGCTCCTCCTCTCCGGTCCTGTGGTCCTTTGCGCTGTGTTGGCTGGCACCGTGGTCGCTGGCCTGCACCACCGACCCCGCCACCTCCGACTCCTCCCCACCGCCTGGTGGCACCGAGACCGGCTGGTGCGCGGTCGACCCGATGGAGCTGGGGCTGTCCCACCGTGCCTCGGCGCCGACCTGTGCCGCCAAGCGCGCGGCGGTCACGCCGGAACCGACGACCTGTGACGATTATACAGGGACGTCCACCCGCTTCGCTCACGCCGACTGCACCGATGGCGCAAACGGCCGCTGCATCGCAGACGGCATCGATGTCTGCTCCTGCCACTACGACGAGTGCGCCTCCGACGCCGACTGCCCCTCGGGCGAAGCCTGCTCCTGCGGCGAGGTCTCGCCCAACTCCACCCTGCCCGTCAACACCTGCATCCCGGCGGACTGTCGCCTGGACGCCGACTGCGCGGCCGGGCTGTGCCTGCCCGAGCGCTTCCATTGTGGGTCGGCGGGACCCGAAGACGAGCTGCTGATCATCGGCTACGTCTGCGCCAGCGCCGACGACGCGTGCCGCAACGACGAGACCTGCTTCTGCGCGGACGAAACCGAACGCTGCACGCCCACCGGCGACCACTTGGCCTGCTCTCGCAACTACGACGCGTCCTGCGACTGAGCGCCCCCTTCCTCTCGCCTCGTACTCTGGGCACCTCCTCACACAACAAACCCGCGGCCACCGAAGCGACCGCGGGCTGCTGTCGGGGGGAGCGGCCCTTCGGCTACAAGCAGCCGCCGTAGGTGATGAAGACCCCGCCACGCCGGGTGTCCTTGCCGTCGTCGGTGTAGTCCGCCGCACCGATGGCGACATCGTCGCAGCCATCGGCGTTGAGGTCGAAGCCGGTCGCGACCGGGTACGAATACAATCCAAAGCTCGTCGGCACGGGCCAGGCGACATCGGCTTCGTCGTTCAGGTAGACGCCGGACAGTGGCCCGTGGAAGAGCAGGGCGCTCCACCCCCGCTCTGGTGCCGCGACCGCTGACGCCGACATGAGCAGGTCGGCATTCCCGTCGCCGTCGACATCCCCGAATTCGACATCGGCTCCGTCCTCTTCGAATCCGTCTGTCGATGCATCGATGCGCATGATCGTGTTGTCGAGGTCGCCACTCACCAGGGTCATCTCAGCGCCGGAGTAGACCATGACCCGGGTCTCTGACGCCCCGCCCTGGTCGCCCATCGGGGCACCGGCGCCCAGGTCCACGACCCCATCGCCATCGATGTCCGGGCCGACCTGCAGCTCGCCACCGAGTCCGTTTATGCTGCTCGCGAAGCGGGCGCCGTCGTAGTCGTCGATCCTGCGCGTGCTGTCGAAGGGGCCGAGGTAGGTGGTCAGGCTGGAGAACTCCTCTTCGTCGAGATGGCCGTCTGCGGCGCCGACGCTGCCCTGGACGAGGTACCGTGCGCTGCCCACCGCCAGGTCGAGGATGCCATCCCCGTCGAAGTCCGCCGATGCGATGTCCGTGGCGAACCTGCAGTCCTTGACATCGCAGTAGAGTCGTTCATCGTCGTCGGTGACCTGCACCTCCCCCGTCGACCGCGCAGAGACGATGTAGACGCTGCCCGCGGCGGTCGCGCCGTGGACGACCTGGAACTCTGCGGACAATGCGACACTGCTCGGGTCTTCGGTGGTCCCGGCGGCGGCGGTGGCTACGCCGAAGCTGTTGTTTGTACTTGACGGTCCGATGAGCGTCAGATCCGCCTGCGCCGTGGACAGGTTGCCAACCGGCGGGGACAGGAAGACATACACCCGGTTGGGGGAGGCGACCCCGGCATCCATGGAACCGTACGCCGTGACCGCTACATCCGGCCAATGGTCGCCGTCATAGTCGAAGTCCGCATGGAGCTGGATGAGTGCAAGAGACTGGGGCTTCGTCTCGGCGACCATGGTGGTACGGGTCCACTGGGTTCCGTCGGTTTGCGCGTACTCCACCATGCTCTGATACTCGTCGTCGTCGTCGGGGCTGGTGCGGTAGGGTGCGGTCCAGACGACTTCTGGCCATCCATCCATGTCCAGATCGGCGGCCATGGCCACGTCGGCGCCGAGATACTGGCGGTCTTCGATACCCAGGTAGCGCTTGTCCGCCATGTCCGTCGTGATGACACTGGGAAGCGTGCAGTCTTCAGGATCCCCGTCGCAGTCGTCGTCGACGCCGTTGCCACACTGCTCTTCGGCGCCAGGGTTGACATCCGGGTCCTGATCGTCGCAGTCCAGGCCACCGCCAGCGATCCCGTCGTAGCCGTCTCCATCGGCGTCGCCGTCGGCGTCGCCTGCGCAGTCCTGGTCGATCCCGTCGTACCAGACCTCCGGTGCACCGGGGTAGGCCGTCGGATCATCATCATCGCAGTCCCCCCGCACGGCCGACCAGCCCTCTGGCTCTGTGCAAGATGTGAGCGTATCCTCCCCCGCGTAGCCATCCTGGTCGCGATCCAGCAGGAAGGTCGTCGGGTTGTCGCACGGGGGCGAGTCCGAGCAGGCCAGCAGGGCCAGGAGGGGGAGGATCATGCGGGGTTTGGGGTTAGAGGTCGCCGGTGCTGGTGGGGCACTCGTCCGGTGGGTCGGGCAGGGGGTCTTCGCAGTTGGTGTACGTGCTGGTGGCTGCGTAGTCACACGAGTCCGATCCGGGACCGCCGTCTCCGCTGTCGGTCCCGTCACCGCCCGCCATCTCGTCGTCTCCCGCAGCGCCGTTGAGGGTGTCGCCCTCTTCGTCGCCACAGATGAAGTCGCCGTCGGCCCCGCCGTACATCAGGTCCTGTCCGCCAGAACCGGCCATGGCGTCGACACCCTTGCCGCCGTACATCACGTCCTTGCCACCGTTGCCGTTCATGGTGTCGTTGTCGTCGTCGCCGTACATGGTGTCGTCGCCGAGGTTGCCCTGCATGTCGTCGTTTCCGCTGCCGCCGTACATGTGGTCGTCACCGCTGCCGCCCTGCATGAGGTCGTCGCCGGATCCGCCGTAGAGGTAGTCGTCACCGCCATTGCCGTAGATGGTCTGGTCGTTGCCGCCATCGCCGCGCAGGGTCTCGGTGTACTTGCTGGAGTCGCGAGAAGACCCGCTGATCCAGTCCGAGCCGTCGCCGCCCTGGATCTCGCCATGGACGAGGGTGACTCCCGGTTCGCGGAGCTCGTAGGTGACGGAGTCCTGCGTGTGGTGGAAGAGGAGGTCGTCGTTGTTGTCGGCACCCAGGACGAAGACCTCGGCGATGTTGGCGTCGGTGAACGGGCAGTAGAAGTACGTCCCGTTGCTCTCGCCGAAGGCGCAGAAGTCGTCGCCATCGCACAGGTCGCCGCCGGTGCTGTGATCGTAGGCCGCCACGATGGTGGCGCTGTACGCCGAGCTGCCGGTGATGCTGGAGGCGTCGCAGGTCCAGCGCTTGGTGATCGCCGACCAGGAGCAGACGTCGCCATGGCCGACGTCGCAGTCATCGCTGCTGTAGTCGTGCCCGTAGAGCGACGGGCTGGCGTGGCCCTGCCTGGACGCGAAGGTGATGAAGAGCATGGCGATCATCATGATCGCTGCGCGAGCGGTGAGCAACATGGCTCCCCCCTGGTTCAATCAGGTTGTCGTGCCCCCGGGAACCCGTTTGTCCGGCGGGCATGTAGAGCCTGCCTGCCTGCCTGCTGCGCAAGAGCTTTGTGTCAGGAAAATGTCAAGTCGTCGGGCGGGCCCCGAATCGTCGGCCGCCACGTGAGCCCTCCCTGGCGGTACCCTCCAGCGGGCCCGTGCATGGTCGGTGGAACGCCCCCCGGGGCGGTTGGTGGGTGCCGAGGGGGGCGATCGGCGGTGGTTCCAGCCCGCGTTGGCCGAGATCCTGGCCTGCTGGCAGGTTTCGGGCGCACATCACCGGCGACGGTCCATTTCCAGGTGCGTGTCGTCGGGATCAGGTCGCGGCGAGCGCTCCACGTCTTCGTCGAGCGAACTCGAGCAGGTGCTGCCGGGCATCGACCTGGTACCTGCGGCCCCAAGTTCCTACCTGGTAGCTCTGGCCCTCGCTGGGGTTGCCCTCCGGAACCCGGGGCCTCCGGTACCATCAGTATCGTTTGAGGGGGTCTCGCGACCCCCTTGCGCCTTCGGCGCACCCCCGCGGCGGCCGCTACGCGTCCGCAGTACGCGCGAACATGATGGCATGCATGGTCGGGAGGAGCTTCCGGTCGCGCGTACCAGGCCTCGGCGTACGGCAGCCCCGCGTGGAGCTCGAGCACCCAGCGCCTGGCATGCCGGACCAGGCGGCCGGCGACGCACAGCACCGGGAAGCGCAGGATCTTGGGCCGGGCGGTCGCCAGCGCGGCCGGCAAGGCGGTGGCCTTGAGCAGCGCGAAGAGGTTGTGGGCCAGGACGTGGAGGCGCCACCATGCGGCGTTGGAGCCGAACCGGCTACACGGCATCACGCCGCCGCCCGGGTCGTTCTTCATCACGCCGTGCAGACGAGACCCGCCTCCGGGGGACCGACGGTGGACGGGTCACACGGTGCGGCCCGCCCTCACACAACAAACCCGCGGCCACCGGAGCGACCGCGGGCTGCTGTCGGGGGGAGCCGGGCTCAGTAGGTGAGCTTCGCACCCAGGCGGATCGACCGCGGCGACTGGCGATACATCGTCAGGCCGAAGTTCTCGTCGTCGTTTTCGTAGTAGGTGACCGGCGACTGCAGATCGAACAGGTTGAAGATGTCGGCCGTGATCTCCAGGCCGACGTCGTCGCTGAAGTCGATCTTCTGGGCGACGCGCATGTCGAAGTAGTGCACGGCCGGCATGTGGCGGCTACCGCGTCCCTCGGGGAAGGAGAAGTAGTCACCGTACAGGTCGACGTAGCCCCGCTTCTGCCAGGCGTGGCCGGAGTCGAACTCGTAGACCGCGCCCACCGTCGTCTGCCAGGGCATGGTGTAGCTGCCGGTCAGCTTCAGCGAGTGGCGGGAGTCGTACGGCAGGTAGCCGTAGTAGCCCGCGTCGTCGTTGTTGGTGCCCAGGCCGGCGAGGCCGTCCATCAACCAGCCGTAGCCGTTGTCGAAGAAGAACTCGCGCGTGGCCGGGTCCGTGACGTCGTCGCTGAACACGCCGACGCCGTTGCCGTTGGACCCCGTCTGGCCGCCCGAGGCGATCTCGAACTGGCCGGGGCTGGTGCCCATCGACTCGGACAGGGTGTAGCTGGCGAGGAGCTGCCAGACCCCGTCGTACTTCTTCTCGGCGGTGATCTCGAGGGCCCGGTAGTCGCGCTTCTTGTTCTCCGGGTTCGTGATCACCCACGTGTCGAGGTCGTAGTCGATGTCTTCGGGCAGGTCCCGCGTGCGGGACATGATGCCCTTGACGCCGATCGCGAACAGCGGCACGATCTCGCGTTCGAGCCCGACCACCAGCTTGTCCATGTGGTACGGCTTGAGCCGGGTGTCGCCGCAGGCCGCTTCCGCTGCTGCCTTGATGTCCGGATCGTCGAGGGCCGCGAGGCTCTGGTCCGTACAGTAGATCAGCGGGTCGGTGGCGGGGTCCTGTTCCCAGCTCAGGTAGTACTCGCCGGTGCTGGGATCGACGTCGTACTCGCGGAACACGAAGGCCGAGCGGGTGTCACCCCAGTCGGCGAAGGTGTTGCCGTTCAGGTCGTAGTACCGGCCGGCGTTGACGGTGAAGACCGTCTTGCTGTCGTTGGTGATGTCCCAGGCCGCACCGAGGCGCGGCGCCGGCATCCACTCGCTGACGATCAGGTCGCCCTCGTTCTGGTAGAGCTGCTCCTTGTCGATGCGGAAGCCCAGGTTCAGGGTCAGCGGGTCGACCGGCTGCCAGTCGTCCTGGATGAAGCCACCGAACACCAGGCCCCGGTGGCCGAGCGCGCCGGCTGCCACGTACTCGGTGTAGTGGTAGCAGTCCTGGTAGTCGGCTTCGGCGGTGCAGGGGTAGCCGGCCGACTCGTAGCGGGTGTACTGGTAGCCGTCGCCGGCACCGGTGAACACCAGCTCGCGCTGGTCGGTGAGGTTCCACACCTCGGTGCCGATCTTCCACTCGTGGTCACCGGCGAAGTTGTCGATGAGCTGGGTGTAGGTCAGCGCTCCGCCCATGCGGGCCCGGTCGTTGTAGTCGAAGCTGTCGTAGTTCTGGATGTACGAACCGGTGTCCAGGTCGTAGATCGAGGCGGTCTCCTCGTCGTTGGACATCGGCACGACATCGATGCTGTTGTTGAGCATCGACAGCTTCAGCTCCAGCTCACCCTTGGCCGAGGGCCGCCACCGGGTGGTGAAGATGTGGGTGAGCTGCTGGTTGTTGTACCGGGCCTGGGCTTCGGCGGCGTACAGGCCGGAGGTCTCGTAGTTGGTGATCGAGTTCCGCCCGTAGCCGAACTGGTACTGCATGGTCAGTTCGGGCAGGACGAACCAGGTCAGCTTGGCGAAGCCATCGCCACCGAGCTGGTTGTAGGGTGCGTCGGGGTCGACGCCCTCGAACTGGATGTGGCTGCGGGAGATGTCTGCGGCCGCGAAGTACCACAGCTTCTCCTTGACCACCGGCCCGCCCGCCGTCAGCGACAGCTCGTGGGTGTTGAACTTCCGCTTGTCGGTGGCGACCTCCTGGTGGGTCTCCAGGTCCAGGATGTCGTACTGACCGCCCGACGCCGCCGTGCTGAAGTAGTAGCCGACGCTACCGTGGTGTTCGTCACCGCCGTCCTTGGTGACGACGTTGACCAGCATGCCGGTGGCCTGGCCATACTCGGCCGGAGCGCCGTCGGTGTAGACCTGGATCTCTTCGATGGCGTCGAAGTTGACGTCGCTGCCGAAGGTCTTGGTCGCCGGGTCACGGGTCGAGATCCCGTCCAGCATGTAGTTGTTGCCGTACTGACCCTCACCGCGGACCGACGGGTTGCCGTTGCCGGGCCCGCCGTTCTGGGTGTCGACGCGACCGGAGACACCGGCGACGGTGTTGATCACGTCCTGGTAGCTGCGGCCGGTGGGCACGTTCTGGATCAGGTCGGCCGAGAGCTGCGTGGACACCGACGACGAGGTGCTGTCGATGACCGGTAGGGTCTCTTCGATGACGATCTCTTCGCCACCCTCCGACATCTGGAGCACGACCGGCACGAAGCTGCTCTGGTCGATGCGGACGCCGACGTTGTAGCGGGTGGGCGCGAAGCCGGGCTTCGACACCGTCATGATGTGCTGGCCCGGCGGCAGGGCCAGGAAGCGGAAGTTGCCGTCAGCATCGGACTCGACGGTGATCTCGCCGGCGATGTTCGGGCCCTTGATGGTGATGGTGGCGCCGGCGACGGCGGCACCGCTGTCGTCGGAGACCTTGCCGCGGACGGCACCGGTCTGGGCCGCTTCGGCGACCGAGCTGACCATGGCCACGGCGGGGACGAGGAGAAGCAGAGAAGACCGCATCACTTGCCTCCGTAGGTGATGGCGAGGGCGCCGGAGCAGGGATCGACCCAGCCGGTGTCACCGGTGTCGGGGTTGGTGATGCTGCCCGCGGGCTGCGTGATGTCGCAGGCGGGGTCGGGGGAGACCTGGGTGCCGGTGCTGTCGAAGAAGCCGACGTACCAGGTGCCGTCCGTCGAGGGGGCCGGGGCGGTGAAGGTCACCGTGGCCGACGAGCACACCGAGGTGAGCTGGGCGTCGGTCGTGGCGTCGCCCACCCGCACCGTGTAGGCGCTGGCGTCCATGCCGCAGCCCATCATGGTGATGGTGTCGCCCGAGGAGACCCCCTCTGTCGGCGAGGCGGCTTCGATGTAGCCGATCGCCGGGCAGTCGACGTAGTAGAAGCCGTCCTTGATGGTGTCGCTGACACCGCCGGTGGTGACGACCACGTCGGAGACGCCCTTGCCGTTGGTGCTGGCCGGGGTGGTCCCGTAGATCTCGAAGCCGACGTCGAGCGGGGCGTCGGCTTCGGTCGGCAGGGTCAGGTTGGCCAGCGGGTTGCCCCCGATGGTGACGCTGACGTCGTTGCCGAAGTCGTGTCCGCCGATCTGCACGTCGGTACAGCCGTCGACCCACCCGTAGATCGGGCGGATGCTGACGGCATCCATCCCCTGCGTGCTGCAGCTCGTGAGCACGAGCGCCGCGAGGGGCAGTGAGTGTTTCAGCATCGTTGGCCTCCATCGGTCTGCGTGATGCCTTGGAGAGTCCCGCTGGGGTCGAGGTCGACGGCGCAGCGCTGGGACATCCGGTGACGAGTCTATTGCAATGTCAAGGCTTCGGAATGACTGACACTTGACGATGGACGGGCTCTTCCGGGGGTGGGCGGTCGCAACCCGTTCCCCTTGATCGTCAGAAGTGCAGGGAAGTTGTGCACTTGTCGTGCAGCGGTCGCGGGTGCGCTGAAGTTGGCGGGTGCGCGCAGTGCCCCCGTTAGGGTTTCGAAAGTTCACATTGTCAGCCCTTTGCAGGCCCTCTCGGCAGGCGCACTTCAAAGCTGGTGCCCCGTCCCTGGTGGCTGGTCACGCTGACGCTGCCGCCGTGGGCTGCCACGATGCGCCGGGTGATCGCCAGCCCGAGGCCGTGGCTGGCCTCTCCGCCGGTGGGGGCGACGCTGGTGCGGGCGAAGGGCTGGAAGATGGCTTCGAGCTCGTCGGGTGGGATCCCGGGCCCCTGGTCTTCGACGTCGATGTGTACGGCATCGGCGTCGACGGACAGGGTGACCGTCACCGTCGTGCCCTGCGGCGAGAACTTGATGGCGTTGCCGACGAGGTTGACCACGACCTGTTCGAGGCGTGCCGGGTCGACCGAGACGACGACGGGGGAGTCATCGCGCTTCACGCGCAGGCGGATGTCCTTGCGAGAGGCCAGCAGGTGCTGGCTGTCGACGACTTCCTGCAGCCAGGGTCCGAGGTCGGTGGGACGGGGGGCGAGGACGAGGTGCCCGGCTTCGATGGCCGAGACGTCCAGCAGATCGTCGATGAGGGCCACCATGCGCTCGGCGGCGCGGATGGCGCCGTCGACGAGGTGCTGCCCCTCGTCGGTCAGGGTCGCACCGACGCCGTCCTGCAGCAGGTCGAGGGTGCTCAGCACCAACGACAGCGGGTTGCGGAGGTCATGGGCGGCGACGCCGAGCATCCGGCTGCGGAAGCGATCCAGCTCGATCAGCTCTTCGTAGAGGCGGCTCTTCTGCACGATGGTCGAGAGCTGACCGGCGATGGCCTGGTACAGCTCGACGTGCGCGCCCCGGTAGGTGTTGCCCTGGTGACTCGAGAAGAACAGGAATCCGAGCGCTTCGCCGTCAGCGACCAGCGGGCAGGTCAGGCTGGAGCGCACGCCCTCGGCGACGACGCGGCGGGTCGAGTCCGAGTCGGGCTTGTGGTTGAGGTAGGCGACGAGGTCGTTGATGATGCGCGGCTCGCCCGTCTGCAGGATCCGCTGGAGGCTGCTGCCGGCCATGGGTGCCGCGTACCCCCGGCCGAGGTGCACCTGGCCGGCGTCCGTCCGGGCCCAGCGGGCGCGCAGCGTGGCGCCCTGGTCTTCGAGCAGCGCCAGGCCGATGCGGTCGTAGGGGATGAGGCCGCGGAAGACCTCGTAGACGTGGGCGCAGACCTCGTCGAGCATCAGCCCGGCGTTGACCTTCTCGGCCACCCGCCACACGGCCAGCAGCCGGCCGAAGCGCCGGTCGAGGCTGTGCGAGAGGGCGACCAGCTCTTCGGCCAGCGCCCCCACCTCGTCGGGCGGGCGCGTCGCCTCCGACAGGTCGAAGTCGACGTGGAAGTCGCCGTTCGCCATGCGGCGGGTCACAGCGGCGAGCTGCTCGATGCGCGGGTCACCCATTTCCCGCCTCCTCAGTGGAGGATAGGACGAGCGGCCCGTCGTGTGGGCGCGGGTGCGGCGTTCCGTCGCGGTCAGGATGCGGCAGAGTGGGCGTTTGCCCGGTGTCTTCGGTGAGGGCCGTGCCGCGCCCAGGACCACAGCCGCCAGGCGTCACCGAGGTCGGCGGGGTGATGGTGGGGCAGGAGCGCCTGAAGCTGGCGGGCGAGGTCGGCGGGCACCGGGGCCCGCCGCCAGGCCGCCCCGGGGCCAGCGCTGTCCAGTGCTGCGCGGCCGCGGCGGGCGACTTCGAAGTCGACGGCTTCGACGGCGTCTTCCAGCCGGCTGAACCGGGCGACTTCCCTGCCGTCGACGGTCACCCGCCACCGGCGGCTGCCCGCACGTCCGCCAGCGTCCAGCACGAGCACTTCGCTGATGAGGCCGCGGCGGGCGGCCTTCTGGCCCCAGAAGGCGTGCAGGGCCAGGCCCCGGGAACCCAGGGACTGCCAGCGGTTGCGGCTGACCGCCAGCACATCGGGATCGAGCTGCTGCGACAGCGGGTCGAAGGCGGCGGCTCGCCGCTGGATCTCGTCGAGGGTGATGGCGCCGGGGGCGACTTCGAAGCCCGGGTCGCGGTCCCAGATGGCCTGCAGGCGCCGCTGTGCTTCGTCGAGGCGGTGCCCCTGGAGATCCAGATCCCGCGGCAGCCCCGCGAGGTCGGGGAGGGTGACCAGGGAGAGCGCGGAGAGGTCGACGAAGTCGAGCACGAGGCAGTCGACCTTGCCGGGGGCGATGCGGGTGCCGCGGCCGACGCACTGGGCGTACAGCCCCGCCGACCGCGTCGGGCGGGCCATGGCGATGCAGCTCACGCCGGGGTCGTCGAAGCCCTCGGTGAGCACGCCGACGTTGGTCACGGCGGCCAGGCGTCCGGCGGCGAAGTCGGCGAGGGTGCGGGCGCGCGTGTCGGCGTCCTGGGCGCCGTGGACGATGCCCGTGGGGATGCCGATGGCGTTGAGCGCCCGGGCCAGGCGTCGGGCGTGGGCGACGGTGACGCAGAAGGCGATGGTGCGCCGGTCCCGGGCCAGCTCCTGGATGCTGCGTGCGACGAGCGCGTTGCGCGACTCGATGTCGACGGCTTCCGCCAGCTCGTCGACGACGAAGTCCCCCCGGCCGGCGGTGACGTCGGCGAGGTCGGCGGCGGTGGCGATGCGGTAGCCCCGCAGCGGAGCGAGGTAGCCGGCCGTGACCAGGTCGTTGATGGAGCGGCTGTAGACCAGCGCTTCGAAGACGACATCCAGGCCGACCCCGTCGGCCCGCGCCGTCGTGGCCGTGAGCCCCAGCAGCGTGCCCTGCCAGTCGTCATCGAAGGCGCCGAGCGTGCGCAGGACGCGCTGGTTGTCGTCGGCCGTGGCGTGGTGGCACTCGTCGTAGATCACCAGGCCGAAGTGGCGATCCGCCATCAGCCGCGCGAGGCGTTCTTCGTGGAGGCTGCGGATGCTGGCGACGACGACGCGAGCATCGGGGGGGGCGGTGTCCGCTGCCTGCTCGACCGCGACGACGCGGTCGTCCCCCATGGCCCGGGCGAGCTTGTCGCGGGCCTGTTGCACCAGCTCTCGGCGGTGGGCGAGCACCAGGACGGGGCGGCGGGCGAGGCGGGCCAGCTCCGAGAAGATCACGGTCTTTCCGGCGCCCGTGGGAAGCTGGATCACCATCCGGCGGAGGCCCCGCTTGCGGGCGTCGATCACCGCGGCGATGGCGTCGCGCTGGTAGGAGCGGAGGGTCGGGCGGCCGGGTGTTGGGGAGGGGATCGCGGTCATGCTGCAACCGTATCCAAGACTGGCGGGGCCGCCCGGACAGCTTCTGACCGGGGTGTGCGTGACGGGTGGGGTGCCGGCGCGCGGCGTGCGAGCATGCGCGCATGACGCTCCTCCTCGCCCTCCCGCTGCTCCTCGCCTGCACCGCGGACCCCGTCGACGCCGACGGCGACGGCTTCCTCGCCGACCAGGACTGCGACGACACCGACGCCGCCGTCTTCCCTGGCTCCCACAGCCCCGAGCGGCCTGGCGACGGCGTCGACCAGGACTGCGACGGCTTCGACGACTGCCGGGACCTGGACTGCAACGGCTGGCCCGACCTGGTCCTCGCCCGCACCCAGGACGAGGACGGCAGCTACGACGTCGACTCGCTCGTCTACCTCGGCGGGCCGGATGGCCTGTCGGCGCCCTCTGAGCTGTCGGCCGGTGGCGCGATGGGGGTGGACATCGCCGACCTGGACGGCGACGGCTACCTCGACGTGGTGCTGGCCGTGGCGACCACCGACGGAGAGGAGCGCTTCGTCGACAGCCTGGTCTTCGCCGGTACGGCTGACGGTCCCCAGGCTGAGGCCACGTGGCGGCTGCCCACCATCGGCGCCGCCGACGTCGACGCCGTCGACGTCGACCAGGACGGCCACGTCGACCTGGTGTTCTCCGACCGCTACGCCGGCGGAGGCGTCACCGAGGACGCCTACACCAACCCCAGCCGGATCTTCTGGGGGAGCGCCGACGGTCCCGACCCGGCGCTCTACACCGAGCTGGAGACCATCGGCGCCGCCCGCAGCGCCATCGCCGACCTCGACGGCGACGGCCAGCTCGACGTGGCCTTCGCCCACGGCACGGTCTTCTCCTACGACAGCCGGATCTACCGCGGACTCGGTGGGCGGCAGTTCTCGCTGTGGACGACGCTGCCCACGGTCTTCGCCGAGGGGGTGAGCGCCGCCGACGCCGACGGGGATGGCTTCCTCGACCTGATCTACGCCAACTGGTGCGGTGGGCAGGACTGCGACAGCACGGTCTACTTCGGTGGACCCGCGGGGTTTTCGGCCGAGGACAGCGCCGCCCTGCCGGGGCTGGCGGCGGTGGACAGCCTGGTCGCCGACCTCGACGGCGACGGGCGGCAGGACATCGTGCTGGCCAACAGCTTCGATGCGGGCTTCGATCCCGACGTCTCCTCCTATGTCTACTGGGGCACGGCCGGAGGCTGGTCGCCGGCGGCGCGCACGTCGCTGGCATCGCCAGGGGCGGGGGCTGTGGCGGCGGGGGACCTCGACCTCGACGGATTCCCCGACCTCGTCTTCGCCGGCTACTACGGCACCGACGACCTGCCTGCGGCGACCGCGGTCCACCACGGCAGCGCCGAGGGCTTCGACGACGCCAGCGTGCAGTGGCTGGAGGCCGCCGGTGGGGCCGGCGTGGCGATCACGCCCGGCGGCCGCTGGTAGCCCGGCGACGGCAGGCTGCGGTCGGCTGCCGCAGCGGCGGGTGCTTGCGCTTGGGCCGTGTCGTGGACAAGAGAGAATTGGACTTCCCGAGCCGTCCCGGGCCAGGAGGATGCCATGACGCTCGACGCACGGACCGTCCGCCGCATCGTCGGCGAGCTCGACGACAGCACGGTCGCCTCCATCGTGGCGACCGGCATCGACGAAGCAGGGCTGCGAGAAGCCTCGCTGCGCGTCATCGAGGGCGAAGACGTGCCCTCGCTGGAGGCCCACGGCCACCCCACGGTGCGGAAGGTCGTCCAGCTCCTGGAGCTGGCGGGGCTCGATGAGGAGCCACCGGACGAGGAAGCGGACATCTGGGCCGACGCCTGAGCGCCCGCCCACCCGCGCCGGTCGTGCCGGTCAGTCTGCGCCGGCCAC
>CAZRFD010000178.1:0-13676 GCA_964599085.1 uncultured Enterobacterales bacterium | reverse complement strand
GCTACGGCGACGCCAGCTCCAGCACCATGGCGTGCGCCCAGCCCTCGGCCTACGTGAGCGACCCGGGGTCTTCCGGACCGTTCGACTGCGACGACACCAACGCGCTGACCCACCCCGCAGCCACCGAGCTCTGCGACGGCCAACGGAACGACTGCGACGACACGGCCTGGACTAGCGACGCCGGCCTCGCCAGCTGGTATGACGACACCACGTCCACCTGGTCGGACTACACGAGCACCCTGGGCGCCGGCAGCGCCAGCTCACCGGCCAGCATCACGCTGTCGGATTCGGGCCTGCTCAACGTCTGTGAGGGCACCTGGTATGCGCACCTCACGATCGAGGACCAGGTGGACATCGTCGGTGTGGACGGCGCCGACCTGGTGGTCCTCGACGGCGCCAACCTGGACACGGTGGTGACCATCCAGACGGACAGCATCACCGTCAGCCTGACGGACCTCACCATCACGGGTGGCGATGGCAACTGGACCCCCGCCCGCCTCGTCAGCAGCCTCCGCTTCGGAGGCGGCGTGTACTGCGAGGCCAGCTCCAACCTCGACCTCGATGGCCTCATCCTCACCGGTAACCACGCCGACGTCGGCGGCGGCGTGGCTGCCGAGGGCTGCGACGTCGTCGCCACCGATGTCACGTGGTCCGACAACACGGCCGACACGGTCGCCGCTGGAGCCTGGGCCTACTCGGCCGTCTGGCTCGAGAGCGGCGGCTGGTACGCCAACAACGCGGCTCCCTCCGGCGGTGGGGCCTACTACTACACCAGCGACGCCACCCTCGTGGACACCACATTCACCGGAAACACTGCGACCACCGGTGGGTACGCGGCGCTCATGGTGGGCTACTCCTCCACCCTTGACGCATCCAATCTCACCGTGAGCGGCAGCCAGTCGGGCACCAACGCCTCCGGGGGCGAGTACTACGGCGGCGCGGTGTGGCTGTACTCCGATGTCGTGGCCACGATCGACGGCGCCACCTTCGACAACAACAACTCGGACAACATCGCTGGCGCCCTCTACGTCTACGTCGCCGACGTCACCTGCACCGACTGCGCCTTCGACGGCAACACCGCCCTTGGAAGCGGCGGGGCCGCGTATGTGCGCACCGGGTCAACCCTCAGCCTCCAGGGAGGGTGCCCCTTCACCAACAACAGCAGTGACGCCAGCGGTGGGGCCCTGCTGGTGACGAGCAGCAGTGCTGTCGAGGCCGACGGCGCCGGCTTCGAGGGCAACGAGGCCGGGCAGTACGGCGGGGCCATTTACCAGAGCAGTGGATCGCTCACCCTCAAGAACGGCTACTTCTTGGACAACAACGTCCCTGCGAGCACCAGCTCGACCAGGTACTACGGGGGCAGCCTGTATCTGGACAACACCGACCTCGTCACGGAAGCCAACGAGTGGATCGACTCCGTCAGCGACTCCGTGCGCGGGGGGCTGATCTACATGGACGCGGGGACCTGGTCCTCGTTGGGTGACGAGATGTTCTGGGACCCGGTCGATGGATGGGAGGGTGTGTACCTGCAGGACGTGTCGAACACCCAGGTGGACAGCATGGCCTGGTGGTCGACGGGTCAGTTCATCGACTGGGGCGTCGACAACACGAGCAGCACCACGGCTCAGCTCACCATCGACAGCTCGTTGTTCCAACAGCTGAACTCCCTGGGCTACGCCATCTGGGTCGAAGACAACACGGACACGGACATCGACCTTACGACCTTCCAGGACTACGACAATGCCCTGAATTTCGGCATCGGTTCCAGCGGCAGCCCCACCCTCACCGTCACGAACTCGACCTTCCAGGACAACGTGATCGGGGTGACGCTGTGGGACAAGACCGCGGTCTTCAGTGGCAACACCTTCTCGGGCTCGGGCGGCGTGCCCTCGGGCTACACCAGCAACGGCATCATGTCCTGGTACGATGCGACCTGTACGTCGACGGGAGACTCCTTCACACAGCTCGATGGATGGGCGCTCGCACTGTTCGACTCTTCGTCGGGGTCGGTGTCGACGGGAACCTTCTCGAACAACGCCTTCTCCTCCCCGTCGTCGAGCAGTGCCGCGACGATCTACGGTAATACGTCAGGCACCTTGACGGTCACCAGCAGCACCTTCAGTGGAAACACGCCCTACGACTCTTCCTGGCGGACGAGTTCCGGCTACGACACCGACACCTGGGGCAGCTCCGCTTCCTTCACCTGCAGCTACACCACCGGGTGCTACTGATGAGACGGGGGGGGGCGGCGTTCTCAGACCGCGGGCAGTGTGCACAGATTGGGAACAGTGTTGAGCTTGTCGCAAGCTCGCTGATCCGCTAACATCCGGTCAGGCGACACTCTCCAACCCCGATCACAGCGCCAGTTGGCTGCTGGGAGGCTCCATGCTTCGTCTCATGCTGTCCATCGTCCTCGGTTCCGTTCCCGCCCACGCCGCGGGGCCCGGCGAGGGAACCATCACCGAGCACGACGTCCGCATCGGCTCGTGCACGGCCACTTCGGTGACCGTCAAGTACGAGCTCGACTCGCTCATGGGCGAGCCCACGGTCAAGGCCTCCTTCAAGTGGGAGGGCGAGCCCTGCGATCTGCCGGCCAGCACCAACATCTGGCTGGAGGTCCGCGACTCGGCAGGTTCCAAGGGCTACGTCAAGGTGAGTCCCGCCACCCCGGATGCGGGCGAGGGCTACGGCTACAACACCACCGGCTCGCCTGGCTGGAACCGCCTGCTGTGCGGCTACGCCAACAACCGGGCCACCGAGTGCCTGCCCTCGGACAGGGCCAAGGATCTCTGGACGTCTGGCAGTGTGCGTGGCTTCCACGTGGGGTGGTGAGGCATGCGCACCGGCTTCCCCCTGATCGCCGCGGCCGCTCTCTCCGCCTCCTCCGCTGCGGCCCATGCCGAGGCCTCCGCCACCGTCTACATCGAGGGCGAGCGAACCATGTGCTACGACGAGGCCAAGGCGCGGGATCTCATCGACGTGATGATGAAGAACAACGCCAACGAAGCCTGTCGGGAGAAGGGCTCCGGCTGGCGGATGCAGTCCTACGCCGGCTTCGAGGTGAACTGCTCCCCGTGCAACAACGGCACGGAGTACCGGTGTGAGTCCTCGGCCGGGTCCGCTGCCTGCATCAACCCGCGGCTGAGCCCCAGCGGGGACCGGGTGGAGAGCGGGGGCGATGCCGAAGCCCTGGCGGCCCAGCGCGCGGCCGCCGCACGGACGAGCCAGGCCGAGGCCGTCGCGGCAGCCCGGGCCCGCGCCGCCGAGGCGGAGCGGCAGCGACAGGAGTCGATCCGCCAGGCCCAGGAGCGCGCCGAGGCTCTGCAGCGGCAGGCCGCCGAGGCCCAGCGGGCGGCGGCCGAGACGCGCACGGCGCTGGAGGCCGACCAGCAGCGCCAGCGGGCGCAGTTCGAGGCTCAGCGCGCCAAGGCGGAGGAGCTGGCGCGAAGGATGGAGCAGCAGCAGCGGAACCTGGAGCGGGTCGTCCAGGAGGCCTCCGACAACATCACCAACACCTTGAACCAATGGGCGTCCCAGAAGGCCGCCGCCGAAGCCGAGATGAGGGCAGAGCGGGAGGCTCGGGAGGCCAGGCGGGCCGCCGACGAAGCGCGGGAGAAGGAGCGTGAGGCCCGGCGGGAGCTGGAGCGCGTCGAGCGTGAGATCGAGCATGCCAGGCGCGCCGCCGAGCAGGCGGAACGAGAAGCCGAGGCCGAGGCGCGGCGGGTGGAGGAGGAGCGTGTGCGTCGGGCAGAGCTGGCCGAAGAGGTGGACGCCACCGGTGCAAGCGAACCGGTCGCGGCGCTGCTGGACACGGCCCGGGTGCGGATACAGGTGCCCGGCACCGAGGCGGCCGAGTGGGTCCAGCCCATGCTCGAGGCCCTCTCCTACGCCGACACCCAAGAGTCCCAGCGCGTCGTCTACGAGAACCTCGCGCGCTTCGAGCCGGACCCCGAGCTTGCCCTGACCGACGCGCGGGCCGCCCTGGAGCTGGGCGCCGGCGAGGAGATGAGAGAGCGGGAGGCTCGTGCGCTTGAGCAGATCGCCGCCGCTCAGCGGAGCCGGGAGTCCGCCGACGACCTGGCCTTCTCCCGAGCGAAGCGGGAGGACACCGAGACGGCCCTCAAGGAATTCCTCGACACCACCACCATGGATCGGAACGTCGAGGCAGCGGAGTCCGCTCTGGCCGATCTGAGGAATCGCCTCGGGGCCCGGGCGGCCCTCAGCCGAGGACGCGAGCTGGCCCGAGAGGTGACCGAGACCAAGGAGGGCAGGGTGGTCCTCCGCTCGACGGGCCCCTCGCTGGAGCACCCCGGCGAGGCCACACCTCGCCCCGAGGGCTTTGGTTGGCGCTACCACTACCGGGGCACGCTGGCCGACGAGACCGTGCTGCAGCTGCGCGAGGCGGATCTCAGCGGGCTGCGCGGAAAGGTGAAGCGGGAGGAGAAGCAGGCCGGCTACCCCGACGCCGTGGTCCAGCTCGTGCGCTACCCCCTGGAGGGGGCTGCCGAGGTCGTCCTCGAGGCGCCACGGGGGACGGAGTTCTCCGACCTGCTGCCGATGCCCGATGGCTACGTCCTCTTCGGGACGGGCGGGAGCCTGCTCTGGCTGGACGAGCACGGCACCGTCCGGGAGACCTGCAAGAGCACTGCGGTGGTCCCCGGGCGCACGCGGGTCGTGGGCCGTTCCACGGTGGTGTCCTGGTCCTCGTCAGGCCTCGTGGCCTACGACCTCGCCGACTGCTCGGAGCGCGGACGCTACAGCGGCCCGGTCCGAGAGGTGCACGTGGTGGCCCACGCCGGAGCGACCAGCGGACGGATCCTCGTCCAGCACCAGCAGGGTGCGGCCGATCGCTGGGTCGAGGTGGACGACCGGGCGCAGGTGCGGGGAAAGCCGGATCTGCCCGCTGTGTCACTGGCCGGCACGGTCCGCCAGGAAGCGGCCATGCCCTTTGGCGAGTACCTCGTGCTCAACGGCTTGAGCTTCTACACGCCTGACCTCGAGCTGTACCGGAAGCACTACGTCAGCTCTTCGGGCGAGTCCCGCACGACCTGCGAGCGCGGTCCGGTGGTCGGCGCGGTGTTGTGTACCACTCGGACGAAGCAGTACCGGAGCAAGGCTTGCGTGGCCAATGTCTCGGCGTGGGCGCCCTGGTGGCACACCAGGGTGGGCTTGGCGTTCGGCCCGGACGGGCTGGATTGCAGTGCCGAGCACGTCGAGCGGGTCTCGTCGGGGATCTACCTCCAGTCCGAGGCGTGGTTCGCCGAGACCACAAGCGTCGGCCCGGGCGTGCGCACGGCGGTCTACGGGGGCTTCCTCGACCCCTACGCAGGCGTCTTCGTGGAGCTGGCGTTCGAAAACTCCACCTCGGCGGTCAGTCCGGGCACGAGCGTCTCCGACATCCGGGATCGGGTGCGCCCTCGGCTGGTGAAGGGGCTGCCCCCGGCCCCGCTCTGCCCCGACGCGCCGTCCTACGGCAGCACCTGCGGGCCGGACCGGAAGTCCTGGGGGCTCCGCGAGTGGTGAGACCCGCCGGCTGGACCCGCGGGCGGCTGCCAGGCGCAGGTGAACAGGGCCCGAGCTGCCCCGCAGGAACCCGGGGTCGCAGGGCCTAGCGCTCCTCGTCGTCGGCCACGTCCACCCCGCGCTCCTTGAGCCACTTGCGCATCTCGTCCTTGTCCAGCGACTTCTCGAGCGCGGCTTCGGGCTCGACCAGGTCGCGCTCGACGAGGTCCCGCAGGCTGATGTCCATGGGGATCATGCCGCGCTTCTTGTTCTGGCCGATGAAGCCCGGGATCTGGTGGGTCTTGCCCTCGCGGATCAGGGACGACAGGCTGGGCGTCCCGAACATCACCTCGACCGCGGCGACGCGGCCACCGCCCTTGCGGCGCAGGAGCTGCTGGGCGAGCACCCCCTGGGTGACGCTGCTGAGGATTCCGCGCACGCCCTCCTGCCGGTCGGTGGGGAAGACGTTGATGATGCGGTCGATGGTCTTGGCCGCGGAGTTCGTGTGCAGGGTGCCGAAGACCAGCAGCCCCGTCTCTGCGGCGTTGAGCGCCATCTCGATGGTCTCCAGGTCCCGCATCTCGCCGACCAGGATGCAGTCGGGGTCTTCGCGGACGGCGGCCTTCAGCGCGGCCCGGAAGTCGCGGGAGTTGGGGCCGATCTCCCGCTGGCTGACCAGGGCCTTGCGGTTGTCGTGGACGAACTCGATGGGGTCCTCGATCGTGACGAAGTGCATCGGCCGCGTCATGTTCATCTCGTGGATGATGGCGGCCAGGGTCGTCGACTTGCCCGATCCCGTG
The DNA here is from genome assembly GCA_964599085.1 of uncultured Enterobacterales bacterium. Taxonomy (GTDB): domain Bacteria; phylum Myxococcota_A; class UBA796; order UBA796; family UBA2385; genus J125. Next base: position 7,374 of record CAZRFD010000178.1, on the reverse strand, counting down.
GGCCCCGTGACCAGCACCAGCCCCTTGTCGAGCTTGACGAGGCGGCGGACGCTGCGCGGCAGGCCGAGCTGGTCCAGCGTCATGATCTTGGTGGGGATGATCCGGAACACGGCCCCCATGCCGCGCTCCTGCTTGAACATGTTGACCCGGAAGCGGGCCAGCCCCGGCACTTCGTAGGCGTAGTCGGCGTCGCCGTGCCCGACGTAGTGCTCCCACAGGTGCGGCGGGGTGATCGGCTGCATGAAGCGCACGAAGTCGGAGTCGGCCAGCACCCGGTAGCGGATCGGGTCGAGCCGCCCCGAGAGGCGGAAGATGGGCGGCCGCCCGACCGAGAGGTGGAGGTCGCTGGCGCCGCGGTCGTTCATCAGCTTGAGGAAGCGATCGATGGCGTTGGGCGCCCGGAGCTGTTCGGTGGCTTGCTGGGGTTGTTCGCTCATGCCGGGGCCTCCTCGGTGAATTCGGACTGCATCTCGGCGAGGAAGCGCGGGCTGCAGAGGGGTTCGAAGGTGGCGGGCTGGTCGGCCATGCGCCACGCGTCCTCGGCGCTGACCAATTCTGCTTCGACGAGGGCCATGAGCGCCATGTCGCGGGTCTGCATGCCGAAGCGCTTGCCGATCTGCATCTGGCTGTGGAGCTGGTAGGTCTTGTTGTCGCGGATGAGGTTGCCGACGGACAGGGTGCCCTTGAGCACCTCGAAGACGGCGACCCGGCCCTGCCCGTCCGAGCGCGGGATGAGGCTCTGGCTGACGACGTACTTGAGCGCTTCGGACAGCGACATGCGGACCTGGGGCTGTTCGTCGGGGGGGAAGGCCTTGACCAGGCGCTCGACCGTCTGGATGGCGCTGGTCGTGTGCATGGTGGCGATGACGAGGTGCCCGGTCTCGGCGGCTTCCAGCGCCATGCGCACGGTCTCGGTGTCGCGCATCTCGCCGACCATGATGACGTCGGGGTCTTCCCGGAGCGCCCCGCGCAGCGCCCGGGCGAAGCTGTCGGTGTGGGTGCCGACCTCGCGCTGGTTGACCAGGGCCACCTTGACGGGGTGGACGAACTCGATCGGGTCTTCCAGCGTGATGACGTGGACCGGCTTGCTGTCGTTGATGAGGTTGATGAGCGCGGCCAGCGTGGTCGACTTGCCGCTGCCGGCGGGGCCGCTGACGACGATGATCCCCTGGTGGTAGTCCAGCAGCTCGGTGAGGCGGGCCGGGATGCGGAGGGCGCCGAAGGTCGGGGGGGCGTTGGGGATCACCCGGAAGGCGGCGCACCAGCCCTTGCGCTGGTGGAAGAGGTTGGTGCGGTAGCGCCCGACGTTGGGGATGCTGTGGCAGAGGTCCAGCTCGCCAGCGTCGCGGGCGGCCTTCTTCTGCCGGTCGCTGAGCACCTCGAAGAGGATGCGCTCGGTCTGGTCGGCGTCCATGACCGGCCACCCCTCCAGCCGCGTGAGCACGCCGTTGTGGCGGACCATGGGCGGCTCGCCCACGGTGACGTGGATGTCGCTGGCGTGCTGTTCACGCGCGAAGGCGAGCAGCTTGTCGAGGGGGCGCTTCAGCGTGCTGGAGCTGACGGCGGCGGCCCCCTCGCCCCCCTCTTCGATGGTGACCTCGAGCCGCGCGGAGAGCTCGACCATGACCTCGGCGGCGCGGTTGCGCACGGCGGTGGAGGGGTCGCGCTCGCGGACCTGCTTGAGCAGGCCGAGCAGGCGCTTGTCGCTGAAGTGGCCGAGGGCCGTGACGACCTCGAGGCGGACCTCTTCCCGGCGGTCCCGCAGCAGGCCCGTCAGGGGCTTGAGCGAGGCGGGCGCGGCGATGCGACCCATGGCGTCGATGGCGGCCCAGCGGGTGTCGTCGTCTTCCAGCGACTTCACCAGGTAGGGCACGGCGCGTTCGTCGGCGAGGCGTCCCAGCGTGTCGCAGGCGGTGATCCGCAGCCACCAGTCGTCGTCCTGGAGCAGGCGGCAGACGGGGCCGACCAGCCGCGGGTCGTCGAAGCGTTCGGCGAGGACGAGGGCGTTGGTGCGGATGGCGTCGTCGTCGTGCTGCAACAGCTGCACGGCGGGGCGGAGCACGTCGTCGCCGAAGGTCTGGAGCGTGTCGAGGATCCGCGTGCGCAGCCAGCCCACGAGGTCCTTGGCGTACAGCAGGATCGTCAGCAGCACGTCTTCGGCCTTGCCGGTCTGCAGGAGGATCTCGACGCAGAGCCGGCGCGTGCTGTCCTCGCCCTCGCCCAGCAGCTCCAGCAGCGGCGCGGTCATGGCGTCCGGGTCCTTGCGGGCGGCTTCACGCAGCCAGTCGGCGGCCTTCTCGCGGACGGTGCCGTTGCCGTGGGCGAAGCGCTCGATCATGACGTCGGCGACTTCGTCGCTGTCGAAGGTCGCCAGGGTCGTGACGGCGTAGGTGGCGACCTGCACGTCTTCGGATCGGGCGGCCTCGATGAGGGGCTTCAGATCCTTGAGCTGGCCCTCTTCGACGAGCTGCTGCAGCGCCTTGAGGCGGGTGGCTTCGTCGGCTTCGCTGGCGGCGCGGCGCAGCCAGGCGATGCGGGCGGCGCCCTGTGACGCCAGGGCGATCTCCCAGCCCATGCGCTGCTGGCGGCTGTTGGTCGCCGACACCAGCTCTTCGAGGACCGGGTCGAGCACGTCCTTGGACATGCGGCTCACGGCGCGCATGACGAAGCCGCGGAGGTGGGGCGGCTTGGTGTTGGCGTCGGCGAGGAGCTTGCGGACGGCGCCGGAGTCGGCGGAGGCCGTGAACTGTTCGCGCGCGAGCTGCCGGACGCCGGTGTCCTGGTGGTACATCAGCGGCATGACCTCGACGGCGCGCAGGCTGACCTTGCGGGCGGCGTCGAGGAGGAGGTCGCGCTCTTCGGCGTTCTTCCAGTCGGACTGGGCCAGCCGCTGGACCAGTGATCGCCTGGATCGGAACAGGGCCATGGGGGCTCCGGGGGTGACGAGGCCGGCAGATTACAATTCGAGGCGCTGGGGGGGGGCTGCTGGAGTGCTTCAGCGCGGTCACCGGTGCCGGCCCGCAATACACTGGGGGGGTGACCAGCCTGGACCCCCACTACCTGCACGAGCAGCGCGGCCTGGACGCGGTGGTCAGTCCGCCGGTGGACGGCGTCGTGGCGACCGCCTGGCACCCGCGGCGCGAAGAGCTGCACGTGGCCACGAAAGAAGGCGAGCTTGCTGCGGTGGATCCGGTGATGGGCACCCGCTGCTATGCCCGTGGTTTGCCGGAAGCCGGGGCGCTGGCGCTGTCCGCCGACGGTGGCATGGTGGCGGCGCTGGGGCGCGCCGGGCCGCTGCAGGTGCGCTCTACGGGCGACGGCACGCTGCTCTTCTCGGCCGATCTCGCCCTGCTAAGCGACCTGTGGGTGGGCTTCTTCGCCGGCGGTGTCGCGGCGGCCGGGCAGGGGCTGGAGTCGCGCGAGCTGCGGGTCTTCGACCTGAAGGGGCGGGCGCGGGCGACCGGCGTGCTCCCGCCGGGTGTCGCTGTCGGAGTCGACGCGGACCGCCACCTGCTGGTGGGGCGTGTGTCGGACGCCGGCGTCGAGGTGCTGCGGGTGGGCCGCGGCCGCCTGGCGCGGCGGCAGCCGACCGGCCACCGCCTGCGCTTCGGCAAGGGGGGGCTGCTCTACGGCATCGCCGACGGCGGTGTGACGGTCTGGCCTCCCTCCGGCAGGGCGCCGCTGACCGTGCGCATGTTCGGGGTCAGCGCGGCCGCGGTGGACCGCAGCGGCGACTGGGTGGCCCTGGGCACGCGCGACGGAGAGGTCGCCCTCGCCCCGGTCACCGGGGGCTCCCTGGACCGCGGGCACCCCGGACGGACCGGGGGGCACGATCAGGCGGTGCGGGCCCTCGCCTTCAGTGAACGCGGCCGCTGGCTGGCGTCGGTGGGCGATCGCACCTGGCTGTGGCGGTACTGAAGGCCCGCCGGCTGCGCCGCACTCCCTACAGGTCGGCGTAGACGTTGAGCGTGACGTCGCCGCTCTGGTAGACGTCGACGCCGTCGACGATGATGGTGATCGTCTGGCCCTCGTACAGCTCGACGTAGACGGAGCTGGCGGTGTTGTCGAAGGAGATGTCGTCGTTGCAGGCCATGATCTCGCCCGTGCAGTCGCCGTCGCGGATGACGAGCACGGTGTCGAAGCGGCTGCCCTGGGTGTCGAAGGTGTAGCCGTTGGTGGTCGGGGCGGTCCAGGTCCAGCCCCAGTCGGGCGCCTTGTCGCCGAATTCGGTGCCGTCGCAGGTGCCGCTGTACTCGTCGCCGTCGACGGTGGCTTCGGCCAGGGGGACGGCGACGTCGCTGCCGAGGTCTTCGTCGATGCAGATCGTGGCGCTGCCGTCGCCGCCACCGGTGTCGGTGGCGCCCTTGTCGCCGCAGGCGAGGGTGAGGGGCAGGAGCAGCAGGACGGAGAGGAGGCGGGTCATGGGGACTCCTGAGACGGGGGCAGCCTATCGCTGCGGTCGGGTCGCGATCCAGCGGCGAAGAAGCGCTCCAGCTCTTCGAGCACGGCGCGCGCGGGGCCCGTGATCCGGCGGGCCGGGGGCAGGGAGGAGAGGAAGATCCGGCCGTACCAGCGCTCGTGCACCCGCCGGTCGAGGACGACCACGGCGCCGCGATCCGTGCGGGTCCGGATGAGCCGGCCGAAGCCCTGGCGGAGCCGGAGCACGGCCTGTGGCAGCGCAAAGGCGCGGAAGGGGTCGAGGCCGCGGGCCTGGAGGCGCTCGTACCGGGCCTGCTGGACCGGTTCCGTGGGGACGCGGAAGGGCAGGCGGGGGATGATCACGAGGCGCAGCGCCTGCCCGGCCACGCTGACCCCCTCCCAGAAGGTGTCGGTGCCGAACAGCACGGCGTCGTGGCGCTGCCGGAAGCGCCGCAGCAGGTGGCGCTGCCCGGCCTGACCCTGGCGCAGCAGCAGCAGCGAGTCCCCCAGGGCCTCGGTCGCCGCGGTGTGCAGGTCGGCGACCATGGCGTGGCTGGTGCACAGGACGAAGGCGCCGCCGCCGCTGGCCTGCAGGGCGCGGACGACGAAGCGCCGGGACCAGGCGGCGAAGCGGGGGTCGTCGGGCGGGGGGAAGTCGCGGGGCAGGCCGAGGATGGCCTGGGTGGCGTAGTCGAAGGGGGAGGGGAAGACGGCCTGGCGCAGGGCCAGCGCCTGGTCGACGTCGGCCGCGGCGCCCAGCCGTCCGAGCAGGTGCTCGAAGCTGCCGTGCACGGTGAGGGTGGCCGAGGTCAGGACCGTGGTCTCCAGCGCCTCGAAGAGGTGGCTGCGCAGGGTCGGGCCGACCTCGATGGGGGCGGCGGCCAGGCGGGCGCTGCCGCTGCCGCGGCGACCCTTCCCGGCGGCGATCCACTGGACACGGTCGTCGTCGTCCTGGCAGAGCGCGGCGGCCACCGACGCCTTCTCGGCGAGGCGGGAGCGGGTGCGGCGCAGGTCGAGGAGGGGCTGGGGTCGCTTCAGGAGCACGTCCTCGGGGAGGTCCTGCAGGCGCTGCTCGATGGCCACGAGCAGGGCACTGCTGGCCTCGAGACGCTGGGCGAGGTCGATGATCGCGGGCCCCATGCGTTCGGTCCACAGCGGCTGGTTGCGCAGTGCCGCGGTGACCCGCAGCGCCTGGCCGCGGCTGGGTCCCTCCTCGTCGAGGGCCCAGCGCAGCGCCTCCAGCTCGTCGCCGATCATGTCGCGCAGCACCTGCAGGCCGCTGGTCGCTGCGTCGGTCTGCTGGCGCAGCGCGGCCCCCTCCTGCGGGTCGAGGGCGGGGGCGTAGTGCTGGTCGATACGGCCCAGCGCGCCCGGGCGCCGACCGCGACGGCGCGGCAGCAGCGGGGCGATGGCCCGGGTCAGGGCGAGTTCGCTCAGCTCGCTGGCCAGCAGGCCGGTGGCGGCGTCCTCGAGGTGGTGGGCCTCGTCGATGATGACGTGGTCGAAGCGCGGCAGGATGCCGTCGCCGCCGGTCTGCTTCTTGACCAGCAGGTCGGCGAGGAGGAGGTGCTGGTTGACGACCGCGATGCGGGCCCGGGCCGCGTCGCGGCGCGCTTCGTAGTACAGGCAGCGGCCGTAGTGGGGGCAGCGGGCGCGCAGGGTCTGGTCGTGGTCGCTGCGGATCCGGTCCCATGCCCCCTCGGGCACGGGCACGCCGAGCTCGGAGCGGCTGCCGCGGGTCGCGTCGGCGGCCCAGGCGGCGACGGCGCGGATGGCGGCCTCCTCGGCGGCGTCGACGGCGGCCGCCGGCGCATCCTCGCCCTCCCCCTCCTCGTCCAGATCGGCGAGGGCCTCTTCCAGGCGGCGGCGGCAGACGTAGTTGCCGCGCCCCTGGAGCACCGCCCAGGGCAGGTCCAGGCCGGCACGGGCCAGCAGCGGCAGGTCGCTGCTGGCGAGCTGGCCCTGCAGGGCGATGGTGTAGGTGGCGATGGCGACGCGGGCGTCGTTGGCTTCGGCCCACAGGGCCGCCGGCACCAGGTAGGCCAGGGACTTGCCCGTGCCGGTGCCGGCTTCCAGCGCGGCGACCACCGGCGACCCGGACCGGCCCTCCTGCAGGGCGTGCAGCACGGCGACGGCCATGTCGGCCTGTCCGGGGCGCGGCTCCCAGCCGGGCACGACGGCCGGCAGCCGCTCGTCGAAGAAGGCGCGGACCAAGGCGTCGTCGACCACGACCCGGGGGCGGGGGGCTTGGGGTTCGACCACCCAGAGGGCCCGCCGCACGGCGTTGTCTGTGATGACCATGCCGACGCCGTCGTCGCCGTAGACGCCGGCGAGGTGCAGGTCGGGTTCGCTGGCCTGCAGGACGCCGCTGGGGTGGTTGTGGATCACCACCTGTCCGGGGCGCGGCTTGCGCAGCAGGACCGGCACGGCGCCGCGGTTGCCGCGGCAGTGCACCTCGATGTCGGCGACGCGACCCTCGGCGTCCAGCTCGCCGACGGCGAAGACCTCGATGCCGCCGGCGTCGGCGATGGCTGCCCGCAGGCGCTCGGCGGCGGGCTCGGTGAAGCGGGTGCGGGTCAGCGGGTCGGCCACGCCGGCCCCTATCCGGGTCGGGCGGCGCTCTCGCGGTGGCGCAGCACCGGCCGGTCGGGGGCCGGGGCCGCGTCAGCGAGGGCCGGGGTCCGGGGCGAAGACGCCGTCGGGGGCGATGTCTGCGAAGCGCGTCAGGCCGTCTTCGTGGTACAGCAGCGCGTCGTAGTCGCCGACCATGCGGTCGGTGTTGAAGACGGGGAGGCAGGTGGCGACGGCGTGGGCCATGCGGCGGGCCCAGTCCTTCTTGTTGCGCCAGGCTGGCAGGACCTGCGTCTCGATCGTGCTGTACAGCGACTCGGCGTCGGCGGCGTCCTGGGCTTCGGTGTCGTCCCACTCGGTGTCCGAGCCGATGGCCCAGCCGTT
>CAZRFD010000177.1:0-14081 GCA_964599085.1 uncultured Enterobacterales bacterium | reverse complement strand
ACCTGGGGCTTGGGGATCGGGAGGGATGGCCTGATGGGGGAAGATCCGTCTGAAGTTTTCGCCGGAGGGGGGGCGCGTGGTCGTGCGGGTCGGTGTCCACATCGACACGGTCCGGGTGGAGGTCGAGGACGAGGGGCCCGGTGTGTCACCCGCCGAGCGGCAGCGGGTGTTCAACCGGCTCTACCAGGTCGACCGTGGCGATGATCGACCCCACGAGGGCTCGGGCATCGGCCTGGCCATCGTGCGCGAGGTTGTGGAGTTGCACGGTGGTTCCGTGGGCTGCGGTGCGGCGGCCGGCGGCGGGGCTCTGTTCTGGCTGGCCCTGCCCACCGGCGTCGGCGCCGTCGCGCCCGAGGACCTCGATCTGGACACGGCGGCGCCGGAGGTCGTCGAGGCACCGCGCCCCGTGGCGGACGCGGATCTGCCCCTGGTGCTGGTCGTCGAGGATCACCCCGAGATGCGGGAGTACCTCGTCGGTGTGCTCGCGGAGGGCTGCCGCGTGGAGACCGCCATCGACGGGCTCGAAGGACTGGAGCTCGCGCGTCGGCTGCGCCCGGCCGTCGTCGTCAGCGACGTGATGATGCCGCGCATGGACGGCCTCGCCATGCTGCGGGCGATGCGGGAGGATCCCGTGTTGCGCGATCTGCCCGTGGTCGTCGTCTCGGCCCGCACGGGCATCGACGACAAGGTGGCCGGTCTCGAGCTGGCCCAGGCCTGGCTCGGCAAGCCCTTCTACGCCCCCGAGCTGCGCGCGCATGTCCACCGGCTGCTGCAGCGTTCGACCGTGGCCCGGGGCGCCGCACAGTCGGACGCCGTCCAGTCGGACGCCGTCCAGTCGGACGCCACACAGCCGGACGCGGCACAGTTGGACGCCGCTCCGCCCGCTGATGAGGACATCCTCCCCGAAGCCGACCGTGGCTTCCTCCATCGCCTCGAAGGCATCGTCGACGCCAACCTGGACGATCCACAGTTCACGATCGAGCGGCTCGCCCGCTCGCTCGCCATGAGCGAGCGCACCCTGCAGCGCGAGCTGGCCCGGATCACCGGCGCGTCGCCGTCGACCTGGGTGCGCGAGCACCGCTTGCGGCGTGGCCAGGAGTTGCTGCGGTCCGGGGCGCACCGCACGGTCAGTGAGGTCGCGGCCGCCGTGGGTATGAACCGCGCGTGGTTCAGCCGCGCCTACCGTGCCTGGTCAGGCCATGCGCCGACGGCGGATCTGCGGCGTGGGTGATGAGGGCGCACTGTAGCGGCGGTGGCCGCACGTCAGCGTCGCGGGGCGTCCGGCCGCAGCCAGGCCTTGGCCATGGCCGCTCGCGCCTCTGCCGTGTGGTATGCTATGGCGGTCGCCCTCCTGACATGGAGTCAGCATGTATACTCGCCCCCCCCCCCCCCGCGCCTCCCGCCGTGCCGCGTCCTGCCGCGAGTGGCCCTCGCTCAGTTCGCTTTGCGAAGGCTGCCCGCACGGCCTGAAGATCCAGCGACGTTCGGTCCTGTGGCGGTGCTTCCTCTTCGTCACGACGGTCAACTTCGCAGTGACGCCGTCAGCCATGGCCCAGCATTCCCCGTGCTGTTCCGCTACACCACCGGTCTTTCCGTTGGTGAATCCGGACGTGCCCGACGAGGGATCGTGTGGTGGAATCTGCAATCCAGTGTCCAACGGAGACGGCACCTGGTACATGAAGTGTGATCTCAACAACCGGGGAGGAGGTGCGCAGGCTGCCGCCGTCGCGGTGCGGGACCCGCCGGGGGCTCCCGACCTCTGCAAGGACATCACTGGCAGCGCGGCTGAATACTGTGCTTGGGGTCAGGATACCTCCGAGACGGCGTTCTATTGCGCATGGAACCCAACGAATGCCGGTGAGTACCTCACTGAAGTACAGGTGTTCGACGGGCCCAACGACGACCGGATCTTCTTCTGGTACGACGCGCTTCCGGTGGAGTACAACCTTGAACCCTACGCTGGGTTCTCCGAGGCGATGTTCGTAGGGCGTCAGATCGGTCAATCTGGCGACGACGAGATCCAAGGATCTCGCTCCACCGCCTCGACCTACCAGGACAAACTCCATGGCGGCGCAGACGCGGACAAGGTGTGTGGTCTGAACGGAGACGACATCGGCGACGGGAATTCCGGTGACGATCTGGTGTGCGGGGACGAAGACAACGATGTGCTCTCCGGCGGCGGAGATGACGACGCGATCTGTGGGTATGATGGCTACAACGTCCTCTCCGGGGATGGTGGCAACGACGCGCTCGACAAGGGAGCGTCGGGAACGAATGATGGCGGTCTGGGCAACGATAAGTGTGATCTGGTCACTGATCCAAACTGCGAAGCCCTTCTGTTGGGATCGGAGTGTCCCACATGATCCTCAGCCTCCTCCTGGCCTGCACCGGGGCGGGCCCAGGAAGCCCGGACGACGACAGTCGCGACACCGCGGACGTCGACTTGCTGTGCGACACCCCATCGACGTGGTACGTGGACTCGGACGGTGACGGGTACGGTGCAGGCGAGCCGACTGGGCGAAGCTGCACCCGGCCCACCGGGCAGGTCGCCAACGCGGATGACTGCGACGACAACGACGCCGAGGTCAAACCCGGGGCGATCGAGGTCTGTGATGGCGTCGACAACGACTGTGACGGTGTAGCCGACCCTGACGGCGCCGAAGGCAGCCTCGCCTGCTTTGTCGATAGCGACGGTGATGGGTACGGCGACCCTGACGAAGAGTTGCTGGCCTGTGTGTGTAGCGATGGCCGGGTCGCGGACGCATCAGATTGTGACGACACCGACCCGAACACCCATCCGGGTGCGGAGGAGATCCTCTACGACGGCTTGGACCAGGACTGCCTTGGTCTCGCAGGGGAGTACGATCGGGATGGCGATGGGTACGACTGGGACGGCGCTGTCGGCATTGAGGGGGCGGACCCGACCGACTGCAACGACGACGACGCCAGTGTCCATCCGGACACCTGGGACGACTGTGCTGACGAGGTCGACCAGGACTGCGATGGGGTCGTCGATGAGTGTGGCATGTCGGAATACATGGAGGCAGGCGACGCCTGGCTGCGCGTATACCGCGACCCCGATCCTGAGACGGATCCGGCCCGCGGCGAGGCAACCATGGGTGAGAGCCTCGTGTGGGCGGGAGATAGCGACGGGGACGGCAGCATCGAGGTTGTCGCGCCCGTGGTCTCCGACGACGGTTCGGGTTCCATGCGTTATCGGCTGGTCGAGCTGCCACGGCGTAGCGGTGGCGGCGACGTCGAGGTCGGCCAGCTCACGCTGGCGACGTGGGAGCTTCCCGCCGACACCGTCAACTGGACGGGCAGCTCGTCGCTCCCCGACGCCCACGTCATCAGCGGGCTCGACCTCGATGGCGATGGAGTCGACGACTACCTGTTCCATTCCTTGGGGGCCAACAGCGACCTGAGCTCGTCAGGGGCGGGTCTGCACGGGCGGGTGGACCTGTGGTCGGGCCCGGCCGTCGGTGCTCTGTCCATGGATGAAGCAACAACCGTCGAGTACAGCCGCAGCGAGTCGGTGGTGTTCATGGGGGCGCTGGAGCTGCTCGTGCCCCCAACCGACGGCAAGGACTGGGTCGTCGCTGCGCATGTATGGCCCCGCCGCGACGACGCCGAAGGCTCCGATCACACTGCGGTCGTCTTGCTGACCATGGACCAGTTCAGTGGTGCCTCTGGGCTTGGCGATGCGACGACCATCGAGACGTCGGGCGGCTACGAGCTCGAGGTCAACCTGGAAGCGGCCGACCTGGACGGTGATGGAGCCCGCGACCTGGTCGCTGGAGCGGCAAGCTACGCCACCGGCCAGCCTGCGAGCCGCGTGTGGGTGTTCTCCGGCCCCATCGACAACGATCTGACCCTCGACGATGCAGCGCTCGTCATCGACGGTTCGGCGCCCGACGACGCATTTGGGGACAGCATCGCCGTCCTGCCCGACCTGGACGGCGACGGCTACGGCGGCCTGCTCGCCACGGACCAGCCTGCCGGCGCAGACCTTCCGGCAGTCTACCTATACCACCTGGACCGAGCCCTGGCGTCCACCCAGCTCACGACGAGCGACGCCAGCGCCCGAATCGACTCCATCGATGACATGCGCCCCACGGTCCCCTACCTGCCACGGATGGTGGGCGACATCGACGCTGACGGCACACTCGAGCTGGCGCTACCGGCCTACGGCTACCTCGACGGTGTCTTCGGGACCCGCTTGTACCTGTTGGAGCCCCCTGGGAGCGGCGTCGTGCGGTTCGACGAAGCCGAGTCGCTGCTGACAGGTGACGAGCACATCGACCCCTACGCCGGCTTTGGCATCTCGGTGCTGAGCGGGCAGGACGCCGATGGCGACACCTGGCCCGACCTTGTCGTGGGCGAGTACTACTGGGACGCCGACCCGGACGCCTACCACACACCATATGGGCGCTTGCTGGTGTTTCGGGGCGAGGAGGGCGCACTGTAGCGGCGGTGGCCGCGTCGCCGCGCCCCCTACTCCCCCGTCAGCACCACGGTCGTCGCGGACCAGGCAGGCAGCGACAGGGCGACGACGGGAGGCTCGGCCTGCACGAGCGCGGGAGCGGGGGTGGAGGTTGCCGTTGTCCACGCGATCCAGGCGTCTCCCACCTGCGGGGTCCAGGTGGGCCCGCCGGTCTCCGGCAGGGTCAGGCGCAGCCAGGTGGCGCCGGCAGGTGGCTCCAGCGCGTGGGTATCAGCGATCCACCCCGACCGGCTGCTGGTGACGGTGCTCGACAGCGAGGTCCAGGTCTCGCCGTCGCTGGACCATGCCCACTGCACCCCGGGGTCGTCGACGTCGGGCCAGCGCCACACGACGACCGTCGCGCTGTCGATGGTGCCGTCGACCCGCCAGGCGAGCGAGGCGTCGCCCTTGTCGGCCCGGGTCAGCCGGTCGGCGTCGCCGTCGAACTGGCTGCTGTTGCTGTCGTCGATGGTCAGCGAGCCTGTGGTGTCGGCGAGCTGCTCCGTCGAACGCAGCTCGTCCCGCAGCAGGTGATCGTCCACGGCGAAGCGCCGTGCGTCTGTCAGCTCCGCCGAGCCCAGGCCCGTGACGCCGATGGTGCGGTCGATGTCGGCGTCGGTGGTGTTCGTCGCCAGCAGCACGACCCCCTCATCCTGCACCAGCGCGGCGAGGTTCAGGTCGTCTGTCCAGGTGCGCTCGACCACCTGTGCGCCCGGCGACAGCCCCGCCCACTGGCTGACGAGGGCGTCCAGCGGGCGCCGGGGGGTGGCGCCCTCCGGTGCGCTGGTCACCAGCCCCCAGTTCTCGCAGGACCAGTCCTGATCGGCCGCCTGCCAGGTGATGAGGCCGCCCGCGCCGTGGTTCAGCGCGACGATGGCGTGCTCCAGCAGCCGCAGGCCGTAGGCGTCGGACTCGGTCAGGTGCCCGCAGTCTTCGGCGGCGCCATAGGTCACGCCGGCGAGGTCAGCGTCCTTGCTGCCCAGCTCCGTGACGATGATGGGCTTGGCGCCGCCGGGATCATGTGCGTCGACCAGGGCGTCGAAGCCCTCCCACTGTTCTTCGAGGAAGGCCCGCCCCTCGCCGGCTTCGTCGACATCGTCCCAGGCGTGCACCGACCAGGCCCCCACAGCGGCGACTGCGTCGTCCGACATGGGGGTGAACCAGTCGTAGTCCGTGCTGGTCGCCCAGCCGTCCAGGGTCGAGGTGCCCGGGCCGATGAGGCCGATGTGGTCGAGGCCGCGTTCGTCCATGCGGGCGCGCAGGGCCACGAGCAGCTCACTGTACAGGTCCGGCGGGACGTAGGTGGCCCAGTCGCCGTCCGGTTCGTTGAGCGGGTCGAACCAGCGCGCACCCAGACCCATGCTCTCCAGCCGGTACAGTCCGGCCACCCACAGGGCGGCGAGATCGTCGACGTGTGCGGCCGGCAGCGTGTCGCGCACCTCCCATTCGGTCGGCGCCCCCCAGTAGTGGGCCACGATGTCGACGCCGCGGTCGTGGAGCGCCGTGGCGGTCTGGAGCTGCTGCTCTGTCAGCCCGGGCCAGCCGTCGTCCCAGTGGGCGTCGACCCAGGTGTCGATGTCGTCGTCGGCCGTCGGCAGCGGGGCGGGCAGCGAGTCGAAGCCTGGGTCGATGGGCATACGGGCGAGGCTGGCGGCCATCGGGTCGAGGGCGACCGGCCAGGCGCTGTCGCCCGGCCAGACCTGCGCTCCGAGGCCCACGAGGATCTGCCCGCGCCGGTCGAGGTCGACGACGATGTCGGGAGTGACGGGGGCCCCGCCGTCGCCCACGGTGCCGCCATCGCTCCCCCCGCTGTCGGGGCTGCCGCCATCGCTCCCCCCGCTGTCGGGGCTGCCGCTGTCCAGGGGCGTGCCTCCCCTGTCGCGCCCGTTGCAGCCGACCAGCAGGCCCACCAGCAAGAGGTGCGTGCAGGCGGAGCTGGCGGTCGACTGCATGGCGTGGCTCGCGGCGGGGGAGCCGTCAACCTACTTGATCGGCGGCCAGATCGCGTTCTGTTCGGGATCTTCGGGGAGGTAGACCACCCACAGCGGCTGACCGGGTCGCCGGTCGGCATTGCTGGCATCCCAAGCCTGGGCCTTGCCCTTCACCACGGTGCCCTCGGCGGTCTCGAAGCTGTACTCGATGGCCCAGGGGTTGCGCCCGTTGATTGTGACCGAGGTGTCGCGCCACACGTCGACGACCTGCGCACGGGCCCCTCGCCCGCGCTCCAGCGCCGCCAGCTTGGCCAGCGCCATCTTCCGGCCTTTGATCCATACGGGGATCCCGATGATGGGGAAGAGGATCGTCCAGCAGCCGACGATCGTGAACATCATGCCGACGAGCACCCGCACGTTCTTCCAGTACATCACCCGCCGCCGGTATTTTACCGGGAGCGTCCGCGGCGGCGGCGGCGGCTCAGGGCCCGGATCCATGCCCGGCAGGGCCGGCAGCGGCCCACCGCAGTTGACGCAGTTCGTGGCCGCGGCGTCTGTGTTGACGGTGTCGCACCAAGCGCAGGTCCGGGTGCGGTCGTGGAGGGAAGCGGTCATGGCGGCCGCACCATAGCCCACGCGTGATGCGGCGATCTGCCCGGGACCGCCCGCCCCCGTCGGCGGCCCGCCGGTGCTACCCTCGCCCTGCGGCGGGGACCGGTTCGGAGACCCGCCGGGAGGCCCCATGAAGCTCCGCCTGCTCCTCGTCTGCTCTGCCCTGACCGCCCTGGCCTGCGGCGGCTTGGCGCCCACCGACCCGACGATGGCCGGCGGCGCGCCCATGCAGCCTGTCCAGCCCGCCAACTACGGCCAGCAAGGCGCCGGTGTGGCGCCGTCGAACGCCTACACCATCCAGGGGCCCTACCAGGGCGACGATGGTGCCATCCTGTGGATCGACAGCCTGGGCCACATGACCGGCATGTACGCAGAGGGCTACCTCGCCTTCGGCATGAACAACCAGCTCTTCGCCGCCCGCGACCCCTACGGCACCTGGTACGGCGTCAACAACGGCCAGCTCTACCCCATCCAGGGCATGCCCCAGGAACTGATGTCCTGGCCTGGCGTCCAGACCATGCTGCCGGGCGGCTATACGCTGCCAGCCGCGCAGCAGATGCCTGTGGGCTACGCCAGCGGCGGCGGCGGCGGTGGCGGCGGCTACGACCCCTCGCTCCAGGTCATGCAGAACGTCAACGACATGGTCAACCAGACCAACATGACCATCATCGACAACATGTCCTCGCCGTCGACCGACTACTACGACTCCGACTACCAGTACATCGGGTCGTGGTAGCGGGGCCGGTCAGCCGGCCCACATCGATCAGGTCAACAGCCCGGCCACCGCGCCGGTCATCAGCGTGGCCAGCGTGCCCGCGATCAGCGCTCGGAAGCCCAGCTCGACGATCTCCGTGCGGCGTGCGGGCACCACGCTGCCCAGGCCGCCCGCCAGGATCCCAAGGCTGCCCAGGTTGGCGAAGCCACACATCGCGTAGACCAGGATCCGGCGGCTGTGTTCGGAGATCGGGCCGCCGCCCTCCGCCGCGGCCAGCTCCAGGTAGGCGACGAACTCGTTGAGCACGGTCTTGGTCCCCATGCGCTCGGCGGCCCAGGCTGACTCCGTCCACGGGATCCCGGTCATCCACACGAAGGGGCGCAGCAAGAAGCCGACCACCCGCTGCATGGACAGCGGGGCGCCGCTGACGTCCGGCAGCAGGCCCAGCCCGGCGTTGACGAGGTGGACGAGGGCGAAGAGCACCACGATGGTGGCCGCGATCTCCAGCACCATGCGCAGACCGTCGCTGGTGCCGACCACGACGGCTTCGACGGCGGTGCTGGTCTGGCGGGGGGGCGTGATATCGACGCCGTCGTCGGCGTCCGTCCCCGGCAGCATCAGGTGGGACACCGTGAGCGCCGCGGGCACCGAGATCACCGATGCCACGAGGATGTTGCCGAGCGCGCCGGGGAGCACCGGCTCGACCACGCTGGCGTAGAGCACCATCACCGTCCCGGCGACCGTCGACATGCCACAGACCATGAGCGCGAACAGGTCGGAGCGGGTCATCGTCGCCAGGTAGGGCCGCACCAGCAGGGGGCCCTCGATGATCCCCATGAAGATGCTGGCTGCGGCCCCGAAGCCCAGTGCCCCCGACACGCGGAAGCCGCGCCGCAGGGCCTTCGCCATGATCCGGATGATGGCCGGCAGGACGCCGACGTGGAACAGCAGCGACGACAGTGCGCTCACCACCAGGACGAGGGGCAGCACGCGGAAGGCGACGATGAAGTCGCTTCCGCCGGTGGCCTGGCCCCAGGGTGGCTCGCCCCCGGCGAGGTAGCCGAACATGAAGCGGGCCCCTTCGCCCGCGGCGTCGTCCAGGAGCCGCACCAGCCCGTTGAGCTGCAGCAGCAGGTCGGCGATGCCCGGCGCGCGGAGCAGCAGGGCGCCGAGCAGGAGCTGCGTGCCGACGCCGACCAGCACCCGGCGCGGGTTGATGGCGCGGCGCTCGGCGCTCAGCGCCCAGGCGGTCAGCGTGAGCAGCAGCAGGCCGAGGGCGCTGTGGGCGAGATCGGGCATGGGCGGGATCGATGGGGTGAGGGGCGAGGAAGCCTACCGCGGCGGCTGCCGTGTCCGTCGCCGTGCGGGCTGCCGCCGTCGCCCGGTCTTCCTGGTCCGCCCGGTCCCTTCCGTCCGATCCGGCGCGGTCAGGGCACGACGAGGTTGAGCTGCTGTTCGGCGACGCGGAAGGTCGCGGTCTCGCCGAAGCGGAAGTCGAGGGTGTCAGACTCGATGCCATCGCCGAAGATCGTGCCACCGTGCTCCATCTTGCAGGTGACCTGCAGCATCTCCTTGCGTAGATCGCCGTGCAGCAGCTCGGTCCCGGTCCACTCGCTCTTCCACGCTTCTCGCACCAGGAAGACCAGCCGTTGTTCGGAGGGCCTCGGCAGCGCGCCGAGGTCGAGACCGATGGCCGATGCGATGGACTGCGCCCAGCCGGTGGCCCCGGTACCCGTGGTCACGATGAGCCCCGAGCTGCTCTGGTGCTCTGCCTGGTCTGCGTATGAGATGTCGTAGCGTGCGGACTGGTGTGAGCGGTGGCCACAGAAGATCTCGTTGAGGGCGAGCAGGTCGCGGCCGTCGTCGAGGTTGACCCGGGCCATCGTCCGGGGTTCCGCGTGGAACTGCCGTCGATCGTACAGGGCCGGGAGATCGGTGAAGTGGAAGTGCATCATCTTCTGCTGGGGGAAGCAGGGGTTGACGCCGATCACCGGCTGTCCCGACAGGTACTTGGCCACGTTGGGGATGAGGCCGTCCTGGCCCACGGCCACGACGATGTCGTCGGGGGAGAAGCGGAAGCGGTCGAGGTCGCGCCGGAACACGCTGGCCTTCCGCCAGGTCGTCGGGACCTGGGCGAGTGCTGCCGAGCTGGCCGAGGTGATGCTGTCGTGACGCTCCTTGAGCTGGCCCAGGTCGACGCCGAGGCGCGACAGCTTGAAGGCGGCCATCTGGGCCGTGCCGTGGAGCGCGAGGAGGCCTTCGTACTCGGTCTGGCGCCGGACGACGACGACACGTGGGTCCATGCCGGATCAGAGGTCCTTGTTGGCGAGGCGCTGCAGGGCGGCTTCCATCCCGCCGTCGCCGACGGAGAGGACCTCGAGGTGGGACAGGGCGTCGGGGATGCGGCCGAGGGCCAGCGCCCGGCCGGCGTCGGGGCGTGCTTCGTACAGGGCGAGCATTCGCTCGGTCTCGTCGACCTGGACGTCCCCCATGCGCCGCCGCTGGGCGACGTCTTCTTCGTTGTTCTTGCGCCGGATGTCGAGCATCTGCTCGCCCTCCAGGCGGGCGCTCTCCAGCGTCCCGGCTGCCGCGATCCTGGCGACGCCGGCCTTGGTCTCGGCCTGGGCGCGCATGTTGGCGTCCTGCTGGTCGATGAGCTGCCGCTGCTGCTGTGCCAGGGCCAGCCTGTTGGCCAGCTCGGCTTCCTGGATCGCCCGTTCCTGCTCCGTCGCCTTCGCCCGCCGCTCGAAGGTCGCGGCGTCCGCGTCCATCTGCAGGCGCTCCAGGGTCTTGGTCTGCAGGGCCTTCTCGATGTCGCGCGCTGGCCGCACCGAGGTGACGACCGCGCGGTTGACCGTCAGGCCGAAGTTGAGCCCGGCCAGGGCACCGTCGACGGTCTGCGACAGGCCGGACAGCTCTGACTGGAGCAGGGACTCCAGGGTGTGGGCGGCCACGTGGGACCACACCGACTCCTGGGCCGCGGACGCCAACGCTCCCTGGATCACCGTCAGCGGGTCGGCGTTGTAGGCGCCGGACGCCGTGTCCAGCGAGAAGTCGAAGCGCGTCGCGATGCGGGCCGGGTCGTCGACTGTGTACCAGATCTGGATGTCGATGGTGACGTCCTGGAAGTCCCGGGTTCGGGCCTTGAGCACCGCGGTGACGCTCTGGTCATTGATCGGCACTTCGCTGATGGCTGTGCCGATGGTCCGGAACCAGAAGCCGAGGCCACGACCCTGCCGGGCGATCTCACCCCGGCGCGTGACCACGATGTGGGTGTGGGCTTCCCCCTGGCAGTGGCGGAAGAACGGGAGCCAGATGGGCTTGTGGATGCGGGCCATGTCCACCCTCGGGACGCGAGCTTGCGGGAGTATGGCAGATGAGGGAGGGAACATGCGGGCCGCGGCGTCGCCTGCGACCAGGCGTCACCGCAGGCGGACCGTGCCTCCCGGCGACTTGGGCGCGTTGGCGGCCGCCCGGCCCTGCTCCACCGCCGCGTAGTAGCGTGGGCACCATGAAGTCCCCCGAAGCCCCCGACCACAGCATCGCGCGCGGCTGGCTGCTGCCGCTGCTGCTGCCCCTGGGGGCGTCGCTGCTGCTGCTGGTGGCGGTGGGCGTGCTGGACTTCGGCGACCCCATCGGCGCGCTGCGCCACCTGTGGTCGCCGGGCGCGGGGGCCGCGACCAACGCGCTCGCCGGCGCCGGTGAGATCGTCGCCGGCGTGCTGGCCGTCGCGGTCACGGTCGTCGCCATCGTGGTCGAGCTGGCGTCGACCCGGTACTCGCACCGCATCACGGCGCTGTTCGTGCGCGATCCGCGCAACGCCCTGGTCATCGGCTACTTCGTCGTCACCGCGGTCATCGCCGTCTGCGCCAGCG
This sequence comes from uncultured Enterobacterales bacterium, assembly GCA_964599085.1. Taxonomy (GTDB): domain Bacteria; phylum Myxococcota_A; class UBA796; order UBA796; family UBA2385; genus J125. Next base: position 2,465 of record CAZRFD010000177.1, on the reverse strand, counting down.
CGCTGCCGGCGCCCGACGCCTTTCCGCTGTGGGCGGTGCGGCTGTCGCTCTTCATGCTGCTGCTGTCGCTGCTGCTGTTGCTGCCCTACTTCGCCTTCGTGTTCACCTTCGTCAACCCGATGAGCGTGGTGAACCGCATGCGTCAGCGGGCCGTCAGCCGCATGTCGGCCAAGGCGCGCGGGCTGTCGGACGCGCAGCGCCAGGCCGCCGCCATCGAGGGCATCGATCACATCGCCGACATGGCCCAGAACGCCCTGGAGAACCGCGACAAGGGCGTCGCCGTGGCCTGCGTCGACACCCTGGGCGCGCTGGTGCTCGACTACCAGGGGCACCGGGCCGACCTGGGGCGCGGCTGGTTCAAGGTGGACGGTCCGGTCCTGCACGATCTCGACTTCGTGTCGCTCTCGCCGGAAGTGCTCTCCGACATCTCCAGCCGGCGGATCTGGCTGGAGATGAAGGTGCTGCGCCGCTACAACGCACTGTTCAGCCAGGCGCTCGGTCGCGACCCGGATCTCAACCACCTCGTGGCCATCCGGACGCGGGCGCTGGCCGAGTGCACGCGGGTCGGCGCGGTCATCGCCCTGGGGGTGAAGTTCTTCAACACCTACCTGCGGGCGGCGCTCAACGCCTCGGACCGGCGGGCGGCCTACAACGTCCTGCAGCAGTACCGCCTGCTCGCCGAACACTCCCTGTCCTACGACGACGGGGCGCTCGCCATCCGCATCGGCCAGCACCTCGTCTACTACGCGCGCGAAGCGCTGCGCCTCGATCTCGCGATCGTCGTAGAGACCATCGCCTACGACTTCGGCAGCCTGGTCGAAGCCGCCTACGACGCTCGCAGTGCGGCCACACCCAAGCTGCTCAAGGGCTTCCTGTCGCTGGATCAGGAGGTCCACGACGCCGACAACGACGAAGCGCTGCGCGGCGTGCGCAAGGCCCAGATCCGACTGGCCACCTTCTTCATGGAGCGCGGCTCTGAGAAGGCCGCCCGTCGCATCCACGCCGACATGAAGGACGAACCCCCGGCGAGGTTGCGCTCGATCCGAGCCGATCTGCTGCGCGACCAGGACCCCGACTTCTGGGAGATCAACGATCGGGGCGTGAACTTCGAGTACCTCTCCGAGCAGCGAAAGGAGCGGGCCAGGGAGTTCTTCGGGTGGTTCGGCACGCTGGCCGACAACGCCGCCAACTCGACACAGTTCTTCGAGCAGGCGCTGGAACCGGTCACACCGACGGACGGAGAGGAGGACGAGGGAGGGTCCGGGTGAGGGCCTGGGCGCTGCACCTGGGCGCTCGGGCCGCCGCGCGGCGGAGCGGGGCGGCGTGATGTGGGTGGTGCCCGGCGGGCCGTGAAGAGCCTTCGCTGCGGACCCCTTGGCCATCCCGGAGCTGCCCTGTGGTAGCCTACGCGTACCCCGGAGGATTGATGCCCGCTTCCCGCTTCCCGCTTCCCGCTCCCCGCTTCCCGCTTCTCTCTTGATGCTCGCCATGAGCGGCCGGGCAGACGCGGTGACGATCAACACCGCATCCTGCGTGGCTCAGCCCGACAACGTGCTGCGCTTTGACTGCTCGGTGGAGACCGACACGACCGCGTCGGTGGACATCCGCTTCTGCGACGCCACGGTAGGGGGCAGCGGGTGCAGCAAGACGCGCATCCGTGCGGCCGGCGCCGGCGTGGCGTCGACCTCCTGCACCGTCGGCAGCGCCTGCACCCTCTACGACCTGACGGTCTACAACCTGATCTCCGGTCATGACTACGAGTGGCAGGCCCACGCCGCAGACGCCACCAGCTCGGATGTGTGGACCGCGCCCGCGCCGGATGATGTGTTCACGCCAGCGGCGCTTCCGTCGCCTGGGCTGGCCGGCATCGATCTCAGCATCGAGGTGTCGGGAACTTCGGCCATGCAGGATGTGCTGTTCAACTACGGGTGCACCACCAGCGAAATCGGCGCGTCACAGAACGGCTACGTGATCATCGCCGACACCGACGGCAACATCGTCTGGTACCAGGACCCGCGCATCGACACCGGGCACACCGACGCGGTGATCGGTGGCCTGCACCTGACGCGCCCCGACAAGCACATCCTGCTGTTGGACAGCAAGGACACGCTGCTGGAGTACGACCTGGAGGGCACCACCTTGCAGATGCTGCAGCGTGACGCCGGGGACTTCGACGACACCGACGGGGTCAGCCGCTTCGTACACCACGATCTCAAGCGGGAGGGCGACTACACCTACGTCATCACCGCCCGTGAATACGCGTATGTGGATGGTAGCAACTGCGACGGGGACGCAACGACCACGACGCTGACCTACATCCTCGACGGTGTCATGGTCTTCGACCACACGACCGACCCGTGGACGCCGGTCCCATCGTTGGAGTGGAGCCTGTCCGACATCTACGACCCGTCGGACTGCACGGGCCCGCAGCCACCAACCTGCACGTCGACCCTCTGGTCTTCAGA
>CAZRFD010000176.1:0-14381 GCA_964599085.1 uncultured Enterobacterales bacterium | reverse complement strand
TCGTCGACGGTGACCGTGCCGCTGTTGGGGCCGTAGAAGAGGTACACGGCGCCTTGCTTTGTCTCCGTGAAACTGGCGCCATTGGCGCTCGCCAGAAGGTCGAGCTGGCCGTCGCCGTTGATGTCGCCGGCCTCGATTGGCAAGCCGATATCTGGTTGGTCTCCATCTGACAGGAGGGTGAACATCGTTGACTCTCCCGGTGCGCCCGCCTCGAGCAGAGCGCTGCCGGAGTACAGGGCGACGTTGCCGTTGTCTGTGGCCGACGGTCCAGGCGCCCGTCCGATCCAGACATCCGCGATCCCGTCCAGGTCGAGGTCTGGAATGACGAGGAACGCATTGCCGAACTGCTGATACTGGTCATCAACAATCCCCCCATCCATGTCGGCGAAGTCGATGGTGCCCTCGATGGGGCCGAGGAAGGTCCCCAGGGCCGGCGTGATCCCCGATCGCTCGCCGTTGCCGTGCCTGTGGACGAGCAGATCCTCGATCCCGTCCCCGTTGACGTCCAGCACCCCCAGACCGTCGCCGACCCGGGCGCCCTCTCCGCTGCCGCGGATCTGGGCGAAGGCGTCGGCGCTGTTGGTGGCGGTGGCCGCGGACAGCAGGTAAACGGCGCCCGCGCCGGATTCGCGTTCGGGCCAGCTATACGTACTATACGCACCGACCGCCAGGATGTCCTGCACATCGCCTTTCGACCGCATCAGCACCACCGCAGACCCCAGCCCCGAAGAGATCTCGTGGCCCTCGATCAACCGATCGGCGTCGGTCGAGGGGTCGGCTTCTTCCGGCAGGGGGCCGTAGAAGATGGCCAGCTCTCCGGTCCGCTCGTCGGTGGCCTGGTCGTAGCGGTAGACCTGCACGAACAGATCGGCGAAGCCATCGGCGTTGATGTCCATCGGCCCCCGCCGCGGGGCCACCGCCCCGTAGTCGGGCACCGGGTCGTGGCTGACGACGGTCGTGTGCAGCCCCTCGGGCGCCATGGACAGGACGGAGGTCATGTACAGGTCGTCGGCGAGGCCGTCGTCCATGATCCCGACGCTGCCGAAGGCCAGCTCTTCGGTGCCGTCGCCGTCGGTGTCGCCGATGGGTACGAGGTTGATGCCGTAGACCAGGGCCTGGGTGTCGACGCCGGACTCGACGAAGTCGCCGTCCTGGACATAGACCAGTCCCGACAGCGGGTCGGGGTCGTCGCCGGAACAGTCGTTGTCCACCCCGTCGCAGCAGATCTCTTCCATGCCGGGGTTGATGTCGGTGCGGCTGTCGTCGCAGTCGTCGCCACCGCCGGCGGTGTCCGTGTCGAAGCCGTCGCCGTCGGCGTCGAAGTCGGATGCGCCATCGCAGTCCTGGTCGATGCCGTCGTACCAGGTCTCTGCCGCGCCGGGGTGGACGTCGGTCCGGGTGTCGTCGCAGTCGTCGCCGCCGGCAATGTCCGCATCGAAGCCATCGCCGTCGGCGTCGTAGTCGGATGCGCCATCGCAGTCCTGGTCGGTGCCGTCGTACCAGGTCTCTGTCGCGCCGGGGTGGACGTCGGCCTGGCTGTCGTCGCAGTCGCCGCCAGCATCGGCGGTGTTGTCGGGTCGGTCGCAGGCTTCGACGGTCTGGTCGCCCGCGTAGCCGTCGCCGTCGGCGTCCAGGGGCCAGGCCACCGGTGTACACGGGGTATCACCGGAGTCCGTGGCCGCAGCGCCGCTGTCGGCGGGCTTGCCCGCGCACGCCGCGCACAGGACCAGCGGGGCCAGCAGGTAGGGGGAGAGCGGGCGCATGGCGTCAGATCTCCGGGTCGACGGGGCACTCGGGGGGGCGGCTGCCAACATCACTGTGCTTGCAGTTGACCTCGAACTCGGCATCGCAGTCGTCGGCGCCCAGCCCACCCTTCGCCGTATCCTCTGGCGAAAGTGGGTCTGCCATGGACGCCATCAGATCATCCCCCGGCCCCCCGAGCATGACGTCGTCGCCATCATCTCCACAGATCACGTCGTCGTCGGCTTCTCCGCGCAGCTCCGGGTCGTCACCGCCACCACCGGCGATGCCGTCGTTGCCGGCCCCACCGTGAATCTCGTCGGCGCCCTCTCCGCCGTTGATGGTGTCGGCGCCGAGCCCGCCCCACACGGTGTCGTCACCGGCGCCGGCGTAGATGGTGTCGTCACCGCCACCACCGCGGATCTCGTCGCCGTCGGGGTGTCCCCAGATGATGTCGGCGTCGGCGCCGCCGTCGAGGGTCTCGTGGTAGCCGTCGGCGGTGTCGGGGTCGCGGGAGCCGTGCAGCTCGTCGGTGCCGCCGGAGGCCAGCATCAGGGCTTCCATGGCGACCAGGTCGTGGCGCAGGTCGTATTCGCATTCATCCCCACCCGCCCCGGCGGTGCAGGCGGTCCCGCTGACGACCTGGTTGTGGTGGAAGGTCAGGTGGTCGGGGGCTTCGGTGCCCATCAGGCGCACGTTGGAGAGGGGGCCGTTGTCCTGACCGCAGAAGAAGCGGCGCGTAACGTTGGTGTCGGTCGCCACGTCGTAGACCGTCGCCACACCGAACGCGCAGCAGGCGTAGTGCACCGGCGCCCCCGACGTCTCGTCGAAGCAGATCCACTCGGCGCTGTGGTCGGAGTCCTTGATCATGGTGACCTTGCTGTTCACCACGTAGGAGCCCGCGATGCTCTCATCGCTGGACAGGAAGCGGTTGGCGTGGCACTGCCAAGGGTCGCCACCGGCGTCGTAGTCGCACATGTCCGTGCCCGACGGTGCGTCACAGGCGAAGGTGCCCAGGTCGACACCGCTGGCGTCGGCGTAGACGGGCCCGGCGAACGCGGCCTGTCCCGAGGCCTGAGCGACCACCATCACGAAGAGCCACAGGTAGAGGCTGCGGAGCGGGCCAGGCTCAGCACCGATCAGCGCGGCGCGACGGAGGCGAGAGCCAGTGAAGCTGAGGGGGGGGGGCGAGTTGCATGGGAAAGCTCCACGTCGACGGAGGGAGAGGCGCGCGAGGAACCGCGGCCGTGCTCAGGGTAGCACGGGCACTCCTCCCGGCGGCCGCCTGTTCACGCGAACCGCACGACCTCCTGGGATGAGACCCTGCCCTACTGCCGCCGCAGGAAGACCACACCGCGCTCGGTGGCGTCCTCGGTGCCGGCGGCGTCGACCCAGGCCCAGCGCGCCGACCAGCAGCGGTCGCCCCAGGCTTCTCCGTCCAACACCAGGTGGTGGGTGCGCCAGGCTTCGCGATCGGCGCTTGTCACCAGCGCCGAGTCCAGATCGGGGACCAGATCGAGGCGGGCGATGCCATCCTGCCAGTCACCGACGACCAGCCCGCCCATGGCGCTGCTGGGGTCTGTCGCGTTGCTGGCCGTGCGGCGGCCACTGTCCGGGTAAAGGCTGAGGTGTTCCCCCTCGACCGGCACCGTGTGTGTGATGCGCAGGAAGGCGCGGAAGTTCTCGGTGCCGCTGTCGCCCTCGCAGGCGGGCAGCGGGGCCGGGCCCGTGTCGGCGGGGGCGGCCGTGTCCGGCAGGCTTCCGCCGACGCTGCCATCCCCCTCGACCACCTGGTCGTCGGGACCGGTGCGGTAGAAGGCGGCGATCCAGTCACCGGCCAGGGCGCCGCCGTCGGTCGTACACGCCGCGAGCATCCAGATGAACATCACCACCTCCCCGACAGGCCGATGCCGTCGGCGCTGACGATGGGCTGAAGGTCCAGCGCCGACACGGCGGTGGGCTTGTCGTGGGAACGCCCGTGCCGGGCCAGCAGGTGGTGCAGCACGGGCACCCCGACGCCGATGCTGGCTCCGGCGAGGTGGCCGACCCACACGTCGGTCGGATCGTGCATGAGCGCGTCGACCCGGAGCTGCCCCTGCAGGTTGGCGAGCATGAAGGCCGTGGGGAAGAGCAGCAGCGACAGGCCGGCGTTGTCGGCGTGACGGTCGAGGGCGTCGATGGCGTAGACGGTGGCGTAGCCGTAGGCCACCGACGCGACGGTCGAGGTGTGGCCGCTGTAGTAGCTGCGCCAGGTGTCGGCGTCGGTGAGCTTGTCGGCTGCCAGGGCGAAGTCGTCGTCCGTCCAGCTCGACATGTCCTGGAAGGCGACGGGCCGAGCTTCGGCGACGGTGCCGCTGACGACGCGCTGCACGCCGTACTGCAGGGCGACGATCTCGAACATCACCGTGCCGTTGGTGACCAGCCCGTTGCGTTCGGGCAGCGCCAGCGGCGACAGGGCGGCGCCGCCGAGGGCAGTGTAGAGCAGGACGTCGCTGGCGGTCTTCGCGCCGGCGTCGGGGGAGGTCCGGGTCGGCAGGCGGTCCTTTCGCTGGGCGCCGCTGCCGGCCTTGCCCTGCTGGACTGAGGAGGTGAGCGACCAGTTGTCCTGGCCGTTGGCGACGACGTCCATGCCGCTGCCCCAGGCGATGAGGCCGGCCGAACCGACCAGCAGCGGAAGGTCGACGCTGGTGCTGAGCACCATGCCGGCGGGCAGCTCTTCGATGGACCACCGCTGGGCACCCGCGGCGAAGCGGCAGCGTTCGACCGTGGGGTGGCGCCAGGTGGGCGCGACCCGGGCCAGCGGGCCGCGGTCGGCCTGCCAGGCGGCGCGGCAGGCATCGAGGCTGGCGTAGCCGGGCGGGTGGGGGGCCTCGCGGACGGGGATGTCCAGCGGCGGGACACCGGGCAGCGGCTGCATGGGGGGCAGCGGCGGGGGCTCTGGTGCGGCGGTCCACGGCGAGCCGCCGTCGGGAGGCGGTGGCGGGGCGGCCTGCCAGGGGGAGTCGGGCGGCGGCGCGGGAAGCTCGCCGACCTGTGGCGCCTCGTCGCCCTCTGTCGTGGATGGCGGGGTCGCGGGCGGCGCGGTCGCGGGCGGCGGGGGCTCGGGCGGCGGGGCGTCGCTCTCGGTGGAGGAGGAGTCGTCGCTGGCGCCGCCATCGAGCGACCAGGGATCGTCGTCGCCGGCGCGCGCCGGGCGGGACCAGCCGCCGACAAGCAGCGTGCTGGCGAGCAGCAGGGGCCCGAGTGGGGCGCGGATGGGACCTCGCATGCGTGCTCCGTGGCTGGCCGCGGCGCGACAGTGCGCGCCGAGCATAGTGCACGCGCTGTGGCTATCGTGTCGGGGTCGTGCCCGTCCCAAGCCTCCTGCTGCTGTGCTCCCTGCCCGCCCTCGCGGGGGGCGATCTCGCGCCCGCGGACCGCTGGCTGGCCACGGACCACGTGGCGGTCGGCGTGGCGGAGGATGGCTCGCTGGGCAACCCCGACGCCGGCTTGGGGCTGGTCTTCGACCCCGACGGCGCGGAGGGTCCCTTCCCCTCGGGCGGCGACGTGCTGCTGCCCGGCCGGGCGTTTGAGAGCTGGGCGCTGCAGACGGGCGCCGACGCCTGGGTCCAGGCCGCGCCGGACGGCGGCAGCGACCTCGTGCTGCGCTGGGACCCGCCCCAGGACGACGGGCGCCTGGCCTGGCTGCACGGCGGCGCCGACACCGACACGCTCGCCGTCGACGCCTGGGTGGTCCTGCCGTGGGGCCAGCCCGTGGCCTGGCTGCTGCTGGACCTGGAACCCGCCGTCGACCTCGACGGCACCTGGATCGCCCGCAGCTTCGACCCCGACATCGACTCGCCCCTCGACGGCAGCAGCCGGACCAGCAACGCCGTGCAGGACGGCGTCGTCGTGGCGTCGGGCGCGGTGGACGGGCGGGCCTGGGCGCTGGCGGCGGTGGGTGGCCAGGGCGGGATCTGCGCGTGGTGCAGCCTGCCCGCGGACATCGTCGCCGGGACGACCAGCAGCGAGGGCGACCAGCAGCTCGGCCTGGCGGTCGACCTGGGCACCGTGCTGGCCGGTGACGGTGCCCGGGTGCTCTTCGCCTACGGCTTCGGGGTCGACAGCGACGCCGCGGTGGCGGCGGCCCAGGCCGCTGCGGCCACCGCCGACCTCGACGGCGACGGGGCGGACTGGACCGACGACTGCGACGACCTGGACGCCTCGGTCTCGCCCCTGGCCGACGAGCTGCCGGGCACGGGGGTCGACGAAGACTGCGACGGCGTCGTCGACGAAGACGACCCCGGCGACACGGGCGCCCCGGACCGCGACGACTGGGACCAGCAGGTGCCCGCGGGCGACACGGGGCAGGAACAGGCGCCAGCCACCCGGCAGACCGGGGGCTGCAGCGCGCTCGCCCCCGCACGCTCGGCGCCGGTCTGGCTGCTGGCGCTCCTGCCGCTGATGCTCCGGACGCGCCGGTGACGCTGCTGCTCTTCCTGCTGGCCTGTGCCTCCTCGCCCGGAGAGACCGGCGGTGGCGCAACGACAGGCGATGGCGGCGCGGACCCCCGCTGGCCCGATCCCGCGCTGAGCCTGTCCGGCCGTGTCCTCGACCCGACCCTGGATGGCGACCCGGCCTTGTCGGTGTCCGTGTCCATCCCGGACCGGGCCGAGGTCGACTGCAGCGTGGACCTGGAGCTGGTCGGCGCGGAGGGCGCGCTGCGCACGGCGGCGCTGACGCTGGCGGCCACGGACGCCAGCGTGGACTGGTCCTTCGATGGCCGCGACGACCAGGGTGAGCACTTCCCGCCGGGGCCGGTGGATGTCCGGGCGTGGACGGACTGTGCCGACGGCAGCCGGGGCTCGTCGAGCAGCTCGCTGGCGGTGGTGCGCCTGGCGCCGGCGGAGATCGCGCTGTCGGGCGAGGGCAAGGTGCCCCTGGCCTTCCACAAGCTCGATCTGGTGACCGTCGGTGTCACCCCCATCGACCGCAGCGAGTACCGCCTGGCGGCCGGTCTGTTCACCGACGCGGCGCCGACGGTGGCAGCATGGACGGACCCGGACATGCCCCCGTGGACGGATGATCCCGACGCCGTCGCCCGCAACCTGCCGGCGGCCTTCGTCGTGGGCAGCGCGCCTTCGGTCGAGGTGACCCCGGCGACGGACGACGACCACGGCCGCGCGCTGCTCCCCGATGGTGTGACGGTACAGCTCCTGACCGACGCGGGGGCCGTGGACTGGACCGCCGGCATCCTCCTCGACCTCGAACCCGTCGAGGCCAGCGTCGGCCAGGACGACCGGGTGCTCACCTGGACCTGGTCGGCCTGCCTCGACGGCGACTGCGCGACCGTCCCCGGCAGTCGCCAGACGGTCCACCACCTCTACCGCCTGCTCGGACCGTCCCAGCTCCGCGACGGCGGCGCCGATGGCTACGCCGACGGCACGCCCTGGGTGGGCGTGCTCGCCGACACCGTCGACGCCGTGGAGGGGGCGACCGACGCCGCCGCGGTCATGGACGCCCTGCGTGACCGGGTCAACACAGACCCCTGGCTGGTCTACGACCCCAGCGACTCGGCCTACTCCGACTACGAGGGCAGCTACATCTACTGGGAGAGCATCACCTCGCAGCTCTCGGCCTGGCTGGACCGGCGCAAGGGCCTGCACCTCTACTGCCACTCGGTGAGCTGCCTGCTGTCCACGCTCGCGCAGTCCTGGGGCGTGGACGCCGAACAGATCGTGCTCGGTGTCGGCTTCCAGACCAACCTCGCCCGGGCGGCCGGGACCGAGACCTGGGGCCGCTGGTACTTCAACAGTCACAGCGTCGCCACGACCGACCATGGCGGCACCATCTGGGATGCGGCCGTCGACCTGGACGGGGACGATGACCCGTACAACGAACCGGTGGACCCCGTGAGCCCCAAGGGCATGGACGGCGCCGAGTACTTCTGGCGCCTGACCTACGACGACATCGGCATCGTCAACAGCGGCAAGTGCTTCGTGGAGTAGGGACGAACGCCTGACTCCTCCCCAGGGGATGGCCGCGTCGCCTCGTGACGCACCTGCCTGAAGGTGGGTTGCGGGTCCGCAAGCCAGGCGTCCGTGCGGCCGCGAGCCGCACCCGCTGGCGGGACTACGGCCCGACGCCAAAGGTCACCGACAGCAGCCCGCGCTGTCCGCCGTCGGGGTAGCGGGCGGCGTAGATGCCGACGTCGTCGCAGCCGTCGCCGTTGGTGTCGGCGACGGCGAGCTCCGTTCCCACGTACTCGCGCGGGCTCGGGCTGGTCCAGATGACGTCAGCTTCGTCGACGGTGGCCGTGCCGCTGGTGGGGCCATGGAAGAGGTAGACGGCGCCTTCGTTTCGTTCGACGAGATCCAGGCCAGATGCCCCGACCAGCAAGTCGAGCTGACTGTCGCCGTCGATGTCTCCGACTTCGACCGCGCCAGCGACCTCCATGTCAGGGGTGGGGGCCTGGGCCTTGAAGAGAAACTCATCGTCCGGCGATCTCAGGTCGGCAAGGGTCGCGCCGGAGACCAGATATGCCGCACTCAAGCGGGTCTCTGAAGACTGGGGGCGGCTGGCCCAGATGTCATCGATTCCGTCTCCGTCGATGTCAGGCAAGATCGCCAGATCAGTTCCGAAGAGCAGATATTCATCATCAACAATCCCCCCATCCATGTCGTCGAAGTCGATGGTGCCCTCGATGGGGCCGAGGAAGGTCCCCAGAGCCGGCGTGATCCCCGATCGCTCGCCGTTGCCGTGCCTGTGGACGAGAAGATCCTCGACGCCATCGCCGTCGGTGTCGCCGACGGGGACGAGGTTGATGCCGTAGACCAGGGACTGGGTGTCGACGCCGGACTCGACGAAGTCGCCGTCCTGGACGGTGAGCAGTCCCGACAGCGGGTCGGGGTCGTCGCCGGAACAGTCGTTGTCCACCCCGTCGCAGCAGATCTCTTCCATGCCAGGGTTGACGTCGGTGCGGCTGTCGTCGCAGTCGTCGCCGCCGGCGGTGTTGTCGGGTCGGTCGCAGGCGTCGACTGTTTCGTCGCCGGCGTAGCCGTCGCCGTCGGCGTCCAGGGGCAGGCCACCGGCGTGCAGGGGGCATCACCCGAGTCCGTGGCCGCGGCGCCGCTGTCGGCGGGCATGCCGTCGCACGCCGCGCACAGGGCCAGCGGTGTGAGCAGGTAGGGGGAGAGCGGGCGCATGGCGTCAGATCTCCGGGTCGACGGGGGCACTCGGGGCGAGTTGCGTGGGAAAGCTCCACGTCGACGGAGGGAGAGGCTCGCGAGAGTTCGCGGCCCTGTTCACCCTACCACAGATGTCGCCATCGAAGGCCCCTGATGCGCCGGAGGCACCGACACGCCGAGCGGGCCCCCTGGTGACCGATCACCCCACCGGCCCCAGCCGCAGGCCCAGGGTCCCGGAGTCGCCCCGAGACGCACCCAGCAGGGCGTGGGGTCTGTACACGTCGTCGGCGGGCAGGGGCAGATCCGCCTGTCGTGCCAGGCGCATCATGGCCAGCCACTCGACATCGAGCAGGAACATGGTGGCGGTGGGGAAGCGCCAGGCTTCCCGCTTCCAGCCGTCCTGCCGGGCGTGGCATGACGCCGTCCAGACGGTGGCGTTGCCGGTCTGCAAGGCCACCAGCGCACCGACGGTGGGGGCGAAGCGCAGTGCCTCCTCGCCGCCCTCGGCGTCGGCGAGGCTGTCGCGGTGCTGGATCTGCAGCCGCCGGATGGCGTCGGCGGCGCCGGCGCTGGGGTCGGCGGCGAGCAGCGCAAGCGCTTCGACCACCTCGGGCAGCAGACCGACCACTGTTCGGGTCGTGGTGCTGGCCCACTGCGACCGGGGCAGCGCCAGCAGGTCTTCGGCGAGGGGGTGGTCGAGGGCGACGGCCCAGCAGCTCAGCAGCCAGTAGTCGTAGGGGCTCTTGAAGACGTAGCCATGGGCGGCCGCGATGTGGGCGATGTGGACGGCGTCGCTGGCCCGTGCTGCGACGTCCTGGGGCGAGGCCTCGTGCAGCCAGGAGAGGTAGGCCAGCCCCATGGCGATGGGGGCGAAGTCGCCGATGATGTCGATGGCGCCTCGGTCGAGCGCGGCCTCGGCGACGTTGCGGAAGCCGACGAGGTGGCGGAGCTTGTCGTCGGCCTGCTCCTGGAAGCCGTCGGCGGGGATCGGGTGGGGGTAGGTGCGCATCATCAGCTCGAGAATTCCACCACGAGCTGGCGGGACACGGCCAGCAGGGTGCCGTCGGCGTCGTGGATGCGTCCGGTGATGGTGGCGTAGCCGTCGGCCGCCGCGACGGTGTCGGCTTCGAAGTGGAACCAGGTGCCGCTCGGCCAGCCGCCGGGAGGGATGTCGGCCACGACGTCGATCATCCAGCTCACGGTGCTGGCCGGGGCCGGCCTGGACAGAAGGCTCAGCACCGGGGCGGGCCAGGCGTCGATGAGCGCGGTGAGCGCGGCCAGTGTGGTCGGGGCTTCGTCTCGGGGGCGGACCCAGCCCGACAGCTTGGGGGTGTCGCCGCCCGAAAACGGCAGGTCTGTGCAGGTCCAGCGGTAGTCGAAGCCGGCGCTGAAGCGTGGCGTGATGCCCTCGAGGAAGGGAAAGGCCGGCAGCGTGTCGGGGTCCGGCCGCGGCGTGTTGCGGGCGGCGGGTACGGCGATGGCCGAGGGCCGCGCGCTGCCGCAGCCCGCCAGGATGATGGCCGCGAGGCGGTCGCCCTGGGACAGCTCGACCCGGACATGGCTCAGGGAGCGCCCCGCACGGAGGACGGCGCCGTCGATGCGCACCGGACCCGGCGACAGCGGGGCGAGGAACTCGACCATCAGGGAGCGCACGGCGCGCTCCGGGTCGCGGAGCCGGTCGATGGCCGCCACGGCGAGGCCGCTGACGATGCCGCCGAAGGCCGCGCGGCCCTGGGCCCAGTCCGGCGACACCTCGCCCGACCAGACGCCGGGGGCGACGGGCCCGATGGCGATGGCTTCCGACAGGGGCAGGGTCTGCATCAGGCGCGCTCCTCCAGCTCGCAGTACCGCTCCAGCAGGGCGTCGATCTCGCCCGGCAGCGCGTCGAGGCGCGCCCCCAGGGCGGTCAGGTCGACGTCGGCGCCCGCCTGGTAGGTGGCCGGGTCGGCCAGGGTGGCCTCCACCCTGGCCAGCTCCCCCTCCAGCTCCTCGATGCGCCCGGGCAGGGCATCCAGCTCGCGCTTCTCCTTGTAGGACAGCTTGGTGGAGGGCTGGCGCGGTGGCCGCTTGCGGGTCTCTCCGGCGGGGGCGGCCTGGCGGGCGGCGGCCTCCCTCTCCTGCAAGGCTGCGAGGTGTTGGAGCCGGCTGGCGTACTCGACCACCTTGCCGTCGCCCTCGAAGGCGAGCACCCGGTCGCAGACCCGGTCGAGGAAGGCGCGGTCGTGGGTGACCACGATGGCGCCGCCGTCGAAGGCGAGGAGCGCCTCCTCCAGCACCTGCAGGGTCAGCAGGTCCAGATCGTTGGTCGGCTCGTCGAGGAGGATGAGGTTGGCGCCGTGCAGCATCAGGCGGGCGAGGAGCAGGCGGGCCCGCTCGCCGCCGGAGAGCTTGTCGACCCGCTGGTCGTGGCTGTCCCGGGGGAACTGGAAGCGGCCGAGGAAGCTGCGGACGTGCACCGGATCGTCGCCGATGAACACGTGGTCGTTGCCGTCGCCGGCGGCTTCGAAGACCGTGGCGCTGGGGTCGAGCCCGGTGCGATCCTGGTCGAGGAGGGCCGGCTGCAGGCGCGGCGCGCGCTGGATGCTGCCGGCGTCGGCGGCCAGCCGCCCGGTCAGGATGTTGAGCAGGGTGGACTTGCCGGCGCCGTTCGGTCCGATGACGCCGATGGTCTCGCCCGGGCGCAGGACGAGATCCACCTTGTCGAGGATCCGCCGGTCGCCGAAGCGCTTGCTGACGCCGTGCAGCTCGACCAGGGCGCCGCCCTTGCGGAAGCCGGTGCGCAGGTCGAGGGAGAACTGCTCCTGGCGCTTGAGCGGGCGCGCCGAGCGCAGCTCGTCGAGGCGCTGCAGGCGGGCCTTCTGCTTGGTGCTGCGGGCGGCCGGGGAGCGGCTGGCCCACTCGGCTTCGCGAGCGATGAGGGCCAGGCGCCGGTCCTCGGCCAGCTCCAGGCGGGCGCGCCGCTCGGCCCGGGCGATGAGGTAGTCGGTGTAGGAGCCCTCGTATGAGATCGCCTTGCCGTCATCGATCTCGACGATGCGCGTGGCGACCGCTTCGAGCAGGTAGCGGTCGTGGGTGACCAGCAGCACGCCGCCCGGCCAGCCGGCCAGCAGGCCCTGCAGCCACTCGCAGGTGTCGGCGTCGAGGTGGTTCGTCGGCTCGTCGAGCATGAGCAGGCGCGGCTGCTGCAGCAACACGCGGGCCATGGCCACGCGGCGGGCCTCTCCGCCGGAGAGGCGGGCGACGGCGGCGTCGCGGGGGGGCAGGCCGAGGTGGCCGGCGACGGCGTCGACGCGGTGGTCGACGGACCAGCCGACGCGGTCGAGCTGGTCCTGCAGCGCGCCCAGCGCGACGAGATCCTTGGCGTCGGAGGCCGCGTGGAAGTCGGCCAGGAGGCGGGCGTGCCAGGCGACGGCGTCGTCGAGGGCGTCCTGGACCGTGGCGCCGGGCAGGTCGGGCACCTGGGAAAGCAGGGCGCGGCTGCCGTGCAGCTCGAGGTCGCCGTGGTCGGTGGGTTCCGTGCCGGCGACGATCTTGAGCAGGGTCGACTTGCCCGAGCCGTTGACGCCGACCAGGCCGACCCGCTCGCCCTCGTCCACCCGCAGATCCACGCCGCGCAGCACGGCGCGGTCGCCGAAGGCCTTCTCGATGTCGCGGGCGAGGAGCAGGGGCATCGGCCCCTGCTACGTCGTCGGCGCGGCCGGCGCCAGTGCCGCGGCGTCCGGAAGCCACGGCGGGGTGAAGCGGCGGCGAGATACAGGGCAGGCTCCACCTCGTCGCGCGACGGACACCGCCATGCAGCAACGCCCGACCCACACCCTCCGCCACCCGGTCCGCATCGTCACCGCGGCGAGCCTGTTCGACGGCCACGACGCCGCCATCAACATCATGCGACGGATCATCCAGGCATCGGGCGCCGAGGTCATCCACCTCGGCCACAACCGCTCGGCCGCCGAGATCGTCGACTGCGCCATCCAGGAAGACGCCCAGGGCATCGCCCTGACCTCCTACCAGGGCGGCCACGTCGAGTACTTCAAGTACATGGTCGACCTCATCCGGCAGGCCGGCGCCGACATCAAGGTCTACGGCGGCGGCGGCGGTACCATCCTCCCCGACGAAGCGCGGGAGCTGCACGACTACGGCGTGGCGCGCATCTACAGCCCCGACGACGGGCGGGCCATGGGCCTGCAGGGCATGATCGACGATCTGCTGGCCGGCTGTGACTTCGAGAAGCGCAGCGCCGACTTCCAGCCGCACCTCGACCGGCTGGCGGTGGACGCCGACCAGGACATCGCCGCGCTGATCACCATCGCCGAGAACCACCCCGAGGTCCGCCAGGCGCTGCACGACGCGGTCAGCGCGCGCATCGACGCCGACAAGCTGATCCCGGTGCTCGGCATCACGGGGACCGGTGGCGCCGGCAAGTCCAGCCTGGTCGACGAGCTGGTCCGGCGCTTCCTGCTGGACTTCGACGACAAGCACATCGCGGTGCTGTCGGTGGACCCCAGCCGCAAGCGCAGCGGTGGCGCGCTGCTCGGCGACCGGATCCGCATGAACAGTGCCAGCCACCCCCGGGTGTACATGCGGTCGCTCGCCACCCGGCAGAGCAACCTGTCGATGTCGGCCCACGTCCACGAAGCCATCGACATCTGCAAGGCGGCGGGCTTTGACCTGGTCATCGTCGAGACCAGCGGTATCGGGCAGTCCGACACCGAGATCGTCGACCACTGCGACGTCAGCATGTACGTCATGACGGCCGAGTACGGCGCGGCCACCCAGCTCGAGAAGATCGACATGCTGGACTTCGCCGACCTCATCGCCATCAACAAGTTCGACAAGCGCGGCAGCCAGGACGCCCTGCGCGACGTCCGCAAGCAGGTCCAGCGCAACCGCCAGCTCTTCGACCGCCAGCTCGAAGACATGCCCGTCTTCGGGACCATCGCCAGCCAGTTCAGCGATCCGGGCACCAACCTGTTCTACCGGGTGGTGATGGACACGCTGGCGGAACGAACCGGGGCGAACCTGCACAGTCACTTCGAGGTCAGCGGCGGCCTGTCCGAAAAGAAGCACATCATCCCGCCGGATCGGACGCGCTACCTCGCCGAGATAGCCGACGCCTGCAAGCGCTACGACGCGCAGGTGGCCGAACAGGCGGCCATCGCCCGGCGCATGTACCAGCTCCAGGGCACGATCGACCAGCTCCGGGAACGCATCGGCAGCACCCGGGTGGAAGTCGCCACCCAGGACGGCATGGTCCACGCGGTCGAGGTCGTCGAGGGGGAGCCCGCCTACATCGCCGACCTGGTCGGCATGTACAAGGACCTGGAGGGCAAGCTGACGCCGGCGTCGCGCCAGGCGCTCGACGAGTGGCCGAAGCTGGTCGAACGCTACCGGGCCTACAAGTACCGCTTCGAGGTCCGCGGCCGCGTGCTCGAACAGGATCTGTACCGACAGAGCCTCTCCCACAACCGGATCCCG
>CAZRFD010000175.1:0-14403 GCA_964599085.1 uncultured Enterobacterales bacterium | reverse complement strand
CGATGCGCCACTGCCTCCTCGCCCTCCTGCTCGCCGCCTGCTCGTCAGGCAAGACCGGCACCGATGACACCGCCGGCAGCGGCGCGGACAGCGGCACGCCCACCACGGACGGCGGCGGCGATGGCGGCGCGGACGGAGGCAGCGACGGGGGCGCAGACGGCGGCAGCCCCGATGGCGGCGCCGACGGCGGCAGCCCGGACGGGGGCAGCCCCGACGGCGGCGCAGACGGCGGCAGCACCGACGGCGTCCCGGTCGACGCGCCGAGCGCCCGCGTCGACGACACCATCGGCAGCCTCGTCACCGTGTCCTGGGACCAGCAGGCCGCCGCCACCGCCTGGGTCGAGTACAAGCTCGACGGAGAAGACTGGCGCAGCAGCCCGCCGGTCGACCTCTCCGTCGGTGCCACTGAACAGCTCCTCCTGGGGATCCCCTACGGCGAAGAGGTCACCTGGCGGGTGGCCAACGACCTCGGCGACGGCCCGCTGTACACCGACAGCCAGGTCATCAGCACCGACCCGCTCCCAGACGGCGTGCCCGAAGCGATCCTCGTGGCCTCCGACGAGACCCGCCAGTCACCGGACAGCGCCTTCGTGTTCATCGGCCTCAACGGCACGCAGCGCGGATCCGACGGCGCCTGGACCGTGATCATCGACCGGCTGGGCCGCACCGTCTGGGCGTGGCCGACCATCAGCTACCGCATCACCCTGCACCCGCGGCTGAGCTTCGACGGCACCGAGCTGCTCATCGACTACAACAGCTTCTGGGCGATCTACGACCAGGGGGCCCAGTCCCAGATCGCCCGCCTGCACGTCGACGGCAGCGTCGTAGAGGTGATCGACGTCCCGGGCATGCACCACCCCTTCACCGAGATGAGCGACGGCTCCATCCTGTTCGGGCGCTACGGCAACTACACCGACGAGACGCTGGTGCAGCGCCACCCCGACGGCACCGAGACCGAGCTGTTCTCCTGCCAGCAGTTCCGGCAGGACAACGGCATCGGCGACTACTGCGGGTCGAACACCATCTGGTGGAACCCCGACACCGACCACGTACTCTACAGCTTCTACAGCATCGAGACCATCGTCGAGATCGACCGCAGCAGCACCGACGTGGTCCGCTGGTTCGGCCACGCCAACGGCGCCTGGGACTTCGACGATCCCGCCCACGCCTTCTACTGGCAGCACGGCGGCTACATCACCGACGACGGCACGCTGCTCACCTCAGCACGCCGCGGAGACACCGTCGACGAGACCGTGTGGCGCGAGTACGAGATCGACGACAGCACCGAGACGCTGACGCAGGTGGCGTCCTTGGGTGAGGACGAGGGCGTCTACGGCGATGTCATGGGCGAAG
Source organism: uncultured Enterobacterales bacterium (assembly GCA_964599085.1). Taxonomy (GTDB): domain Bacteria; phylum Myxococcota_A; class UBA796; order UBA796; family UBA2385; genus J125. The sequence goes on along the minus strand of CAZRFD010000175.1, from coordinate 13,050 downwards.
CCCACCGTCTCGACAACGGCAACACGCTGCACAACACGGGCAGCGCGCCCCGGCTGCGGGAGTTCACCCCCGACGGCGACGTGGTCTGGGACGTCGAGTGGGACGCCGACTTCATCGGCCGGAGCACCCCCATCGAAGACCTCTACACGCTGGCGCACTGAGCGGGCCGCGCCTCGCCCGCTCAGCCCACGGCCAGCAGCGCGATGCCCGCGACGACCGTGGCGAGGAGCGGGCGCAGCCAGCCCATGTGCGCTCTCGTTGGCGGTGGGCCGCGCGAGATCGTCTTCACGCGGGGTTGCGGGGTCGCGGGATCGCGGAGTCGCGGAGTCGCGGCTCCCCCAGCCCGACAGCGGCGTCACTTCTCGGGGGGCTGCGACAGCCCCCGCATTTGTGACGCCACCGGGGCGAATCACGCCTCCACCAGCCCGACAGCGGCGTCACTTCTCGGGGGGCTGCGACAGCCCCCGCACTTGTGACGCCAGCGGGGCGAATCACGCCTCCCCCAGCCCGACAGCGGCATCACTTCTCGGGGGGCTGCGACAGCCCCCGTACTTGTGACGCCACCGGGGCGAACCGCGGCTCCACCAGCCCGACAGCGGCGTCACTTCTCGGGGGGCTGCGACAGCCCCCGGACTTGTGACGCCACCGGGGCGGCTCCCGCCCTCGCCCCCTCGCTACATCGCGGAGTCGCGCCCTCGCGCTCTCGCCCCCTCGCGACATCGCGGAGTCGCGGCTCCCGCCCTCGCGAACTCGCCCCCTCGCGACATCGCGGAGTCGCGCGCGCGACTCGCTGCTCCATGCACCCGCGTCCCCGAGGCACCTCGGTGGAGCGACACGCGAAGGCGGCGCGTCGATCGGGCCTGCCGACAAGGATCCGCCGCCCCTGGCTTTCGCCGGTTCTCCGCAGTTATCGGCGTTTGAGCGGCAGGGCGCACGAGGGGGGGTTCACCGCCGGCCGAGGTGCCTGTCAGACCGACCGCCGCTACCCCACGGCCAGCAGCGCGATGCCGGCCACCACGACCGTCGCGAGGAGCGCGCGCAGCCAGCCGACCTCCTCACCCAGCCACACCTTGCCGAGCGCCACCGTGACCAGCGCCGCGACGCTGGCGGTGGGCGCCACCACGGTCAACGGAGCCTTCAGGGCCCCGATCTCGACCATCAGGAAGCCGGTGGACTCGCACAGGCCGAGCAGGACGAGGGTGGGCAGCGCCACCCGCGGCGGGAGCAGTCGGCCGCCGGTGCTGCGCCACGCAAAGGGCAGGAGCACGACCCACTGCACCGCCCACACCGCCAGGATCGCCGCGACCGGCCCCAGGTCGTGGCCCACCGGCCCCAGCGCGGCCACCATGACGCCGAAGCCCACCGCACTCGTGGCCGCCGTCGCCAGCACCTGCCAGCGCGGTGCGAGCCAGGCTTCAGCCCCTCCCGCCTCGCCCGCCGGCTGCTGCGCCGCGATGCCCATGACTCCACCGATCACCAGCAGGCCTCCCACCAACCGCGTCGGCGGCAGGGCCTCGCCGAAGACCGCCACACCGAACAGCGCGCTGACCAGCGCCCAGCCGGCGATGATCGGGCTGAGCACGCTCACCGGCCCCCGGGCGAAGGCGCGGAACATGCCGATGTAGCCGAAGGCGCTGGCGAGGCCGGCCACGACCAGCCAGCCCGGCTGTGCGGGCCAGCGCACCGGCGGCCAGAAGGGCAGCGCCAGCGACAGCACCACCGCGCCGAAGATCTGCCCCCAGAGCGCCGGCACCATGTCCCCGGCCAGCCGCGCCGCCTTGTGGATGGCGACGTTGGCCAGCGCCCAGGCCACGCTGGCCGACAGACCAAAGACCACGCCGATGACGGCGGGGCCTTCGAGGGTCAGTCCGGGCAGCGCGTCGGGCAGGGGGTCTCCAGGGCCCCCCGCCCTATTGCGCTCCAGCGCTTCCGCCCGGATCAGGGACGCAACAGCTCGACCTTGTCGTGGGCCGCCGCCTCGCGGGCGACCGCCGCCAGCGCAGCCTGCACGTCGCTACCGTCGAGGTAGTCCGCGCCGACGGTGCCGTCGGGCCACCGCTCCTCGCCGTCGTACTCCCAGTTCAGGATCATGCCGCACTCCGGCACCGCGACCAGCACTGCACCGTAGGTCATGATCTCGGCCGCGGACATCGCGTAGGTGCCCGAGCCGCCCCAGCCCTGCTGCCCGCTGCTGCCGTCGCCGCCGTTGGCGAGGTTGAGCCCGTTGATCACACCGAGCCCCAGCGACACGGCCGCGTCGCGCTCGGCCTCGGCGTAGGTCGTGACGTCGCCCTCCGACGCCTTGTACTGGTTCACCGCGGCGTCGAGGTAGCTGTAGGTCCCGCCGTCGGGAACGGGCAACTCGGATGCCTGCTTCCGGACGAAGGTCATCAGGCCCGGGAGCTGCTCCTTGCTGTAGCGAGCCAGCTCGTCGAGGTCGGCCGCGGTCGGGTCGCGCACCTCGTAGTTGTTGATGTCGTCGAGGATCATGTGGCCGACGAGCGTGCCGTTGTCGATGTACTCCTGTACACCGGAGCCGACCCAGGGATCGAGCATCGCCTTCCACTTGTCGATGTCGAAGCTGCCGTCGGTGGTGTAGTACGACGGGCCGCCCGTCATACGCAGGGTCACGGTCATGCCCGCGGCTTCGGCCATGGGCAGCAGGGTACCGACAGCCCAGTCCGGATCCGCCGAGAAGCCCTGGAAGACCGTCGCGCCGAAGCGCCCCTCCACGTCCTCGAGGCCCGACGCGCTGAGGTAGCCGTCCAGCCCCCAGAAGCCAAAGGGCACGCCCGTCTCCGCCGTGCTGCCGCTGCCGCCGACGTCGCCCGGGCCGGCGCCCGTGTCGACGCCGAGACCGCTGCCGGTGTCCACCTCTCCGCCTGCGCCACCCGAGAAGCCCCACCAGGGCTGCGGATGCGAGGCTCCCGGCTCCCACTCGTGGGGCCGCAGGGCTGCCGTGGCCTCGGCACTGGTCTCGTCACCGCTGCCGCTGCCCTGATCCACGGACACGTCCCAGTCGTCGGGGCCCTCCCAGGCCGCCGCGTCGTCGCCGTAGGCGCCCGGACCCGCCGCACAGCCGGTCAAGGCCACCAGGCCCGCCACGATCCCCACGCTCGCCACACGCCGCCGCATCGCGTCACCCCGCACACACACTTCCACACCCCGGGCCTTCATCTGACCGCGCTCACACGTCATGTTGTCTCTCGTCACAGGTTTCGGTGCCGAGAAAAACCGTAGGTCCATCCAGGCCACCCGGAGGTGACGAAACGGTGACGGACCCCCTCACAGACAAAACGAGACACCCGTGACAATCACAGACAAGCCCTCACCCCCCAGCGCCAGGAGCCACGGACGGCCCGGCGGGGTGAGCCCCGGCTTCGAGGTAGGCATGCTCTGCCCCCACCGCGTCGTAGTCCGCCCGAAAACCCTCCAAGATCCCTCGACCTGCGAGGATCCCCATCTCCAGGCTGTGGTCCTGATTGTTGTAGCGGAAGCGCCCCGGGCGGCCGATGTAGTGGAGGTTCTCGAGGCCATCCAGCCAGCCCTTCACCCGCGCGAGGCGCTCGGGGTACTCCAGGTCGTAGACCGGGTACACGTCCGAGGCACGCAGCAGGTAGCTGCGACGCACCTGTTCTGGACGGATGAAGCCGAGGTCGGAGAGGATCTGCACGGTCCGATCGGTCAGCGCCTGTCTGTCGACCATCCACACGTCATCGCCGGTCCAGCAGAAGTACTCCACGAACAGCGAGGTCTTGCCCGGCGGAGACATCGCCGCGCTGAAGTTGCGCATCTCGGAGATGCGACCGAAGGGGATCGCGCGATCCGGGAAGTAGATCCACTGGTCCGGCCCGACCTGGGGCACATCCAGGGTCAGGAAGAGGTAGACCTGGCTGCGGCTGCGCAGGGCCCGAGCCGCCGCCAGCACGTCGTCGGGAGGTGCCGGGTCGAGCAGCTCGAGGAAGGCAAGGACGGGCACCGTCTCCACGAGGTACTCCGGCCGCACCGTCCACGTCTGTGCACTTCCGGAGAGCACCACTTCTGTCACCCGCCGGCCATCGTGGACGATCCGCACGGGCTGCGTATCGAGGTGCACAGGGTTGCCCGCCGCCCGGAGCTGATCGGTGATGGTCTCGTAGATGAGCCCGGTGCCGGTGTCGGGGTAGTAGAAGCTGTCGATCATGCTGCGCGGACCGTCCACATCGGCCTGCAGCAGGCGGGCGAGGCTGGTCTTGACCGTCTCGCGCAGCGACAGCCCCTTGATGCGCTGTGTCGCCCAGTCCGGGTGGATCTGCGACGCCGGGATCCCCCAGATCTTCTCGGTGTAGTTGATCATGTTCAGCTCACCGAGCCCCCGCCCGAAGTGCGCCACGATGTGGTCTTCGAAGCTGGTCACCGGCTGGCCGAGCAGCCCATAGCGGGTGCGGCCCGCGGCGTAGTCGGCCAGGAAGCGCGCCGCCCGCCGCGGCCCGATGTTGCGCAGCGCCTGGGGCAGGTCGATGGGGTAGTCGTAGAAGCGCCCGTCGATGAACTGGCGGGTGCAGCGCGGAACCTCGATCCAGTGTTCTCCCAGCACCCCCTCGATGAAGGCGTACAGGTCGGGGTTCTTGCTGTAGAAGCGGTGCGGACCGTTGTCGGTGCGGAACAGCAGCCCGTCTTCGTCGAAGCGCATGGTGCGGGCAAGGCCCCCAACCTGCGGCTGCTTTTCCACCAGGGTCAGGGCCCGACCGCCCTGCTGCAGGGTCGCGGCCGCGGCCAACCCCGCCGGCCCGGCGCCGATGACGCAGATCTCTTCGGGGTTGGCGGCGGAGATGGGGCGGCTCGGGGTCGGGGGCGGAGTGGAGGGCAGGCGATTCCGCCGCACTCTACAGCGTGAAGACCCAGTCGATCTTGGCGAACACGCCCTGGGCCGGGTCCGCGCCGATGTCGGAGCCTCCGCCGAGGTAGAAGGCCTGCCCCGGCGCGTGCTCCCACACCACCATGCCCTGGGCACGCGTGGCGTCGCTGAAGCTGTTGTGGTCGAGGAGCGCCCACATCGACAGCGTGCGGCTGGCGAAGGCTTCGGCGCGCAGGCGCCCCGTCCAGCCGTCGTAGACCTTGCCGCCCCCGGCGAATTCATCGAAGCGCTCCCAGCTCAGCGCGCCCGACAGCGACAGCCAGTGCACCGGCTGCACCGCGTTGCTGAGGCTCACCCAGTGGCGCAGCCCCAGGTGCGGATCGACCTCGTCGTAGAGGATCCCCTGGCCACCCCCGGCGAACAGCCAGGCCGACAGCCAGTTGGTGAAGGCCCCGCCGCCGCCGCCCTCCCAGCGATGGAAGGTAAACCAATCGTCCTGGTACAGTTCATTGTTGTACTGGTACTCCACGAACACACCCGTGCCGTTACCGAAGCTCGCCCAGACGTCCGGTTCGAAGACGAACTCCCGCATCCGACCGTCGAGCTGCCAGTAGGCGTACATGTCCATGGGCAGGAACTGGATCATCCGCACAAGCTTGCCGTCGGGGTAGCTGCGGTAGCCCGACTCCACCCAGGAACCGACGCTGTCGGAGCGCGTCAGGAAGCCGTTCTCGGCGCGGAACTCCGGTGAGATGAGCTGCGCTTCGGTGTCCAACCAGAAGTGCTCGCTGCTGTAGTCCACGGACAGAGCACCGGCCGGCCCCGCCAGCGTGCTGCCGTCCGACATGGAGGTCGTCGATCCGCCCCCGGCACCCTCGACCACCCAGCCATCCGACAGCCGCAGCCGCGTGTCCGCCATCCCCACCCGGTTGGCGAGCCCCGTGCCCGGCAGGGTGCGATCGCTGAAGATCACACCGACGTAGCCATCCTGGCCCACCGGCGCCCGGGCGCGGCCGATGGTCTCCAGCGCAGCGTGTCCATCCACGTCGGCTTCCGTCCACCCGCCCCCCTCCGACACGCTGGGCGAGGGGTGGGCGTCCCACACGTTGAGCGCCGCGACCGCCCAGCCATCCCGCGCCACCGTCGCCCGCACCCCCGTGCGCGGCGCCACCATGGATCGCGTGTACAGCAGTCCGTCGAAGGCCGAGCCGAACCACTCCTGCCCCTCCAGGAAGAAGGGCCGCTGCTCTGCGTAGGACAGCGCGTAGCGCCGGTTGACGTCGATCTGGAAGGCGTCGTTCTCGACCTGGGAGAAGTCCGGGTTGAGGGTGAGCAGCAGCGTGTCGGCCGGCGTGGGCGACCACTGCACGGTGATCCCGGGCGACACCCCCCCGACGTTCCACAGACTGTCGTCGGGCCCCTGGTCCGTCCACGAGAAGCTGAGCGAGGGAGCCAGTTCGAGCCCGAGGCTGCGCGGCAGTGGCCCCGGACCACCGAGGATCGCCTGCTGCACGAGCAGTCCCTGGACGTCGGGGTCGATGGGCGGCGCGCTGCTCTTCTCGCCGGTGTCGGCCCGCTGTCGGAACAGGAAGACCCCCGTCCGGTCGACGTCGTCCTGGTGGCGGATCGAGCGCCAGGGGATGGCCAGCTCGACGTCGTAGCCGTCGTCGGTCCGACCGCCCGCCGACCGCCACTGTGTGTCCCAGGAGAAGTCTTCGTTGCCGCTGGCGGTGGCCACCCCGTCCATCTGGATGCCGAGCGGGTTGACGATGAAGACATAGGCGCGCTGCCCCTCTCCGCCGAGGTCCAGGTACAGCCCGACGAAGTCGTCGTCGAAGGAGCTGTCCCGCCGGGCGAGCGTCGCCCGCACCCGCTGCGGCTGGGGGTCCGTCACCGAGAAGCTGACGTAGAGCGCGTCGTCGTCGACCAGCAGCCGCGCCACCGCCGTCCCCACGGGTTCGGCCAGGGGCACCGGCTGGAAGGTCCGGAAGTCTTCGAAGGCCAGCGCGTCGTCCCAGGCAGCGTCGTCCAGCCGACCGTCCATGACGATGTCGGCGTGCTCGACGCGTGGAAGATCAGCGACGACCGGCAGGGGCACGGCGACTCCGGAGACAGGGCCCCATAGCCCGCTGGGGCCCCCCCCTCACCCCGCGCCCATCAGCCCCATCAGGTCATCGCTGGCCCCCTGCAGCGCGTCGAGCTGCACCCAGCCGGTCAGGCCGGAGCTGATGTGGACGAGGAACCAGCGTCGCCGCGATGCGGCGACGAGTTCACACAACCGTCACATGACAGCCCTGGCGTTTCGGGTTGGGGGGGGGGCTATCTTCCTTGCAGGTCGCCCAAGAAACGGGTTTCAGGCGCGGCATCATCGACCACTCGTCTCTCGGGGCGGGGGGGCACCACTGCGCCGGTGGGCGCCGGGAGGACAGCCATGGCGAGCTACAAGGGTCAGATCATGGAGCGCGGGACGCGGACCAGCGGGACGGGCGGCGCCAAGAAGCAGTACCGGGTCGACTCCGACCTCTGGCGCATGCTGGGCCAGGGGCGCAAGGTGATGCTCCACCTGCGCATCTGGGGCCTCGACGCCAACTGCCAGATCACGCTGCGCCTGCTCGAGGGCTGCCTGGGACAGTACAGCCCCGTCGACGAGGGCTTTGCCGTCACGCTCGATGATGGCACCACGCAGTCCACCGCCAAGAGCTTCACGGGCAACGTCAACGTCAAGGGGCACAAGCTGTGGACGGTGGGCGACCTTCTCGCCGACGTGGTCGTGGAGATCGAGGTCGAAGACACCACCGTCACGAACATCGTCGGTGCAGACTTCGAGCTTTGGGCCACGGTCATCGACAACTGAGCCGCGCGGCGGCCTCGCGCCGCGCTATCCTGGGGGAGTCATGCTGGACTTCGACCTCCGCCATCGCCTGCGCTTCTCGCCACGGCAGCAGCGATTCCAGCGTCGCTGCGCATGTCGTGACACGCCAGGCTTCGACAAGCTTGCCTCGCGCGCCCTGCTGTTGCAGGCCGCCTGGCCGGAGTGTGCGCCCTGCCGAGCGCGGTCCGGCGGGGTCTTCAGCGCCACTCCGCCGTGCAACTCCAGCGTGGAAAGGCTCCGCCCCGCGGTGCTGCCCCAGGGATGGCGGGGGCCCTCCACGTGGCCGACGACCTGGACCGCACCGGTGCCCGACGGGTGGACGGGGCCACCCTCCATCCCGCAAGGCTGGTCACGGGGCGGCCTCGCCCCGCCACCGGGGGTCGACCCCCTGGCCGACGCGGGCGGCGCACGCTTCGCCATCAACACTCCGAAGTTCGGACACGCCGACGATCTGGGGGAAGAAGGCTACGGCGACGACCCGATGATCGCCGCCGACCTGGCGTCGCTGGGGGTCGGTGTCGCCCGGCACCCGGGGCGCATCCAGATGTTCTATTCCGACATCATGGGGGGACGGCCGATCCCGCTGTCCTTCCGCGACATCGCCACCGACATCATCGAAGTCGGTGCGCTGGCGGCGAAGCTTGACCGTCTCGGGTCCTTGATCCGGCGCATGCACGCTCGGGGCGGGATCGACTTCAAGCTGGTCATCACGCTGCTCACGCTCGGCAGCGCCGACGGCTCACCGGACTACGACCTGCCGCCGGACCGGGACTTTCCAATCAACCTGGCCTGGGACCCCGCCCATGTCGGACGGTCGGGCTACGACGACTTCGGGCGGCTGGTGTCGTTCGACACCGTGGAGGGGACGACGACGTACTCGGGATGGGACCTGAACACCCTGGACCCGTCCAGCGGCTATAAGCGGGCCTACCTGCGCGCAATCACGACCGTCGTCGCCAGCTCGATCAGCGACCTGGCCGACGCGCTGCGGACGGACCACGGAATCGACATCACCGACTACGTCGAGGGCTTCGAGATCGGCAACGAGATCGAGACCAAGCAGCTCGTGCCGACATCACCGACCGACGACACGCCGACCAACGACTCCCAGGGCTGGGGGGCGCTGTACGCCGCCATCGCGTCGGCATTCCTGGACGAAGCGCCGTGGGCCACCCTGTTCCTACCGGGCCTGCAGGCCTTCGGCGACGACAGCGACGACGCCTGGGCCCGCTGGGCGGCAAAGCCCGCGTTCGTCGAAGACGCGCTCGTCGCAGCACGGACCGAACTGGCGGCCATGGGATCCGGCTACACGCTGGACGACATCGTCGGCGGCATCGACATCCACTACTACCACGGCAACGTCAACCGGGTCCGCAGCCTGGCCTACCTCTACGCCGACGTGACCGAGATCCGTGGTGTGCTGGCTGATGCCGCCATCCAACAGGCGTACGTGTCCGTGATCGAGTCCGGGATCAACGTCGCCTGCGGTGACCCGGACGACAGCGGCACGACCACGCCCACGGCGGACGGGGCGCCCTACGACAACGCCTGCGAACGCACCGACGGCGACTGGGCCTACCCGTCGCTGGTCCCAGCGACGTCCCGTCCAGCCCGCCACCGCCGGCCACTACAAGCGCGCTGCTTCAGCACCCCAGGCGGCCCCACCGCTGCAGAGACCGGCACAGAGATGGGCGCCAACGACTTCCAGGGGGCCAGCGTGTGGATGCGCCTCGCGGTGGCGCTCGCGGCAGGCGCACCGGTCGTAGGCTGGCACACGCTCATGGCCGGGCTGAACACGGGCTTCGACGGCCAGGGCCTGCGTCGCGACCTCCACCCCATGTCCAGGGAACCGGCATCGGTCGCCGAACAGCGTCCCTCCTGGTACGCCTTCTCCCGCATGGCCCACCTGCTCACCGGGGCCCGCTCCGCGCGGCTGCTAAGCCCGGACCCCTCCAAGATCGACTCCCATGGCGAAATCCAAGACGCCGAACCCCTGGCGTGGACCGACAAGGTGTGGGTGATCGAAGCGACCGACGGACCGGGCATCGCGTCGGGCTTCGCCTACCTCTGCTTCATCGACCCCTTCGGCACCGTCCCGGTTGCCCCCGGCGTCACAGGTGACTTCGACGACGCCCCGCGCTGCGCGACGTTGACGTTCAGCGGCACCGGCCTGTCGATGTGCCGGACCCGTCGCACCGCCCCCTGGTCGGCAGCCCGCGTCCCCTACGGACACGGCCTGCCCGCCACCATCTGGGTGGACAACCGTCCCCAGGACGTGGCGGTCTACCGCGCCGGCGGGGTCCCCCGCTTCGACGTGCGACTGCAGCGCTCGCGCTGGCCCGTCCTGCTGTTCAGCCCCAGCGCGCTGACCCTGGCCGGATTGACGGTGGACGGATGATCCTTCTGTGGACCGTGCTGGGCTGTCTCCCCGGCCGAGACAATGCCCCATCCACGACCGCCACACAGCGGACCACCGCCGCAGCTTCGCCTCCCGCTGCAGAAGCGTCCTTCTGGGATCTGTCGCACGACACCGGGTGGATGGAAGACTACCCCGTGGTCGACTGCCCCTGGCCCGATGAAGACGACCTCGTGATCCAGGTCGTCACATATGATGCGGTGATGGACTTCCTCGACGACGGGTTGATCTTCGACATGCACGGTTACTCCTTCGGGGACGGCGACTGCAGCCAGCGGTCGGAGCTGACGGACGCCTTCTATGACGGAACAGTCGGCCTCATGTTTGACATCACATACATGGATGTTGACTTCACGCCGGACTCAGCACCCGGCCTGATCGCGGAACCCAACACCTTCACCGGGCTCGGTTACGCGCTGAGCGCATGGATGTTATACTCGAACGGTAGTCTCACCTCAGGCTACCCCTCCACGGTTCTCCCCGTCTACAACTACGACGGCGAAGACCCGTACAGCGACTTCTGCCTGGTCCGTGTGCGTCCCCACCGCATCGCCGGCATGTACCGGGTGGAGGCCCCACCCTACCACCTGCAGGAACACGACTGGCCCGAAGAACTCTGGAACGGTGTCTATGTGTGGTGGGACATCCGGTGGGGGGAGCACATCAACCAGGGTTCCGGGCTGTCCTGCATGCACGTCTTCTACGAAGGCGATGCCGACCCCAATGACGTGTGGCCGGAGATGCCGCTGGGCTGGACGGTGGAGGACTCGCTGTGACGGCGGGCTGGGCACTGTGGGCAATGCTGGGGTGCCACACCTTCCCCGATCACGCGGCCAAGGCCCCGCCTGGTCCCCCGGACTCCATGGAACCGCCTGCGACATCCGGGCTGTCGGATGTGCCCGGGTCGGGACCGATGGACCCGGTCCCCGGCTACTGGGACACCTCACCGGACACCGGCTGGATGGCAGACTACCCGACCTACGACTGCCCCACTCCCGACGAAGACGACACCGTGGTGGAGCTCTACACCTGGTCGCTGCTCTTCGAGGCATTCCTGGGCACCGACGGCGACCCCGACCTGCTGATGCAGCTCAGCGGCCTGACGAGTGGGCTCGGCCCCTGCCAGATGATCGGTTGGGACCTCGACGTGATCAAGACCTACGGAGAGCCCGGCGAGGTGGACTTCACCGGGCGCTTTTGGGTGCGGGACTTCAGCCCAGGCAAGCTCGAAGGCATGAACACCTGGCCGGCGTCGAGCTGGGACAAGAGGGCCGTCATCGGCTACCGCGACGGCGACCACTGGCGGCCGCTCATGGTGCCAGAACCACCGCGCGGCACCGACGGCGACAACCCCTACCAGGACATGTGCTTCGTGCGCGTACGACCCCACCGTGTCGTGGGCGTCTGGCGGATCCACGCCCCGCCCGACGTCTTCGAGCAGTTCCGCTGGCCCGAAGAGCTGTGGGGCGGGCTGTTCGTCAAGTGGGACGTCCGCTGGGGAGAGGGCAGCAACGACTACAGCGCCACCACCTGCTTCTTCGATGACTACTGGGATGTCGAACCCCAGGACATCTGGCCGGAGTGGCCCAAAGGCTGGGATGTCAGCTCCACCTGGCATGGCGAGTAGCGGGTCCCCCTCACCCCGCCATGATCAACCCCATCAGGTCATCGCTGGCCCCCTGCAGCGCGTCGAGCTGCACCCAGCCGGTCAGGCCGGAGCTGATGTGGACGAGGAACCAGCCGGGGTGGTCTACCGACTCCAGCCGGATGCGGATGTCGCTGTCGGGCCGCACGTTGGCGACCACGTCCCCACCGCCCGCCTGGCGGACGATGGGGAAGCTGCGGTCGACGTGGACATCGTGGTCCACCACCCAGAAGGGCTGGGGCACATAGACGAGGGCGTCGCCGCGCAGCAGGTACTTGTCGCGGCGGACGTAGAAGCGGCGGTCCTGGTCGGCGAGCAGGATGCCGCTGCCCGAGGTCGAGACGGCCGAGGGCATGCTGCTGTACTCGTCTTCGTCGCCGGGCTTGCCGATCGGCAGCGGCTGTACGGCGCCCGACTTGTAGCGGTACAGCCGGCAGGACCGATCGTCCCGAGGCCCCCGCGAACAGACCGCCAGCTCCGTGCGCTTGTCGGTGCTGGCGATGTCGTGCACCTCGACCTCGCACAGCTCGTAGCTGTCGCAGGGGATCACCTGGTCGCCGACGTGGACGCCATCTTCCGCCACGCTGATGGTCTCGGTCTTGCCGTCGCCGTCCAGGTCGACAGGGGCAGGCCCGGCAGCGAGGGCGACGGGGAGCAGGAGCAGCAGCATGGTCAGTTCCGTGGGGAGGGGGAGAGAGCGCCGGTGAGGGGCGAGGCCCCCGAGTGCGGGGAGGCTTCGGGGGGCGGGAGGGGACCTTCCTCGATCACGTAGCCGATCTCGGCAGCCGGCAGCGCGTCTTCGGTCCGCGGGTCGGCGAAGCGGTAGGACAGCCGCCACCAGGTGGCTCCGGTCGCGTCCAGGCGCAGCGTCGCCGTCGGGATCTCGTCGTCGGTCTGGGGCGGCAGCGTGCGATCGGCGACGATCTCCCAGGTGGTATCTGTAGGCGCCAGCACACGCCGGAGCTCGGCCGAGGCCAGGACTTCCGCGCAGGCCGTGTCGGCGCACAGCTCGGCGCGAAGGCGGCGGAAGGGATCGCCCGTGGGCACGCGGTGGGCCGCCCCGGGGGCCGCGACCGTGAGCGCGACCGCGGTCCCCTCCCGGGCGACCGACACCTCCAGCAGATCGCGCACGAGGTCGGGGCTGTGCGCACCGGGGAAGCTGTGTCCATTGCGACCCATGTGACAGTCCTGGCAGACCTCGCCCTCTGGGGCCGCGGCGGGCGCCGCCGCGGAGGACACAGCCGCGGAGGACACAGCCGCGGAGGACACAGCCGCGGAGG
>CAZRFD010000174.1:3876-14412 GCA_964599085.1 uncultured Enterobacterales bacterium | reverse complement strand
GCGGAGGCGACAGCCGCGGAGGCGACAGCCGCGGAGGCGACAGCCGCGGAGGCGACAGTAGCGCCGTTCGACGCCCCCGCCTCGGAGGCAGCACCGCCCGCCGACGAGCCCCCCGGAGAGGAGATCACCGTCTACGGAGAAGCCGAGGTGAAGCGGACGCGCGCAGCCCTCGAAGCGCTGATCGTCGACCAGGGCTACCAGGAGGGCAAGCAGCGCGACGGCAAGACGATCTTCCGGCCGGAGATCCCGTGGAAGCCGACCGTGGTCGTCTACGACGAGGGCTTCATGGAGCTGAAGCGCTCGCCGGTCCGCTGGATGCATCCCGGCAAGCAGGACCGACCGCTCAACAACCTGTGGTGCCTCCCCCCGTTCACTCCGATGTGCGTGCGCATCGGCGGCCAGGTCGTCGCCGAGTCCAAGCTGACGCCGCAGAAGTCGAAGGTCCTCGACGAGGTCCACGAGCAGTCGGAGGCCTGGCGGCAGGCCATCGTGGACCAGGCCACCTGGACGCGGGTCAACGAGGAAGTGCCCACACTCGTCCAGGCCACCTGGGATCAAGGCCAGCCCCTCGAGGGCGACGGCCCCCCGCTGGAGGACCAGGCGGCCCGACGCAGGGCCCTGCTCGACTTCTGGGCGAGCCGGAGCGACACCCGGGAGGGCGACATGGTCGCCCAGGTCGTCGCGGACTTCGTCGTCGAGGAGGTGCAGTCCTCGCGGTGGCCCGTCACGGCAGAAGAGCTGGCCGACGCCAACCGCGCCGCTGCGGGCAAGCGCGTGCTGCAGCTCGACCCGGGGATCCCCAACCCGCCGGACAGCGCGACGGAAGCGCCACCGCCATGAGCCGCCGGGTTGACGTGCCGGGTTGACGCCGGGCACACCGACGCATAGACACGTCTTCCATCGCAACTTCCACATCGGGAAGGAGCGGCCGGTCGGCCCTCCTTCTTTTTTTTTCACGGAGCACCCCGTGGACCCCGCCCAGCGCCAGGCCCTCCGCCAGCGTCTCCGCGAGCTCGCCGAGCCCGTGGTCGACCGCTGTGGTGCCGAGCTGGTCGCCGTCGAGCTGACGAACGAACACGGCGAAGACGTCCTCCGCCTGTTCATCGACAGCCCCGGCGGGGTGAGCGTCGGCGACTGCACCCGGGTCAGCCACGCGATGTCACCCGTGCTCGACGTCCACGACCCCTTCCCGGGACGCTTCCGGCTCGAGGTGAGCAGCCCGGGGATGGACCGTCCTGTCGAGCGGCGCGCGGATCTGCTGCGCTTCACCGGCTTCCGGGCACGGCTCCGCCTGACCCCCCGCAGCGGCCGCCGCCGCTTCACTGGCACCCTGGCCGGCCTCGACGGCGACGATCTGCTGTTCCAGGTCAAGGACGACCTGCGCCGCTACCCGCTGACCGAAGTGGATCGGGTTCGCCTGGTCCTCGACCCTGACGAGTACGCCCGCCTCGGGCGGGAGGGCCTCCCCCCCGTACCCCCCGACGCCGGCGACGCCCCTGCACCGTCGCAGCCCGACGGAACAACGCCCTAGGGAGACACGCAATGATCAGTGATCTCGCCCGCCTCATCGATGTCGTCCACCGCGAGAAGAACATCCCGCGCGATGTCCTCATCGAGGTGCTGGAGAGCGCGATGGTCGCGGCCGCGCGCAAGCGCTTCGGCCAGGAACGCGACATCGAAGCCCAGTTCAACGAAGACCTCGGCGAAGTCGAGCTGTTCGAGTTCCGCACGGTCGTCGAGGAGATCGAGGACGGAGACCTCGAGATCTGCCTGCCGGAAGCCCAGGAACTGGACCCGCAGTTCGAGATCGGCGACAGCGTCGGCCTGATCATCCCCATCGAAGAGCTGGGGCGCATCGCGGCCCAGACCGCCAAGCAGGTGATCATCCAGAAGATCCGCGACGCCGAACGCGAGATGACCTTCAACGAGTTCAAGGACCGCAAGGGTGAGCTGATCACCGGCATCGTGCGGCGCTTCGAGAAGGGCAACATCATCGTCGACCTCGGCCGGGCCGAAGCCATCCTGCCCAAGCGCGAACAGGTCCCGACGGAGACCTATCGCCAGGGCGATCGGATCCAGGCCTACGTCCTGGACATCACACGGGCCAGCAAGTCGCCGCAGGTCGTGCTCAGCCGCACCCACCCCGGCCTCCTGATGAAGCTCTTCGAGCTCGAGGTCCCGGAGATCTACGAGGGCATCGTGCGCATCGAAGCCTGCGCCCGCGAGCCCGGACATCGCGCCAAGATCGCAGTGTCGAGCATGGATCGGGACGTCGATCCGGTCGGCGCCTGCGTCGGCCTGAAGGGCTCCCGGGTCCAGGCCGTGGTTCAGGAGCTGAAGGGCGAAGCCATCGACATCATCCCCTTCCACCCCGATCCGGCCCGCTTCATCGTCGCCGCGATCGCTCCCGCCCAGGTCAGCCGCGTCTACATCGACGAGATGACCCACAGCATGGAGCTGATCGTTCCCGACGATCAGCTCTCCAAGGCCATCGGTCGGCGCGGACAGAACGTCCGCCTCGCGGCCCAGCTCACCGGCTGGCGGATCGACATCTACAGCGAGACGCGGCACGCCGAGATCACCGACCAGGCCCGAGAAGAGCTGTCGCGCATCCCGCTGCTCGATGACGAGCAGGTCGAGGTCCTCATCCGCCACGGCTTCCGCAGCGCCCAGGAGCTCTACGACGCCGAGGGCTTCGAGGTCGCGCAGATCCTCGACATCGACGAGGACGACGCCGACGAGATCATCGACGCCGCCGAGAAGGCCCTGGACGCCATCATCCTCGAAGAGGCCGAGCGTCGCCGCTCCCAGAAGGACGCGGTCGACGAAGAGCTGCCCCCTGAGCTCGACGCCGACGACGCGCCCCCGCTGGCCGACGCCGACGCCGACGTCCCGCCGGAAGCCTGAGCCACGATGAGTCGAGGCCGGCGCCGGGCCCCCCTCTCCGGGGGGCCTCTCCGCACCTGTTGCGCCAGTCGGGAGCTTCATCCGCGGCAGATGCTGATGCGGCTCGTGGCCGACAGCCAGGGTCGGGTACAGGTGGACCTCGACGGGCGCGCCACCGGGCGTGGAGCCTGGGTGCAACCCGACCTGGCTTTGCTTCGACGCATCGAGGCCAACCCCGGGCCGCTCAAGCGCTCGCTGAGGCGCAAGCGGCTCCACGCCGACGGCCTCGTCGTCGCGGCACGTCGGGCCGTTGGCGAGCGCGTCGAGCGGGAGCTGCGCCTCTGCTGGAGGTCGGGGCTTCTGCGCACTGGTGCCGCGTCCCTGGACCTGGTGACGGACACCGACCTGATCCTCCGGAGCCGCACCCGCCCGCCGCTCGTTGAGTCGCGCGGTCCGTCGCATCGCCTCCACCTCGACGCCCAAGAACTGGGCCAGCTCCTCGGCCGCGGCCCCCGCAGCATCGTCATCCTGCGACAGGGCCGGCCGGCACGTCGGCTGCGTCGTTGGTTGCAGTGGCAGGCTGGGCTGGGTTACGACGACGCCTAGCCGAGATTCGCCTGGACAGAGCTGCCTCCAACAGCAACGCCTGAGCCAGCAGTCGGCCGGGATCGTGGCCTGCACCGGGCTGCGGTCGCTCTCGACACGGGAGCAGCCGGCTGGCAGAACGGCTGCGGTCCGCTATACGGACCGTTCGAGCGGGGCCCGCCGGGTCCCGTGCACCCCAACGCGCGCTCTCCGAAGCGTGCGAATCAAGGGCTGGTATGTCGACCAAGGACCTCCTCGAGCGCATGAGCCGATCCCCACGGCGGGTCGCTCGAACCACGACCACGGTCAAGCCTGCGGAGGGCGACGGGCCCGACGAGGTGGAGACCCGCGTCAGCCGCAAGGTGATCCGGCGACGCAAGGTCGTCCGGCGGGCGAAGCCGGCAGAGGACGCCGCCGCCACCACCGAGCAGGCTCGGCCGACCCGCGTGTTGCGTCGACGCGCAGCCGCTCCGGTGGAAGAAGCACCGGCCCCGCCGCCCGTGGAAGCGGAAGCGCCCGTCTCGGAAGAAGCCCCCGCCGAAGAACCCGCAGCCGCTGCTGCGGACTCGGCGCCGGTCGAAGACAGCGCCCCCGCAGAGACCCCGACCGCCGAAGACACGCCCGCGGCACCCGCCGAGGGCCCGGCCATCGCAGAGGCGTCGGGTGACACCGTCGAAGCCGAAGCCACGGCCGCGCCGCCTGCGGCTGAGGCGCCCACGGCCGACGCCCCCGCTGCCGAAGCCAGGGACATCGCTGCCGAAGCTGGTGACACCGCTGCCGAAGCCGCCGCCCACGCCGAAGAAGCAGCGGTGACGGATGCAAGCGACGACTCCACCGCCGCCCCGGCAGCAGAAGCTGCCGCCCCGTCCGAAGAGGCTCCGGCGGAAGCAGCCGACGCCGCTCCCGCGGAAGCCGAGCCCGCAGCCGCTCCGGTGCCCGAAGCGGCCGCCGCTCCCGCGGACGACGTCGGATCGGCCTCGGCGGAAGCCACCCGGCGCGGCCTCCCCCGCCTCGGCGGTGGCAAGCGCCCCACACCGGCCTTCCCAGGCCTGGGCTCCGCGGTCGTCGCACCGCCCCCGGGCTACGATCCCGACGACCCGCTGGGCAACCGTCGACGCGCCAAGGAAGCCGCGCGCCAGTCGACGGAGGAGACAACCACCGGCGGCACCGCGGGCGGCGCGACCCAGTGGCGCGACCAGCGCAGTGGCGGCGCCGCTCCGGACCGGGGAACCGGTCGCAGCGACCTGCGCGACCGGCGCACCAGCGGTCGTCCGAAGCCCAAGCGGCGGCGCCGCTCGTCCATGTTCATGGACGACTACGTGCCCGCCGGTCGCCGTCGTCGCTCTCGCAAGCGCTCCGGCCCCAAGAAGGTGTCGCCGAAGGCCGCTGCGCACAAGCGCCGGGTCGAAGTAAACGGCACGATCTCGGTCGCGAACCTCGCCCACGGCATGAGCGTCAAGGTCACCCAGGTCATCAAGAAGCTCATCGAGCTCGGCCAGATGGCAACGATCAACGACGAACTGGACTTCGACACCGCCAGCATGGTGGCCGAAGAATTCGAATTCGAGGCGGTCGACTCCTCCTTCAAGGAAGAAGAGCACATGCTCGACCTCGAAGACGAGGAAGAAGAAGAGGGTCAGGAGCCACGTCCCCCGGTCGTGACCATCATGGGTCACGTCGACCACGGCAAGACGACGCTGCTGGACTCGATCCGCAGCGCCAACGTGGCCGCGGGCGAAGCCGGCGGCATCACGCAGCACACGAGCGCCTACCAGGTCGAGAAGGATGGCCAGCTCATCACCTTCATCGACACCCCCGGGCACGAAGCCTTCACCGAGATGCGGGCGCGCGGCGCCCAGGTCACCGACATCGTCGTCCTGGTCGTCGCGGCCGACGACGGCGTCATGCCTCAGACGGTGGAAGCGCTGAACCACAGCAAGGCAGCGGGCGTCCAGATCCTGGTGGCGGTCAACAAGATCGACAAGCCCAACGCCGCTCCGGACCGCGTCAAGCAGGCGCTGATGCAGCACGAATTGGTCCCCGAAGAGTACGGCGGCGACACGATCTTCGTGCCGATCTCCGCGCTGAAGGGCGAGGGCATCGACGAGCTGCTCGAGGCCATCAACCTGCTCGCCGAGGTCGGCGAGTACACCGCCAACCCCGACCGCCATGCCGAGGGCACGGTGCTGGAAGCGCGCCTTGAGAAGGGCCGCGGGCCGGTGGCCAACGTCCTCATCGAAGCCGGCACGCTGGCGCAGGGTGACCGCGTCGTGATGGGCACGACCTGGGGGCGCGTGCGGGCCATGGCCGACTACCGCGGCAAGCGGCTCAAGAAGGCCGGTCCCTCCACCCCGGTCGAGATCATCGGCCTGCAGGATGTCCCCAAGGCGGGCGACAACTTCGTGGTGGTCAAGGACGACAAGGCCGCCAAGGCCCTCGCCGAGCATCGCGCCGACGAAGAGCGGCGTCTGGCCGAAGCCGAGACGGCGGGCAAGCGCGTCACGCTCGAGGACATCCTCAAGCAGCGCGAGGCGGGGGAGACCCTGAACCTCAACCTCGTCGTCAAGTCCGACGTCGGCGGCACGCTCGAAGCGATGCGCGGCTCGCTGGACAAGATCAAGGTCGAGGGCACGGACGTCAAGATCCTCCACTCCGCCGTCGGCGGGATCTCCGAGAGCGACATCACCCTGGCGCACACCTATGGCGCCGTCGTCATCGGCTTCAACGTGCGCCCCGACGCCAAGGCCCGCCGCGCCGCTGACGCCAAGGGCGTCGAGGTACGGACCTACAAGGTCATCTACGAAGCCCTCGAAGACATCGAGAAGGGTCTCAAGGGCCTCCTCGGCCCGACCTTCGAAGAGAAGGTCCAGGGTACCGCCGAGATCCGCGAGATCTTCCATGTGCCGAAGGTCGGAACCATCGCCGGCTGCCTGGTGACGGAAGGTACCGTGTCGCGCAACCACCAGGTCCGCCTGCTGCGGGACGGTGTGGTCGTCTACGACGGCAAGCTGGCCAGCTTGCGCCGCTTCAAGGACGACGTGCGCGAGGTCAAGGAAGGCTACGAGTGCGGCATGAACCTCGACGGCTTCAACGACATCAAGCCCGGCGACATCGTCGAAGCCTACAGCCAGGAAGAGGTGGCTTCGGCCTGATCCATCGGCCGCGCCACCTCCGCCCCACCGGCCACGATGTACCTGCCTGCGCCTGACGAGTCGGTGTGGGTCGGTGTGGCGCGCTTGGTGCTCGCCGTGCCAGGCTCTCGCGGCCTCAAGGACAAGCGACGCGCCGTGCACCAGGTGCGCGACCGCCTGCGCGCCCGTCGCAACATCAGCATCGCCGAGGTCGGCCACCTCGACGACCGCAGCCGCGCCGTGCTGGCCATCAGCATGGTGGGCAACGACGCCCGCTTCGTGCAGGGCGCGCTGGACTCGCTGATCCACGAGGTCGGGTCCTGGCGGGTGGCGCTGGTGGAGAGCGCGAGCGTCGATCTGTGGCGGCCCTTCGACGAGGCCGGCTACGACAGCTTCGAGGATGAAGATGCCTGACTACTCGCGCTCGCGTCAGCAGATCTGGATCACGCGCGGCCACCTCGCTGCGCTGGCGGTCGCGACCGCCGCCATCGCCGCCCTGGCCTTCATGATCGGGCTCGAGGTCGGTCGGAGCGGGCAAGCCGAGGGCGACGAGGACGCGGCGACGGAGGGATCCTTCCTTCCCGACGCCAGCGACGAAGAGACCCTCGAGGCGTTGCTCCGCGAGGTCGAGCAGGCCCAGGCCGAGCTCGAGCATGAAGCCGCTGAAGAACGTAGCGCCGGCGGCAGCTTCGCAAGGGAGCTGGCCGAACCCGAGGCGCCCGGCGCGCCACCGGCGCCCGCCACCACGTCGACGCAGAGCGAGGTCGCACCGACCCCGGACGCCGCGCCGACGGCGCCCTCGGCACCGGCTTCTGACGGGGCCCCGACCCAGGGCTGGGCCGTGCAGATCGCCGCCTACGAAGACCAGGCGGAAGCCGACGCCCACGTCGGTCGGCTGCAGTCGGAGGGCCTGGCAGCGTACCGGACGGCGGCGTTGGTGGCAGGCCGGACCTGGCATCGCGTCCGCATCGGCGGCTTCGACACACGAGACGCAGCAGAGAGCGCGCGCGGCGAGCTGGAGGACCAGCTCGGTCTGTCGGACCTGCTCGTCGCCCACGCTCCGTGACAACCGCTCCCTCGCAAACGCCCCGCGACGCGCGCTCCTTTGCCCACGCCCTCGCTCGTTGCTCCCGGTCACGATCCTGGCTCGGGCTACCCTCGCTTGCCGACATGCGCTATTGTCGGCCGGGTGTCCGTTCGGGACTCCTGAGACCCGTGCGCTGCGGCCTGTGCACCCCATCCCCGGAGATGGCCCCCATGCTCGCGCTGTCCCTCGCCGCGCTCCTCACCGCGTCGCCTGCCTCCGCCCAGTCGTTCTCCGGCTCGGGCAAGAATGTCGACAGCGGCGCATCGACGACGCCCGACTACTACGTGGTTGCCCCGGGTGACACGCTCTGGGACATCTCCCGGACGTTCCTGGGCAACCCGGAATTCTGGCCGAGGCTCTGGTCGATCAACGAGTACATCACCAACCCGCACTGGATCTACCCGGGGAACCGGATCGCGTTCCGTCTCGGAACCGACACCGAACCGCCCGTCGTCGAGCTCGAGGTCGCGCCGCAGGAAGAGTACCACCCGCAGTCGCTGTCCTTCGAGTACACCGAGAACGAGTGCGGGCCCGACGTGCGCTTCAACGGCACGCGGCCGTCCGACGAGTACGTCGCCACCGGCTTCCTCGCCGACAGTGACGACGTCGACGTCTACGGCGAAGTCTACAAGGCCAAGACGCGCCAGTTCTGGCTCGCCGAGGGCAACCTCATCTACCTGAAGCTGGACGACCCCGACGCCTTCGACTGCGGCGACATGCTCACCGTGTTCCGGCGCACCGCCAAGAAGGTCCGGGATCCGCGCAAGCACAGCACCAAGTACGGCTCGGCCTACCGCGTCGTCGGTGAAGCGCGCGTGGTGAACCGGGTCGACGACATCGTCGCCGCGGTCGTGCGCACCTCCTACAGCGAGATCGAGCGCGGCGACCTGGTGGGTCCGCTGATGCCCGTGGCGGTCGAGCTCGAGGTCGGCGAACCCTCCGGCGACCTCGCCGGACACGTCGTCGGTCGCCCCACCGACGAGAACATGCTCGTAAGCGTGGGTGAGACGGTCTTCGTCAACGTGGGCCGAGCCGACGGGGCCCGCGTGGGCGACACCATGTGGACCGTGGTGCAGCGCGACGAAGCCATCGACAGGGACAAGGAAGACGAGTCCCTCCCCGAACAGGTCACGGGTCGTGTCGTGCTGGTGCGGGTCGACGAGTACACGGCCACGGGCGTCATCGTCGATGCGTCCCGCAACATCGAGCTAGGCAACCGCCTCGTGCAGAAGGTCGACGACCGGTAGCCGCACCGCAGTCGTGCCGATAGGACCCATGTGGTCCGAGTCCGCGCCGGGTGCCCACCGAGGCATCCGTGCACCTCTCCGCGTTCTGGGTCGCAGCGACGACGCTGTCACCCCGGCTGGATCTGCGGCCCCTGCTGCCGCTCCTTCGACGGGACCATCCCCCGACCGCCGCGACCCTCGCCGCCGCCGGTGTCCGTCCGCGACACGTCGACCGACTGCTCGGCGGCCGGTCCCTCGCGACCCGGGACCCCTTCGTCCGCCTGGTGGACGACGCCTACCCGCCCCTCCTCGCCGAGGTGGAGTGCCCTCCCGCCGTCCTCTTCCTGCGGGGTGACGCAACCCTCCTCGATGCCCCGAAGGTCGCCGTGGTCGGCAGCCGCTCGTGCACCGGGCGCGGCAAGCGGATGGCAAGCACCCTCGCCCAGGCGGTCGTGCAGGGCGGGGGCGTGGTCGTCAGCGGCCTCGCCTACGGCGTCGACCAGGCGGCCCACGAAGCCTCTCTGGCGCGCACCATCGCCGTCCTGGGGCAGGGGCTCGACGGCCCCCTCACCCGGCGACAGGCCGACCTGGCCCGCCGGATCCTCGACGCTGGTGGGCTGCTGCTCTCCGAGTTCCTCCCCCAACACCCCGCCAGCCGGTTCACCTTTCCCCAGCGCAACCGCGTCATCGCCGGCCTGTCCGTCGCTACCGTGGTCGTCGAAGCCGGCCACCGCAGCGGCGCCTTGATCACGGCGAAGCTCGCGCTGGCTGCGGGCCGTGAGGTGCTGGCGGTGCCCGGATCGCCCCTCGACCCGGCGAGTGCGGGCTGCCTCGACCTGATCGCCGATGGAGCCGGCCTGGCCAGAGATGGACGGGATCTCGCCCCCTTCCTGTCCGGGCCCAGCGCCGCGGAGGGACCGGGCACAGGGGGCCCGATCGCCCACGCCAGGCGTCCCGCCGGGCTCAGCCCGACGCTGCAAGCGGCGCTGGCGGAGGGCTGCTCGCTGGATGGCCTCGCACTCCGGACCGGCGCGCCCGTGCACGAGCTGAGCGCCACCCTGGCGGCGCTGGAGTTGACCGGGGTGGTGCAGCGGTTACCGGGCGAGCGCTTCGCTCTCTGCTCCTCGCCATGAGTCGTCCGATGGCCGCGCCCGCCCCCGAAGTCTTCGAGCTGGATCCCGCCGCCGCAGCGATGCTCGACCTGCTGGTCGAGCTCGGCCACCTCGACGAGCGGATGCTGCAGCTCGTCAACGACCGGCTCCTGGACCTGGCGCCGGCTGCACCGCAGGGCACGGGCCAGGACGCCCAGCCGGTCGATCTGGCGACGCTCAAGCGCGTGGCCGCCCAGGTGATCCACGACAACATCGGCGACACCGACCCGGAATACCAGCGCGCGCTCCAGCGGGAGTGGCCGCTGCTCTTTCACTGAGCAGCGCCACGGCTGGCACGCGGTCCCCTCCCGCCACTCCCCCGGAGGCAGGCGGTCGGTCTAAGCCTCGGACGCGGCGCTCTCGGCGCCAGGCGCTGCCTTCTCGGTGCTCTTCCGAGCGGTCGACTTGGCTGCCGTCTTCTTCGCTGCCGTCTTCTTCGCTGCCGTCTTCTTGGCGGTGGTCTTCTTGGC
>CAZRFD010000174.1:0-3776 GCA_964599085.1 uncultured Enterobacterales bacterium | reverse complement strand
GTCTTCTTGGCGGTGGTCTTCTTGGCAGTGGTCTTCTTCGCTGCCGTCTTCTTGGCGGTGGTCTTCCTGGACGCCGTCTTCTTGGCAGTGGTCTTCTTGGCAGTGGTCTTCTTGGCAGTGGTCTTCTTGGCGGTGGTCTTCTTTGCGGTGGTCTTCTTTGCGGCCGTCTTTCGGGTGGTCCGCCGGGTCCGCTTGGGGGCCTTCTCGCGGATGCGGATGAGCTCGATGGCCGCAGGCAGCTCGATGGTGAGCGGATCCATCGCCTTCGGCAGGGAGGCGTTGGTCTCGCCGTCCGTCACGTACGGACCGTAGCGGCCGCTCATGAGCTGCACGGTACGACCGGTCGACGGGTCCTCGCCCAGCGACTTGATCGGCTCGGGCCCCCGGCGCGCCTTGGCGGTCGCCAGGAGCGTGCGTGCCTCGTCGAGGGTGATCTCGAGCAGGTTGAGCGTCGCCGGCACCGACCGACTGGTCTTGCCGCGCTTCACGTAGGGGCCGAAGCGCCCGTTGGCGGCGATGACGTCTTCGCCCGTGTCGGGGTCCACGCCGAGGGTGCGCGGAAGCGACAGCAGCTTGAGCGCGAGGTCGAGGTCGAGGTCCTCCGGCGCCATCCCACGCAGCAGGGAGGCCCGCTTGGGCTTGGCCTTGCCCTCGGCCTCTCCGAGCTGGATGTAGGGTCCGAAGCGGCCATGGAGCAGGAACACCATCTTGCCGCTGTCGGGATCCACGCCCAGCTCGGCGGGGCCCTCCTTCTTGCGGGCGAGAAGCTCAGCGGCCCGCTCGACGGTCAGCTCGTCCGGCGGGAGATCGTCAGGCACGTCCGCACGATCTTCACCGTGGACGAGGTAGGGCCCGTAGCGACCGACACGCACCGCCAGCGGCTCCCCGTCGGCGCCCGCGCCCAGCGCGACCGTGCAGACCTCGCGCGGGTCGATGTGCTCGGCGGCTTCGTCGAGGCGCGCGTGCAGTCCCTCGTCGCCACCGTAGAAGGCCCGCAGGTACCCGATCCGGTCGGCCTGACCCACCGCGATGTCGTCGAGGCTGTCCTCCATGCGGGCCGTGAAGTCGTAGTCGACCAGCCAGCCGAGGTGCTCCTCCAGCAGCCGGGTCACGGCGAAGGCCGTGAACGTCGGGACCAGGGCCGAGCTCTTCTTGAACACGTACTCGCGCCGCAGGATCGTGTCGATGATGCTGGCGTAGGTCGACGGGCGCCCGATGCCACGCCGCTCCAGCTCCTTGACCAGGGTCGCTTCCGTCAGCCGGGCGGGAGGCTTGGTCGCGTGCTCGCGCGGCGTGATCTTGTCGGTGGCGAGCACGTCACCCTCCTTGAGCGGAGGGAGGATGCGCTCCTGGTCTGCGAGCGCTTCGTCGGGGTCGTCGGCGCCCTCGACATAGGCGCGACGGTAGCCGGGAAACGCGATCGTCTTGCCCCGCGCTTCGAAGACCGAGGCCAGCTCTCCCTCACCGACCGCGATGCGCACAGCGGTCGAGAAGCCCCGGGCGTTCTCCATCTGACACGCGACGGTGCGCTTCCAGATCAGCTCGTAGAGGCGACGTTCGTCGGCACCCAGCTCTCGCTGGGCCTCTTCGATGCTCCGGAAGCGGCTGCCGGCCGGCCGGATGGCCTCGTGCGCTTCCTGGGCGTTCTTGACCTTGCCCTTGTAGACGCGCGGCTTCGCCGGAAGGTAGTCGCTGCCGTACTGCTGGCGGATCAGCTCACGCGCCGCGCCGATGGCTTCCTTCGACAGCGTGGTGGAGTCCGTCCGCATGTAGGTGATCCAGCCCGTCTCGTAGAGCCGCTGCGCGACCGACATGGTCCGCCGAGCGGTCCAGCGCAGCTTGCGGTTGGACTCCTGCTGCAGGGTGCTCGTCGTGAACGGCGGCGCCGGCCGATCCGTGGTGGGCTTCTTCTCGACCGAGGTGACACGGGCCGGGCTGCCGGCCAGGCCGGTCTCGAGCGCCTTGGCGCCGGTGCCATCCAGCACCCGCACGCCCGCGCGCTTCAGCTGGCCGTCTTCGCCGAAGTCCCGCCCCCGCGCGATGCGCTTGCCGCCGACGCTGTCCAGCTCGGCGTCGACACTTCCCTGCTCGCCGGTGAAGTGACCGACCGCATCCCACCAGCTCGCCGTCTTGAAGGCCAGCCGCTGCCGCTCTCGCTCGACGACGAGGCGCACCGCCACCGACTGGACCCGCCCCGCCGAGAGCTTGGGGCGGATCTTCTTCCACAACAGCGGCGAGACCTCGTAGCCGTAGAGCCGGTCGATGATCCGCCGAGCCTCCTGCGCCCGCACGAGGTCCTGGTCGATCTCGCGCGGGTTCTGCAGCGCGCGCTGGATCGCTTCGCGGGTGATCTCGTGGAAGACCAGCCGGCGAACCGGGACCTTGGGCTTCAGCACCTCGAAGAGGTGCCAGGAGATGCTCTCCCCCTCGCGGTCTTCATCGGTGGCGAGGTAGAGCTCATCGGCGTCCTTGAGGAGGGCCTTGAGCTTCTTGACCTGGGGCTTCTTGTCGGCGGGCACGACGTAGAGCGGCTTGAAGTCCGACTCGACGTCCACGCCGAGCCGCGCCCACTTCTTCTTCTTGTGGGCCGCGGGGATCTCGCTGGCGCTGCTCGGCAGGTCGCGAATGTGGCCGACCGACGCCTCGACCACGAAGTCCCCACCCAGGTACTTCCCGATGGTGCGGGCCTTGGCCGGAGACTCGACGATGACAAGGGGCGTGCCCATGGTGCCTCGGGATCGGATGCGGTGTGGACGCGCAGCCCGACCGCCGCCTCCTTGGGCGGCCCGGCGAGCTGCCTGCGGGTCCAGGCCCCGTTGCCTACACCAGGGCCGCGCAGCACGCAAGTTGCACCATGGGAGCCAGCGCCACCCTGCCCGCTCCTCCGGAGGGCTCCGAGCCGGTTTGAGGCTACGCTCCTCACGTGCCCGCCGCTCACCGCGACCCCGACCTCGCCCGCTGGCTCGACCACCTGCGGTCCGAGCGAGATGCATCGCCCCACACGCTGCGTGCCTATGGCGGCGACCTCGGCAGCCTCCAGGGCTTCCTGCAGGAGCGGGGGGGCACGCTCCGCGACGCCAGCCTGACCGACCTCCGCGCATGGCTGGGACGGCAGGGCAGCGGGCGTCGCCGGCCAGCCCCAGCGACCATGGCCCGACGCGTGGCAGCGACGCGCTCCTTCTACCAGTGGATGTGGCGGACCGGGCGAGTGGACGCCGACCCGGCCGCCCGCCTGCGCGCGCCGCGGGCCCCGCGCCGAGCGCCGCGCTTCCTCGAGGTCGACGAGGCCGCCCAGGTCGTCGAGCACCCGACCCAGGAGGGGTGGTTCGCCCTCCGCAACCGCGCGTTGCTGGAGCTGCTCTACGGCGCGGGCCTGCGCGTCGGCGAAGCCGCGGCGGTCCGGCTCGCCGACGTCGATCTGGAGGGCGGGGTGGTCCGCGTCCACGGCAAGGGGGGCAAGGAGCGGGTCGTGCCCTTCGGACCCCCCGCCGCTGACGCGCTCCGCGCCTGGCTCGACGCCCGCGGTTCCGACCACGCCACCCTCTTCCTCAACAAGCACGGACGCCCGCTGTCCACCCGCTCCATGTGGCGCATCGTCCGCGACGCCGGGGCGAGCAACGGGGTGCACGCCACCCACCCGCACGCCCTCCGTCACTCCTGCGCCACGCACATGCTGGCCGGCGGCGCTGACCTCCGCGGGATCCAGGAGCAGCTCGGCCACGCCTCGCTGTCGACGACTCAGCGGTACACTCACGTCGACGCCGCGCACCTGCTCC
>CAZRFD010000173.1:0-14424 GCA_964599085.1 uncultured Enterobacterales bacterium | reverse complement strand
GCCCCACCTCACCAACCACGGGGCTATGATGGTCACACCCCCCCCCCCCCCCCCCGCCGCTACTCACACAAGCACGCAACGTCGTGGGCAATCCCGCCGTGTCCCCAACAGCCAGCGCGACCTCACGACGGCAAGGACTTCGGGCGGCCGTTGGGTTCGCACCATCGGCGTCAGTGCGACGGTAGTCGCCCTGCCCGCCGTGGTGCAGCCTGCAAGTGCCGCACCGCACAGCAGGGCTGAAGAAGTAGCCTGTGCCTACGCAGATCGCGACGAAGACACTGTCGCAGACACCTGGTGGGATGTGGGTACGGACGGGGCAGTGGCTCCCACCCTCTACCTGCGGATCCCGGACGTGACGGGGGCCAGTTGGTCAGCGGATGTACGCATCTCATTCGACGGAGAACAGCTTGGTTTCTCGCAGGACATTGGCAGCATTGACGCACTCGATGTCGCCCGAGTTGACATCGACCTGCCCGTTTCACTCTGCTGGCAGCCCGAACAGACCGAATTCGTCAGCAGCCTGAACGTCGAGATCGTGGCGGTGACCTCCGAGGGCGCAGAGATCTACCGCGACTCCGCGCCGATGCAGTTCCTGAGCTGGGACGACTCAGGAGATGCGCGACTGATTCCACCCGACCAACTCGACACCATCGCCCCTGCAGGAGTCACTGACGACCTGCTGTACGCGGAGTTGGAAGCCCTCATCGACATCACCGGTGGCCATGTGCAGTATGGCGTCGTCCTCCCAAGCGACATGACCGAAGACGGAGGTGTAGAGTGAACGGCCGCCACGCCCTCGTTGGAACATGCCTGCTGTTGGGCACCAATCTGATCCTGTCGAACAACGCCAACGCAGCTCCTACTCGCTTCTGCGTCGAATACGACGCGAGCCTCGTAGATGTCTACCCCGGTGCAGGCGATGACTTCTTCACCAACGACGACGCCCCGGTGAGCGCCGACGGGGTGTACGTGAAGGTCGTGCGAAACGCGGACAAGACGACCATCTTCGAGGGGTACACTGAAGACTCCGGCACCAACGCTGGATGCACGTCGTACCTCAGCCTTTCGTCGACAGAGAGCTACGGGGTGGTGGTGTCGAGCAAGGCCAGCATCACAGGCAACACCTTCGAGGTCCGAGACGATCCAACGACGATGGACCTGTACCTGTACGCTGTGGCCTCGGTCGCTCCGTTGCCAACCCCGTCCACCATCACAGTGACCACGCCGACGACGCCATGGTGGAACATTGCCGCGGCTGCGCGACTCCCTGCACAACGAGTATACTCGGCCTTCAGTGGAAAGACCATCACCCTCTACCCCCAGTCCTGTCCCACCGGTGGTGGAAGCTGCGCAGGAGAGAGCGCGGTCTTCATCAACGGCGGCGACACCGACAACAAGTACGTCATCGCCCACGAACTCGGCCACACCGCTGCCCGGACCGCAAATGGCGGCCTGGCGTCGTCCATGGACTACACTGCGCCCGCGACGACCTGTACAGGCGGCGTGCATCACTCCTTCGTGTCGAAGGAGTACCAGAGCGCCGCCGTTGCTGAAGGCCTGGCCCACTTCCTGGCAGCCTGGTCGTTCAATGACAACACCGAATCCGACTGCGTCTTCGTTACATGGGGAACCGGTCCCGACTGGGACCGGTTGGACCCCGACCCTCAGGGCGCCCCCCAGACCTCGTACCAGGCCTTCAGTTGCGAAGCCAGCCCCGTCCCCGACGAAGCGACTGGCCCCTTCGACTATCTCGGTGAGACCTGCGATCCACCATTCGCTCACCATGGAAACGAATACGACTGGCTGCGGTTCTGGTGGGACTTCACGACCGACGGAGGGGTCGATGTCGTCGACTGCCTCAACATCTGGGCTGGTGCTGGCCCCGACTCGTGGAACCCCACCGACACCGGACTACCAGTGGACTTCCCGCCCAGCCGTCTCGAGGTGTCGGCGGCCGCGCTGGGATTCACCACGCCGTGGCAGGCCTACGACAACCTCAATGGCGTGATGCGGTGACCGGACTCTCAATCCTCACCCTGCTCAGCACACTCGCCTGCGACGCTCAACGGGGGAGAGACACTGCCACCGACACAGGCTTCAACTGCATCTACGACTGCGATCCCGACCCGGAGACCGACCCGGTCGACGACGACGGCGACGGCTACACGATGCTGGAGGGCGACTGCGACGACAGCGACCCCGACATCCATCCCGACCAGGCCGAGCTCCCCGGCAACGATGTCGACGAAGACTGTGACGGCAGCCTTTCCCCCGACACCTGGCGCCTGACCTCCGGCTACGCTGCCTGGCACGGCGAGTCGTCGGGATACACTGGCGGCTGGGACGTGGCCAACGTCGGCAACGTCACGGGCACGGGCCTGCCGGCCTTCGCGGTGGGTGCGCCCTACGACGAGCATGCACAGACCGGCGAGACGGACTATCGGGCCGCAGGTGTCACCGTCGTGGAGTGCGCCGAGCTGTACTGCGAAGCCGCCGCATGGTTCAAGGCATCTGACGACGCTGGCCCCTCGCTCCGCTTCGGCAGCTTCGTCGGCGGCGGGCAGGATGTCGACGGCGACGGCTTCGATGAACTATTGGTCGGAGATCCGTACTACTACACGCACGTGGACGAAGAGCCGGCGATCACCAGCGGTGCAATCTGGATGTTGTACGGGCCCGTCTCCGGCACCCAGAGTCTGAACGATGCCGATGTGCGCGTCATGGGCGACGACAACTGGGACTTCATTGGCGGCTCGGCGGCGCTCCTGCCTGACCTCGTAGAGCCAGGTCAGATCGCGTTGGCCGTGAGCGGCCAACACTACAACAAGAGCACGACGCAGCAGCACGAGGTCGGCCAGGTCGGAATCTGGCCAGCTCCCCCCTCCGGGCTTGTGCTCATCGACGACGCCCCCGTCCTGCTCCGAGGCACGGAACTGGAGGGCCACATGGGGTACGCGCTCACAACAGCCGGCGACATCGATGGCGACGGCGTCGCCGACCTGGCGGTCAGTGAACACTACACCGGCAGCACCGGTGAACTGTACGGGCGCGCGTACATTGTACATGGCCCCATCGAACCGGGCACCCATGACATGGCCGACGCGACCACGCTGTGGGGGGCGCAGGCAGGCGACGGAACAGGGGTCGCCATCGAAGCGCTGGGCGACGCCAACGACGACGGAGTCGACGACCTCGCGATCAGTGCCACCGTCACCCAGGTCGATGGCCGCGTCAGCGGCACCGTCTACGTCGTAGACGGCCCCTTCCTCGACGACGTCGACCTCGCGGCAACCGCGACCGCAACCCTCCGCGGCGAGCTCGACGGGGACTGGTTCGGCCTCGACATCACGGCCCCGGGTGACTGGGACGGGGACGGTCGGCTCGACATCGCAGTCGGCGCCCCTACCACCACAGCCAACGGTCCCTACCCCGGCTGCGTCTACCTGTTCGGTGGCGACGTCGAGGGAAGCATCGACGCCGCCGATGCCGCCGCCATCATCGTCGGCGTCACACCCGGCGACATGACCGGCTTGTCGCTGGACGGCGGGGTGGACTACACCGGTGACGGCATCGGCGAGCTGCTGATCGGCGCCCCATACAACGACGACGGAGTGGACGGAGGTGGTGCCGCCTACATCGTGGCGTCAACGCAGGTCTTGTCACGGTAGCGCACGCCCTGGCGGGGACGGTCGCCCCCCCGCCACTGCGGCGTCTTCTCTCTGCTGCACTCGCAGCCCGCGCCGCAAAGCGGTCGCCTCAGGGCTCGGCCCCCCGCCAGCCACGCGCGAGGCGGGGGCGAAAGCCGAGCGCTGTGGCCTGTTGGCCG
This sequence comes from uncultured Enterobacterales bacterium, assembly GCA_964599085.1. GTDB lineage: Bacteria > Myxococcota_A > UBA796 > UBA796 > UBA2385 > J125. Next base: position 10,598 of record CAZRFD010000173.1, on the reverse strand, counting down.
AACAGGCGCACGTCGTCGACGTCGAGGCGCCGGCCCAGCGCAAAGGGCGTCGTCCGCCCGTGGGCGACCATCACCAGGGGCTCGATGGCGCAGGCGTAGACCTGGCGCGGGCCGTAGCCGGCGAACAGGTGGTACAGCCGGCCCCACAGGCGGCGGCTCCAGGCCGGAGGGGGCACCACGGCTTCGCCGAGGAGGACGGTGACCCCAGGCGGGACCGGCCTCCGGACCGTGGCCGGCAGGGCGACGTCGATGACGACCGCCCCCGGCGCGAGGGCGTCCGGCGACAGCGTGCCCCCGGTGGGACCGGCACCGACGACGACCGGTGCGTCGGCCGCGGCTTCGTCGGGACCGTCCGCCACCCGCACAGGCAGCTTGCGCCCGCCGCGGGCGTGATCCACGACGACGTCGACGCCGTCTTCGGACAACAGCACGGCCAGCGCTCGACCGACCGGCCCGCTGCTGCCGACGATGGCGACCGGTCCGCGCGGCAGCCCCCGCTGCTGCAGCAGGTGCCGGACGTTGGCGTGCAAGGCCCAGGCGGTCGCAGCGCCACCCGTGGTCACCGGTCGGTCGATGCGGCGGGCCAGCTCCTCCCCTCGCCCGGCCACCACCGCGCACAGGCTGCCCAGGCCGATGGCCTGCGCGTCGGGGACCAGCCCGGTCAGCTCGACCATGCGCTGCAGGGCGAGGTGCTGATCGGACAGCATCTGTTCGGGGGTCAGCGACAGGCTGACCACGGCTCCCAGGGCCACCCCGGGGATGCCGAGCTGGGCGACGATCCCCCCCGGGGCATCGCCACGGTCCAGCAGCAGCTCCGGCGACAGCCGCCGGATCCCGAGGATCCGCCGCAGCAGCGGGCTGAGCGGGTGTACGAGGAAGGCGAAGCGCGGCCCGTCCCCGGGCGACAGCAGGCGCCGCAGGTGGATCAGGCTTCTGCCTTCTGGTTCAGCAGGAAGGCCACGAGGTTGTAGAAGGTGCCGACCCGGAACAGCTCGGGGACCTCGGTGGCCTTGAGCCCCTCGACGAATTCTTCGCGGGGCACCTCGGGCATCACCTCGCTGAGCTTCTGCAGCCCCAGCGGCGTCAGCACGCCGTCGATCTCGTACGCTTCCCCGGTCTCGGCCTTGGCCGACTCCTCGATGCCGCCCCGCGGGATCTTGATGTCGAAGGCCCGCTCCAAGCGAAAGGCGATGTCGAGGAAGTCGAGGCTCTCCGCCCCCAGGTCCCCGATGACCTTGCTGTCGAACTCGACCTCGTCGTCGTCGAGGCCGAGCGCTTCGGCGAAGGCGTCGACGAGGGGGTCCCACAGCTCGGGGACGACGTCGTCGGCGCTGGTGGCGATCTTGTAGGGGCCGGTGTGCTGCAGAGACATGCGCGTCCAGTGCGAGGGGTGCCGACGCAGGGATACCCGGACGGGGCGCCGCTGACCACCGCCAGCGGCCCCGCGCCGCGTCCACGGCGGTGTACGCAGCGGCCCTACTCGTGCACGACGACGAAGCTGCTCATCACGATGTTGGCGCCACCCGACTCGTAGGGCTGGCCGTCGCGGAAGCCCTCGTAGTCAAAGGTCGCCGTGGTGCCGGGTGTGACCTGGTCCGTGACGTCGGTGACCACCATGGGGACCAGCCAGCCCGGACACCAGCCGCTGCGGCCGTACCACCAGGTGCCGTACTGGTTGGGGACGACGCCCTGCTCGACCATGTCCATGCAGCCGCTGTCGGTGCCGGCGTTGTCGAGCACCTGCACGTTGTCGGTGCCGTTGACGTAGAAGTGGTGTTCGGTGGGGCAGAACTCGGCGCAGGTGCCAGGCGAGACCTGCCCGTGGCCGCTGATGACCGTAGCCAGCTCGACCTTGGTCGCCGTGGCGGGGATGTCGACGTCGATGGGCTTGTAGGCGTCGTTGTAGTCGGCATCGAAGGCGCCGCCGCTGAACAGGAACCGGGTGGACACCGGCCGCGTGGGCTTGCCCTGGTTGCTCAGGCGCAGAGACAGCGAGATCTCGTATTCCTGGGTGGTGTAGAATTCGAAGGTCCGCATTCCACCGCCCGCGATGAGGGGCAGCAGGTCGCTGACATCGTGCATCCACTCGGCCTGACGGTGGTAGGTCGTGATCCACCGGCCGAACTCGGTTCCACAGCCCTCGGTCTGGCCCTCGTCGCACAGATAGAGGTAGACCAGGTAGTCCCAGGGCGGGCAGGTGCCGTACTCGCCCGACCCGTTGCAGTCCATGGTCATGTCCAGCTCGAGCGTGTCGAAGCCGGCCATGGTGTCGGGGTCGGGCAGCGCGACGGAGACGCTGCCCCGCTCGCCGGCCCAGCTCGTGTCGCTGATCAGCTCCTTTTCCCAGAGCGTGACCACGGTGGCGCCGTCGTCTTCCCGGTGCTGGGCGAGCGCTGCGAGGTAGTTGGCATGGACGGCTTCGTTGGCCGCCATGGACAGGTTGGGTTCGAACCAGCCAGCGCTGCTGCTGTAGCGTTCGCTGTCGGCGTAGCTGCCGATGTACCGGATGTGCTGGGTGCGATCGAGCACGGCCCCCCAGCCCGGCGACTTGATGACGTCGCCCACCCAGCCGTAGACGTCGCGGTAGCGGCCGTCGATGTAGTGGATGCGGGGCTCCCACCAGGCCTGTTCCTCTTCCGTCATGTCGCGGAAGGCGTCCAGCACTTCCGCCTGGAGCATCGACAGGTTGGCGTCACGGTCGGCGGCGTCGGCTTCGTCGCTGCCGAAGAAGAAGATGGTGTTGGCGGGCGCGCGGGCGAACAGCTCGGCGACGTCCCGCTCCCACAGGGACTTGCCCCAGTCCGACGACCGGGCCTGGGGTGGCTCGTCGTTGATGAAGAGCATCACGTCGCAGCCATCCCAGTGGTCCTGAAGGATGTAGTCGCCAGCCAGGGTCGGGATGGTGGTGTTGGCCGCCAGCGCAAACAGGCTGTCGTCCTGGGTCGCCTGCTGGAACTCCCGCATGCGCAGGCCGTCGTCGCAGGTGGTGACCGCCGCACCGCCATCGGTGCCGCCGCTGTCCCCCACTCCACCGCCGGTGTCGCCGTCGTTGGAGCCGGTACAGGACAGCAGCAGGACGAGCAGCGTCGTCGACATGGGATCTCCGGGACGCGTCCACTGTAGCCCCCGACGCCCGGCACCCGAAAGAGCTACGCTGACGCCGTGCTGATGCTGATCGCCATCGCCGGCTGTGCCGTCTCCCAAGAGGGAGTCGACACCGGGACGATGGCCCGCCTCGACGATCTGGAGGCGCGCCTGGACGCCGCAGAGGCTGCGGCAGCGGACGCCAGCGACAACGCCGCGCGCATCGACGAGCTGGAGGGGCGGGTCGCCGCGCTGGAGTTCGACCTCGAGGTCGCCCAGGCCCAGCTCGCCGACGCCCAGGACGCCCTGGCCACCGTCCAGGGCCTCGCCGCCGTGGTCGAGGTGGACGACCAGGACGTGCGCTTCGTCGGGGTCAACCTGTGGGTCCAGGACGGCAGCGGGGCCACCGCCAGCGGCACGGGCCTCGGCAACCTCATCGTCGGCTACGCCGAAGACGCCACCGGCAGCGACGTACGCACCGGCAGCCACAACCTGGTGCTGGGCGAGGAGAACGACTGGACCGGCTACGCCTCCATCGTGGCCGGCTGGGGCAGCCGCAGCCGCGCGCCCTACGCCAGCGTGCTCGGCGGCGAGAGCAACGAAGCCCTGGCCGAGACCAGCGTGGTGGTCGGCGGCGTCGGCAACGCGACCACCGCTCGGCAGGCGGCGGTGCTGGGAGGCAACGCCAACCTCGCCAGCGGGCTGCGCAGCGTCGTGGCCGGGGGCGGGCTCAACGAAGCCTCGGGCGACACCTCGGTGGTGGCCGGCGGCAGCTCCGGCGACGCCATCGGCCGGTGGAGCACCGTCAGCGGCGGGCAGCTCGGCCAGGCCGAGGGCGAGGGCAGCACCGTCAGCGGCGGCCAGGAGAACACGGCGAGCAACGCCGCCAGCGCGGTCCACGGCGGCCGGCGCAACACCGCCAGCGGTGCTGCGGCGGTCGTCGTCGGTGGGGACGACAACGTCGCCAGCGGCGATCACAGCGCCATCCTCGGCGGCGACGAGCAGGTGGCCAGCGGCGACGGGGAGACGCAGCCGTGAAGGAGGAGCACCCGTGAGGGAGGAGCACCCGTGAGGGAGGAGCACCCGTGAAGGAGGAGCGCCCGTGAAGGAGGAGCGCAGCGCGCTGAAGGTGCGCGTGGTGTCCGGCGACGTGCTGGCGCGCCGCGGGCTGGCGGGGCTGCTGCAGCGGCTGGGGGTCGAGGTGGTGGTACAGGGGGCGGCCGTCGCCGTCTGGGACCTCGGGGCCGCCGGCACGCCGCCGGCGATCCGCATGTCGGCCGACGAACCGGTGCTGGCGCTGTACGCCGACGCCGGGGAGGCGCGCCGGGCGCTGGAGCCTGCTGTGCATAGCGGACCGAGCAAGGCGCCGCGACGCGTTTTCAGGTGGTTACGTGAGGAGGGAGCATGGCGAGCCATGTGACCGACGAGCGGAACTGCCTGAAATCGCATGAGCAAGCCTGGCGACGGGAGTCTATGTGCAGCAGGCTCCTCGCCAGCGGGGCGTCGGGCGTGCTGCCGCGCGATGCCGACCCAACCGCCCTGCTCGCCGCGCTGCGAGCGCTGGCCGCGGACCTCGTCGTCCTCGACGACGCCGTGGCCGCAGACCTGCTTCCAGGCAGCGACGACGCCCCGCTGGAGCCCCTCACCCGACGCGAACAGGAAGTGCTGGCGCTCATGGCCGAGGGCCTCTCCAACAAGGGCATCGGCGAAGCCCTCGACATCAGCGAGCACACAGCGCGATTCCACGTGCGCGCCGTGCTCGGCAAGCTCGGCGCCCGCAACCGGGCCGAGGCGGTGGGGCGGGCCGCGCGGGCGGGGTTGATCCGGGCGTAGGGGGTGGCGGGCCGCGGCGCAATCCACCGGTACATCTCCCATGTCCCATGGGTTCGCGCCGTAATGAATGGCAATCCCGGTGCAGAAGTCCAGAATCCGATTAAATGTATGCGTGGCATACTCCGAAGTTCCGAATACACCGGCGCAAACCATCAAGACAGCCAAAGTCTACCCATCGTTTGCACCGGAAACGCCGCTCGTTCGGTGCACATTGCTACCGTATGGTGGAATGTTCCACCATCTTGCGCCGAACACTGCAAAACAACGGCGCAACCACCAGCAACACACGCTATGTCTGCCGGGTTCAAACCGCACCCCCGAGCCGCCATGTCTCCCCTCGGCCAGCACATCACCTTCCGCCTCATGGACAGCCGCGTCATCGCCCCCACCACGGCCGACCAGCGGCGCATGGCCGTCGCCGTCCTGCGGGCGCTGAAGCCCTACCCGCTGCTCGCCTTCCGCTGCGCCGACACCCACGGTCACATCGCGCTGCTCGGCTCCGACAGGGACGCCCGCGAAGCGGCCCGCCGGGCGCTCATCGCCACCAGCAAGACGCTGGGCCTGCCCGTGCGCTTCCAGCCCGCCCACCTCGAAGCGATCCGCGACCAGGCGCACCTCGACCGGACCGTCCGCTACGTCCTGCGCCAGGACGACCACCACGGCTTCGCCCACGACCCCTGGCTCGACGCCAGCAACGTGCCGGACCTGCTCGGCCTGCGCACGGTGGGGACCTGGACGGCGACGCAGGTGCGGCAGGCGCTGCCCCGCATCGGCCGCGCCGAGCTGCTCGACGCCGCCGGGCTCACCGGCCTCGACGAGCAGCCGCTGGATCCGACCCACCTCCCCGACGCCGCCGCCGCCGCCGTCGGCTGCCCCGACCTGTCCGGCCGCACCGCCCCCGTCGTTGCCGCGCGCCGGGCCGCCGTCCACGTCGGCCGCCCCCTCATGAAGCCCGGCGCCCTCGCCCGGCTGCTGGGAATCCAGCCCCGCTCGGCCCGCCAGCTCGCCGCCCAGCCCGCCGACGATGCGCTCGTCAAGGCCGTCACCGGACAGCTCCGCCTGCGCACCCTGCGCCTCGCCTCCGACACCTGACCTGCCCATTCGGACAGGTCTGGCCTCGTCGTCCCCGGGGGGCGGGCCCCGCCCGACCGGCGGCATCCTGCTGCCAGGGCCGCCGGTAGGCACGGCGGCCAGCGCGCACAGCTTGGGGCACGCGCCGCGCAGTGCGGCGCCCCCTCCCCCGGCCGCGACCACGTCACGGCGCTGGGGAAGCCCCCCCTCCAAGGAACCACCTTGTCCGAAGACACCAAGGACGGCGCCGCCAACGAGCGCCTCAGCGCGGCCATCGCCGCCATCTCCCCCGCCGCCGTGCAGGTCCACGGCACGGCCAGCCCCATCACCGCCTCCGGCGTCGTCTGGACGGCCGACGGCATCGTCGTGACCACGCACTCCGGCACCTGGAACGACCAGGGCGTGCAGGTCACCCTCCCCTCGGGAGAGACCCTGCCGGCCCTCGTCCTGGGCCGCGACCCCACCACCGACCTGCTCGTGCTGCAGATCAGCGGCCTCGAGGGCAGCGACGGCGGAACCTCCCCCCTGCAGGTCCCCGAGCGCGCCCACGAGGGGGCCCTCGCGGTCGGCCACCTCGCGGTGGCGGTCGGTCGGCGCGGCGGCGGCCTGCGGGCGAGCTGGGGCTCGGTCACCGAGCTGAGCGGACCGTGGACCACCCCGCTGGGCGGCCGCGTGGACGCCCGCATCGAGGTCGACGCGCCGCTTCCCCGCGGCTTGACCGGCGGCCCCCTCGTCGACGTGCACGGTCGGCTGCTCGGCGTGAACACCCGGCGCCTCGACCGCGGCGGCACCACCCTGCCCGTCGCCACGGTCGACCGCGTCGTCGCCGCCATCCGCGCCGAGGGCAGCCTCCGGCCGGCCTGGCTGGGTGCTGCGGTCATGCCCGTGGCGCTGCCCGCCTCCGTCGCCGACGCCGAGGGCCAGACCCACGGCCTCATCCTGCTGTCGGTGGAGGAGGAGGGCCCCGCCGCCGCCGCCGGCTGGCTGCAGGGCGACGTGCTCCTGCGGCTCGGCGACGCCGTGACCTCCTCGCCAGGCGCGCTGCGCGCAGCCCTCGGACCCGACCGGGTCGGCGAGGAACTGACCGCCCGGCTCGTCCGCGCCGGCGCCCCCGTCGACCTCGCCATCACCCCGGCCGCGCGCCCCGAGGGCCTCGACGACGAGCACGAAGCCCACGGCGGCTGGCACCACCGGCGCTGGCGCCGCGGGGGCCACCACCCCGGGCACGGCCACCACGGCCCCGGACACCACGGCGGCCACCACCGCGGTCGCCACCGGCGCCACGCCCGCGGCCGGCATGGTCACGGGCCGCACCACGGCCGGCGCTGCTGAGCTGCGCTACACGGCCTCGCCCACGAAGCGCCGCGCGCGGTGGGCGAGGCCGTAGACCGTCTCGCTGGGGTTCACCCCGAGCGCGGTCGGCATCACCGAGCCGTCGACGACGAACAGGTTGTCGACGCCGTGCATGCGGTGGTCGGGACCGACGACGCTGGTCGCGGGGTCGGGGCCCATGGCGCAGCCGCCCATCTGGTGGGCGGTGAACACCGAGACGTCGTGGGCGCCGTAGGCCTGCTGGTCCAGCGCGGCCAGCCCCGCTTCGTCCGAGATCTTCACCGGCGGGTTGTGCAGGGTCCACACGTCGCGGGCCCCGGCGGCGAGGTGGACGCGCACCAGCGCTTCGTGGGCAGCGCGGAAGCCCTCGGAGAGGGCGGGCGAGAAGGGGTAGCGCAGGCCGATGCGGCCGTCGCCGCGGATCCGCACCGAGCCCCCCTCGTCCCCGGGCAGCAGGCCATCGACCTGCAGCGACAGCAAGCCGGCGAGGTGGGGGAGCTGCTGCATGAACAGCGCCTGGTCGATGCCGAGCTGGCTGCCGGGCAGGCTGGCCAGCATGGGCTGCATGGGCGCGGCCTCCATGAAGAAGCCGAGCTTGTCGGGGCCGCGGTCGATGAACTGGTGGCTGCCGGCGGACTGGGGCGCGCCGTAGTAGCCGGCGACTTCGTCGTCGTAGCGGCCGACGACCACGGTCACCGGGTGCAGGAAGGTGCGCAGCCCGACGCGGCCACCGCCGTCGAGCCCCGAGCGCAGCAGCAGGGCCGGGCTGTTGATGGCGCCGCCGGACAGCGCGAGCACCTTGGGCCGCACCACGACCTTCGGCCCCCGGGCGCGGCCGGTGGCCCGGTCGAGCACTTCGGCGTGCACCGCCGTCACCCGGCCACCGTCGTGTTTGACGCGGCGCGCGGCGCAGTCGGCGAACAGCCGCATGCCCGCCACGACGGCGTCGGGGATGTAGGTGATGGCCATGCCCTGCTTGCCGTTGACCGGGCAGCCGGTCCCGCAGTAGCCGCTGTTGGCGCAGCCGTTGACGTTGCGCCGCATGGGGGCGGTCTGCCAGCCGAGCGCCTGGCAGCCGTCGTAGAGCTTGCGGTTGTTGGCGTTGGCGCGGTCGATGGGCCAGGTGTCGATCGACAGCCGGGCTTCGACCGCGTCGAAGTGCGGGGCGAGGGTGTCGCGGTCCAGCCCCTCGATGCCGTGCACGGTCCGCCAGTGGTCGAGGATGCGATCCGGCGTGCGGTAGCAGGTCGTCCAGTTCACGGTGGTCGAGCCGCCGACCGACCGCCCCTGGAGCACGCTGATGGCGAGGTCTTCCGTCGCCCGCGTCGCCCGGTCCTGGTACAGCATCGGGTAGGCGTGGGCTTCCTGCAGGTCGAAGTCCCGGCGGGTGAACCAGCCGCCGGCTTCGAGCATCACGACATCGAGGCCCGCGTCGCAGAGGCCCGCGGCGAGGACGCTGCCACCAGCACCCGATCCGACGATGCAGACGTCGCAGCGCACGTCGACGTCGGCGTCGACGTCGGCCCCGATGGTGATGCTGCCCTTCACGGGGCCTCCTGCAAGGCGTCCGGGGCCTCCGGCTGCTGCCCGGGCGGCGTGCCCTCGCCCGGCGGCAGGCGGTCCGGTGGCAGGCCCTCGGCCCGACCCATGCAACGCAGCTCGCCCTCTGCCGCCAGGGCGTCGAAGTCGTCGGCCGGTGCCCGAGCCTGGCCGAAGTCCGGCGGCCCAGGGTAGCCCGACCAGGCGTAGGTCCCCGGCTGCGCCCAGTAGGTCGCCATCACCAGGCCCCGCAGCGCCTTGTAGGCCTGGCGGCGGACCAGCAGGCGGCTGTCGCGCCACGACGCGAGGATCTGCGCCTGCACGTCGGGCGGCGCGTCGGCGAAGTGGCGGGGGCGCCCGTCGAAGAGCAGGCCGACCAGGGCGTTGTCGAGCAGCAGCAGCACCCGCCCGAAGTCCGCGGCGTCGGCGGGGTGCATGGTCGAGAGCTGGGTGTCGAGCAGCGCCGCGACGCCCAGCTCGCTGGCGGCGGGGCGCCCCTCTCCCCCGGGGCACATCACGTCGGAGAGCGCGTCGAGCACGGTCCACATCCGGGCGCTGAGCACCTTCAGCCCCGGCGGGGGGTTGCGCACCGTCGACGAGGACAGCCCGAGTCCCGCGCCGCCGACGAGCAGCAGCGCGGTCCCGAAGAGCCCGGTTCGGAGCACGGCACGGCGAGAGGGGACCATCGCGGCGAGCCTACCGCATGCATGGGGCCCCGTGGGGGCGGCCCACCGCGTTAGCCGCCCGGCATGTCGCGCGTGCTCATCCTCGGCGCCACCTCGGCCATCGCTGGCGAGGTCGCGCAGCTCCTCGCCGCCCGTGGCGACCGCCTCCACCTCGTCGGGCGCAACCCCGACAAGCTCGCCCGGCTGGTCGCGGGCCTACCGGCCGGCTGCTGCACCCACGAAGTGGCCGATCTCGCCGCGCTCTCAGGCAACGCCGCCGTCGTGGACCGCGCCCTGGCCGCGCTGGAGGGCCTTGACCTCGCCCTCATCGCCCACGGCGACCTCGGCGACCAGCTCGCCAGCGAACAGCAGCTCGACGAAGCCGAGCGAATCCTCGCCGTCAACCTCCGCTCGCCCGTGTCCCTGCTCATCGCGCTGGCCAACCACATGGAAGCCGCCGGCCACGGCCGCATCGCGGTCATCACCTCGGTCGCCGCTGAACGGGGCCGCCCCCGCAACTACACCTACGGCGCCGCCAAGGGGGCGCTGAACACCTACCTGCAGGGGCTGCGCACCCGCCTCTGGCCCGCGGGCGTCGGCGTCACCACCATCAAGCTCGGCCCCGTGGACACGCCCATGACCGTGGGCCACGACAAGCACCTGCTCTTCGGCACCGCCCCCGGCGTCGCCCGCCGCATCGTCGACGCCATCGACCGCGGCGCCGACGAGGTCTTCGTCCCCGGCTGGTGGGCCTGGCTCATGCCCATCGTCCGCCGCCTGCCGGAAGCCGTGTTCCAGCGCTTTGGGGTGCTGTCGGGGCGGTAGGCCGGCGGGTCCTGGCCATCGCCCTCGCTCGGGCGCTGCGTGACTCGCCGCGCGTGGACGGAGGCACCGAGGGAAGCTTCGGAGGGGGCGCTGCCTGGCTCGGGGTCGTAGGGGCGGTGTTGCGCCGTGGCCTGCGGGCGGTCGCTGACGCTGGCGGTGTCGGCGAGGTGGTCGCGTCGGGGCCGAGCGCGTCAGCGAGGGGCGGTCGCGGGGCGCGCGCGGCGGGGCCGAGCGCGTCGGCGAGGGGCG
>CAZRFD010000172.1:0-14495 GCA_964599085.1 uncultured Enterobacterales bacterium | reverse complement strand
GCAGGCGCATGGCGGTGCCGATGAGGCGCAGCGGATCCTCTACGGCGCCTACGGTGCGCGGCACGCTGACGACGAACAGACCCTCGGCGCGGACCGCCATGAGCGCGATCCGCGCCGGCAGCAGGACGGGCTGCAGCACGACGACGCCGGGGGGGAGATCGCGGCGTACGGCCTCCAGGTCCTCGGGGCGCAGGGCCGTCAGCGCGTCGAGGTCGCTGTGGGTGGCGCGGAGCTGGTCGACGGCCTGGGAGAACTCGAGCTCCAGCGCCGAGAGCCGGGCCCGTAGGGCCTCGGACTGCGCCGGATCGCGGTCGGTGGCGACGCCGAGGGCCCGGCCCAGCGCGGCCTCGCGGGCCGCGAGGCGCTGCAGCTCCACCTGGGGGCTCCCCCCGGCAGCGTCGCCACCGGGCGGAAGCTCGGCGAGCTGCAGCCGCCATGCGTAGAGGAAGGCCTGTTGCTGGTCTCCGGCGGCGAGCAGGGCGTCGACGAGGGCGGCGTAGGCGGGGGCGGCCCGCCGGGCGACGGCCGCCGCCGCCGTCGGGTCGAGGGCGAGGCGGCTGCGCTCGACGCGGTCGATGGCGGCCTGCAGGCGGGCGATGCCCCGGCGGCTGTGCCCTTCGGCGAGGTCGAGGCGCCCCAGCAGGGCGCGGGCACGCCAGTCCAGCTCGAAGTCGGCGCGGGCGGAGGCGATGCGGAGGGCGTCCTCGGCCAGCTTGCGGGCCCGGCGGGGGTCGTCATCCTGCAGCGTGATGGCGAGGTCGAGGTCGGCGCGCGCCTCGCGGCGGTGGTCGCCGGCGGCGATGGCCCGGTCGCGGGCGTCGGCGATGGCCGCCGGGTCACCGCCGAGCAGGGCGAGGTCCAGGGCGGCGCCGGCAGCGGGGCCGGGCATGCCCGCCGCGTCGAAGGCGTCGCGTGCGGCGGCGAGCTGCTGGCGGGCGAGGTCGAGCTGGCCGCTGCGACCGCTCAGCCCGCCGAGCAGCAGCAGCACGCCGGCCTGGCGCGGCAGGTCCCGCCGGGCCCGCGCCGCCTGCAGGGCGGCCGACAGCAGCGCCGCTGCGTCCGCGGGGCGACCCAGCTCGTCGAGCACCCCGGCCAGGGCTGCCTGAGCGTCGGACTCGCCGTCGACGGCACCGGCGACGCGGTAGCCCTCGACCGCGGCCTCCAGGCGCTGCTTCGCCGCCTTGAGGTCGCCGCCGTGGTGGGCGAGCAGTCCCAGGCGGTGGTCGGCGTCGGCGATGCCCAGGCGGTCGCCGAGGGCCTCGGCCAGGGTGCGAGCAGCGTCGAAGGCGCGCTCGGCACCGCCGGCATCGCCGAGATCCCGGCGCGCGTCGCCCAGGGCGACGGCGGCGTTCAGCGCGACGGTCGGGGCCGCGGCCTCCCGCGCGGCGTCGAAGGCCCGCGCCAGCTCGCGCTCGGCTTGGGGCAGCTCGCCGCTGGCCTGGAGCCACTGCCCCCGGGCCACGGCGAGGCGGGCCTCCTCCTCTGGCGTCGCCGCGAGCTCGTCGACGCGGTCCAGCAGGCGGCCGGCGCTCTCCAAGCGGCCCTGGCCGCGCAGGGCGGCGGCAATGCGCAGGTCCAGGTCCAGCTCCTCGGCCCGCGCGCCCTCGGCCCGCGCCTGCGCCGCCGCTTCGCTCCAGGCCACCAGCGCGGCCGCGATGTCCCCCTCGGAGAAGGCTCGGTCCCCGGCGGTCAGCCCCTCGGCGATCCCTGCCGGGCTCGCCTGGGCCACCGCCGCCCACAGCGCCAGGCACAGCAGGCTCACAGGTCCATGCCGGCGAGCTGGGCCCGGGCTGCGTCGAGGGCCGGGTCCCGGGCGATGGCGGTCTCGAAGGCCTCGCGCGCCCGCTGCGGCTCGTGGCGGTCCAGCAGGATCAGCCCCTCGCTGAAGGCGACGGCAGCGGCGAGGCTGTCGGCGTCGGGGGCGACCAACTGCGTCGCCGCTGCAGCGGAAGATCCCGCAGGACTTGCGGCAGGGGAGGGCCCGACGCTGCCGCTGACGTAGATCTCGCCGCTGCCCCCCGCGCTCTGCTGCCCGGCGCTCGCGCGGGTGTCGGCGGGTGCGGGATCGGGTGAGGGAGGGGCCGTGCTCTCGGCGGCCGCGGCCTGGGAGGCCAGGGCCCGGGACAGGCCGGCCGCCAGCTCGTCCTCCATGGCCATGAACTCGGCCCGCCCCCCATCGGCGCCGGTGGCCGACACGATCTCGCCGGTCTCCACCCGCACGAGGCGGGCGTCGATGCGCAGGCTGCCCACCAGCTCGAAGTAGCTGCCCAGCACCAGCCACCGCGCGCCGAGCAGCTTGCCGAGCTTACCGGCCGTGGCCGGGTCGACGACGCCCTCGTGCCCCAGCTCCAGCTCGTCGAGGATGGCCTGGAGCTGGCTGCGCTCGACCACCGTGAAGGCCGGCGCGGCGCCGTCGGGGGCCGCGGCCGCTTGGAGGTCGGTGATCAGCATCTGGGCGAGGCCGACCTTGAGCGGTTCGAGCTCGGGGTTGCCCTGGTTGTCGAAGTAGAGGACCGCCACCGCCGGCGGGGCGGCGCGCGCGGGTGCCAGCGCCAGCAGCAGCCCGCACAGGCAGGTCAGCGCGAGCCGGCGCACCAGCGACGTTGCAGTCATGGGGAGGGCTCCGGGTCGGTGGCGGGCAGGTCGTGACGGACCCAGGACAGGAAGTGGGTGCAGAGCAGGGCGCCGAGCGTGAACAGCAGCGGCGGATCGAGCTGCAATACGACGCCATCGGTCCACGCGAAGAGCAGCGCGCCGGCCAGCACGAGGTCGACGCTCACCGCCAGCCACAGCAGCCCGTGGACGCCGTCGGAGAGGCGGCGGTGCGACAGCAGGACGGCGGCAGCGAGGACCAGCCCCAGCAGCCAGGACCAGCCACGCGACAGCTTGCGCAGGTGGTGACCGGACAGCAAGGTGTCGACGGCCTGGGCCTGGATCCGCAGGCCGGCCATGTCGGCGGACAGCAGCAGCGGGAAGCTGTAGGGGGTGACGAAGCGATCATGGGCCGCGGCCTCGTCGATGCGGCCGATCAGCACGACCTTGCCGGCGAGCTTGTCGGCGACTTCCGGCGGCACCTGCAGCGGCAGTTCGGCGCCGACCTGGCGGGCCAGGGCCGTGGCCGCCGCGATGCGGAGCAGGCGGGCGGCGGGCACCGAGGGCAGGCCATCGCCGCCCTCCGGCCCGCGGAAGTTGAGGTCGAGGTGCTCGTGGAGCGCGACCGGCAGTGGGGGCAGGTCGAGGTCCGCGGCGGACAGCGTGCAGCGCAGACCCGTGGCCGGCGTGACGGCGCAACCCTGCTGCAGGATCTGGCGGAGGTCGGAGAGGCGGGCCGCCGGGTCGCGCTGACGGGCCCGCTGCAGCCAGGCCGCCGCCAGGGGCAGGCTGGGGGCCACCTCGCCCTCGGCCTGCACGCCGCCGACGAGGCCGCCGGGGAAGGGCGCCCCGAGGCGCGCCCGGGAGATGGCGGTGAGCAGCGGAAGGCCACGTACCTGCAGGGACCCGGAGAGCAGCCGCCCCTCCTCCTCCATGAGGTTGGCCGGGGCGCCGCCGACAGCATCGCCCAGGGTGGTGGTCGGGCCGGCGGCGAAGGGCTCGCTGGCCGGGTCGGTGGCGACGAAGCGCTCGGCGGAGATGACGCCGCCGTGGGCCCGGGCGGCGCGGGCCAGGGCGTCGTCGCCGGGGGCCGGGCGGTCGAGCAGGACGTCGAGGACGACCACGCGGGCGCCAGCGGCCGTGGCGACGTCGATGAGCTGGGCGAGCAGCGCCCGTGGGGTGATCTCCGGGGGCGGCGTGGTCGGGTCCCACAGGTACAGCGCTTCGTCGTCGATGGGGACGAGGGCGACCTCGCCAGACAGCGGCGCCGGGCCCCGGGCCCGCAGGTACAGGTCCGAGAAGCGGCCCTGCAGGCCGGCGTAGAGCAGGACGGCGACGCTGACCGCCGTGATCAGCACGACCACGGTCTCGTAGGCCATGGCCCGGAAGACGTGGCCCAGGAGTCGTCGGGGCAGCTTCGTCACGGTGCCGCCAGGGCCTCGTAGCCCTGCAGCAGCGCCTGCAGCGCCGCGCGGTCGGCGTCCGTGGCGTCCCGCAGCGCGGCGTCGACGATGGCCAGCGCGTCGGAGGGCAGGCCGAGCTGCCAGCGGACCGCGGCGCGGACGCCGACCCGCCCCACCACGTCGGTCTCGGGCAGCGTCGCCGCGGCGGCGTCGGCTTCCTCCAGGGCGGCGCGCAGCTCGGTCGCCCGGACGTCGTCGGGGACCCGCAGCGCGAAGCTGTCCCCGCCGACGGTCAGCTCCCACAGGCCCGGTGACAGGTCCAGGCCGGGGAGCTGGACGGCGCCCGCGCCGCTGCCAGCCCACGCATCGGTGCCGTCGAGGGCGGCGCGCAGGTGGACGGAGCTGTCCGGGCAGGGGGCGTCGCAGCGCCAGCGCACCTCGGACAGCCCCAGCAGGTCGGCGCCCGGGACCGGGCGCAGCAGCTCCACTGCGCCGGCACGGGTCGCGCCGGAGCGCGAGGTGCGGGACTGCCGGTCCAGCGGCGCCTTGGTGGCGCCGGCGTGGCGGGTGTCGACCTGGCGCTGCAGCAGGCCGGGGAGGGCGCCGGCCGCGGCATCCCCTGTGGGCGAGGTCAGGTCGACGACCCCGGCGGTCGCCCGCCGCAGTGCGACCCCGCCGACCAGCACCACGATCTCGCCGTCCGCGCCCAGCTCCAGGCGAGCGTCCTCGGCCACGACGAAGGGCACGACCGGCGCGGCCAGGCCGTCGAGGAGGACCGTCCCGCTGCAGGCGGTGACCAGCCCGGGGGCGGCGTGGGCGTCGGTCGCGGTGGCCGCGAGCAGGAGCAGCAGCGGGGTCAGCAGGGACTTGCCGGACATGGGCCTCACCTCTCGGGCAGGGGCACACAGCGCTGGGTCACCAGCGAGTAGTAGATGGTGAGAACGCCCCAGCTCAGCGAAGCTTTCAGCTCGGGCACCTGCGCGAAGTTGTCGACGGTCGCCGCCGGCTGGTGCAGAGTCCGCTTCAGGTTGGACTGGACCTGCACGCACAGCCCGTCGCGCTCGGCGTCGGGCGACAGCGTGACGCCCTCCATGGCGGCGGTCAGTTCGTCCCAGGAGCTGAACTTTCCAGGGGTGTCGATGATGCAGCCGAGGTCGCGCAGCGGCCCGTAGACCGTGCCGGCCGACCGGTAGCGCAGGCGCAGCGCCTGAAAGCGCGACTCGTCGGGGGGCTTTGCCCGGTCGTCCTGCAAGCCCACGACCCAGCTCCGCCCCATGCCGACCATGTTGCCGGCGACCCAGGCGCAGGTGCTGTCGTCGAGCCGCAGCACGGCACCGTCCTGGTCGGAGAGGCCGACCATGACCCGCTCCAGCTCGGCTTCGTCCTGGCCGAGGCGGCCGGCTTCGTAGGCCGCGGTCTGGTCGGCTTCGCGGGCGATGTCGTCGAGGCGCGCCATGAGCGCGTCCTGGACGGCGGGCTCCCGGGTGGTGGCCAGCAGCGCCCGCGTGCGGGCGTTGAGGTCGGCGTCGGGACCGACCCGGCGGGCGTGCAGCCACGCCCACATCAGGTCGAGCTGTTCGGCGAGGCTGAGCCCGACGCGGGTGTCGACGCGAGCGGCCTGGCCGGCGTCGGCGACGCGGGTGGCGAGGCGGTCCAGGTCGGGCTCCCAGCGGTCTTGCGGCTCGCAGGACAGCAGGCTGTCGACGAGCCCGCCCCCATCGCGCCCGAGGTACTGGGTGCGCTTGTGCAGGAGCAGGTCGGTGGTCGAGGAGAAGATCTCCAGGTCGGCCGGCCGCCCGTCGAGCCCCACCCGGCGCCGGGCCTCGTAGAACTCCTTGCTGTCGAGATCGTGGGCGCCGCGCAGCAGGCGCAGGCGGTAGGCCACCGGAGGGGTGGCGGCGGGTGTGGCGAGGTCCCAGCCCTGGTGGTCGAGGAAGGACTCCAGCTCGGCGACGCGCTGGCAGTGCAGGCCGGCGTCGGCGAGGACCGACTGCCGCAGGACGAAGGCGGCGAAGCTGTCGGCGTCGTGCGCGAAGCCTGCCGGTCGCTCCCGTTCGTCGACGGTCTCGTCGAGGACGGCGCGGAAGCGTGCGTCCAGCCAGGCGTCGGCGACCAGCCGCTGCTCGGCGCGGGCTCGCTCGATGAGGCCCTGCAGCTCGACGAGGGCGTCGCGGGCCTCGGCGAATTGCGGGTCCTGGGTCAGGGCGCGCTCGAAGGCGACCCGGGCGGCGTCGAGGTCGCCGTCCCCCTGGCGCGCGAGCCCCTCGCCCCAGGACGCAAAAGCGTCGAAGCTCTCGGTCGGGGCCTGGAGCATCAGGCGGCGGCGGTCACCGAGGCTGAGGCTCACGTCCAGCTCGCCCAGCAGCTCGTCGACGAGCAGCTTCTCGACGGCGACGAAGTCGGTGACCGCACCCTGGCCGTCGGCGGCGTCGAGCACTTCTCCCGTCTGCACGCGGACCAGGCGGGCGTCCAGCAGGAACTGGTCGGCGACGACGCTGTAGCTGCCCGTCAGCACCACCTCGGCGCCGAGCCCCGCTCCGAGTCGCTGGGCTGTCTCCGGGTCGACGAAGCCCTGCTCCGACAGCTCGATCTCGGAGAGCAGGGCGTCGAGCCGCGCCCGCTCGACCAGCACCAGCCCCGGCGCCGTCGACAGATCGCTCACCAGCATGCCGGCGAGGGCCTGACCGAGGCCGTCGTACTGCTCGCTGGCAGCGGCCCGGGTCAGGGGCAGCACCGCCACGGTGGTGGCCTGAGCGGGGAGCGCGACGAGCCACAGCAGGAGCAGACAGACGGCGAGGCGGCGCAGAGGCGAGGCGGACCCGGGCATGCTGCGCAGCCTAACCGCAGCCTCGGGCGGCCCGCCGCGACGAAGCTCTCCCGGGCGGGCTACGATCCTGGCGAACCACCTGCCCGGAGGCACCATGCCGGCCCTCATGCTCGCCCTGCTGCTCTCCGCCTGCGATCTCTACGCGCTCGACGACGACACCGGCGGCATCGACAACGTCTGCCCCGCAGGCGTCACCCTCACCGACGCCGACCTGCCCTGCGTCTGCCGGCAGGATCTCGTCACCGAGTTTCCAGGCGACGTCTGCTCCTGCGACCCCGCGGTCGGGCTGTCCTGCACCGACATCATCGACACCGGCTTCTACACCGCCGTCGACAACCAGGCGTCGCCGCGCTGACGGGGCCGGGGCGGGCGCTGGCGAGCTGCCACGCCGCGCCGGACCCGCGGAGCCTGCTACTCGACCGGCGCGCCCCACACGTCGCGCTCCTGCCACTCACCGGGAAGCGCTTCCTGCACGGCGGGGCGGATCACGTCGAGATCCCCGACGACCACGACGCTTGCGCCGGGCAGACGCGAGGCGTCCAGGGCCGCCAGGGCGGTGGCCGCGGTGACGGCGTCGTTGGCGGTCAGCTCGTCGGCGAAGGACGTCGCCGCGCGGCCATCGGCGGCGAGGCCGGCGTAGCCCTGGGCCAGCGCGTCGCGGCTCTGGGCGAGGTCGACGAAGTCGCCGCGGCGAGCGACGCGGGCCTTGGCCACCTCTTCATCGGAGAGGTCGTCGTGGACCCGCGACAGCTCGGCGAGCAGGTCGGTGAGCGCGGGGCCGGTCACGTCGCGCTGGACGGCGGTGCTCACGAGGATCCGCCCCCGGCCGGGGTCGGCGTCCAGGCGGGCCCGGGCGCCGTAGGTGTAGCCCTTCTCCTCCCGCAGCTTGCGGTTCAGCCGGCTGGTGAAGGTGCCGCCGAGCACGATGGCGCCGAGTCGTGCGGCCGGCGCGTCGTCGTCGTCCAGGGCCGGCGCCGGCAGGCTGAGCATCAGCATGCTCTGGGAGCTGCCAGGGTTGTCGACCAGGGTCAGGCGAGGGCCGCCATCGATGGGGCTGCGCGCCGGCAGCGCCGTGTCGGCGGCGTTGAAGCTCCAGGCCGAGAGCCGCTGCTCCAGGCCGGCAGCGAGGCTGTCGGCGTCGACGTCACCGACGGCGACGATGGTGGGCGTGCCGCCGCTGCGGCGGGCCTCCCACGACGCGCGGGCGTCGGCGGCGGTGATGGCACCCAGCGCGTCGGGGGTCCCCTGGGCGGGGTGGGCGAGGGGGTGGCCGTCGCCGTACCAGGCCCGGTCGTTGGCCCAGGCCGCGATGGTGCCCGGGTCGCTGGTGGCGTTGGCGAGGTCGCCCTGGCGTTCGTCGACGAGCCGCGCCAGCTCTTCGTCGTCGAAGGTTGGCTGCAGCAGGGCGCTGGCCAGCAGGTCGAGCGCGGGATCGAGGCGTGCGGCGTGGCCCGACAGGGTCACGGTGGAGTCGGTGTCGCCCGTGCCCACCGAGAAGTGCCAGGCCAGCTGGTCGGTCGCCGCGGCGAAGGCCTGGGCGTCGAGGTCGCCCGCGCCGCGCAGCAGCATGTCATCGGCGATGGCGACCAGTCCGGGCCGGTCGGCGGGGTCGGCGGCCTTGCCGCCGCCGATCACCACATCGAGGCTGACCAGCGGCAGGTCGTGGCGCTCCAGCACCCAGAGCTGGATGCCGTTGTCGAGGGTCCGCACGGTGGCGGCCGGCGGCGTCCAGGCGCCCGGGTCGGCGACGGCGGGCGGGCCCTGGTCGAGGGCCGAGGCCGGGACGGCCGCCTCGATCGCGGCGTCCTTGGGGCCACAGGCGGTCAGCAGTGTCAGCAGCAGCGGGGTCACTGGGCACCTCCCTCGGGGGTCGAAGCTTCGTCGGCACCGACCGCCGGGTCTTCTTCGGCGTCTTCTTCGGGCAGTACGTGGATGGTCAGGCGGCGGTCGGCCGAGAGGCTGGCCGCAGCGCCCTGGATGTCTTCGGCGGAGACCCCGGCGTAGCGGGCCATGTCCTGTGCCAGCCAGTCGGGATCCCCCTTGAGGTAGTGGTAGCGGGCCAGCGCCGTCGCCCGCGACCGCAGGCTCTCCATGTCCTGGATGTAGCCGGTCTCCAGGGCGTTGCGGGCCCGCTCCAGCTCGGCGTCCGTGGGGCCCTCGGCGGCCATGCGGTCCAGCTCTGCCTGGATGTCGTCCTGCAGGGCGACGAGGTCTTCACCGGGGTTGGCGAGGGTGAAGACCATGAACTCGCTGCCCAGCATGCTGCTCATCTGGGCGGCTTCGATGGTGTTGGCCCGGCCCTCGCTGTGGACGAAGCGGTCGTAGAGCCGGCTGCTGCGCCCCTGGGAGAGGATGGTGCTCAGCATGTCGAGGGCGGCGTCGTCGTCGGTGAGCACCCGGGCGCTGTGCCACATCAGGATGGTGGCCGGCAGCGCGACCTGATCGGTGAGGCTCAGCTCGCTGACCACGGGCCGGTCAGGCTGCGCGTGGTCGCTGCGCTGCGGCAGCTCGACCCGCTCGATGGGGCCGAAGTAGCGCTGGATCGTGGCCTTGGCCTGGGCCGGGTCGAAGTCCCCGGCGACGACGAGGCGGGCGTTGTTCGGCACGTACCAGGTGGCAAAGAACTGCTTGACGTCGTCGACGCTGGCGGCCTGCAGGTCTTCGTGGCTGCCGATGACGCTGTGTGCGTAGGGGTGGCCGGCCGGGAAGAGGGCGGCCGGCATCTCCAGCCAGGCTTCGCCGTAGGGCTGGTCTTCGCTGGTCTGGCGGCGTTCGTTGCGGACGACGTCGCGCTGCAGGTCGAGCTTGTCCTGGGTCATGGCCTTGCCGAGGCCGTCCATTCGGTCGGCCTCCATCCACAGCAGCAGGTCGAGCATCTCGCTGGTGCCCACGTCGTAGTAGTTGGTCTCGTCTTCGCTGGTCCAGGCGTTGTTCCAGCCGCCCTTGGCTTCCATCAGGTCGTCGAAGCCCGAGCCCGGCAGGCGGCCCGTGCCCATGAACATCAGGTGCTCGAACAGGTGGGCGAAGCCCGTGCGGCCCTCGACCTCGTCCTTGCTGCCGACGCCGTACCAGGTGTCGACGACGACCTGGGGCAGGCTGTGGTCTTCGTGGAGGATGACGGTCAGGCCGTTGTCGAGCTGGTAGGTCTCGTTCTTCAGCGACAGCGCCGCTGCGGGTGCGGCGGGCACGGCCAGCAGCAGCGCCGGGATGAGGGAGAGGAGCACGGTGCCTCCGGGGTGGGGGACTGCGGCTAACCAGTCGAGAGCGGTGGAGCCCCGCTCGGCGTCGCGCGGGGCGATAGGGACGGTGGATGGCGCCGCCAGCCGATCCATGCCCGCCGCTGCGGGTGCTGCACGTCGACACCGCCAGGCAGTGGCGGGGCGGCCAGGTCCAGCTCGCGCTGCTGCTGGCCGGGATGGCGGCGCGGGGCTGGCCAGCGTGGGTGGCCTGCCCCGTGGACAGCCCGCTGTGGCGGGCGGTGGAGGGGCGGGCGGCGGAGGGGGCGGTCGAGCGCCTGGCGGTGCCGCCGGGGCGCAGCCCGCGCACGCCCGGGCTGCTGGCGCGCGCTGGTGCCGACCTGCTGGCCGCCCACACCTCGCACGCCCACACGGTCGCCGCCATCGCTCGCCAGCGCTGGGGCACGCCGCTCGTCGTGCACCGCCGGGTGGACTTCCGGCCCCACAGCGGCGGCCTCCTCGGCCTCGGCGGGTGGAAGTACCGACGCCCCGACGGCTACGTCTGCGTGAGCCGCGCCGTCGCCGACATCGTCGCCGACGCCGGGGGGCGGGGCCTGCACGTGGTCCACGACGGCGTAGCGCCGCTGCCGGTGGCGGCGCCCGCCAGCGATGGGCCCCGGGTGATCGCGGTCGGCGCGCGGGTCGCCCACAAGGGCCACCGGGTCCTGGCCGACGCTGCCGCGCTGCTGCCCGGCGTCGACATCGGCGTCGCCGGAGATGGGCCCCTCGTCTACCCGGGGCTGCGCTGGCTCGGCCCGCGCGACGACGTGCCTGCACTGCTCGCGGCCGCCGACGTCTTCGTGCACCCCTCGGTCGAGGAGGGCATGGGCCAGGCCGTCGTCGAGGCCATGCTGGCCGGGCTGCCCGTGGTCGTCAGCGACGCCGGCGGCCTGCCCGAGGTCGTCGGCGACACCGGCATCGTCGTGCCCGCCGGGGACGCCACCGCCCTGGCCGCCGGGATCCGCCGGGCCCTGGCCGGCGACCACCCCGACCCGGCCCGGGCCCGTGCGCGGGCCGCGAAGCGCTTCTCGGTCGACGCCATGGTGGAGGGCACGCTGGCGGCCTACCGGGCGGTGCTGGACGCCGTCGCCCCCGCCGCGCCAGGGGCTTAGGGTGGCCTCGATGCCGCTGTTCCATACCGACTGCCGCCTGTTCGACGGCTACCGCCCATGCGTGCACAAGCGGCCCTGCGAGGGCTGCCCCCACCACGACCCGGTGGCCGCCGAGGTGCTGCTGATCAACCTCGACGCCCTGGGCGACGTGCTGCGGACCACGGCCGTCCTGCCGGCGATCCGCCGCGCCTGGCCCGGCGCCCGCATCACCTGGCTGACCCGGCCGCGGGCTGCCGCGCTGCTGGTGGGCAACCCGCTGGTCGATCGCGTCCTGTCGCTGTCCCCCGACGCCGTCTGGGAGCTGCAGGCCCGGCACTTCGACGTCCTGCTCTGCGCCGACAAGTCCCGCGTGGCCGGCGCGCTGGCGGCCCGCCTCTCCGCCGACGACAAGCGGGGCTTCGCCGTCGACGCTCAGGGCGTCATCGTGCCGCTGAACGCCGCCGCCGACACGCTGTACGCGCTCGGCCTCGACGACGACCGCAAGTTCCGGCACAACACCCTGCCCGAGACCCGCCTCCTCGCCGAAGCCTTCGGCCTGTCCTGGGCGCGCGACCCCTACAGCCTGGTGCTCGCCGACGACGAAGCGGCCCCCGGCCCCCGGCGGAGGGTGGGCTTCAACACCGGCTGCTCGCCGGCCTACCCCTACAAGAAGCTGCCGCTCTCCGTCCAGGCGGCGGCCATTGCGGCGCTGTCCGACTCGGTCGGCGAACCCGTGCTCCTCCTTGGCGGCCCTGAAGACGCCGACCGCAACGCCGCCCTCGCCCACCAACTCGGCGACAGGGTGGACCCGGGCACGACCGGCGGCGGGCTGCGCCGCGGCGCCGCAGAGGTCGACCGCTGCGAGGTGGTGGTCACGGGCGACACGCTGGGCATGCACCTCGCCATCGCGCTGGGCAAGCACGTCGTCGCCTGGTTCGGGCCGACCTGCCCCCAGGAGATCGACCTCTACGGCCGCGGCGTCAAGCTGCTCGCCGACGTGGGCTGCGCCCCCTGCTGGCGGCCGACCTGCGACCGCAGCCCCAAGTGCTTCGATCGCGTCGATCCCGCCTGGATCGTCGACGCGGTCCACGACTGCCTGGCCGCACGACGCGAGGGCCGTCCCCTCGACGACGTGCGCGGGGCCGCTTGGGCGCCAGCGATGACGCGGAGCTGACGCTCAGCTCCCGTCCTCGGCGCGCTCGATGCGGACCCACTCGATGCGGTCGCCCGGCTGGATGCTGTCGACCACGGCCATGCCCGCGGTGACGCGCCCGAACACCGTGTAGCCGCCGTCGAGGTGGGGTTGGGGCGACAGGGTGATGAACCACTGGCTGCCCCCGGTGTCGGGGCCCGACAGCGCCATGCCGAGCACACCGGTGTCGTAGGCGACGGGGTTGATCTCGTCGGGGATGGACCAGCCGGGCCCGCCCCAGCCGTCTCCGCGGGGGTCGCCGTCCTGGACGACGAAGTCGGGGACGACGCGGTGGACGACGAGGTTGTCGTAGAAGCCGCTGTCGGCCAGCCAGGCGAAGTTCCACACGGTGAGCGGCGCTTCTTCGGGCAGCAGCTCGACGCGGACCTCGCCCCGGGAGGTCTGGACGCGGGCCCCCTGGATGCGGCCGATCTCGACGATGTCGGCGATGAGCGCGCCGTGGGAGGCCGGCAGCTCGGGCAGCTTGAGCACCGCCCGCAGATCGGCGACGGCGGCGCGGACGCCAGCGTCGGGGTGGGCGGCGAGGCTGTCGAGCCGGGCGCGGAGGGCTTCGTCGCGGGCGAGGGGAGGGGAGGGGTGCCCCTTGAAGCGGGCGGCGAGCGCGCTGCAGGTCGCCCGGATGAGATCGGGCTCGTCGGCGTCGGCGAGCGCCTGCAGCAGGGCGTCGGCGCTGCCGTTGGCGGGGTGTTCCGCCAGGTACTCGGCGCCGACGGCGGCGACCATGGGGTCGAAGGCCGACAGCAGCGGGAGCAGGTCGTCGGGGTCGGTGGTCGCTTCGCTCAGCAGGGAGGCGGCGGTGGTGCGGACCGGGGTCTCGCCGTCTTCGAGGGCGAGCTGGCGCAGGCGGTCGAGGTCGTGGATGGCGGGGACGGCGGCGGTGCGGATGGCCGTGGGCATGGCCGTCGCCAGCATTGTGTCGGGGTCGGCCAGCAGGTCGTGGGTGGCGAGGGCTTCCACGGCGGCGGCCGCCAGCACCAGGGCGGGATCGCCGGTGGTGCGCTGTGCCTCTGCCGCATCCAGCGTGGCGCCGGCGTCGAGGAAGGGCTGGAGGAGCGCGCCGGCGTCGAGGCCCTCCACCTGGGGGACGGCGGTGATGGCTTCGCGGCGGACGCCGGTGTCGTCGTCGTCGAGGAGGGTGGCGACCCCGGTCCAGCCAGTGGCTGCGGCGGCGCGCGCGGCAGCGACGCGGACCGGTGGCTCGAGATCGGCTGCCGCCGTGTCCAGCAGGCTGTCGCGGTCGTCGGCGGAGAGGTCGAGCCCCGCGGCGGCGCGCACCAGCAGGGCGCGGACGACCGGGTCCCAGTCGTCGCCGGCGGCCTGCAGCAGGCGGGCGCGGTCGCCGCTGGCCAGCGTCGTCGCCTTGCTGCGGGCAAGGGCGAAGGCAGCCGCCCGCCGGGTCGGCTTGTGCAGGCGCTGCAGGCAGCGCACGAGAGCGGCGAGGACGGCCGGGTCGCGGGCGGCGGGGACATCCCGCATGGCGAGACGGCCGAGCGCGACGGCGGCGGCGGCCGGCACGGGCGAGGGTCGCAGGCCCCCGCCCTCGTGCAGGGCGGCGAGCAGCGTCGGCACGGCATCGGCTTCCCCCCGCTTGCCCAGTGCCTCGACGAGGCGTGCGCGGACCGCTGGGTCCGGTTCCTCCGCGAAGCGGTCCTGGGCTGGCAGCTCGCCGCCGGGGGTCTGGCCGATGGCGAAGGCGGCTTCCAGGCGCACGTCGACGTCGTCGTCTACCAGCAGGGGGCGGAGCCCGGCGAGGGCGGCCGGGTCGCGCAGCCGCCCGAGCGCACGCGCCGCGCGGGCGCGGGTCTCTGCGTCGGGGTGCTCCACATAGGGGGCCAGCGCCATGGCGGGCAGCCGCCGGGCCTCGATCTGCAGGATGGCCTGGGCGTCGAGGGGGTCGAGGGCCGCGCGGGCGGGCGAGGCGACGGTGAGCAGCAGCAGGGGCAGCAGGTCCAGCATGGCCGGCATCCTAATGCGGTGCCGGTCTGGCACGATTGCTGCATCGCAGGCTCGGCATCGAGAGCACAGCATCACCGGCACAGCATCCACCTGGAGACACCATGTCCGCTTCCCCCGAGGTCCGCGCCTTCTTCCACCCCGCCACCTGGACCATCACCTACCTGGTCTGGGATCCGA
>CAZRFD010000171.1:0-14505 GCA_964599085.1 uncultured Enterobacterales bacterium | reverse complement strand
TGAAGGCAGGACCCGGCCGCCCTAAGTTGCGGCCCCTCCCCTGCGCGCGCCGTCCCTGGAGCCTCGATGCACACCCTCCTCCTCGCCCTCGCCCTGTCGCTGTCGGCCCAGGCCGGCTGGCAGAACAAGGTCAAGAAGCTCACCGACACCGAGTTCGACCACTACTACGCGCTGCGCGCGTACATGAACGACGACCAGAAGAAGAGCTACCTCAAGCTCAAGACCGAGGAGGAACGCGACCAGTACCTCAAGGATCTGGGGCTGTGGGACCGCTTCTACCAGTACGACCCCGACACCCGGCAGCAGATCCTCGACGGCAAGGTCGAGGTGGGCTGGACCAAGGACATGATCGAGATGGCCTGGGGCGTCCCCTTCGACAAGCGGCGCCTCGCCGGCCGCCACGCGCAGCGCAGCGAGCTGTGGGTCTACCGCTTCGAGCAGCAGAAGGATGGTGGCGTGCTGGTCTGGGAGCCCGGCAGCAAGACGCAGTACGCCGCGACCCGCCTCTTCGAGCGGGAGCTGGTCCTCGATGACGACCGCCTCGTCGAGATGAGCGAGAAGGACACCGCCTTCTGACGGCACGGCGCGCGGGGACGCCGACGGGCCCGCACGACGCTACAGTGGGCGCGTGACGCGGCCCCCGACTCGACTCCAGCTCTCCGTGATCCTCACGGACGAATGCAACATGCGGTGCACCTACTGCACCACCGCCAAGCGGCCGGTGTGGATCCCCGCAGATCGCATCGACCAGATCCTGGCGTTGTTGGCCGCCGCACCGCCGGTGCCCCTCGACGTGAACTTCCACGGCGGAGAGCCGACCCTGGCCTGGCCCATGGTCGAGCACCTCGCCGACGGCCTGGCCGCGCTCCAGCCGCAGCGCCGCCTGTCCCTGAACATGTGCACCAACGCCACCCAGCTCGACGAGGGACGCGCGGCCTTCCTCGCCGAACGGGGCTTCGACGTCCGGGTCAGCATCGACGGCCGGGCGAGCTCCCACACCCGCTTCCGCCATCCCCGCCAGAAGCGTGGTCCCGGTGCGGAAGCCGACGCCCTGTTTGCGGCCACCCTGCGCGGTCTGGACCTGCTGGAGGCCGCCGGCGCCCAGGTCGCGGCCAACATGGTCGTCACCCCCCACACCGTCGGCGAGCTGCTGTCCAACGCCGTCTTCCTGGTCAAGCGCGGCCTGGTCCACCTCGTCGTCTCGCCGGTCGTCGGCATGCCCTGGCAGGACCGCGACCTGCTCTCCCTCGACGAGCAGCTCCGCGGCCTGTTGCCCCTCTGGCGCCGCTGGCTGCCCCGTCGCCCCACCCGCCAGCGCGAGGATCTACGGCGGAGCATCCTCTCCGAGATCGACCGCGCGACCTACTGCATCGGCGAGCGCATGAACCAGCCCGATGCCCGCGTCCTGGTCTTCGGTCCCGACGGCCGGATCTTCGGAGACGAACCCGACGTGCGCAGCGAGAAGGCCCTGGTCGTGGGGCACCTCGACGACTGCAGCGACCTGATGGCGCTGCCGCGGCCGCCGCGCACGGCCTTCCAGCTCATGTTCGACCGCGCCTTCTACCCCCCGCACGTCCTGCGGGACGTGCGGCGCACCCACCGGTTGCTCCGCAAGCACATGCGCGCCCTGTACCAGGCACTGTTCGGCGAGGTCGCCCCCGAGGGGCTCGGGGGGGTGGCGAGCGCGGGTTGAGGGGCTCGATGGGGCAGCAGGCCGAAGTGTGATCGTCGGCCCCGCGACCAGGAGTCGCGCCGCGTAGTCTTGGTTCGACCAACGCAACAGGCATAGGCTTCGACATGTCGTGGCACCAGGGTCCGCCGCGACACACCAGACACCCCGGGGCCGCCATGAAGGTGACCGCCGTGCTCACGCAGCGCTGCAACCTGCGCTGCCGCTACTGTTACATCGATCGTTCTGCAGAGCAGATGTCGACCGAGACTGCGGCCCGCCTCGTGGCCTGGTCGGTCGCCCGGCTCCCCCCTGGGGAGGTCCTGGACTTCGGCTTCTTCGGTGGGGAACCGCTCCTCTGCTTCCCCCTGATCGAGGAGATGGTCGCGACCCTGCGCGCAGAGCAGCGCGCCCACCCCTTCCCGCTGATCCTCTCCGTGACGACGAACGGGACCCTCCTGGATGATCGTCACCTCGACTTCTTTGCGGACAATGACGTCGCCATCTTCTTCAGCCTGGACGGTCCCCAGCAGACCCACCAGCGCTACCGCAAGGGGCCCCCTGGGTCCTTCGACGCCACGACCGCAGCCGTGAAACGGGCCGCCGACCGGCTGGACCAGGTGGCGATCAACGCCGTCTACGGACCGGACACCTTCACCGAGCTTCCCGACTCAGTGCGCTGGTTGGCCGGCTTCGGCGTGCCCCTCTACCTGAACTGGGACATCCTCTCCGACTGGTCGGACGACGTCCTCGCCTTGGCGCCAGCGGTCTTCGATCAGGTCGTGGCGACCTACCGGGCGCTGTTTGCCCAGGGCAGCGACGTCGAGATCCACCCCATCGTAGACAAGGCGCTGATGCAGCTCGCCCAGGGGCGCGGCATCGAGCACCGCTGCAGCATGGGCGTCCGCGAGCTGGCAGTCGACCCCCAAGGCTGGCTGTACCCGTGCGAGCGCTTCGCGGGCTATGCAGAACACGTGATCGGCTCCGTCTGGGATGGCGTCGACGATGCCCTCCTCGATGACGCGCTGCGACAGCATCGACAGCCGGATCCCACCTGCACGGACTGCAGCCTTGAGCCCTTCTGCACCAACAGCTGCGGCTGCACCAACTGGTTCATGACGAGGGACTACGGACGAGCCTCCCCGACCGTCTGCGCCCTCGAACGAGGCCTCGTCGGCGCGCTCTCAGCGCACTGGCGTCCACTGGTCGGCCTGCCGACCTACCGGCGTCACCTCTACCATGCGGTGATGCATCGCTGCGGACACTGTCCGAGGGAGAGCACATGAAGGACAAGACCTGGAAGAACGCGAAGATCGACTTCCACGCCACCATCTCGGGGCGGCTGAGCATGGAGGGGATGGAGCACCTCTACCAGCTCCTGGAGGCCGAACAGATCGAGATCACGCCCGACATCGTGCCGGGCAACAACGGCGGCATGAAGATCCGGGCCATCGACCACCTGGGCGCCCTGCAGCGCAGCAAGGCGGTCATGAACCGCGTGCTGGACGGCAACACCACGGCCATGACCATGAAGCTGAAGCTGCCCGACCTGCGCGGTGGGATCCGCGCGGCGCACGTGCACTTCGACGATCACATCCTGGTGATGAAGTCCGAGCTGTTCGACAAGATGGTGCTCGAGACCCAGATCGAGGCCAACCGCATCCTCGGCGCCAACACCATCGAGCGCTGACCCGGCGCAGCGGCCCGCCCGGGGCAGCGCCCGGGCGGCCGCCCTGGCCTGGCCGCCCTGGCCTGGCCGCGATCAGCCTCCGGCCAGCAACCGGGGGAGGTTCTGCGGGCGGATCACCAGGCTGTCGTGCATCGCACACTCGTCCGTACAGTGACAGCCGCCGGCTCCGATGTACTCGCGCTGGCGCTCCAGCGCACCACCTCGCCACACCTCTGTCCATGAGCGGCGGCGCACCGAGCCGATGGGCGGCAGCAGCTCGCACACCGCGACACGACCGTCACCGTGCAGGACGGCGTGCGACAGCCCGGCGAGGCAGGGGATGACCTGGCGCCCCTCGGCGAGGGTGCGCGCCGCGGTCTCGAAGCGCAGCCGATGGAAGTTACGGCGGACGCGCGACTGGAGCCGGCCGTCGTCCTGCACGTAGCGGTCGAGGATGGCGAACAGGGGGGCACGCAGCCGGTCGAGCTCTTCGGGCGTGGGCGCCGCCGCGTCGTCGTCGCCGAGCGAGGACAGCGTGACCACATGGCCATCGGGGGCCTGGCTGTGGATGAACTCGGACAGCGCCAGCAGCTCGCCGACGTTGCGAGCTTGGAGCGCGGTGCGGACCTCGACCCGCAGGTCGGGCACGCCACGGAGCCCGTCGAAGGCCCGCCACACGCGGTCCCAGCTCCCCGGCCCGTGCAGCGCATCGTGGGTCCGGTCCAGGCCGTCGAGGCGCAGGACGATGGTCAGCTCGGCCGGGACCCGCTGCCGGAGCGCGCGTGCGGCGTCGACCACCGGCTCCGCGGCCGTCGCCGCCGAGCACACGGTCAGCAGGTCCACGTCGAAGGCCGCGGCGAGGTCGGGCAGATCCGGCCGGGATAGCGGTGCATCACCGACCAGATCCAGCCAGGAGAGGTGGCCCAGCTCGGCGCCGATGGCCTGGTAGCGGGGCAGCGGAAGCCCACCGGCAGACTCGTCGGCGACGTGTACCACCAGGTGGTGGAGCTTGCGTCTCAGCGGGATCTCGGCGAACTGCCGCAGGTCCATCGGGCGTCTCGGTCCGGAGGCACAGTAGAGGGGTCAGAGCCGGGGCGGGGCAGGCGACCCGCCTCCGACCGATGCCTTCGCCTCCTACCCCACCCGTCCCGGCACGACAGGCGCCGGCACCGAGGTCGCGCTCAGCGCCCCCGGGCGATGGTCCAGACGCAGCCGAGGCCGTAGCGCAGCGCCCGGGGGAAGCTGATGCTCTGCACCTCGTCGTCGTAGGTGGCGGTCACCGGCCGCTCGGCGATGGCCACACCCGTCGCCAGGAGCGCGACGAGGACCTGCTGGTCGAAGAGGTAGTCGTCGCTGTAGCGGTCCAGCGGCAGCGCCTGGAGCACGTCGGCCCGGTAGGCGCGGGCCCCGGTGTGCAGCTCGCTCATCGCGGTGCCGAAGCGCAGGTTGGCGAGGCCGGTGAGCAGGCGATTGCCCGCCCTTCGCCACAGCGGCACGCTGCGGCCGTGGTCCACGAGGAAGCGGCTGCCGAGGGCGGCGCCATGGGCGTCCAGGGCATCGGCGAGGGCCAGGGTCGGGGCTGTGGGGTACTGCGCGTCCCCGTGCAGCAGGACGATGCGGTCCGCGCCGAGCGCCAGCGCCTCGGCGTAGCCGGTCTTCTGGGCGCCGCCGTAGCCACGGTTGCGCGCGTGACGCAGCAGCCGGACGTCGTCGGGCACGACGATGGGGGTCGGGCTGGCGTCGTCGACCACGATCACGCCCGGCCGCAGCCGCTCGGGGATCTCTGCCAGCAGCCGATCCACCGGGGCCTGCGGTCCGTAGCAGGGCACGACGATTGCGACGGCGGGTTGGGGTGTCGAGGTCACGCGGGCAGCTCCTGGCCCGGGACTATCGCAGGTCTGCGCCCGCACCCCGCTCCAGGCACCAGTAGGCGGTGGCCGACACGACCCCGACGGCCCCCAGGCGCAGCCCGATGCTGGTCACGCGGCACCCCGCCAGCAGGTCCGTGACCGGGCCGACGATGCCCTGGTCGCCGAAGCGCGCCAGCGCGGCCCGGGCTTCGGCCGCCGCCCCAGCACCGCCCCCACCCGCTTCGTAGGCGAAGGTCTTGTAGACCTTCAGCGGGCGGGTCGACCCGTCGGCCACAGCGTCGCCGACGGCACCGGCCCCCGCGGGGTGCCGGCGCTGGAGGATCCAGCCATTGGCGGGTTCAGCGTCGTCGAAGAGCGCGGCCAGGTCTTCCGGCACGGTCGCAGCCTGGCGGTAGGTCTTCAGCGCCGTCACCCCCGATCTGGTGAGGTCCACGGCCAGGATGTACGGGTCCCCCCCGTCTGCGCCCCAGTCCGGAACCGGCAGCCCCAGCGCCTCTGCCACCCGCGCCGTCTGGCGCTGAACCCCCGCGGCGTCGAAGCCGCTCGACAGCTCTTCAAGGTAGAGCGTCGCGTCAACCCCCTGGCGCCGCCACTCCAACCCGAGCACGGTGCTGGCCCGGACCTCCGGCAACCACGCAAAGGCGGCGCGCGCGGGCGCCAGCGGCAGGTCCTGCGCCGCCAGCGCCAGGAGCATCCGCTGCCGCGCCCCTCCCCCGCGCCGGCGCGGGTTGTAGCTGAGCAAGGCGCTGGTGCCGCCCTCCCCCATCGCCAGCGCGAAGCCCAGCTCGTAGGGGTCCGCCGCATCGCGCAGCGCAGCCGCCGCGTCCGCGAGGGACGCACCGACCCCGAGGACGTCGCCGAGCTCGCCCAGCAGGGACACGTCCACGCGCCCTCAGAAGTCCTCGTCGAAGGCCACTTCCCCCGTGATGCCGACCTGGTAGGCGCTGACCCGTCGCTCGAAGAAGTTGGCCAGCTCCTGGACGTCCTGCAGCTCCATGAAGGGGAAGGGGTTGCTGCTGCCATACATCGGCGCCATGCCCAGGTTCTGCAGGCGCTGGTCGGCCACGAACTGCAGGTAGGTCTGCATGTCGTCGAGCGACAGCCCGGGGACGCCCTGGCCCAGCAGATCTTCCGCGAACTGCAGTTCGCAGGCCACGGCTTCCTGGAGCATCTCCATGATGCGGGCCTGCAGGTCGGCGTCGAACAGGTCGGGTTCCTCGCGCCGCACCGTGTCCACGACCTCGAGCGCGAAGCGCATGTGCATGCTCTCGTCCCGGAACACCCAGTTCGTCCCCGTCGCCAGCCCCGACAGCAGCCCCTTGCTGCGCAGGAAGTAGACATAGGCGAAGGCCGCGAAGAAGAAGAGCCCTTCGATGCAACAGGAGAAGCAGATGAGGTTCATCAGGAAGTGACGACGCCTGTCCTTGGTGTCCGTCGCGTCGAGATCCTGGATGCTGTCGATCCACTTGAAGCAGAAGTCGGCCTTGGCCTTGATGCTCGGGATGTTGTGGATCGCCGCGAAGGCCTGGTGCCGTTCGTCGATGTCCGGGATGTAGGTGTCGAGCAGCGTCAGGTAGAACTGCACGTGCAGCGCTTCTTCGTAGAGCTGGCGCGACAGGTACATCCGCGCTTCCGGCGCGTTGATGTGCCGGTAGAGGTTCAGCACCAGGTTGTTGGAGACGATGGAGTCGCCGGTCGCAAAGAAGGCCACCAGCCGGTGGATGAGGTGCCGCTCGGAAGGCAGCAGCCGGTTGTTCAGGTCGGCCGTGTCCAGCGAGAAGTCGACCTCTTCCACCGTCCAGGTGTTCTTGATGGCGTCCCGATACATGTCGTAGAACAGCGGGTAGCGCATCGGACGCAGGGTCAGATCCAGTCCGGGATCGAGCAGCATGGGATCCTCTCGTGCCCGCCGCGCGGGCGGGGGGTTCGGGCAAGCGGCCGCCTACTGGCAGGCTTCGCAGTACTCGGGGTTCTCGAGCGAGCAGGCCACCGCCGCTGTGTCACTGAACTTCGCCGCCCCACCCGTGGCCCGGGCGATGCTGGTCGCCGGCCGGGACCGCAGGTAGTAGGTGGTCTTCAGGCCACGCTTCCAGGCGTGCGCATACATGCTGGAGAGCTTGCCGATGGTCGGCTGGGCCATGAACAGGTTCAGCGACGCGCTCTGATCGATGTAGGCGGAGCGTTCCGCGGCCATGTCGATGAGCGCCCGCTGGGGCAGCTCCCAGGCCGTGCGGTACAGGCGGCGCAGCTCTGCGGGGATGGCCGCGATGTGCTGGATCGAGCCCTGGCCGCTCTTGATCTGTTCGCGGATGTCGTCCGTCCACAGCCCCAGCCGTTCCAGATCGGCGACGAGGTAGCGGTTGAGCTGGAGGAACTCGCCCGAGAGGGTCTCTCGCTTGAACAGGTTGCTGACCTGCGGTTCGACGCACTCGTAGCAGCCACAGATGCTGGCGATGGTGGCCGTCGGCGCGATGGCCACAAGCAGCGAGTTCCGCAGGCCGTGTTCCATGATCCGCGCCTTGAGCTTCGACCAGCGGTCGGCCCCGCCGGAGCCCCCGAACAGCCCGAGCTGCGCACCGGCCGCGCCGCCCGGCGCGACGCCCCAAAGGTCGAACTGCAGCACGCCGGCGGCGGCGCGGGTCTCGAAGAAGGTGGCGTGGGGGCCGTGGGCTTCGGCGAGTTCGCAGCTTGCCGACAGCGCCGCGAAGTAGATCTCTTCCTGGATCCGGGTGGACAGTTCGCGTGCGGCCGCGCTGTCGAAGTCGACGCGCTTGGCGAAGAAGACGTCCTGCAGCCCCATCACACCCAGGCCCACCGGACGCCATTGTTCATTGCTGTGGCGCGCTTCGTCGGTCGGGTAGTAGTTGATGTCGACGACGCGATCGAGGTACTTGACCGCGACCCTGACCACGCCGCGCAGCTTCTCGAAGTTGAACTCGCCGTGTTCGACGAAGCGTGAGAGGTTCAGCGAGCCGAGGTTGCAGACCGCGGTCTGGTCCTGGTCGGTGATCTCGACGATCTCGGTGCAGAGGTTGCTGCTGTGGACCACGCGGCCGGGCTTGCCCGTCTGGTTGCTCTTCTTGTTGCAGGCGTCCTTGAAGGTCATCCAGCCGTTGCCGGTCTGGGCCAGCGTCCGCATCATCCGCGCATAGAGGTCGCGAGCCTTGACGCTGCGCACCGCCCGGCCGGCCCGTTCGTGAGCTTCGTACCGGGCTTCGAAGTCGTCCCCGAAGCTATCGACCAGATCGCCACACTCCTTGGGGTCAAACAGCGACCAGTCGTCGTCGGCCTGCACCCGCTTCATGAACAGGTCGGGGACCCAGTTGGCGAGGTTGAGGTTGTGGGTGCGCCGGGCTTCGTCGCCCGTGTTGTCGCGCAGCTCCAGGAACTCTTCGATGTCGGCGTGCCAGGTCTCCAGGTAGACGCAGCAGGCCCCCTTCCGCCGGCCGCCCTGGTTGACCGCAGCCACGCTGGCGTCGAGCGTCTTGAGCCACGGCACGATGCCGTTGGACTTGCCGTTGGTGCCGCGGATGAGCGAGCCGCGGGAGCGCACCCGGTGCCAGGCCACGCCGATGCCGCCGGCGAACTTGGACAGGCGCGCGATGTCCGTGTAGCGCTTGTAGATCTGCTCGAGCTCGTCGACCGGGCTGTCCAGCAGGTAGCAGCTCGACATCTGGCTGTGGGCCGTGCCGCTGTTGAACAGCGTCGGCGAGCTGGGCATGTACTCGAGGCTGGAGATCAGGCGGTAGAATTCCACCGCTTCGGCGACGTCTTGCGCCAGCCCGCAGGCCACGCGCAGGAAGAAGTACTGCGGCGTCTCGAAGACGAGGCGCCGGGTGGGGTGGCGGAGCAGGTAGCGATCGTAGACGGTCCGCAGGCCGAAGTACTGGAAGAGCTGGCTGCGCCCGTCGTCGATGGCGGCGTCGAGTTCTGCGGCGTGGTCGGCCACGAAGGCGGCGGTGTCGTCGCTGATGATGCCCTGGGCGTGCCCGAGGGCGACGCTGCCGGAGAAGCTGGAGACGCCGAGCGAGCGCACTTCCTTGACGACGATGCGGTGCAGGAGCCAGGCGGCGAGGAAGGACCAGGCCGGCTGTTCCGCGGTGAGCGCGGCGGGAACGTTGACCAGGAGCTTGTCCAGCTCGGCTTCGGCGATTCCGTCGTAGCAGCCCGACAGGACGCGGCGGGCGACGAGGTCGGCGTCGACACCCGGCAGCCCGTCGGCGTGCCGCTGCACCAGCGAGGTCAGCAGGTCCACGGTCAGCGGCTGGTGGCTGCCGTCGTCCAGGCGCAGCCGCAGGGTGACGGGGCTGTTGGGGAGGGGCAGGGCCTGCAGGTCGCTGTCGTCGGAGGAGGTCTGGTTCTCGGTGATGTGCGGCATGGGACGGCCTGGACGAGCGGGGAGCGGGGGAAGAGGAGCGGGAGGAGCGGGGAGGGAGGAGCCGCCAGCAGGAGACGCAGGTGTGCGCGGGCGGGGCCGGCGCAGGTGTCGCCGCAAGCGGGGACCGGAGGGGAGCCGGTCGCCGGGGCCCGCCGAGGGGTTGCTGCCGGGTTCGGGCCGGCACAGCGGAGGGCCCGAAGCACAAGATATAGGGGGTCAAAACCCTTGACAACCCCACATCTTGTGGTTCGCCCCAGAAAAACTCCAACCGTCGTGATCCCGGCAGCTTGGCCTGAGAGGGGCCCTGCACACCGCCGCGTCAGTCGCCGTCGGCCAGCCCGGCACCATCGAGGTCGACGGGCCCGCCCCCGCCCGTGGGCGCCGCGATCCCATCGTCCTCCTGCCGCACGCGGATCCGGCTGAACTTCTCGGGGTGCTTGCCCTGCATTCCCGTGTAGAAGGCGCGGATGAAGTCCATGTCGCGGCCGAGATCCTGCGACGGCCACAGCAACGGCCCGAAGCCCCCGACCTTGCGTTGGAAGTCCATGTAGCCCAGGCACACGGGCACGTGGGCCCGTCGCGCCGCCCAGTAGAAGCCGCTCTTCCAGTAGTCGCGGTACTTGCGCGTGCCCTCGGCGGGGATCACGAGCACCAGCTCGTCACGCTCGGCGAAGGCCCGGGCGAAGCTCTTGATCATGTCGTGCTTCTTGCTGCGATCCACCGGGATGCCGCCGAACCAGCGGAAGAAGGGACCCCAGATGCCCGAGAACAGAGTGTGCTTGCCGAGCCAGCGGATGTCGACGCCCCACCACCAGGCGAAGGCGATCATGAAGGGGAAGTCCCAGCCCGAGGTGTGCGGGGCAGCGATGAAGACGTACTTGGGCACGTCCGGCGGGTTGCCCTCCGGCGTCCATCCCCACAGGCGCAGCACCATGGCGCCGAAGTAGTGCCGCCAGCCCTTGCGCCGCGCCACGGGCTGGGCGGAGAGGCGGGGCTCCAGGTGCGCCGGCGCTGGGAGGTCCACGGTGTCGTGGGCCAGGCGGGCGGCAGCCGAGCCGAGGTTGTCGGTGGCGGCGACGGTCTGCTGCACGGCGAGGGCTCCTCTCCCGCGTCTCGGCGGGCGGGACCACGCGCCCCCACGGTGCCGGCCCCCGGACGGGCCCGGGAGGTCTAGGGTGTGGGAGCCGCGGCTTGATCCGATGCTATCCACGCCCCCTCAGCCCGGCTGTCAGCCTTCAGGATGCCCACTGTCACCAGTGCGTCACGGGTCTGTCTCCACCGAGCCGCCGTCATGCTGCCCAGCCCCTCGTCCCCCACCACGAAGGGGCGCTGTGCGTCGCTGATGCAGCCCAGCAGGTCCGGCGCGAGCTGGTCGTTGGCTGCCGCAATCCTGGCGTTGGCAGCGGAGGGATCGGCCAGGTACGCCGTCCACGCCTGCTGGGTGGCCGCGCGGAAGTCGGCCGCCCAGCTCGGCGCAGGCTCGGCGACCGCGAGGACCGTGCCGTAGGGGTCCCAGCCGGCGTCGGCTGCGGCGAGAAAGCGCACCTCTGCCCCGCGGGCTCGGGCCACGCAGGGCTCGGAGGTGACGTAGGCCTGCTGGACGAGGCGGGGGTCGGCCAGGAAGGCGGCCACGGACCCCGTCGTCGGCACCGTGGCCACCCGGCCCTGAAAGCCCCGCTCCTGCCACAGCCAGCGCTGAAACGGGCTTCCGATCTCGATGGCGACCCGCAGATCGGGGTGCTCCGGCAGGTCGGCGATACGCAGCAGCCCGCTGTCGGCGTGCGCCATCAGCCCCACCGGGGTGTGCTGGAAGCCGGCCCACAGCGCCACCGCATGCACGCCCTTGTCGCGCTTGACCAGCAGGTCATCGGCGGCCGTGATCGCGGCCTCGGCCTTGCCGCTCTCCAGCAGCTCGAGCGTCGGGGCGCCCGGGCCGCCGGGGATGATCTCCACGTCGAAGCCGGCGGCGGCGTAGGTGCCATCGAGCACACCCTGGTAGAAGCCGCCGAACTCGGGCTCTGGAAACCAGTTCAGCGCGAGGCGCACCCGGGTGGGCGCGGACGGCGCCGACCGCGGAGCGGCGGGCGCAGGCGAGGCCGCCGGGTCGCCAGGAGGAGCCCCCGAGCAGGCCAGCAGCAGGGACAGTGTGGCGATCATGGCGTCTCCTGGGACCAGCGCCCGACGAGGAGCCGCTCGGCCTGGCGCACGACGACGAAGTAGCCCAGCGACAGAGCAGCGGCACAGGCGATGGCGGCGAAGCTGCGGTCCGTGCTGGACGTCCGGATGGCGTAGAGGACCTCGTAGCCGAGCGAGCGCGGGACCCCGTTGCTGCCCACGAACTCACCGACCACGGCGCCGATGACGGCGAGCCCGCCGGCGCTGCGCAGGCCGGTCAGCACGTAGGGCAGAGACGCCGGCAGCCGCAGCAGGCGCAGCTCCTGCCAGCGACTGGCACCGTAGAGCCGCAGCAGCTCGACCTGGGCGCTGCTGGCCGCCGACAGGCCCCGGTGCGCCGAGGTCAGCACCACGAAGAAGGAGACGATGGCCGCCGACGCCACCGCGACCGGCGTGCCGTAGTCCAGCCACACGACCAGCAGCGGGGCCACGGCGATGACCGGCAGGGTCTGGATGACCAGCGCGTAGGGGTAGAGCGCCAGCTCCAGCGTCCGCGACAGGTGGAAGAGGACCGCACCGGTCAGCCCGAGCAGCACGGCGATGCCGAGGCCGCCGAGGCTGGCGAGGGCCGTGTGCAGCGTGGCTTCCGCGAGCTGGGCGCGCCCCTCGACCAGCGCGAGCACCACGTCCTGCGGCGCCGGCAGCAACACGGGCGAGGTGACCGAGGCGAGTCCGGCCCACAACAGGAGCGCGGCGAGCGCGGCAGCGACGGGCGCCACGACCTTCACAACACGGCCTCCACCTGGGCGGCGAGGGCGGCCAGGGCCGGGTCGTGCCGCATGGCGAGGCCCCGGGGACGCGCCAGCGGCACGTCGACGTCCGCCCGGACCTGGAGCGGCTCGCCGCCGAGGACCACGACGCGATCGGCAAGCAGCAGGGCCTCGTCGATGTCGTGGGTGACCAGCACCGCCGTCGGCCGTCGCTCCTCCCACTGGGCCAGGAAGCGGGCCTGGACCCGGCGGCGCGTGAGCGCGTCGAGGGCCGCGAAGGGCTCGTCGAGGAGGACCAGCCGGGGGTCGCCGACCCAGGCGCGGGCGAGGCTGACCCGCATCCGCATCCCCCCCGAGAGCGCCCCCGGCAGCAGGTCGACGGCATCGCTCAGCTCCACGTCGGCGAGGGCCTGGGACACCTCTGCCTGCCGCTCGTCATGCGGCACGCCGATGAGCTGCAGGGGCAGCGCGACGTTGTCGGCCACGCTGCGCCAGGGCAGCAGGGTGGGCTGCTGGAACACGAAGGCGGCGGCACCCGGCGGCTGGCGGCCCGGCTCCACCCTCCCGGCGTCCGGGTCCAGCAGCCCCGCGATCAGGCGCAACAGCGTGGACTTGCCGCAGCCCGAGGGCCCCACCAGCGCCGTCAGCCGGCCGGCGCCCAGCGACAGGGAGAAGTCGCGCAGCAGGGGGCTGGTCGCGCCGGACCAGGTCAGCCCCACGCCCTCCAGCACGACAGGGGGCATGCGCGTGGCCGCTGCGGCGGGGGTGGGACGCTCCATCGTCGGGTCCGTAATCTCCCGCCGCCCCCCGCCACACCCAGCGAGCCGGGCATCCTCCGGCTACCCTCGCCGGGCGCACCGCACCGCAGCGCCGTGGCCGTCGCGAGAAGAGCCGTCGCGAGAAAGGCAACCCCGCCCGTTTACACCCTCGCGCCCCCCGCCACTGCCTGCCCGGCACGCCCCTCCTCCGACGCGCGCAGAGGCCCTCCGGCATGGACTACGACGCACTCCTCGATCGCATCCTCGGTGCCGTCGACGCTGAAGCCTACCTGCCCCTCGCCGACGTGGTCGAGCCCGACCAGCAGGCGGCGCTGGCGCAGATCGGTGCCTCCCTGCAGCGACCGGGCTTCGACCGTGGCGCGCTGGAGCGTCAGGTCCACGAGCTGCACGACCAGGGACGCCTCGACAAGGTGAACCTGTACTCGGCGCTCCACGTGATCGCCGCGCACCCCGCGGTCAATGACCTCGACTCCGCCGCCCGCATGGCGGCCCGCCAGGAGCTGGCGGCGCTGGAAGCCGGCGGCCCCCGCCTGCAGGCCAACCTCGCCAGCGTCGAACGCCACCGCGGCGTCATCGCCTTCCTCAAGGGCAGCTACGACGTCGCGCTGGACTACTTCTCGCGGGCCTTCGAGCGCCAGCGGGCCCCGGGCAACCTCGCCAACGTGCTGGCCTGCCTGATCCGACTCGGCGAGCTCGACGAAGCCGAAGACCTGCTGAGCCAGGTCCGCGGCGCCTTCCCCGCGACGCTGCTGACCGCCCTCGACGACATGATCGCCCGCGACCCCGACCTCGCCCTGCTGCGCCCCCGCGGCCCGGGCGCCGCCCCCTCGACGGAGACCGCGCAATGACCACGCTCAAGGCCCTCCTCCTCTGGCTGTCGACCTCGGTGCACGCGCCCACCGGGGCGGTCCCCTGCGCCGACCTGCCGAGCGGCGACGACGCGCGCACCGTCACCGTCGACGGTGCCCACTCCGATGCAGCCGACACCGACGCCACCGGCAGCGGCGACCGCGGCCGGACCCACGACTCCGCCGCCAGCCGCGCCCGCACGGGCGACGACGACGGCATCTACAACGGGTTCTGAGATGGTTCGACACGCGACCCATCCGGCCCCGCCGGGTCCCGACGACATCGACGTCCGTCGAAGCGTGCGCATGCTCCTCGCGGACCGCCACGCCCCTGAAGCGCGCGAGCTCTACCTGCGGCTGGCCCGCTACGCGCACGGACGAATCCACCACCGCTGCAGCGGGCGCT
>CAZRFD010000170.1:0-14518 GCA_964599085.1 uncultured Enterobacterales bacterium | reverse complement strand
CGATGCTTCCGCGCAATAAAATCCATACAAATGGGGGGAAGATCCGTCAGAGAACACAGAGGCGGGATCGATGGCCGCCACCCGGCGGGCCGGCAGCCACGCCGCCGCGACGGCGACCGCGATCGCCGCGCCGCCCAGGCGGAGCAGCGTGGCTGGCTGGAATTCGAGCGTGACCTCGGCGATGGCCGCCTCGACCAGGGGTCCACCGACCAGGGCGAGCAGGGCGGCCACGAGGAAGCCCGCGGCGGCAAGGATCACCGCCTGCAGGCCGACCGCGGCGAAGAGCGCCCGCGCCGGGAAGCCCAAGGCCTTGGCCACGGCCAGCTCTGCGCTCCGGCGCATGGTGCTGGCCAGGACGGAGAAGGCGATGACGAGGCCGCCGATGCCCGCGCCGATCCAGCGCATCACGCCGATCATCTGGCCGCCCATCTGCATGCCGAGGCGGGTGTCGTTGGCCACGAGGGTGTTGTTCTTCAGCGCATGGACACCCTCGACCTCGGCCTCGATTCGGCGGGCCAGCGCGCCCGCGTCGACGCCGGGCGCAGCGACGACGAGCACGTAGCTGGCCCCGCCGTCCGTCCCCATCATGTCTGCGAGCGCATCCGGCGGCAGCCAGGTGACTGTGTTGGCCATCGACCAGGTGCCTCCCGTCAGCCCGGCCACCTCGAAGCGATCCGCGCCGACCGCCACGCGGTCGCCGACCGAGAGCCCCGTGCGGCGGGCGAGCACGTCGGAGATCAGCACCTGCCCGGGCCCCGGTCGCGCCACCCCCTCGACCACATCCCAGGGCTGGCCGCGGTCGATGTCGGAGGCGACCCCCACCGCGTAGGTGAACCAGTCCTCGCCCCCCGCGGACACGAAGGCGTTCTGGTACAGCAGCGGCGAAGCTTCGGCGACACCCTCGACGCCGGCGATGGCGTCCACCTGCCGCGCACCGAGCACGCTGGTGGCCATGTGCACGTTGTCGACACCGTCCTGCATCACCCACAGGTCGGCGCCGGAGTGCTCGATCAGCGCCACCATCTGGCGGGCCTCCCCCGCGAAGATCCCCTCGAGCAGCATCGCCAGCACGAAGGCCACGGCCGTGCCGGCCACCGCCGCGAGACCGCCGGCACGGTCCGCCCACAGCGTGGCCAGCGCCCAGCGGATCACGCCCGCCCCCGGAAGGCCAGCGCCGGGTCGACGCCGACCAGCGCCGGCAGCGGCGCGAGCCCACCCAGGCAGGTGACGACCAGGGCCGCGATCGCCGTGCGGCCGACCACCGGCAGCGTCCACGGCTCGATGACGAACTGCGGGGCCAGCGCCCCGATCACCGTGGTCGTCAGCGCCGTGCCCGCGAGCCCCAGCGCCACCGCCACCGCCCCGATGATGCCCAGCTCGACGACCAGCCCGATGGCGATGGCGTCGGTCTCGAAGCCGAGCGCCTTCAGCACGCCGATCTCCCGCGTTCGCCCGGCGACAGCCGAGAACGCGGTCAGGGCGGCCACGAGCAGCCCCGTGGCCCAGGCGACCGCGATGAGCAGGTCGACGATGGGGCCGATCAACCGCCGGCCCAGCGCCTGGTCGGCGTCCGCCAGCTCGGCCCCTGTGTGGAGGTCGACCGCCGGCACGCTGGCTTCGATGGCCGCGCGGACGGTGTCGAGCGACTCGCCGGGGGCGACCTCGACCAGCAGCATGCCGAGCAGGGGCACATCCAGCAGATCGCCCCCCGACCCCATGCTCTCGACGTAGAGGTCGATGAGATCATCGAAGCGGACGAAGACGTAGGGCGCAAAGAAGGACCCGGTCCCCGACGAGGTGCCCACGACCCGCAGCGCATGGCCCAGCAGCTCAAGCTCGTCGCCCGGCTCGATGCCGTACTTCAGCGCCAGGACGTCGTCGGCCACCACCTCGCGCTTGCCCTGCGGCATGCGCCCCCGGGCCAGCGTCGGCGGGCCGCCGAGGTCGTCGAACACCATGACCTGGATGGGGGTGGAGACCCCGTCCCGCTCGTAGATGAGCGGGACGCTGAGCAGGGGGTGGGCGGCGAGGACGCCCGGGACGCCCTCGATGTCGGGACGCGCCGACTGCGGCAGCACCGAGCGCGTCCCCGCGAGGTTGTGCATGCCCGGCTGCACGGCGAGCAGCGGCGTCGGGAGCGCCTCGGGCAGGCTGCGGAGCTGGGCATCCAGCCCCACCATGAAGCCCTCGAACACGAGCACCAGGGTGACCGCCGCCGCGATGGGCAGGGCGCTGAGCAGGACGGCCAGGGGCCGTGCCCGCAGGCGACGGATCACCAGGTACAACAAGCTCAGTCCATGTGGGCGCCGGAGTCGTCGTGCATGCCGCACTCCATCCCGGCGTCGTGCCAGTGGTCGTGATGCTCCAGCAGCGTGTCGACCATGGCGTCCATGGCTTCTTCGTGGCTGCCCACGGCGGCCACGCAGTCGTCCACGCTGCTGTGCGCGCTGTGGGCGGCCGTGTAGGCCGCAGCTTCGTCGACCATGGCGGTGGCCATGTCCTGGGCTTCGGTCACCATGGCCATCGAGTCACCGTCCATGGAGCAGGCCGCGACGTCTTCCATCGCGTGTCCGAAGTCCTCCATGGCGTGCTCCCACTCGGTCGTGTAGTCGGCCTGGAGCTGGGTCACGGCGTCGACGTCTGCGGCGGCTTCGACGGCCGTGACGTGGTCATCGACCAGGGTGTGCATGGCGTCCACGGCGGCCACGTAGGCGTCCAGCGTGGCGTCGGTGGCGTCGTCGCCGCCGCCGGCCGACGAGCAGCCCGCGAGGCTGGCGGTGAAGAGTGCGGAGAGGATGAGGGGGCGGGTCATGT
Organism: uncultured Enterobacterales bacterium; assembly: GCA_964599085.1. Taxonomy (GTDB): domain Bacteria; phylum Myxococcota_A; class UBA796; order UBA796; family UBA2385; genus J125. Next base: position 11,704 of record CAZRFD010000170.1, on the reverse strand, counting down.
CGACCTCCGGTTGGTGCGGGCGGTCGCCCGCGCGTGGGCCCAGACTGCGGCAAGCTTCATGCCAGGACCCGCGTCACCGCGAGCCCCATGCTCACGTCACCCGTGCCACACGCAGCGCACGCCCCTCGCACGACTGCGAACCGGATCCGCAGCCCCGCGAAAGCCTCACCGCGCCACCAGCTTGCCGCGGATCATGCCCATCTGGCAGGCGAAGCCGTGCTCGCCCGGCTCCAGCGCCGGCAGGTCGATGATGACCTCTTCATTGGTCGGCAACAGCTTGCTGATCTCGAGGTCGTCGAAGACGACCCGCTCTGTGCACGAGCTGGTCTCCTTGCGGGTGAAGCGGAGCCGGACCGGGCGACCGGCGTCGACGACCACGATGTCCGGCGAGTAGCCACCGGCGACCGTGATGGCGACGTCCTGCTTGCCGTCGGTCGCGCCGGCCTTCACCCCCTTGCGGGGGGCCCAGTGGAACCAGGCGATGAAGCCGATGAGCCCGACGCCGAGCAGGTTGACGAGGATCTGGACGAGGAGGTGCGGGGTCATGCGTGCTTCTCCGTTGCAGCCAGCGTCTCGGCCGAGGAGCGGAACAGGCGCAGGCGGTTGGCGTTGGTGACGACCGTGACGGACGAGAAGGCCATGGCGGCGCCCGCGACCAGGGGCGACAGCATCCAGCCGAAGAGTGGGTAGAAGACGCCGGCGGCGACGGGGATGCCGGCGGTGTTGTAGGCGAAGGCACCGACCAGGTTCTGGCGGATGTTCCGCATCGTCGCCCGGGAGACCTCCATGGCGTGCACGACGCCGAGGAGGCTGCCGCCGACCAGGGTGACGTCCGCAGCTTCGATGGCCACGTCGGTGCCCGTGCCGATGGCGAAGCCCACGTCGGCCTGGGCCAGCGCGGGGGCGTCGTTGATCCCGTCGCCCACCATGCCGACCTTGCGCCCCTCACCCTGGATGCGCTGCACCTGGTTGGCCTTGTCGGCCGGCAGCACCTCGGCGAGCACCCGCCGGATGCCGACCTGCCGGGCGATGGCTTCCGCGGTCCGGCGGTTGTCGCCGGTCATCATCACCACCTCGATGCCCAGCGCCTGCAGGCGCTTGATCGCCTGCTCCGAGTCCGGCTTGACGGTGTCAGCGACCGCGACGACGCCGAGCAGGGAGTCGTCGGCGGCGACGTACATGGCCGTCCGCCCCTCATCGGCGAGACCGTCCACCGTGGCGTCCATGGGGACCGGGTCGACTCCGATGCGGTCCATGAGCCGGCGGTTGCCGATGTGGACGACACGACCATCGACCGTGGCGCGCACGCCGTGTCCGACGATGGCTTCGAAGTCGGCGGCGTCGGACAGCGCCAGCCCGCGGCCGCGCGCGCCCTCCACCACCGCCTGGGCCAGGGGGTGCTCGCTGACCGCGTCCGCGGACGCCGCCAGGCGCAGCAGCTCGTCAGGATCGCCGCCCACGACCGGGGCGACGTCGGTCAGCGCCGGCTCGCCACGGGTGACGGTGCCGGTCTTGTCGAGGACCACAACCTCCAGGCGAGAGGCGGTCTGCAGCGCCTCGCCGTTGCGGATCAGGACGCCGCGTTCGGCCGCCTTGCCCACACCCACCACGAGGCTCATGGGCGTGGCCAGGCCCAGCGCGCAGGGGCAGGCGATGACGAGCACCGTGACGGCCGCGATCACGCCGTAGGAGATGTCCATGCCGGTGTTGAACCAGGCCAGGAAGGCCAGGATCGCCACGATCATGACGGTCGGTGTGAAGATCCCCGAGACCTGGTCGACGATCCGCCCGATGGGCGGCTTGGTGGCCTGGGCCTGCTGCACCATGTTCACGATGCGCGCCAGCGCCGTGTCCTTGCCCACCCCGGTGGCCCGGAAGCGGAAGGCACCGGTCTTGTTGATGGTCGCGCCGATGACCTCGTCGCCCGTGGCCTTCTCGACCGGCAAGGACTCACCGGTGATCATGGACTCGTCGACGGCGCTGTTGCCCTCGGTGATGACGCCGTCGACCGGCACCTTCTCGCCGGGCCGCACGATGACGATGTCGTCGAGCACGACCTCGTCGACGGGGATCTCGACCTCTTCTCCGTTGCGCAGCACCCGCGCCACGCGGGCCTGCAGCTCCATGAGCTTGGCGATGGCGTCGCTGGTCTTGCCCTTGGCCCGCACTTCCAGTGCCTGGCCCAGCACGACCAGCGCGATGACGACGGAGATCACGTCGAAGAAGGGTTCGGCGAGGCGTTCCTCGGGGAAGATCCCCGGGGCGATCACCGCGACCGCCGAGTAGGAGTAGGCCGCCAGCGTCCCCAGCCCCACGAGTGTGTTCATGTCGCTGCTGCGGTGCCGCGCGGCGCGGACCATACCGACGTAGAAGTCGCGCCCGGAGTACGCCATCACCGGCAGCGTCACGACGAGCTGCACCCACCAGCTCAGGCGGATCTGTTCGTCGGACATCGCAAAGGGCAGGATGTCGGGGTACATCAGCAGCACCACCGGCACCGCCACGACCGCCGCCACGACGAAGCGACGCAGAAGCGACCGGTATTCCTCCTGGCGGAGGCGCTGCTCGCGCTCCAGCTCGCTCTCGGCCGGCGACCCCGAGCCCTCGGGCGGAGGGGCGTCGATGTCGTAGCCGGCGGCGCGCACGGCGTCGGCGAGGCCGTCGAGGCTGACCTGGGCGGGCATGTAGTCGACCAGCGCCTGCTTGCGGGCGAGGTCGACGTTGGCGGAGAGCACGCCCGGGACGTGCCGCAGCGCGTCCTCGACCTTGGAGACGCAGCTTGCACAGTGCATGCCGGCGAGCTTCAGCGAGGTCTGCTCGGCACCCACCCGGATGTTGTGTTCCCGGAGACGCTCGACGATGGTGGAGAGATCCACCTGGCTGGGGCGGTAGCGCACGTGGAGCACCGGCGTGCCCACGACGACGTGGACCATCTCGACGCCGTCGAGCCCATCCAGCGCGGCGCGGGCGTGGTCTCGACACGAGGCGCAGAGATCGCGGTCCGCCCGCAGCTCGACGGACATGACGGGGGCGTCGCTCACGGTGCCCGTGTGGCGACCCACGGCGGCGGCTTCACCGTGCATGTGCTGGGAGTGATCGTGCATGGGGGTTCCGGGGTGAGGGCGGGCTCAGGGAGCCGGCGGGTGCGGGGAAGCGTCCGCTGAAGCGGACAGGCGCGGGATGAAGCGGGGCGTGTGCGCAGCCCAGGCCCGCCAGGCGTCGCCGTGTTCGGCTTCGACCAGGGCCTCCTCGCGGCGGGCGAGGCGCGCGTAGACGACGAGCAGGATGGGGAACATCAGCAGCGTCGGGATCGTCGGCCACATCAACAGGAAGCCGACCATGACCATGACGAAGCCGAGATACTGCGGGTGCTGCAGCCGGGCGTACAGGCCGGTCGTCGCGAGCCGGCCCTCTCGCTGGGCTTCGTGCAAGCCCCGCCAGCCGGCCCACACCAGCCACAGGCCGCCGAAGATGAGCAGGTTGCTGCCGATGTGGATCGGGCTGAGGTGGGCGTCCCCCTTCAGCCCCAGGAGGGCGTACCAGAGGTGTCCCGCGTCGTGGGAGAGGGTCAGGCCGGGAAACCTGCTGCCGAGCCAGCCCGACAGCAGGTAGACCGTGAGGGGGAACCCGTACATCTCGACGAACAATGCCACGATGAAGGCGGAGAATGCACCCAGGCTGCGCCAGTCGGTGCTTGACTTCGGCTTCACGAAGCTGAAAGCGAAGAAGATGAACACGAGCGAATTGACGATGACGAGGGTCCACAGACCGTAGGCTTGATCGCTGCCGTGCATCACACGCCTCCTTCCGGACTGTCGGCCGGCGGAGGGGCGCCACGATCATGGTCGCCACCGTGCCCACCGTGCCCACCGTGCCCACCATGCCCACCGTGCATGAAGAAGTGCAGCAGCGGGCAGAGCAGCAGGATGACGAAGGGCAGCGCCCCCAGCGTGTGCTGGAGGTGCTCGGTGACGAGGTAGAAGCCCACGACGCCCAGCAGCGCCAGGGCAGCGGCGCGGGGCACCCAGCGCGCACTGCCGGCGGGGGCGTGGTGGGCGGAGGTCATGCGCGAGTCCTCCTCGACGGCGAGGTGTGGCGGCCGATGGGCCCGTCAGGAACCGTGGAACAACAATGCAAGTCGCGGGCCAACCAGGTTCCTGACCCCGGCAGGCGTCGGCATGGGGCTTGCTGCGTCTGTGAGCGTCGTCCCCCTCGCAGCCCTGCGAGCCCCCCTGAAATCCCGCGACCGGAGCGCCCATGCAGCCAGCCCGCCTGCTTCCCCTCACCCTGCTGTGGCTGGCACTCGCCCAGCCGTCCGCCGCCGGGCCCATGCTGTCGCTGACCCTCGACGACACCGAGCTGCTCACCCTCGCCGAGCGCCCCCGCACCGTTGCGGTGAGCGAGGGGGGCGTCGTCCATGCCTCCCTCCTCGCCGTCGTCCCCTACCCGGCGACCGCCCTGTGGCCGGCGCTGAGCGGTCGAGGGGCCCAGCACGACTGGGTGCCCTGGATGCGAACGGCCACCGTCATCCGAGAGGCCAGCGGCCGGACCTGGTGCGAGGGCCGCACCGCCCTGCCCTGGCCGCTCAAGGACCGGGCCTGGGAGATCGTCATGATCCCGACCGTGCCCACGGAACCTGGCGGCCGCTACGAGGCGTCGTGGACCTACGTCCAGGGAAGCGGCGACCTGCGCGACAGCACCGGGAGCTGGACACTCCAGCCCCTCGACAACGGCCGGACCCTGGTGCGGATCTCGGCGATGGCCGACCTCGGCGTGCCTGTGCCAGGGCCCCTGCTCCGATGGATCGAGCGCAGGGGCCTGCCGCAGCTCGTCGACTCGCTGGTCGCGGAGCGGAGCGCTCCGTGACGGCGCCCCCGGTCGCATATCTGCGACGCTGGTCGCGACGCTGCGTCTCCACCAGAGCCTCCTCCCCGCGGGCGACGCGGCCACACGCTGTACGATCGCGGGCGGCACGGCTCTTGCTCTGTCTGGGCACCCTCCCGGGAGCAGCATGGACACGGCGGTCGCCCTCACCCAGGCAACCCTCCAGATCAACGGGTACTTCACAGTGGCGCCACGCGCAGGCCGGCGATGAGCCCCCTGCCCGTCGCCCGCGCGCGCCGCCTGGGGACCGTCGTCACCACGCTGATGATGCAGGGCTTCGAGGTGCCCCTGGCCCGCATGCGGCTCACGCACTGCGCCACCCTGCGCTGCCGCCTGCACTGCACGTGGGCACGGATCACCGGCCGGAAGGTCTCCGAGCACCCCTGGCCGGTCGCCGTCCGCGAGGCCCTGATCCGCCTCGGCCCCGCCTTCGTCAAGATCGGGCAGATCCTCAGCGTCCGGTCCGACCTCATCCCACCCAAGCTGGTCGCAGCCCTGCACAGCCTGCAGAGCGCCGTGCCGCCGGTGCCGCTGCCGTCCGTGCTCGAAGCGGTGGAGGAGGCGCTCGGCCAGCCGGCGTCGGAGTACTTCGCCCGCTTCGACCCGGAACCCCTCGCCGCCGGCTCCGTCGCCCAGGTCCACCGCGCGACCCTCACCGATGGCACGGATGTGGTCGTCAAGATCAAGCGCGAGGGCATCGACGCGCTGGTCGCGCAGGACCTGGAGATCCTGGTCTGGCTGGCCGACCGCCTGGAACGCCACGTCCCCGAGAGCCGCCGCTACCGCCCCCGGCGCGCGACCGAGGAGCTGCGCCGCTACACCCTGCTGGAGCTGGACTTCCGCAACGAGGCCCGGGTCGCCGCCGAGGTCGGCGCGCGCTTCTCGACCTGGCCACGCGTCGAGGTGCCCGAGGTCTTCGCCGCGACACGGGACGTGATCGTCATGGCCTGGGTCGAGGGCTTCCCCATCGACGACCTCGACGCCCTCGTTGCCAACGACATCGACCCGTCCGAGCTGATGCGCCTGGGTACCGAAGCCACCCTCGCCCAGATCTTCGAATTCGGCCTGTTCCACGGAGATCCCCACCCCGGCAACCTCCACGTCACCCCCGACGGCCGCATCGCCCTGCTGGACTTCGGGATCTTCGGCCGCATCGACCCGCGCCTGCGCCGCGACTGCGCGATGCTGATGTGGTGCCTGGCCGAGGGCGACACCGAGCAGGCCGCCACCTGGCTGCTGCACATGGCCGACCTCGAGCCGGGCGCCGACCCCGGCGCCTTCCGCACCGAGGTCGAGCGCTGCTTCCGGGCCTGGCGCGGGCGCTCCGTCGACGAGTACGGCTTCGGACGGCTGCTCTACGACGAGCTGACCATCGGCGCCCGGCACGGGGTGATCTTCCCGCCCGACATGGTGCTGCTCGGCAAGGCGCTGCTGACGCTGGAGGGGGTGGCCCGAAGCGTGGACCCCGGCCTCGACATCAGCGCGGTGGCCGAGCCCTTCCTCGCTTCCTTGCGAGGGCAGCTCTTCGACCCGGCCCAGCTCAAGCGCTCCCTGGCGCGGGCCTGGCCCCTGTGGTGGGCCCTGGCCGAGCGGCTGCCCGTCGACCTCGTCGAGGCGACCGACCAGCGGCTGCACCGGCGGTCCGCTGCGCCGGTCCCGACGCCGGCCATCCCGCAGGGCCTCGTCGTGGCGGGGATCACCGTCCTGGCAGGGGCTGCCCTGCTCGTCGCCGCGCTCCCCCCCGCCATCGGCGGCTGGTCGGTGCCCGGCGCGCTCCTGCTGCTGCCCGGGCTGTGGCGGCTGTGGCGCCACGGCCGCTGAGCGTCAGCCCCGACACTCCACGTACTGCCCGATCCACTCGGCGAAGTCGAAGAAGGTCTGGTCGTCGAAGACGCCGCTGTCGCCCACGGTGAACTTGTCGGAGCCACCGTGGTAGACGCCGGTGCTGGTGCCCAGCGCGCTGTCGACGGGGACAGCCCCTCGGCCAGGGGCTTGGTCAGCAGCAGGCTTCCGGCAGGCTGGTCGAGGTCGACGTCCCCAAGCCCGATGAGGTTGTACATGGTCAGCATGGAGGACTCAGCTTCGTCGCCGGTCCAGGAATAGAACAGCGGGGCGCTGCCGAACTGATCGCGGCTCTCCCCTCCTGCAGCGTGGCAGCTCCAGCAGCGGCCGTGCCAGGCCCAGACCCGATCGGTGAAGGACGCCACGAGGTCGGCTTCGTCGCAGCCCCCCAGCGGCGTCTGGATGTCGTCGGGCAGGCCATCACCGCCCTGGGGGGCGGCGCAGGCGTCGTCGACATCGGTACAGACCGCGTCGTGGCAGCTCGCACTCCACTGTATCCACTGCAGGAAGCCGTCGTACTCGCGCTGGATCACATCTTCCGTGATCAGGTCGCTGTCGGGGCTGGCCTGGAGGATGAAGGCGAGGATCTGCGAGGCTTCGGGGTCGGCGAGGTCCACGACGCCCTGCTGGATCATGCACTCCATGGACTCGCAGGGCGTGTCCCGCACGTACGTCAACAGATCGACGCCAGAGAGGTGGCACTGGTTGCAGGTGTTGGGGTGCTCGTCCGTCATCAGCGGTTCGATGTAGCGCTCGTAGAGGTCGAGGTTGGCGTCGTCGGTGCACTCGGCGGGGATGCCGCCGTCGGATGCCCCTCCGTCCCCGGTACCCCCCTGCGTTTCCCCGCCGACGCGTCCGGCGCCACAAGCGATCAGCAGGCAGAGAGCAGGCAGCAGCGGAGAGAAGGGTCGGGACACCACGCCAGTGTAGCCCGCAATCTCGGCCCGCCCGCGGCAGCAGCCCTCACTCCACGCTGATGTCGAGCTGCCAGTCGCCCAGCTCCTCGGCCCAGTAGTTGCCGATCCAGATGATGACCTGCTGATCGGCGTCGAGCTCCGCAGAAGCGATGCTGGTGTAGATCTTGGAGTGGAGGTCTTCGTCGTCGTTGCATGCCAGCTCTTCGGGACAGCGGTCGCCGACGGCGAAGATGGCCAGCACGGTGTCGAAGGCGGACTCGCCGAGGTCGAAGGTCCAGGTCCCGGCCGAGGGCGCGGTCCACAGCAGGACGTCGTCGTTTGCGGTGTAGGCTGCACAGCTCGGCAGCGGGTCCCAAGTGAGCTCCTCGAGGCCGTCGATGTCCCCGGTCACGGCAGCGGTGCCGGACACGGACCCGGCGTCGACGTCGTAGGGCGCGTTCCAGGTGCTGACGTTGAGCGTGTAGTCGCCAAAGTCGCGCTTGGTGGCCCCGTCGACCACGAAGAGCGACAGCTCGCCGGCGCTGCCCGTGAGCAGCAGCATGCTGTCGCTGCCGTCGCTGCCGCTGTTGTCGTCACAGGCCAGCTCGTCGGTCTTGCAGGAGGCGTAGGCCCGCAGGACCGTGTCGAAGCCCGACCCGTCGGTGTCGACCCGGTAGCAGCCGTCGGCGGGGGCCTCCCAGACGTAGCCGACATCGAGGCCACCGGAGGTGCCGCAGGTGTCGAGGTCGGTGAAGTCGTCGCTGGCGTCGGCGGTGCTGCCGGTGGCCAGCACACCCTCAGCCACGGCGCCGACGGAGGCGTCCGCACACTCCAACAGGCAGGGCTCGCTGTACCAGCAGTCGACGTCGAGGCAGTCGGTGCCGCCGTCGTCGTCGTCGTCCACGCCGTCGTCGCAGACGTGCTCGATGCAGGCGTCTTCCCCGAAGCAGTCGAGGTCGTCGCAGTCGATGGCCTTGTCGCCGTCGTCGTCCATGCCATCGGCGCAGTCGGCTTCGTAGCAGCCCTCGGCGCGGGCGCAGTCGCTGTCGTCGCAGTCGATGGCCCCGTCGCCGTCATCGTCCAGGCCGTCGCTGCAGTCGCCCTCCGGGGTGGCGCAGGCGTCGTCGTCGGAGCAGTCGGCGTCCAGGCAGTCGGCGTAGCCGTCGCCGTCGTCGTCTTCGCCGTTGTCGCAGTCGAGCTCGGGGCACCAGGGGTTGCCCAGGCAGTCGGGGTCGTCGCAGTCGGTCAGGCCGTCGCCGTCGTCATCGTCGCCATCGGTGCAGTCCTGCTCGATGCATGCGTCCACACCCTCGCAGTCGGGATCGTCGCAGTCGATGAGCCCGTCGGCGTCGTCGTCGTTGCCATCGCTGCAGTCGGACTCACTCGTCGCACCGCCGTCCGGGCCGCCGCCATCGGCCGTGCCTCCGTCACCGACGCTGCCGCCATCGGCTCCCCCGTCGGCCGGCGCGCCACCATCCCTCGCACCGCCGCCACCACCGGAGTCGCCGCCAGCACCCTTGTCACCGCAGGCGAGCTGGAGCAGCGGGAGGGCGAGGAGCAGGCTGAGGGCGTGGCGCGACATGGGACCTCCGACGGCCCGGGCGCGCGCCGTCGCTCCGCAGCATAGCGTCAGGCCATGACGACGAACGCCCGACCCCCGCTCCCGCACACAGCGTGCGAGGAGCGTAGGGCCGGGCGCCGCACGGAGGTGCGTCGGGGCCGGTCAGCGGCCGCCGCCGCCGCCGCCGCCGCCGCCGGATCCACCGTCACCGGGGAAGCCGCCGCCGTCACCGCCGCCGCCACCGCCGTCACCGCCGCCGCCGCCGCCGTCACCGGGGAAGCCACCGCCGTCACCGCCGCCACCACCGTCGCCGCCCATGCCGCCGTCGCCGCCCATGCCGCCGTCGCCGCCCATGCCGCCGTCACCGGCGCCACCGTCGGCCGTGCCGCCGTCGGCCGTGCCGCCGTCGGCCGTGCCACCGTCGGCCGTGCCGCCGTCGGTCGTGCCGCCGTCGGTCGTGCCGCCGTCGGTCGTGCCGCCGTCGGTCGTGCCGCCATCGGTCGTGCCGCCATCGGTCGTGCCGCCATCAGTTGCGCCACCGTCGGCTGTGCCGCCGCTGTCGCCGTCCTTGTCACCGCAGGCCATGCCCATGGTCGTCAGGCCCATGGCCAGCGAGAGGAAGAGAGCGCGTGTCGTCAGTGTCATCCAGGTCTCCTTTGCGTGGGACGGCACGAAGGTAGCATCGCCTTCCGGCACCGTCGCGCCGCACCTGTACACCCGTGGGCAGGAGTCCAGCATCTGTGACGAAGTGCGCCAGGCTGCCCCACGCCGGCTCACCGCCTGGCTGGTCCTGCTGACCCTGTGCCAGGCGCTGCTTCCGGCCGTTCCTGCCGTGCTTCGTGGTGAGCTGCTGGGTCAGCCCTTCACCGACCTGTATCCGTCGATCTGGGGACTCTGGGCCTTCGCGCACGCCCCGGGCACCCTCCCCACCCACACGTTCTGGCTGGGTGCCCCGGACGGGATGGGCTTCTACTACAGCAGCCCGCTGCACGGCTGGCTGGCCCGCGGCATGCTGCCGCTCCTGTCCCTGCCGGCCACCTGGAACCTGCTGGTCGTCGGCAGCCGGGTCGCGACCGTCGCCCTGTCCTGGGCCGCCGCGCGGGCCTGGGGCTTGCGGCCGGTGGGCGCCGCCACCGGCGTGGTGATCTTCGCCTGCTCCCCCTTCTTCAGCGGCTATGCCGTCGAGGGCATCGTCGAGGGCACCGACGGCTGGACGCTGGCGCTGTGGGCCCTCGCCGTCGGCGCCCGACGACCGGTCCTCTCCATCGTCGCCATGGCCCTGACCATCCTGTCGAGCTGGTACCTCGGTGCCGCCGCGCTGCTGCTCGCCGTCCTCGTGGCTCCGTGGCGCCGAACCGCGCTGTGGTCCCTGCTCGGGCTGCTGCCGGCGGCCCCCTTCATCGCCGCCTTCACCAGCGCCTTTCCGGGCGCGGCCCCCCTCGACGCCACCGTCCGCGCCGCCATGGGTGCGCCGCTCTCCCTCCGTCCCCCCGGGATCCTCCCCGGGGCCAACCCCTTTGCCCTCACCACCTGGGTCGGCCTGGTCGTGCCGCTGCTGCTGCTGCTCGGCCGCTCCCGCCTGGCACTCCTCGCACTCCTTCCCGCCCTGCTCTCCCTGGGCCGAGGGCCCTGGTACGACCTCCCCGTCCTGGAGCTGCTGCGCTTCCCGTACCGCTGGCACGCTGCCACGCTGGCCATCCTCGCCCTGGCAGCCGGGCGCGTCGCCGATGGCTGGCAGCACCGCGGGCGCCGGTGGGTGGCCTGGCTCCCCCCCTTGCTGCTGGCTGAAGCAACCCTGCTCTCCCCCATCGAGCCCGTGATCCCAGGCGCCCCCGCGGACCACCCCGCCATCCTCGCCGAGGTCGACAGCCCGGTGCTCGACATCCCGGGGCCGGTGGCGATGCCTGCGGGGCAGATCAACCGCAGCCGGCCCCGCGCCCGCTACTTGCTGTGGGACCAGGTCGTCCACCAGCAGCCCTCGCCCTGGGTGCCCGACTTCAACGGGGTCGGAGTCGTCGCCGAGCGCCCCGCCCTCGACGCCATCGCCGGCTGGGACCGCCTGGTGTCGGACGACGCGCCGGACGCGGTCGACCCGGCGACGCTCCAGTGGCTGCGCACCGCCGGCGTGGGCCAGATCATGGTCCACCGCCGCGAGCTGGGGCAGGAACGCAGCGAAGCCCTCGCCCGCGCCCTCGCCGCCGCGGGGCTGACCCTGCAGGCCACCGAGGGCGACCGTCAGCTCTGGCGCCTGCCCCCGGGCTGAGCCCTGCGTCCCCGTCCAGCCAGGCAAGCGGGTGGAGCAGCGCCCACCTGACCGGACACCGGGACGACGGCCCGACGTCGCACGCTCGTGGACCGAGGTTCGGGATGGCGCGGTGGCCTGGTTGGCGGGGTGTGGAGTCGTGCAGGCACGGGTGCGAGGAGTTGAGGAGCGCGAGTCCGCGAGGGTGCGAGGGTGCGAGGGTGCGAGCCGCGAGTCCGCGAGGGTGCGAACCGCGAGCCGCGAGCCGCGAGCCGCGAG
>CAZRFD010000169.1:0-14762 GCA_964599085.1 uncultured Enterobacterales bacterium | reverse complement strand
TTGGGTCCGCTGGGGGCGGCTCTGGCGACAGAAGTCGGGGGGCTGTCGCAGCCCCTGGAGAAGTGTCGCCACCGCTACCCCGCGAACCCGCGCTGGCCCCGGGTTGGCGGGTACGGCCACCCGGGTCCTGTTCCGCTGAGATCCAACCCCCTCAAGCAGGCATCGGCACCACCAGCCCCAGCCGCGCCCGGCTGGTGCGCATCGAGGGCTCCACGCTGTACCTGGAGGGGGTGGACGCGCTCGACGGCACCCCGGTCCTCGACATCAAGCCCGATGTGCCCGCCTTCGACGCCATCGCCGACAGCCGTGCGGGCTGGCTCGACGATCAGCGCAACACCCGCACGGTCGCGGATGAGCGCTTCGAGCCCGATCCGTAGGCCCTCTCACCCCAGCAGCAGCCCCTCGCCGTCGGGGATCGTCCCCTCGCGGGTGAGCACGGGCCCGATACGGGGGTCGGCGAGGGCGGTGAAGTAGTCCATGGGCACGCCGTCGACGAGGACGGTGCGGCTGAGCAGCCGGATGCCGTGGCTGTAGTCGGCGTAGCCCTTGCCGTGGACGAGGCTGAGCGGCTGGATGGGGTGCCCGTCGGGGCGGTGCCAGCCGTAGATCGCGACGCGGTCGGGGTGTTCGTGGAGCCGGTTGGTCAGGACGAGGTCCTTCTTGTGGCCGGCGATGAGGGGGAGGATGGGCCGGCCGTGGCGGGCGGCCTCGATCATGGCCTGGTGTTCCTGCGTGACCGCCATGGAGCGCATGAGCGCCGACGGCGGGATGGGCGCCGGCGCCAGCACGGTGCCGGCGTGGCGGTAGACGGCGTCGACGATGCGTGGCGTGGGCAGCGCGAGGTGCAGGCGGCGAGCGACGCGGGAGGCGCCGGGAAGGTCGAGGGGGATGCGGAGGAAGTCGTCGTCGGAGCCGAGGCAGAGGTAGTCGGGGGTGACGAAGACGGTGACGCGGTCGGGGCCCGGTTGGCCCGGGGCGGGAGAGAGGGCGACGGCGGTCATGGGCCGGATGAAGGCCGGCAGGTTGCCGGCGAGGATCTGCTCGACGGCGGCGTTGTAGCGGTCGTGGTCCGACAGGGGGGCGACGGCGGCGGCGAACTGGCGTCCGCCGGGCGCGCCGCGGAAGCGCCCCGGCAGGGGCAGTGCCGGGCCGCAGGTGCTGGCGCGGGTGGGGCGGGTCCAGGCGGCGGCGGTGGCGAGGCCGAGCATGCCGCCGACGAGGCCGCGTCGGGAGAAGCGAGGCATCAGTCGTCTCCTGCGGTGGGAGGAGTCGGTGCCGGTACGACATCCTTACAGCAGCGAAAGCCAAGGTGGTAGTTGCGGTGGCTGTCGGCGCTCATGACGCGGCTGCCGTGCCAGTAGGGCGCGCGCCAGCGGCACCAGTCGGGGTGGGCGGCGTAGCGGTCCCAGATGAACCAGCTCCCCTTCATCTCGGTCACCCCCAGCTCGCCACCGGCGCTGGCGAGCTGATCGGGCGCCAGTGGCAGGTTCATGTGCTCGGCGGCGTTGCCGTTGAGGTCGGTGACGCCGAGGGGGCTGGTGCAGCCGGGGAAGGCGCCGGTCGGGTAGGTGTTCGACCCGCAGCCCATCCAGCCGCCGCCGTTGCACCCGGCGGTCTTGGTGCTGGCCTGGGCGCAGATCCCGGTCTGGAAGGCCGGGCCATAGGACCAGCGCTTGTCGTGGTGCGCGTTGTGCCAGCTCCGCATGGCCTTGACGGCGTCGACCGCGTTGCGCCCGGCGGCGAGGTCGTAGCGGTAGTCCGGCGGCAGCAGCGCGCCCTCGCAGGCCCCCTCCCACTCGTGGGCGTCGCACAGGCGCTTGCCCACGGCCTCGCACAGCTCCTGGGCTTCGCTCGCCCGCACCCAGACGACCGGGTACTCGCAGGGGACGTCGGGGAACTCCATGCGGTCGATGCAGACCCGGGCGTCCTGCGGGCCCTCCGTCGCGGGGTCGTAGAGCGGCGCCATGTACGGACCACCGCAGATCTCCTCCGAGATCGGGTCTGTCCAGGTCGTGCCCGTCGCCGCCAGGCCCTCGGTGCACTGTTCTTTCGTCATGGGGTGGACGGTGATCGCCGGGTTGCCCTGGCCGAGGAATTGGCTGTCACTGACGATCTCCTCGACCCGGGAGCGCTGCTCGGCGGTCAGGCCGTGCACGTCGACCAGCCGCTCCATCCACCGCGCGCTCTGTCCGTCCCGGGACTCGGTGGACACCGGCGTCGTGGGGCGCGGGGAGTCCACGGTCGTCGTTGTCGCCGCCGCTGCCACGGTCGCAGCGGCCGCCAGCAGGAGCGCACTCGGCAGGAAGACCCTCATCGCTCCACCCTCCGCAACACCGTGAAGAAGTCACGGTTGTCGGACAGCCCGACGAAGCGGGAGAGGACGGTGCCGTCCACCTCCTTGTCGAGGACCTCCATGCCCGCGATCATGTGGTGGACGGTGTAGCCGCTGGATCGCAGCTCGTGCAGAGACAGGTAGGTGTGTTCCAGCGCGTTCATGTCGGTCAGCATGCCAGTGCCGCAGCCGTAGGCCGCCAGCACCCGCACCATGGCCGACGGGGTGGCGCTGCTGAAGTAGCCGTACAGCAGGTAGCGGCCGCCGTCGCCCGCCTGGACGCACAGGCTGCCGCGCACGCTGCGCAGCTTGCCCTCGACCGAACCCGACCAGTTGCCGTCGCCCCAGCGCGTCACGAGGGCCCCGGGCTGTGGGCGGCCGTCGGGGCCCGGCTCGACGACGGGGACCCCGTTCTGGCGGGCGCTGCGGACCCGCCAGAGCTGGCCGTCGTCGGCTTCCGTCCAGGTCCGCACCTCCACGCTGCCATCGGCCCAAACAATCACGGTGGGCAGGCCCGGCCAGAGCTTGCTCTCGACGACGCCGTGCTCGACCCAGCCGTAGTGGTTGCCGTGGTGGGACGTGGAGAAGGGGCCGGATCGGAAGGCGCCGTGGCTGCGCTTGAAGCCCCCGGTGAAGGTGGCGACGAGGCGCGGAAGGTTGGCGGGGTTGACCCGGCCGGTGCGCACCAGGGGGTCGAGGGTGTCGAAGCCGTCGGGGCCCGGCAGGCTGTCGTCCCGTTGCTCGGGGCGCAGCCGCTCCGACCAGCCCACCCGCGTGTGGTCCGTGCCCTGGTCGAAGCCCAGCTCGACCTGGTCGAGGTCGAAGGCGATCATGTAGACGAGCGCGCTCGCCTCGACCTCGTCCAGGGGGAGCACCGCGCCTGTCTCCTGCCAGCCCTTGGTGACCGCCGGGTCGACCATCCGCGGCTGCAGGACGCTGACCGTGGCTTCGGGGAAGCCGGCGACGGGGTACCAGCGACCGACCTCCAGCGTGGCCGGCGCGCCCTGCACGGGCAGGGCGAGATCGACCGGCGCCAGCTGCTTGCCAGCCCACTCCTCCGCGACCCGGGCGGGTTCCGGGTGCCGGTCCAGGCGCGGCCGGTGGGCCCCGGAACCCTCGACGACCTCGCTCGTGGCGAGCTGGGCGTCGGCGTAGAGCGTGTCGCGCACCCAGGTCGTGATCTTCTCGCCGCCCCAGACCTTGTCGCGGAGGAAGTCGGTGGTCCACTCCATGGCCGAGCGGCGGCCCTTGGCCGGGTTGCGCAGCGACAGCAGGCCCTCGCAGAGGGGGGCGAAGACGCGGCCGGAGTCGCGGGCCTGCTCCAGCACCGTCGGTGCGTCCGACCACAGCGGGCAGCGCCGCGCCACCCCGTCGACGACGAGGCTGAGCCCCTGGGGCCAGGCGGGGTCGAGGTAGACGTGGGTCCGCCAGGGCTCGGAGACCTCGAGGTGCCAGGTCGACGGCTCCTGGCCGGGGTGCTGGAGCGTCAGCAGCAACCAGTCGTGGATGGCGGGGGAGAGGTCGACCAGGGTCGCGGTGAGACCCAGGGCGGGGGCTGGCGCCCGCTCCTCCTCGCGCCAGAGCTGCAGGTCGAGGACGGACTTGGGACGCTCGGCCGCGTAGGCCTGCAGCCGCGCCGGGGTTGGGGGAGGCGGGGCAGCGAGGAGGTCGAGGCTGTCGCCCTCATCGTCGGGCGCGCCCTCGTCCAGGTCGTCGACGACGGCCCCGTCACCGGCGTCATCGACGGGCTCCTCGCCCGGCATCACCACCGGCGTCGCCGGCGGTGGCTGCACGGTGCACGCGGCGATGGCCGACAGCAGCAGCATCGCTCACAGCTAAGCACGCCCCGCACCCGGGTGGAGCGCGGAGGCGCGCAGGCACTCGAGCGCGGAGGCGCGCAGGAGGGCTACGCCACCAACTCCAGCAGGGCTTCCGGCGGCCGGCCGAGCACGGCCTTGTCGCCGACCACCCCGATGGGCCGCTGCAGCAGTGTCGGGTGGGCCGCCATCGCCGGGATGAGCACGTCGTCGGCTTCGTTGCCCCTCAGCCCCAGCTCCTTGCCCACCTTCTCGCGCTTGCGGAAGACGGCTGAGGCCGGCAGCCCGAGCTTTCCGAGGACGTCGCGCAGCTCGTCTTCGGTCAGCGGGTCCTGGGTGTACTCGCGATAGTCGTAGGGGATGTCCTTGTCCTTGAGCAAGGCGACCGCCTTGCGACAGGCGCTTCAGGTGCGCTTGCAGATGAGCGTGAGCACTGCTTCCTCCTTGGGTGGCGGGCACGATAGCGCAACGCTGGTCGGCGGTGCCCGCTACAGTACGGGCGATGGCTGGTGACGAGCACGACCGCAGAGACCACGCCCTGGTCCTTGCCCATGACGCGGCGCCCGTGGCGGGCGACCGCCCGGCGGCGCCGTCTGCCCCGGTACAGGCCGCGGTCGGTGCGATGCTCCAGGGCGCGGTGGCCGGCTTCGGCGACGTCGTCCAGGCGCTGCTCTGCGACCTCGACACGGCGACGGTGGGCCTGCAGGGGCTGACCTGGCTGTGGAGCAGCCAGGGCGCGCTGGATCAAGAGCAGGCCTACCAGGCGGCCGTGCAGCAGCTCCAGTGGTGGGACTCCTTCCTCGGCGAGCTTCCCTGCCCCGAGCTGATCTCTGAGCGGCGTCGCCTGGAGCTGCGCAAGCTCAAGGGGCTGCGGGCGCGGGCGCGAATCCAGGCGCGCGAAGCCGCCCTGGCCGACCACCGCCGCCTGCTGGAGGCCGAGGTCGCGGACGTCGAGGTCGACCCCGACCAGGCGACAGCGCTGATGGAGATCCACCAGGATCCGGGCCCTGGCCAGTGGCGGGTGGACATCGCGGCCTACGAAGCCCAGGCGCTGGCGGCGCTGCCGGAGCTGGAAGAGCCGACCCCCATCATCGCCGCGGACCTCGATGCCGCCCACAGCTTCGCCGGCTTCCACGCGGTCGACGCCATGCGGCGCCACCCCCTCCTCGCCGGGCGGGCGGCCCACCTCGACCAGGCGGTCGCCGCCGCGCTCCGCGAGCACCTCGACCTCGACCGCAAGGCCGCGGCAGCCCACGCCCATGCGCTGACCGGCATCTTCTGGATCGCCCTGCGCCGCGCCCTGGAGACCGGCAGCAACCAGCTCGCCATCTCCATCCGCCTGCTGTCCGGCGCCGGCGAGCACGGGGTCCAGGAGCAGTTCACCCGGGAGCTGCTCACGAGCTGGCTGGCCTACCTCGACCAGATCCCGGACAGCGACCGCCAGCGCAGCGGGCGGCTGCGCCTACCATTGTTAGGGAAGCGGACGGAACAGGGCGGCCACCCGGCCCTGGCCGCGGCGGCGCCGAAGCAGCTCACCGACGGGCGCGCGCAGGGCGGTGCATCGTGGTGGTCGCGGGTCAAGCGCGGGCTGGGGTTGGAGGCGGGCGCTGCGCCTGCAGGCCAGGATGCTAGGGGAGGCTCCGGCCCCGACGGGGGCGGCTCGGACGACTGA
The DNA here is from genome assembly GCA_964599085.1 of uncultured Enterobacterales bacterium. Classification (GTDB taxonomy): domain Bacteria; phylum Myxococcota_A; class UBA796; order UBA796; family UBA2385; genus J125. The sequence goes on along the minus strand of CAZRFD010000169.1, from coordinate 8,941 downwards.
GTCCGGGGGACGGACCGTAGAAGATCGAGTGCGGAGGATCGAGTGCACCGCTCGCTGAACGTCTTGGGCCAGCCCCTGCTGCCCTGCTCTGTGGACCCGGTGACCGGCTGGTATCGGGACGGCTGCTGCAACACCGACGACGCCGATCGCGGCTCCCACACGGTGTGCGCCCGGGTGACCTGGCCGTTCCTGCGCTGGCTCGCCCAGGACGGCAACGACCTGCTGACCGCCATGCCAGAGCATCAGTTCCCCGGCCTGAAGGAGGGCGACCAGTGGTGCGTGTGCGCCGCGAGCTGGTACCGGGCCTATCAGGCGGGGATGGCCTGCCCCGTCGTGCTGGAGAGCACCCACCGCCGGGCCCTGGAGGTCGTGCCGCTCGAAGCGCTCATGGCGCACGCGCTCGCGGCGGAAGCCTAGCGTTGTTCGGTCGGTGCCGACGTCTGGACGTTTCGGAGAGGTCCGGCTAGCGCTGTTCGGCGTCCGCGGGCCCGCAAGAGTGTCCAAGGCAGCGCGCTAGCGGTGTTCGATTCACCACGGCGGGCGTCAGTCGAGTGGGCGGGTCGTCTCCAGCCAGGCCGCGACGCTTCGCGGACCCGTCCCGTCGAGGTGCAGGGACACCGTGTCGAGCCGCCCGTCACTCGCGAAGGGCGTGAGCACGTCGAGGCGGTCGCGCGCCGCGTCGGGGGCGGTGACCGCATCCAGAAGCACGTCGAGCCGATCCTGCGGCAGCCCATCGAAGTCGAGGACCGCCCGCAGGCCGGCCGCGCCGGGCATCCGGGTGAGCTGGAGGCGGCAGTCCCTCTCTGCCAGCGCTGGCGCCAGGCGGTCGAGGGCGTCGGTCGGCAGCCCCGCCCGCTGCACGGCGAGGAGCAGCAGCGGCCAGGAGCTGCCCGTTGCGGGCAGGCTGAAGACCACCTGCTGGTAGACGCTGCCGTCGACCTGGACGCGCTCGCCGACGGCGTGGCTGTGGTCGCGCTCCAGCGCTTCGGCGATCAGCTTCAGGCGCGCCCGCGTGTCGAGGTCGGCGCCAGCCGCCGCCAGCCACGCGTCGGTCGTCGGCAGGTCCATGGGCCTGCGCAGCAGCCAGCGCCAGGCGGACAGGCCCGTGGCGTCGAGGCCGAGGTCGAGCAGCAGGTGGTGGTGGCCCTGATGTTCGGCGGTGACCAGCAGCCGCCGCAGCGTGGCTTCCGCCACGCCCCGCTCTTCCAGGAATCGGGCCGTGCGGAAGGTCATGGGCTTGCCGTCGCCGCGGGTGCGGATCCACAGCGGGATGTCACCGGTGGCGACACCAAGCTCCAGCTCGTCGCGCAGCTCGGCGGGGAAGGCGGCGACCAGCGGCGCCAGCGCCTGCCACCGCAGGCCCAGGCCACCGGCCAGCACGCCCAGGCGGGCCGCGCCCCGGAACAGGGCGTCGTCACCGTGGCGGGCGCGTCGGGGCTCAGTCATCGAGCTTCTGCAGCGTGACGCTGCCTCGCTGGCCCTCGGGCTTGTCGATGTCGATCACCTTCCACTGCGTCCCCTCCACGTCGACGATGCTGCCGAGCCCCACGAAGACCCCGATTCGCCCGGCGATGGCCAGGCTGCACACCGTGCCGTGGGCCTGCGTGCCGTCGGGCAGGGTGTAGGTGTCGGTGGTCATGTTGCCCATGGGCACGCGCACGCCGTCGAGGTCACCCACGGTGGTCTCTTCGATGGTCTCGATCATGGGGGCGGGATCCGGGTGTTCGGAGGGGAGAGGAGGAGCGGGGGCGCGCGGCGAGGGATCGGCCGCGCAGGCCAAGGACACCAGCACCGAGAGCGCCAGGACGGCGGTCATCACCCGCCGCCGACGCGCACCGACCGGTAGAAGCGCATGAAGTCCTTGATGGGCAGGCTCTTGACGTGGTTGCTGCCCCAGGGGTTCTGCAGGTTGACCGTGCGCGAGGCCACGTCGACGGACTCCACGGCATAGGCGTGGTTGCCGTAGACGTTCCACTTGTTGGCTTCACGGGTCAGGTCGGGCAGCTTCTCCATGTTCATGCTGTCGACGGTGATGGGCTTGCTGCGGGTCAGCGCGTCGTCCATCATCGCCAGGACCTTGTCTTCGTTGAGCGACGCGGTCGCGAAGTAGCGTTCCGCCTTGCCGGTGAACAGTTCCGACGCCCCGGCGAAGTTGAAGCCCTGCTTGCTGATGTTGCCGCCGCTGATCAGGTCGTAGCTGCCCTTCTCCTGGGCGAGCCGCTTCTCCAGCAGGGCCGGCCACAGCTCGTCGCCCTCGTCGGTGGCGTCGCCGATGCCGGCGTACAGCGGGCTGCCGCGTCCGTTCGTCGGCAGGCGGGCGTCGATGGTCTTGGTCATGGCCACCGGCTTGCTCCACGAGGACTTGCGGATGTAGATCGTGACCTCGAAGGTGCCGTCGCCGTTGTCGGTGATGATGCGTCGGATGGCGTCGGGTTCGGCCCGGGCCGTCGCCGCCATGCCGGCCATCAGGTAGCAGTCGCCGAGCTGGCCCTGCTTGACGTCGTCGGGCGAGATGTCGGTCTCGTCGGTGCGCCCCTTGACGAAGGCCTTGCCGTCATCGAAGTCTTCGTAGGGCTTGCCGGCGTGCTTGTCGCGCAGGCCCGGCAGGGCGTCGTCCTGGGTCTTGCGGACGACATCGCCGGCTTCGTCCAGCTCTGGGTCGCCGGGTACCGGGTACTTGCTCGGGTCGTCGCCGTACTTCGCGCGCACCCGCGCGCCCCAGACTTCTCCGATGCTGGCGAAGGCCGCCTTGCCGGCGAAGCCGCCGGCAGCGCTGGTGACGAAGCGGGTGCCCATGCTCTGGCCCATGGCCCCGAACATGTGTTCGACGTCGCCGGCCCAGGTGGACTCCTGCGAGGCGGCGCGGAAGGCGCCGTCTCCGACGCCCGAGAGGCCACCGTCGATGGCGCCCTCGGCGCCCTGGGCGAGGATGCGCTTCCCCGCTGATCCGAACACCCGCTCGACCGCTGGTCCCACACTGTCGGCGAGGCCGGTCGTGCTCATCGCCTTCATCAGCCGGGCACCGACGTGGGCGCCGAGCACGTTGAGGCCGACCTCGATCGAGGCGCCCACACCGTCGAGCAGCGCGTCCGCGCTCTGGAGATCGTAGCCCTCGCCGAGGATGGCGCGGTTCAGCCCGACCTTGAGCGCCGCCCCGAGCACCATGGCTTCGGCGCTGACGGCGAGGTTGCCGCCGAGGCTGGCGGCCAGACCGGCCACGAAGGGACCCGCCGTGCCCATGGTCATGATGGTCGCGGCGACACCGACGACGGCGACGGCGATCTGGGTCGCCCACATGGCCACGGACGCCTTGGTGTCCGCGTACTCGCGGGTCGAAAGCTTGGAGAATTCCTCGTCCCGGCGGAGCAGGTCGTACTCGTCGGCGCTGACCTCGCCGTCCTGCAGGGCTGTGTTGTAGGTGGCCTGGTACTCGCGCCAGGCGTCGTCGGCCCGTTCACCGGACGACGAGAAGCTGTCCATGAGCGCGGTGCTCACGCCGCCCCGTTCCCGCTCCAGCAGCTCCTTGGCGCGCGCCAGCCGTTCGGACTCGGACTGTGGCTCTCCCCGGATCTTGTCGAGGGCCTTCCAGTAGTCCTGGGTCGACAGTTCGGCCTGCAGGATGGCGTCGACGTCGGCCACGATGCCGTCGCCGTCGCGCAGGAAGCTGCCCCAGCGGTCCACGATCTCGAAGACCAGCGCTTCGTCGGTGCCACCGTCCAGGGTGGCCCACAGCAGCCGCTGCCGGGGGGTGAACTCCGACCGCGAGAGCACCTCCATCACCACGCCGAAGCGCGCCTGCGACAGGTCCTTGCGGAGGGACTCCATGGCGTCCTTGTCCGCGAGCAGGGTCTGGGTCAGGCCGTCGGCGACTGCATGTTCGAGCGTGTGGTACAGCAGCGCTTCGTCGGTCCCCCACCCCTCGGTGGCGACCGCCACCAGGGTCGACGCGCCGCCACCGCCGAGGAGCTGCACCACCTTGGCGTACGCCGTGCCGCTGAGGTCGCTCTGCAGCACACCGAGCACGTCCTGCGGGTTGTGCTTCAGGATGAAGCTGCGTTCTTCGGCGCTCAGCTCGCTGAGGATCATCCACAGCTCGGTGTCGTTGGTCCCGACCCCCGCGCATGCCGCCTTGAGCCGGCCGACGACGGACATGGTCTTGTCGCCCTGGCGGAGCAGCACGCTCGACCCCGCCTCGGCCACGGCTTCGGCGCCATAGGTCTTCTGCTGCTCGGCGAAGAAGCGGTTGCGGTACGCCTCGTCCAGCTCCAGGCGCTTCTGGTGCAGCGACTCCTGGGCGATGAGCTGGTCCTTACCCGACAGCTCGGCGGCGATCTGCTCGTCGATGTCCTTGGGCAGGCGGGCGTACTCGTCGGCGGTCAGGTCGGCGATGGCGGCCTTGAGGGCTTCTTCGTCGGTCCCCCAGCCGGCCATCGCCATCTCGATGCGCTGGACGTTGTCGAGGTCGCCGCGGAGGATGCCGAGACACTTCAGCCAGTCGGACGGCGAGAGGTCGCTCTGGAGCTTGCGCGTGAGCGCCGGCTGGTTCAGGACGAAGGCCTTCTCTGCGGGCGTCGCCTTGTCCAGCGCCGTCCAGATCTCGTCTTCGTCCGTGCCCCAGCCCTCGACGGCGTGGCGCAGGCGGGCGGCCAGCACGCCGTCGCCGGAGAGGTAGGCGCGGACCAGCTTCATGTCGTCGGCGGACAGCTCGCTTTCGAGGATGGAGAGGACCGCCGGATCCTTGGCGACCTGCGTGCGTTCTTCCTGGGACGCCCGCTCCAGCGCGCGGAAGATGCGGGTCTCGTCCGTTCCCCAGCCCCGCGCGCCCTCGCGGATCTTGTCGGCCAGCGACATCTTGCCCTGGCGCAGCAGCATCAGCGCCTTGTCGAGGTCGGCGCCGGACAGCTCGCTGCGGAGGTCGGCCTCCAGGGTGGTGCCGTAGCGCGCGGCGTAGGCCTGCTTGATGGCCTGGTTCAAGGCCGGGCCGCCGCTGTAGAGCACGTCGAAGATGGCCCGTTCGTCGGTGCCCCAGCCGTCCATGGCGTCGTAGAGGCGTCCGGCGAGGGCGCCGGCGTCGAAGCCTGGGGGGAGCGCAGGCGGGGCCGCCGCCTGCCCGCTGGCGCCAGCGACCTTGCCCGCAACGAAGCTGTTGCCGAAGCCGCCCTGCATGTCCGTGGCCAGGCCGGCGTCCATTGCGGTGTCGGCGGTGACGGCGGGGGCGGCCGTTCCGGCGTGGGTGGCGGGGCCGCCACGGTCGGCTTGCGGGCCGGTCTGGAGCGAGCTTTCGCGAGGCTGGAGCGCCTTGTCCACGGGCTCCTCCGGGTTGACTGGTGGCGGGAGGGGGCGGTCTCCGGCATGATCGCTGCCGTGGCGAACGCCGGGTGAAGTGGGCCATTCTAGTCGATGTCCGGGGGCAGGCGCAATGGTCGATTGGACGCGCTGTGTGCCCTGTTCACGCGTTGTTGGCGCGATCGCAGGGGGGCGCGGGCCGGCGTGATGCCCGGCGGGTGGGCGGCGCCACCGCCTCCTTCGGGCTAGCTGTTGGGGTCGCGAGCCACCGCTGCCGCCCCGCTCCATCTCGGAGGTCGCCGTCCATGCGCGTGCCCGAAGCGCTCCAGCCCCTCGTCGATCAAGGTGTTGTCGACGAGGTGATCCGCCCGCTGATGAGCGGCAAGGAAGCCCAGGTCTACCTCGTCGCCGCCCAGGGGGAGCGGCGGATCGCCAAGGTCTACAAGCAGGCGACGCAGCGCAGCTTCAAGCACCGGGCGGACTACACCGAGGGGCGGCGCGTCCGGAACACGCGCCAGCAGCGGGCGATGAACCGCCGCTCCCGGTACGGGCGCGCCCAGGCTGAAGCCGAGTGGCGGACGGCCGAGGTCGACGCCATCTACAAGCTCGATGCCGCCGGCGTCCGGGTGCCGCGACCCTTCGACTTCGTCGAGGGGGTGCTCGTGATGGAGCTGATCGCCGATGCGCGCGGGGAGCCGGCCCCGCGGCTGGTCGACGTGCCGCTGATGCGGCCGGAAGCCGAAGCCCTGTTCGAGCAGCTCGTCCGCGAGGTGGTCAAGATGCTGTGTGCCGGGGTGGTGCACGGCGATCTCAGCGACTTCAACGTGCTCATGGGCGTCGACGGGCCGGTGATCATCGACTTCCCACAGGTGGTCGACCCTGCCTTCAACCGCAACGCCCGCAAGCTGCTCCTACGCGATGTGTCGAACCTCGCCCAGTTCCTCGGGCGGCGGGCCCCCCGGGTCCGGCAGCTCAAGTACGGCCCGGAGATGTGGGACCTCTACGAGAAGGGCTCGTTGCGGCCTGACACGGCGCTCACGGGCCGCTGGTCGCCCCGCCGCAAGAAGGCCGACACCCAATCGCTGCTCGACGAGCTGGCCGAGCTGGAACGGGAGAGCCTGCGGCGCCGCGAGGAGCTGGGGCTGGGGCCCCCGCGGCTGGCGCGCACTCCCGTGGCGAGCGCCGCGACGCCCAAGCCGGTGCGCGCCGCGGACGCTTCGACGGGCGGGGGGGAGGGTGAGGCTGGCAGCGGAGGGCGCAAGCGCCGCCGTCGTCGCCGTCGTCGAGAGCAGGGGCCCGAGGTCGTGTCGGTGCGGAGCGGCGCGCGCTCGGGAGGGGCCACGGGCAGGAACACGTCCGCGGTGAAGGGACCGGACAAGGCGGAGGCCGAAGGAGCGGCGGGCGGAAGCTCGTCGGCGGAGAAGCCCGCGCGTCGTCGTCGTCGTCGTCGTCGTCGTCGTCGCTCCGGGAGCGGCGAGGGTGGGACAGGGTCCAAGGGCGACGGGACGAAGGCCGACGGATGACCACCATGCGACCCGACCGCCGCGCTCCGGCCAAGGCTGATGTCGTGGCAGCGCTGCGTGCCCGCCTCGCTGACGAGCTTGCGGCTGTCGAGGCCACCGCGGCCATGGCGCGCGACGAGGTGGCCAGCGACGAGACCCGGGCCGAGGGCAAGTACGACACCCGGGCGACCGAAGCGTCCTACCTGGCGCGTGGCCAGGCCATGCGCATCGGCGCCCTCCGGCAGCTCGCCGCCTGGTTCGACGTGTTCGATCCCGCCGTCCCCCTCGACCCGCCGGTGGCGCAGGTCGGCGCCCTCCTGGCGCTCGACGGCCCACGCCCGATGCTGGTGTTCATCGCTCCGGACGGTGGCCTCCGCGCCGACGTCGACGGCCGCACGGTCGAGGTGATCTCGCCCCGCTCACCCCTCGGCGTGGCCATGGAGGAGCTGGAGGAGGGAGACGCCTTCGAAGTGGACAGTCCCCGGGGCCTGCTGGAGTACGAGATCGTGTCGCTGGCTTGATGATCGACGTCAAGCCAGGTCGGCGGCGATGATGGCTTCGTACAGGTCTGAGGGTGGAGGGCCGGCGGCGACACGGTCGAGGCTCCTGTACAGTCTTCCTGACGTCCATCTTGCACAGACCTGCACGAAGCCGCTGAGGTCGCCGAGGCGTCGGTCGCCGTAGGGGTGGTAGTGGACGGTCCGGCCGTTGGCGGAGGCGGCCAGCCACTGGATGACCGCCTTGAGCTGCAGGTCGCCGCCGAAGGCGCCGCAGCCCCAGTTGCCGGTAGCGATGGCGCTTCGCCGCCCGTCGGGGCCGGGGGTGAAGCCGATCCAGGCCTTGGTCAGCTCGCGGTGGCGCAGGGCGGGCTGGAGCTGGGCGAGCAGGCCCGCTCCGCGTCGCATCGGCAGGGCGTCGAGGACGACAACCTCGACGTCGGCGGTGCCGTCGGCGTCGACGGGTGTCGGATCCGGGTGGGGACCGGCATAGCGCGCCGACCAGGCGTAGCCCTCGATGCGGGCGAGCTGGGGGGCGCCGTGGACGCTGATCGCTTCGTCGTCGCCCATGGCGGGACACAGCAGGGTGGTGGCCAGCAGGTCCGGTGACATGGCGAAGCGCAGCTCTTCCTGGACGCAGCCACGCCCGAGCACACCACCGCCGGGGAAGCGGTTGGCGAAGTCGACCTGGAGGCAGCCGGTCGCCTGTTCGATGCCGGTGTGATCCGGCTGCAGGTGGAGCGCCTGCAAGCGGACGTCCATGGCGGCCCACTGCGCGGCGCTGGGGGCGCCGGAGCCGACGCGCCGCTCCAGCGTCAGCCACCCCCGGGGGCGCTCGCGTGCCGCGTCCACCAGCCACTGCAGCCAGCAGGACAGCTTGGCGACGACGGCGGGCAGCGGGTCGGCGAGGACGCGGTCGAGCTGGTTGGGTGGAAGCTCCGGGTGGAGGCTGGCAGCGGGGGGGAGGGTGCCGAGCAGCAGGTGGGCGCCGAGGCCGGCCATGGCGGCGCGCCGCAGCCGAAGGCGGGAGGGCTGGCCCGGCAGGAGCAGCGGCACTCCCCCGGGGAAGTCCTCGGCGAGGTCGGCGACGCGGGCCCCGATGCCCGGAAGCAAGGTCGAGAAGAAGGCATCGGCCAGGCCGGGGGTCTGGTCCAGAGCTGCCGCGAGACCATCCAGGGGGTTGGCCCGGCCGCTGGCCCGCCGCCGCCAGGATGAGAAGCCGGCGAGGTCACGCAGGCGGGCGAGCGCTTCGAGCTGCCCGGGGTCCAGGCGGGGGTGCAGGTGCACGGTGCCGTTCACAGGTCGACCGGGTGACCGCCGATGCTGTCGACCATGTCCTCGGCGAGCTGGCAGGCGTCGTCGAAGGCCGCGTCGTTGTCGGCGGCGTCGCCTTCCAGGCTCAGCAGCCGTCCCTCCCGCCCGAGGTCGTACAGCGAGATCTCCACCTCGAAGGGGTCGTCGTCGTCGTCGTCGTCGTCGGAGGCGCCGCCGGGGGGGGCCGCGTCCGGGTCGGCGGCGGGGACCGAGAAGAAGCAGGTGATCGTGTCGTCGTCTTCCCGCTCCACGTCGACGTGGACGCCGGCGTAGGCGGCAGCGGCCTGTTCGGCGGCCGCGCGGATGGCGGCGAGATCGAGTGAGGCGAGGTCGAGCTTCCAG
>CAZRFD010000168.1:0-14762 GCA_964599085.1 uncultured Enterobacterales bacterium | reverse complement strand
GCCCGGCGACGCCGCGCAGCAGCGAGAAGTAGCCGAAGGCCCCGGTCAGCTCGCTCTCGAGCCGCCAGCGCTCGGTGCCGCTGTCGTCCACCTGCACGAACAGACCCGACGCCGAGTAGTCGACGAGCGTGTCGCCGCCGGGGAGGCGCTCGATGTCGCCGAGCACGCTGCTCTCGACCGGGGGGTCGAGGTCCGCGGTCCACACCCGGTCGACGATGGGCTGGCTGGGGTCGAAGGACAGCTCCACCGGCCGAGACCAGTCGTCGTCGGTGCTGCGGTTCTCGAACAGCAGCAGTCCGCCGTCGACGTACTCGAGCTGGTGGGTCACCGAGAGGATCCGCGTGTCGCCGCTGGGATCGGTGAAGTCACTGTCCATGCTGCCCAGCAGCCACTGCGTGTCCCCGGTGGCCCGGTCGACGGCGGCGATGGCGTGGATTCCCCGCAGGCCAACGGTGTAGCGCTGCTCGGCTTCGTCGAAGAGCAAGGCGTTGGCGTGGGTCCACTCGTCGGTGTCCATGCGCAGATCGCCCTCGTGGAAGCTCAGCCCGGTCCACGAATCCCAGATCACGGTCTCGGTCCCGTCGGGGGCCCGCTCGACGATGCGATCCCCCAGCCAGCGCACGCCGTCGACCTCGCCCCAGGAATACACGAGGAAGGCCAGGGTGCCGTCGCTGTGCTCGACGAAGTCGTGGTGCATGCCCTCGACCTCGATGGTCTCCAGCTCGGTGCCGTCGAAGGCCCGCCGGACCACGGGCATGGTGTAGTCGGGCGAGGAGTTCAGCGGCATGCCCAGGATGCTCTGCCCATCCACCGACAGCCGCGCCCGACTCGCGAGGTTCTGGGGCGTGATGTCCCCCCACCACCGGTAGTTCCCCTCGGTGTCGATGATGACGGCGGCGCCGGGGTCCTGGACGATGGTGGTCAGGATGAGGGCCCCGTCGGCGGCCCCGGCCGCGTCCCCGCTTACGGTCAGCGCCGGCAGCTCGTTGGGGACGACGCCGGTGGTGGCGGTGGTCGAGGTCTGCGCCGTCGCGTCGCTGCCGACCACCGTCAGCTCGACGGTGACGTCCTGATCGGCGCGCAGCCCCCAGATGACGGCGTCGCCGCCCGTCGCGTCCAGCTCGAAGGCGTCGCCACTGCTCGGCTGCACCGACAGCGTGGCGCTGCTGACGGTGCCGACGTCGGCGTCCCAGGTCGCCGTGATCGTCGTCGGCGCCAGCTCTGCGACCGTCAGCGACAGCGCGGCTTCGCCGGCGGCGAGACCGACGGAGCCGGTGTCGCCGCCCGGCTTCGTCGTGATGCAGGCGATCGAGAGCAGGGGCAGGAGCAGCGGCGGCAGGAGCAGGGACATCGGGGGGAGCCTACCGCGCCGCACGGCGTCTTCGAGGCGGCGACTTCGCGGCATCGCCTTCGTGGCATCCTGCGGAGACCGAGAGGTGTCCGTGTCCCTGCAGCTCTACCTCGCGACCCGCAAGGGTCTCTGGATCGCCGCGTCGTCGGACCGCCAGGCCTGGACGCTCTCCGACCCGAGCTTCCTCGGCCAGCAGGTCCACCACGCCGTTCTCGACCCTCGCGACGGGCGCACCCTGCTGTGCGCGTCGCGCCAGTGGCACCTCGGCCCCACGGTCTTCCGCAGCACCGACGGCGGCCGCACCTGGAAGGAAGCCGCCGCGCCCCCGCGCTTCACCGCCGGGGAGCCCCGCGGGCGTGCCGTCGACCACGTGTTCTGGCTGACCCCCGGCCACGCCTCCGAGCCCGACACCTGGTACGCCGGCACCTCGCCCCAGGGGCTCTTCCGCAGCGACGACGGGGGCGTGAGCTGGGCGCCGGTGGCCGGCTACAACGACCACCCCGACCAGGCACAGTGGGCCGGCGACGACAAGGACAACACCCCCGACGGCGGCAAGCTGCACTCGATCATCGTCGACGTCGCCGACCCGGCCCGCCTCTACCTGGGCATGTCCGGCGGCGGCTTCTTCACCTCGCCGGACCGCGGCGAGACCTGGCAGCCGCTCAACAGCGGCGTCGCCATGGACTTCGCGCCGCCCAAGGCCGACGGCAGCGAGTACCTGTTCGGCCACGACCCCCACTGCGTCGTGCAGCACCCCGCGCAGCCCGACCGGCTCTGGCAGCAGAACCACTGCGGCATCTACCGCCTGGACCGTCCCGCCACCAACTGGGAGCGGGTCGGCCGCAACATGCCCGACGACATCGGCGACATCGGCTTCGGCATCGTCACCCACCCCAAGGACCCCGACACCGCCTGGGTCTTCCCGATGGACGCCACCGGGGACTGGTCGCGGACATCACCGGGTGGGCGCCCCGCGGTCTACCGGACGACCGACGCCGGCGCATCCTGGCAGCGCCAGGACCGGGGCTTCCCCGCGCAGCAGGCGTGGTGGACCGTCAAGCGCCAGGCCTTCTGTGGCGACGGCATGGACCCCCAGGGGCTCTGCCTGGGCAACACCGGCGGCGAGCTGTGGGGCTCCGACGACGAGGGCGACAGCTTCCGCTGCCTGTTCCGCCACCTCCCCCACATCTACGCGGTCACCGCCGGGCAGCCGGCATGAGCACGGCCGAGGGCGGCAACGTCCGGGTCATCGTGCCGACCCAGCTCCGCGGCTACACCGGCGGCGCCGCCGAGGTCCTCGCCACCGGGAAGACGCTGGACGCGGTGCTGCGCGACCTCGACGCCCGCTTCGGGGGCTTCCGCTTCGGGGTCGTCGACGAGCAGGACCGCGTCCGCCCCCACATCCTGCTGTTCGTGGGAGATGAGCGCTGCGACCGGCTCGACACCCCCATCCCGCCCGGCCACGACGTCTTCATCGTCGGTGCCCTGAGCGGAGGCTGAGGCATGCTGCACCAGACCATCGCCGGACTCCACCTCGTCGCCAGCACCTGGCCGCTGGACCGCCACCGCCCCACCCTGGTCTGCCTGCACGGCGCTGGCGGCGACACCAGCACCTGGCTGCCGGTGCTCCCGCACCTGGCCGACGCCGCCAACGTCGTCGTCGTGGACCTGCCCGGCCACGGCGCGAGCGCCGGCCCCCTCCCCCGCTCCATCCGCGACCACGCCGCCGCCATCGCCGACCTCGTCGTGGCGCTCCGCGTCGGACCGGTCGTCGCCTGCGGCCTGAGCATGGGCGGCGCCGTCGTGCAGCAGCTCATGTTCGACCACCCCCTCACCGTCGCCGCAGCCGTCCTCGTCAGCACCAGCGCCCACCTCCGCGTCGCGCCTGCCATCTTCGATGCCATCGACCAGGACTTCACCGCCTTCGTCGACGCACTCCCTGACGTTGCCGCAGCCCCCCACACCGATCACCAGCGCCTGGCCGCCGTGCTCGCCGCCATGCGGGCAGCCGGCCCCGCCACCACCGCGACCGACTTCCACGCCTGCGACCGCTTCGACCTCCGCGCGCGGCTCGGCGAGCTCGATCGGCCCACCCTCGTCATCTCCGCCGCCCACGACCGCATGACGCCCATCCACCACGCCGCCCACCTCCGGGAGCACATCCCCGGCGCCCGCCAGGTGCACCTCGACGACGCCGGCCACCTGTGCACCGTCGAACGGCCCGACGTGGTGGCGGGGGTGATCCGGGGGTTCGTGGAGCGGCTGGGGCGGGGGTGATTCCACGCAAATGCACGAGCCGTCAATCGACGAATTCCTCTCGTAGTTACTGCACAGTCGAACGACCACACTCCCAAGCAGACGCCGTTAATGCATTTTATTCTTGCAGTCGCCGCTACAGCAGTTAAGCTTACCGCACGTTCACCGCATAATCGGAGAACGCCTCCAAATCCCCCGCCAAAAAGGGAGCGCGGCAATGCATGCCATTCAAATCAGCGACACCAACTTCAACCACCTCATGGCCCTGGCGAACCCGCTGTTCTCAGTCGACGACGTACTGGAACGGCTGCTCGACGGCCCCCTTGCGCGAGCGCAAAAGAATGACCGGAGCCGTGCCAGTGCGGCGGCAGACGTCAGCAAGCCAGCAATCGCAACGTCGGCATCGGATCGGCCCGGTCCCGCTCAGCGCCGCGAGCGCGGGAACCGGCCGGTCCGGCGCGCCTCACGGGGGTGTTGTGTCCCTCAGGACCGATACTGCCGCGCGATCCTCGTTGAACTCGGCTTGTCCGGTGGCGCGGGAACGTCCCGAGACATCCAGGAGCGCTCGTTCAAGCGGCTGCGGCACGAGATGACCGACTTCGATCTCGCTCCTCTGCCCAAGAACAAGAAGGAGTTGCGCTGGCGGAACCACGCACGGTTCGCGCGAAACCGTCTCGTCCAGCGCGGCTACCTCAAGCGGGACTCCGAATGGGGCACCTGGGAGCTGACCACGCTCGGAAGCCACACGGCCCGTAAACTGCTGGACGACTTTGACCGGAGCGGCATCTCGTTCACGTGACGAAGGTCGAATTCAACCTGTACCTGGTCCGGTACCGCGTTGGAAGCCGGAGGGCCCCAGACAGGGCGGGGCCCTCCGGAATCCTGCTCGCATGTCCTACCAGAAGGACGCCACGGCGCAGCCCGCCCAATGGACGGCAAACTGCGGCCCAAGACCTTCGCACTCCGACCAACCCGACGACACGATTCACGCGGCCGCTTAACGCTATAGCACATGCATTCTTGCTGATGCATAGCAATAACAACAGGTCAACGTCCCGCATTCAACGACGATCACCGCGACCCCAACATCAACAACAACAAGAGGTGCTCGAGTGCCCACAATCGAAATCAACCAGACCAACTTCCGTCGTCTGATGTCACTGGTCAACCCGCTCTTCTCAGTGGACGAAGCGCTGGAACGCCTGCTGGACAACGCCGGAGTCCCCCCGATGGAGAGCACGTCGGAGACCGTTCCAGCGGTATCCTCAGGCGACTCCATGACGGCACATCCATCGTCGCCGTCGGACCGGCCATCTCACACCGACCCTGGAACCGCCGACCGACGAACCGCAGGCCCGCGAAGCCACGGTGCCCCGCCGGCTGAACGCGCTGCGCGTGGCTCTTCACTGCCGCAGGAACGATACCGACGAGCGATCCTGGTCGAGCTCGAACTCGCAGGCGGCGAGGGCAAGTCCCGAGACATCCAGCAGTGCGTGTACAAGCGCCTGGCACCCGAGATGACCGACATCGATCTCGCCCCTCTGCCCAAGAACAAGAGGGAGCCGCGCTGGCAGAACCACTCGCGTTTTGCGCGCGAATACCTCGTCAAGAACGGCTACCTCAAAAGGGACTCACCGTGGGGCACGTGGGAACTGACCACGAAGGGAAGCCAGATGGCTGGGAAGCTCCTCGTTGATTTCGATCGGAGTGACATCTCGCTCAATTGACGAAGGCCGGAAGCACCGGGTGCCCGTTCCGGCGATATCGCTCGGTCCCAGGCAGAACGGACCCAAGCCGCCCCTCCTCGACCTACCCCACCCCATACCGCGCCAGCTTGTTGCGCAGGCCGTTGCGGGACAGGCCGAGCAGCTCGGCGGCGCGGGACTGGTTGCCGTCGGCCCGGCGCATGGCTGCCTCGACGAGCTGGCGTTCGAGGGCTTCGACCCGGCGCTGCAGGTCGAGGTCTTCGTCGTCCGACAGCGAGTCGGCGCCGCCGGACGGAGGCTGGACGGCGGCGAAGAAGTCGGTGGGGTCTTCGTCGATCTGAACGGCGTCGATGACGCCGCCGGGGGAGCAGGCGTAGACGAGGCGGGCGACTTCGTTGGCGAGCTGGCGGACGTTGCCGGGCCACGACGCGGTGCACAGCGTCTCGAGCGCGCCCGCGGTGATCCCGCGCACGGGCTTGTTCAGCTCGCGGGCGGTCTTGCGGGCGATGGCGGAGACCAGGGCGGGGATGTCCTCGCGCCGGTCGCGCAGCGGCGGGATCTTCACCGTGACCCCGGCCAGCCGGTAGTAGAGGTCGGCCCGGAAGCCACCGTCGGCCACCTTGGCGGGCAGGTCCACGTGCGAGGCGGCGACGACGCGGATGTCCACAGGCACCGGTTCGTCGGCGCCGACGGGCAGCACCTCGTGCTCCTGCAGGGCGCGCAGCAGGGCGGCCTGCAGGGGCAGCGGCATCTCGCCGATCTCGTCGAGGAAGAGCACCCCGCCGTCGGCCTGGCGGAAGACGCCGGGGCGGGCGGACACGCCGGTGGCGGCGCCGGCCTTGACCCCGAACAGCTCGGCGACCAGCAGATCGGGGGGCACCGCGGCGCAATTGAGCGCCACGAAGGGCCCCTTGCGGCGCCGCGACCAGCGGTGCAGCAGGCGGGCGGCGATCTCCTTGCCGCTGCCGGTCTCGCCGTGGAGGAGGACGGGGATGTCGCCCGCCCCGAGGCGGGTCAGCTCGTCGTGCAGCGCGACCGTCGCCTGGGAGGTCCCGGCGACGATGTCCGGCGGGAAGTCCCGCGCCGGCACCACCGGAGCGGCCGGCGGAGGTGCCGTGTGACCCGCGGCCTGTTCGAGCACCCGCAGGACCAGCTCGGCGACGGCCAGGGAGGGACGCTCTCGCCCAGGCTCCATGCCCAGCCAGATCCCGGCGACGCGGTCGCCGCGCTTGCTCAGCAGGTAGACACCGCCGTCGTCGTCGAAGCCATGGTGCAGTCCGTCGCCGGACTTGCCGAGCGCCCGTGCAGCGAGCCGCAGGCTGCGGGTCTGCGAGGGCGGCTGCCCGGTCCCCGCAAGCACCACCGGCAGCGTCCCGTCGAACTCCAGCCACCAAGCGCCGCCGGCGAGGCCCCCGTGCACCAGCGTGGCCAGCGCGAGGTCGGTGCTGCGGTCCAACGCCGCCACCACCGCCGCGAGCATCCCCACGGTGGCGTCGTCCTGGCCGCCGAGCATGATGGTCTCCGGCGGCCCCAGCGAGCTGTTGGGCGGCTCGATGCCGAAGTCCAGGGCCAGGCCGAGGTCGGAGCGGTCTTCCTGCTCGACGCGGTAGCGCGCCTCCCCCAGCTCGATGACGTCGCCGACGGCGAGCAGCGCCTCGATCACCCGGCGGCCGTTGACCCGGGTCCCGTTCTTGCTGCCCGGGTCCTTGACCAGCAGGCCGTCATCCTGCGGGACGAGCTGGAGGTGCTTGCGAGAGACCCCGTTGCAGCGCACCGGCACCTCGCACTTCGACGAGGCCCCCACCCACGCAGGGCCGCTGATCATGAAGGGCCCGGGCAGGCCCGGGAGCGCGGGCTGCAGCCACCACTGCACGGCGACCTCCTCCGTCCCCGACCGCGGTCGCAGGGGCGAAGGCAGGTGCTAACTTGCCCGTCGCTCCGCCGCGTGAGACCAATGTCCTCGACCCTGCCCCCGACCGCGACGCTGCCGCCCACGGGGGCGGCCCCGACCCTGACCTTCGCCGACCTCGGTGCCCCCGGCGTCGCCGCGACGCGCTTCCGCCCACCGGAGCTGGCCCTGCCCCCGCAGGGCCCCGCCCTCGGCAAGGGCGGCATGGGCGAGGTCTTTCGGGCCTGGGACCCGGTGCTCAACCGCTCGGTCGCCGTCAAGGTGCTCCTGGACGACGGCCCGCAGCGCGTCGCGCGCTTCGTCACCGAAGCCCAGGTCACCGCCCAGCTCGAACACCCCGCCATCGTGCCGGTGCACGCGCTCGGCCGGCTGCCCGACGGGCGGCTGGCCATCGCGATGAAGGAGGTCCACGGCCGGACCCTGCGCGCCGTCCTCCAGGCAGGAGACGCCGGTGATCCGGGGCGCGTCCGCCGCCAGGTCGCCCTGCTGCAGCGCGCCGCCGAAGCCATCGCCTACGCCCACGCCCGCGGCGTCGTCCACCGCGACCTGAAGCCCGACAACATCATGGTCGGCGACTTCGGCGAGGTGCTGGTCCTCGACTGGGGCCTCGCGCGCGTCCAGGGCCTGCGCGAGGGCGGCGCCGACACCCCGACCACGACCACCTCCTCCCACACCGTCGTCGGCACGGTCATGGGCACCCGCGGCTACATGTCGCCCGAACAGGCCACCGGCCAGCCCGTGGACGCCCGCAGCGACGTCTACGCCCTCGGCGTGATCCTCCTGGAGATTGCCCGCGGTGACCACCGCGACTGGCCTGCCGACCTGCTCGACACCGTGTCGGGTCGTGGCCTCGCCCCGGATCAGACCCTGCCCGCCCTCGCCGAAGACCAGGCGCTCAGCAGCGAGCTGATCGCCATCGCCGCCCGGGCGCTGCGCGCCGATCCCGCAGCCCGACACCCCGACGCCAGCGCCTTCGTCGCCGACCTGTCGGCCTGGCTGGAGGGTTCCCGCCGCCGACAGCGTGCCCTCGATCTCGTCGAGGAGGCCCGCACGCGCTTCTCCCGGCAGCGCGCCCTGCTGTCCGCCGCCGCAGCCCTGCGGCAGGAGGCCGCCGAGCTGCTCGCCACCGTCCCCTCGTGGAAGGCCGACCCGACCAAGGACCGCGCCTGGGCGCTCGAGGATGAAGCCCGGGACCTCGAAGCCGACGCCGACCACGCCGAGTTGGAGGCCCTCGACCTGCTCGCCAGCGCGCTCAACCACGATCCGGACCTGCGACAGGCCCACGCGCTGCTCGCCGCCCACCACCGCGACGCCGCCGAGGCCGCCGAGCGCCAGGGCGACCTCCGCACCGCCCGACGCCACGAAGCGCTGGTCGCCCTCCACGACCGCGGCGACCACGCCGCCTGGATCGACGCCACCGGCCGGCTCTCGCTGCGCACCGACCCGCCCGGCGCGACGGTGGCGCTGTTCCGGTACGTCGAGCGCGCTCGCCGCCTGGTCCCCGAAGCCCTGGGCGAGCTCGGCCCCACCCCCATCGACGGCCACCGCCTGCCCCGCGGTCGCTACCTGTGCCGCATCAGCGCCAAGGGGCGCGCACCCGCCGCCTACCCGGTAGCCATCGGCCGCGGCGCGCACTGGGACGGCGTGCCCCCGGGCGGCGACCGCCCCCACCCCATACCGCTGCTGCGCGCCGACGCGCTGCCCGCGGGCACCCGCTACGTGCCCGCCGGCTGGTTCCTCGCCGGAGACCCGGCCGCCTTCAAGTCGCACCTCCCCCAACGGATCTGGCTGGACGGCTTCCTCGCCCGCGACACCTGCGTCACCGTCGCCGAGTACCTCGCATTCCTCAACGACCTCGAAGCGACGGGCCAGGGCGAGCTGGCCGCCCGGGTCGCTCCCCACGAACGCGGCGCCATGGGCAGCGGCCACAAGCAGCTCTTCGGTCGGCGCGACGACGGAGTGTGGTTCAACCAGCCCGATCCGGACGGCGATCTCTGGGGCGAGCGCTGGCCGGTGCTCATGGTCGACTGGCACGGCGCGATGGCCTACGCCGCCTGGTTCGCCGCCCGCACCGGCATGCCCTGGCGCCTGCCCACCGAGCTGGAGGCCGAGAAGATGTCCCGCGGTGTGGACGGGCGCGCCTGGCCCTGGGGCGATGGCTTCGACCCCAGCTTCTGCCACATGGAGAAGTCCCACGAGGGGCGCCGCAACCCCATCGACGCCGGCACCCACCCCGTCGACGTCAGCCCCTACGGCCTCCGCGACGTCGCCGGGAACGTGCGCTGGTGGTGCCTGGATGCCTACGAAGAGGACCGGACCCGGCCCCTCCCCGGGGGGAGGGCGCCCGATCCGGTCCTGCCGAGCGATGGGGGCTACGCAAACGTCCGCGGATCGTCCTGGGTGCTCAGCGCCATGAGCTGCCGGGTCAGCCAGCGCTTCAAGAACCGGCTGACCTATGTCGCCTATGACCTGAGCTTCCGGCTGGTGTGCCCGCATGGGGCCGCGACCCTCAGTAGCCCTGATTGATGTTCACGGCGATCTCGGTGCCGGTTGCGGTCTCGACGGGGGCGCTGGTGTTGACGACCAGGTGGCCCTGGTTGATGTTCACGGCCAGCTCGTCGACGCCATAGTGGCCCTGGTTGATGTTCACGGCCAGCTCGTCGACGCCGCGGTGGCCCTGGTTGATGTTCACGGCGATCTCGCTGCTGAAGCCGCCCATCTCCAGCTCTTCCTGCATGGCGGCCGGGTCGATGATCTCGGCGGGGATGGACAGGTCGCCCAGCTCGATGTCGTAGCCGTCGCGCTCGGCGCTGATGGTGAGGAAGAAGGAGTCGATGTTGGCGCCGAAGGTGGTCAGGTCGAGGCTCTCGGCGCTCAGCTCGACGCCCTCGAGGTCGACACCGTCGATGATGACGGTGGCCACGGGGCCCTGGTCGTCGTCGAGGTAGACGACGCTGGACTCGGCGAGGGCGGCGGTGGAGGTGAAGGTGGTGGCGGCGAGGAGGGCGGCGGCGATGAGGCGGGTGGACATGGTGTCGCTCCAGGTGGGGTGGCTTGATTGCCAGACGCCCGGAGTTGAAGCAACTGCCGTGCCAGGATCACTGTTTCAGTATTTTCAACTACTTGGAAACACACCAAGCCGACCCTGCGCACGACGTGCGCAGCCCGTGCGCAGCCCCTGACCAGTGCCTGCGCACGGCGCACCGCGTGACCAGCTCGTGCGCAGCGCACGACCCCAGCGTCAGCGCCCCCGCCGCGGCATCATCGCGCCGATGCCACGATCGAGTGCGTAGGCCGCGAGGCTCTTGAGCGCGTGCTCGCGGGCCAGCGGCGGCTTGCCCTTGCCCATGCGGTGGATCTGCTGCTCGTACCACAGCAGCTCGACCATCCCCATGCGGTCCACCGCCTTGATGCCGGTCTTGACCGTCGGCAGCTCCACCGTCACGTCCCCCTCCTCGACCAGCCGCCGGGGCAGGTCGGGGACCAGCACCAGCGGCCTCGCCAGGCCGACCAGATCGACCGCACCCGAGTCGATGGCCGCGGCCATCGCCCGCCCCGACCGGAAGCCGCCGGTGACGGCCAGCGGCACGTCCACCCGCCCGCGGACGGCCTCGGCGAAGGCCAGGAAGTAGGCCTCCCGCTCCCGGGTGCTCTGCCGCGAGGACATCATCGCCGGGGCTTCGTAGGTGCCTCCCGACACCTCGACGAAGTCCACGCCGCGGTCGGCGATGGCCTGCACGGTGCCCATGGCCTCTTCTTCCGTGATGCCGCCGCGCTGGAAGTCGGCCGAGTTGAGCTTGATGGCCACCCCGAAGCCGTCGGGCACGGCGGCCTGGATCGCCTCGATCAGCTCGATAACGAAGCGCCGGCGGTTGTCGGCGCTCCCCCCCCAGCGGTCCGTGCGCTGGTTTGTCAGCGGTGAGAGGAACTGACTGACGAGGTAGCCGTGGGCCCCGTGCACCTGGACGCCGTCGAAGCCAGCCGCCGCGCAGACCGCCGCGGCGCGGGCGAAGCGGTCGATGATGTCGACGATCTCGTCGTGCTCAAGGGCCCGGGAGACGGCCATGTAGCGCTGCATCTTGTCGGAGAAGGGCACGGCGCTGGGCGCGACGGCGTCGGCGTTGAGGTTGCGGGGGACCTGCCGACCGGGGTGGTTGAGCTGCACGAAGCACAGCGAGCCCGCCGAGCGCGCGGCGTCGGCCCAGGCGGCGAGGCGATCGAGGTGGGAGTCGTCCTCGATGCAGACGTTTCCCGGCTCGCCGAGCGCCCGGTGGTCGATCATCACGTTGCCGGTCACGAGCAGCCCCGTGCCGCCCTGAGACCAGGTCCGGTAGAGCACCTCCAGGTCATGGCGAGGGGCGCGCTCGCCATCGCCGAGGGCTTCGCTCATCGCCGACTTAAGCAGCCGGTTCGGCACGACGCGACCGCAGGGAAGGGCCAGGGGCTGGCCGAGGGTGGCGGCGATGTCGGCGGCGTCGGACACGGGGGCTCCAGGCGAGGGGGGAGAGGGGCGGCGGAGGGTCCCACCGCGATAGCCGACTGCGGTGACCGGCGAGAACCTCTGGCGCTCCATCTTCAACCGCCGCATGCTGTTCTGCGTGCTGACCGGGTTCTCGTCCGGGCTGCCGCTCTACGTGCTCTACCAGATGGTGCCCGCCTGGCTCCGCGACCAGGGCGTCGACCTCGCCACCATCGGCCTGTTCAGCCTGATCGCCTTCCCCTACACCTGGAAGTTCGCCTGGTCGCCGCTGATGGACCGCGTCGCCCCGCCGCTGGGGCGGCGGCGCGGCTGGGCACTGCTCGCCCAGGGGGCGCTGCTACTCGCCCTCGCCACCCTGTCGGCCTTCGACGCCGGCAGCCAGACCCGCCAGATCGCCGCCGTCGCCTTCATCGTCGCCCTGTTCAGCGCCAGCCAGGACATCGTGCTCGACGCGTGGCGGCGCGAGCTGCTGCCCGACCACGAGCTGGGCCTAGGCAACAGCGTCTTCGTCAACGCCTACCGCCTCAGCTCGCTGGTCCCGGGATCCCTGGCCCTCATCCTCGCCGACCACCTGCCCTGGTCGCAGGTCACTCTCGTCGTCGCCGTGTTCATGGTCGTCGGCATCCTCACCACCCTGTGGATGCCGGAACCCGCCGTCAACACCACGCCCTCGCGCTCGCTGTCCGCCGCCGTCGTCGAACCCTTCCGCGAGTTCTTCTCGCGCAACGGTGTCGGCCCCGCCCTGCTCGTCCTGCTCTTCATGCTGCTGTACAAGCTCGGCGACAGCATGGCGACCGCCCTGTCGACGCCCTTCTACCTCGACACCGGCTTCACCAAGACCGAGATCGGCAGCATCGCCAAGGTCGCCGCGCTCTGGTCGAGCATCGCCGGCGGCATCGTCGGCGGGCTCATCATGGTCAAGGCCGGCATCAACCGGTCGCTGTGGCTGTTCGGCGTGGTGCAGATCGTCAGCATCCTCGGCTTCTGGCTGCTGGCCACGACGGGCCCCGACAAGACCCTGCTCTTCGCCGTCGTCAGCTTCGAGTACCTCGGCGTGGGCCTGGGCACCGCCGCCTTCGTCGCCTTCATCGCCCGCAGCACGAACCGCGCCCACACCGCCACCCAGCTCGCGCTGCTGACCAGCCTGACCGGCGTCCCGCGCACCTTCGCCAACGCCGCCACCGGCTACCTCGTCGAAGCCATCGGCTACCCCTCCTTCTTCCTGCTCTGCACCGCCATCGCCGTGCCCGGCATGCTGATGTTGCCGCTGGTGGCGCCCTGGGGTGACGATCCCAGACCCGATCCGGACCCCGCCATCCGGTAGGATGGAGCGTCCCAGCCCGGGAGGAGCGCATGCCCCGGCTCGTCATCAAGAGCACCGCACAGAAGATGGAGCGCTTCGAGCTCCAGAAGGGCGAATACCGCATCGGCCGCGACGCCGAGTGCGAGATCCGGCTGCCCAACGTCTCGGTCAGCCGCGTGCACTGCAAGCTCAAGGTGGGCGGCACCTGGGCCGTCGTCGAAGACGTCGGCAGCAGCAACGGCATCATCGTCAACGGCAACCCGGTCAAGGACATCCGGCTGCAGAGCGGCGACACCATCGACGTCGGCCGCTACCAACTCGTCTACATGGGAGACGGCGCCGACGACCGCTTCATCAAGGGCCGGGTCGTCGAGTACCTCCCCGAGTACAAGCCGCTCGAAGCCCGCGCCGCCGCCGAAGCCGAAGCCACCTACGCCATGACGACCGCGGACCTGCAGCGCCTCAGCGGGATGCGCCGGCTCGTCGACGACGGCCGCCTGGTCTCGCTGGTCGACCCCAACCGCTACTGGTACCCCGAAGACAAGTCGGTCACGCTGGGCGGCAAGGGCGCGATGATCCCGACCCAGGGCTGGTTCCACTGGGGCGTCGTCGCCGACGTCAAGTGGAACGGCAAGCGGCACGTCATCACGAAGCGCAGCTTCCTGGTGCCGGTCAAGGTCAACGACCAGGCCGTCGACGAACATGTGCTCAAGGGCGGCGACATCGTCCGCATCGGCAAGACCAGCTTCCGCTACGAAGAGCCGGAAGATCCGCGCGCCGCCCGCAAGGCCGCGCGCCGGCGCCGCGTCGAGACCTTCACCCCGGGCAGCTGACCGGGCTCGGGCATCGCAGCAGCCGGGCTGCGGGGCCGTGGGGCTGCGGCGCCGGGGCCGCGGGGCCGCGGGGCCGCGACAGCTTGTCACGTCCACACCCGCGTCCTGCGCCCATGTGGTGACGAGCTTGTGGGTGGAAGACCAGGAGTTCGCCATGTTCAAGCGCGTCCTCGTGCCCGTGGACTTCTCGGACAACGCCCGCTCCGCCCTGTCGCTGGCTGTGCGCATGGCGGCGGAAGCCACCGGCGAGCTGACCGTCCTCAACGTCGTCCAGTCGCCGCAGGTGTTCACCGCCGATGTCGGGATCCCCGAGGTCGCACCCGTCTTCGTCGAGGTCTCCGAGCAGCTCCGCGCCGCCGCCGAGCGACGCATGGCGCAGTGGGTCGAGGAGATCGTCCCCGAGCAGATGCCGCGGCTGCTGAAGGTGGTCCAGGGCAGGGTCACCGACGAGATCCTCCGCGAGATCGAGGGAGGCCAGCACGATGTCGTGGTCATGGGGGCCCACGGGCACCACGGCCTGCGCGGCGCCCTGCTCGGCTCGACCGCGAACAAGGTGGCCCGCAAGAGCGCGGTGCCGGTGCTGATCACGCGCTGACCGCATGGCGGGGGCCAGGGCGCGAGGGGGCGGGGGCGCGAGGAGTGATGTGGCCGGGAGAGCGGCAGCGACGCGCGCAGGGCTGAAGAACGGGCGGTGGCGGGGAGCGCGCGGCGCCGCGGCGGCAACGGGCGGCGGATGGCGGCGGCGGGCGGCGGCGGCAGGCGGCGGCGGCAGGCGGGAGCGAGCGGGGGCGCTGGCGGCGGGCGGCGAAGGGCGCGGTCGCGAGGGCGCGAGGGCGCGAGGGCGTGAGGGCGCGGGGGCGTGAGGGCGCGAGGGCGCGAGGGCGTGAGGGGGCGGGGGCGTGAGGGCGCGAGGGCGTGAGGGCG
>CAZRFD010000167.1:0-14785 GCA_964599085.1 uncultured Enterobacterales bacterium | reverse complement strand
CTGGGGCTTGGGGATCGGGAGGGATGGCCTGATGGGGGAAGATCCGTCAGAAGGACAAGCCGGTCAGCACCGCCGCGAGTGGCTCGACGAGGTCGCCGGCGAGCTCGTGGCACAGCTCCAGCTCGATGCCGGCGTAGGCCGGGTCGGGGAACTGCTCGCGCAGCCAGGTCGTCAGGCCCTCGTCGACCCCGAGGTAGGGCTCGTTCAGCCGCGGGCGGACCCCGAGCGCGTGGTCGATGGCGTCGCCCAGGGCCTGCACCAGGGCCACCTCGGCCGGCCGCCCGGGGTCGAAGAGCAGGCTCAGCGGATAGCTCCGACGTGCCGGGTCGAGGGTGGCGGTGAAGCTGTGCACGGAGATGTGGGCGCACCCCCCCCGCGCGATGGCGCGGTCCACCTCGGCGCGCACGGCTCGCCGGTAGGGTGCGTGCAAGGCAGCGATGCGCCGCTGGCGTGCCGACGCGTCGAGCCCGGCGTTGACCGCGATGGGCTGGCCGAAGGAGGTGGCGGGCACGACGTCCGGGCGCTCGGCGCGGCGGTTGAGGTCGACGACCGCCCGCGAGAGCTGTCCGGACAGCAGCGGCGCACCGGTGCCCAGGGCCACGAGCACGGCCAGATCGAAGGCAAGGGGGTCCCACAGGACGTGCCCCGCGGCGCTGGCCGGGTCGATGTCGCAGGCCATCCCCCGCGGCAGATCGGGCCGCGCGTGCTCGCAGGTCAGCAGCAGGGGCACCTCAGGCGCTCCGTCCCGACCAGGGTCGGTTGTCGACGAGGCAGTCGGCCAGCTCGATCCACACCCTGCGGGCGGCGTCGGTGAACTCCTGGTCGCCCGCGTCCGCCAGCGGCCGCAGGCGGGCGAGGATGCGCTCGGCGAGGCTGCCGTGCTCCACGACCTGCCCGACGAGGTCCCGGTAGCCGACCTCGGCCTTGGGGACGCGGTGATCGACCTTGTCGAAGAGCCAGGCCACGACGTCGCGGGCCTCCACCCGACCGTCGGTGCCACGCCGGTTGTCGAGGCCCACGAAGGGTGCGAGCACCCGCGCGCGGGAGCCGGCGCGCGCCACGGCCAGCAGGTCGTCCTCGAGCTGCACCTGCGGAGCCTCGGCCAGCCTGTGGAGGTTGGCCATCAGCCAGCGGAGCGCCCGGCGGACGAACCAGGCGATGGCGACGTCCATGGCGACGCACTCCTGCACGTCGAGGATCCGCACCTCCATGGCCATCCGGCTGGGCTTGAAGACGGCACCTCGGGCGTTGAGGTACTCGGCACGGAGCCGCCCGGCGTCCGGCAGCTTGTCGATGGCCGCATACATCGGCCCCAGCACGTCCCGGCGGTAGTCAGCGTACCGGGCGAGTGGGTGGGGCACGAGGCGGCCCATGGACTCGGGGATGCGGGCCTGGTGCTCCAGCAGCCAGGCGACGCGGTTGTCGACGGCCTGTGTCAGCTCCCCCTCGACCAGGGGAGAGCTGGCCGCCAGCGCCGGCAGGTAGGGCACGAGCAGCCGCGCCGCGTTCATCATCGCGGTGGCGTCCTCTGGCGAACCCATGGGCAGGTTGACGTGGACGGCCTGGACGTTGGCCCAGCCGTGGGTGTGGACGTCGAAGAGCCGGGCATAGGTCTCGTAGATCCTGCTGCCCGCCCGCCGCCACAGCCGCGCGTCCCGCGGGTCGTACCAGGGGTGCATGCCACCCGGCAGCAGGCGCGCCCGGAAGCGGTCGTCGAGCAACAGCGAGACGCGGCGCACACCCTCGACGAGGTCCGCCTCGGCACGCTGCAGCTCCCGGTGGGGCTCGACGTTCTTCAGCTCGAGCACGTGATCGACGATCTCGTTGCTGATCCCGACCCGTCCGAGGTCGACGTCGGAACAGGGCCGCCCGCCGACCATGGCGAGGGTCTCCTCGGCGAGGTGGGCGACGTTGAGGTCGCGGTCGACGACGCTGTACTCCAGCTCGATGCCGACGACGTCGAGCGGCCCATAGGGCGTCGTGCGCGCAGGGCCCACCCGGCCGATGGGGCGGCGCAGCGCGTCGAGCTGGTCGCGCGCCCGGGACCGGGACGCCGGCTTCGCCACGGGCGGCGGCGCCCCCACCCGCGCGTTCAGCCGCCGCATGAACCACGCGACCAACCCCTCGTAGAGGCGATCCCCCTCGACCGTGTCCTCGTAGCCGACGTCGATGTTCGGGTTGTCGTTGATCTCGACGACGACGGGCCCCTGCGCGGTCTCCTTGATGTCGAGGCCCAGCAGGCCGTCGCTGACGAGGGCGGCGGCGCTGGTCGCCAGCTTCCGGACCGTCTTCGGCACCTGGTCGCGCGGCACCGCCTCGACCCGCCCGAAGCGCACGGATGCGCCCTTCACCGCGCGGATCTGCCAGTGTCCGTGCACCATGTGGTAGCGCGCCGCGTACAGGAGGCGACCGTCCAGCACGCCGATGCGCCAGTCGAAGCTGGTCGGCAGGAAGGCCTGGGCGACGAGCAGCGGCGACCGCTCAAGCAGCGGCGGCACACGCTCGGCGAAGTCCTCGGCGCTGGCGATCTTGAACACCGCCGTCGAGAAGGACCCATCCGGGACCTTGACGATCAGGGGCGTGCCCAGGGTGTCGGTCAGCTCCTCCCAGGTCTCGTCGCGCCCGAAGATCACGGTCGGGGGAGTGGCGAGGCCCGCGCGAGACAGCAGCTCCTGCAGGTAGACCTTGTTGCTGCACCGGACGATGGTTGTCGGGTGGTCGATGACGGGCATGCCCAGGGCCTCGGCCCGGGTCGCGAAGCGCCAGGATGGCTGGTCGACCCCGGTCAGCGTGCGGATGAAGAGCGCGTCGTGCTCGCCGAGGCGATCGAGGTCGTCGGGACCGATGCGCTCCACCCGCAGGCCAGAGCGGCGGGCGACCCGGGCCAGGCGATCGATGGTCTCCGAGGTCGACGCGCAGGCGGGGTCCGCCCCGCTCCACAGCACGGCGAGGCTCGGCGTGCCGTCGTACGTGGCGGGTGGTGAGAGGCGCAGGCCGGCGCAGGCATCCACGAGGGCGACCCGCTCGCCGTCGGACAGCTCGTCGAGGTCGACGG
This sequence comes from uncultured Enterobacterales bacterium, assembly GCA_964599085.1. Taxonomy (GTDB): domain Bacteria; phylum Myxococcota_A; class UBA796; order UBA796; family UBA2385; genus J125. The sequence goes on along the minus strand of CAZRFD010000167.1, from coordinate 11,730 downwards.
GGCGGAGGTCGACGAGCCGCCACCGGCCCGCGTCCCGGACCAGCTCGGCCTGGGCCAGCGGCAGCGGCCAGGCGTTGAAGATCCTGCGGGCGAGCCTCGGCAGCGCGGGCTGGCCGGCCGCGCTGGTCGTCGGCCAGGGACGCCCGGCGAAGATGCGGAAGACGAGCCGCTCGTCGGCGGTCGGCAGGCGTGGCTTGGGTTCGTCGGGATCGTCGACGATGGGGACGCCACCGGGTGCCGGCACGCCGGCCTCGATCATGGCCTGCACCCGCGCCTCGATCTCCTCGCGGTCGAGCAGGTCAACCCCTTCCTCGCGGAGTGCGCGGTCGCGGGCGCGCCGGTCGAGGTGGGCCTCCAGCAGGGCCGGTTCGGGCAGGGGCACGCAGCCGCGGGCCTCGGCGAGCAGCGACACGTACCAAGCATGCGAGAGGTAGCCGCGCTCCCGGCAGAGGTTGACGACGGGGCGACCGGGATCGACCTGGACGCGTCCGGCGAGGAAGTCACCGGCGCTCACACAGCGCACGCCCTCGCCTGGGGGCAGCGCGTCGCCCTCCGACAGGACGATGGTGACGACGGCACCAGGCCGTGGCGATGGGTTCTCGGGCATGTCAGCAAGTCCTTGCCGCAGCGCGGCGTCCGGGCCAGATCTCGACGACGACGGCATCCCGCGTGCTGTCGCCGAGCAGGATCGCGTGGGTGAGGCGATCAGCGGGGAGGGGGTAGGTCCCGCGGGCCGCGCCCGCCGGGTGCAGGTGGGGGGCAGCCTCGTCCGAGGGATCGAGGATGTGGAAGTGCTTGCCGCGGCCGGTGTAGCCGCGCACCACGACGAAGTGACCCACCGGCCAGCCGCCGATGTCGTCGTCCTCGTTGTCGTCGGGGCGGCAGCGCGCCTCGCGGTAGAGCCAGGTGGCGTTCAGGCCAGCGATGATGGGGTGGCCGCGGTCGAGGATGGAGACGAGCAGGGAGGGGTTCGGCTCCCGGAAGTCCACCCGGGCACCCGCCCGGAGGCAGCCCTGCCAGGCGAGCACTTCGTCGACGAGGTGCGGGGCGGCCCCGTCCACCCGCAGTCGATGCGCCCGCGCTTCGAGCCGGCCCTCGAGGGCGTCGGCGCCGAGATCCCACCAGGTCGGGTCGAAGACCTGGACCCCGAAGGGGTAGAGCCGCACGTCGTAGCCAAGCTCGAGGGCGAGTCCTGCGAGGTGCACGGCCTGCGTGCCACCGTCCGGGTTCCGCTGGACGCGAGACGACAGGTGGGCGACATCGGTTGCCTCGCCGTAGAAGGCCATGACCTGCGAGAGACAGGTCGGCCCGCAGGACGTGTCGTCGGGTTGGGCGAAGCGGGGGACATCGAGCACGCGCCGGTGGTCAGGGGACGAAGCCACGTCGCGCTCCAGGGAATGCGAGGCAGCGGCACCAGCCGGTTGCGTGCCGCTTCTATGGTGCCCCGGCAACGGAGGTCAAGAGGCGCGGGGACCGATTCATGCGCTCGCCGCAAGCACCGCCGCCGCTCTCCCCGTGGCCACCGCGCGCTCCATGAGCGCGCCGGCGCCGGGAAGCTGCACGTAGTCGCCGGCCAGCAGCAGGCCAGCGACGGGGGCCTGCACGCCGACCGCGGCCGCGGGCCCCGCCCACAGGCCATCCCCCGCGACCAGGGTCCGAGCGTGGATCCGGGCGCCCGCAAGCTCCGGCCAGGCGCCCCACAGCGCGGCCTCCAGCTCGTCGAGGAGGGCCACGCGCGCTGCCATGGAGGTCGGGGGCACCGCCGCCGCCTGCAGCTCGATGACGCTGCCGAGCGGCGCGCGCGGTGCCATGGACACGCGGTCGGCCCAGATGGCGGCACGCTCCTGGAGGCGATGGAGCAGCAGGCCCCGCCGGGCGGTGCCCGAGAGCAGCCCGACGGTTGGCCGCCCCTCGGCCACGTCCCGGTCGAGCCAGAAGCGGGCGACGGCGTAGCCGCTGCCCTGCAGCCCCGACAAGGCCGGAACGAGGTCGCCAGCGAGCCGCTGCGCCGAGGGCAGGTCCACCGCGAGGACCACAGCGTCGGCGCCGACATCCCAGGCCGTCTCGGGAAGCTCCACGTCGACTCCGGCATCGACTCGGCGCACCGGCAGGGGTGGCAGGGCGGTGACCGCCGGGCCCATCGCGACCGCCCCGTCCAGCGCAAAGCAGCTCCCATCCCGGGGGCAGCACAGGCGGCCCTCCGACAGCACCAGCGTTGCGCCGTCGTGGGTACAGCGCGCGCGCACGGCCACGAGCCCACCGCCGACCCGCTGCACGAAGACCGACCGCTCCTCGCCCACAACGCTGCCCAGCGCGCCATCCTCGACCCGCAGCCGCGCCGCCGGCAGCCCCAGGCGTACGCCGGTGCACGCGCCGCCCTCGACCCGCAAGCCCCGCACCCGGGTGGAGAGCCGCACCACCCCGCCAAAACCGCGCACCACGTCACCGAGCGGCTCCCACAGCCACTCGCCGGCCGTGCCCGCCAGGTAGCGCGCCCCGCCAGCGATCCACGCCGCCGCTGCCGGGTCAGCCACCGCGGGCTCCGATGCCGCGAGGTAGCGCCCGGCGGCGATCAGCGCGGCGCTGGCTCGATCGCCCTCGCCCCGGGCCGCCACCCGCAGCGTGCGCCGCCAGCCCGGCGGCTCCGGCTGCGGTGTGGCCAGGACCGGCTCACCCAGCGCGCCGTCCAGTCCGTAGCGGGACAGCAGCGACAGCAGTGCTGCGTCGCCGACGCCGACAGCGTGGGCGCCGTGCTCCATCTCCAGCACCGCGCCGCGCCGCCGCCCGCCCTCCTTGAGCGTCCAGCCTCGGGCCTTCCCGCCGAGGCGATCCGTGGCCTCGCACAGGGTGACCGCCAGGCCGGCCTCGACCAGCTCGACCGCCGCAGACAGGCCCGCGGGCCCCCCGCCGACCACGACGACATGGCGGCGCCCGGCGCGAGCCGCACGGGGCAGCAGCGCAGCGGCCGCGGCCCCCTGCAGCACCCGCCGCCGCGTCGGTCCAGCGCTCACGGCAGCCCCAGGCGGCGCAGGCAGTCGTCGACCCGTGGCACCCAGCCGGCCCCGAACAGGTTGACGTGCACCAGCAGGTAGTAGAGCTGGTAGAGGGGCACGCGCTCGGCGGCGCCGGGGGCCAGCGGCCGGACCTCTTCGTAGGCCGCGAAGGTGCGCGCATCGAAGCCCCCGAAGAGCTGCATCATGGCGAGGTCGACCTCGCGGTGACCAGCGAAGGCCGCCGGGTCGACCAGCACCGGCGCGCCGTCCGACGCCACCACGAGGTTGCCGCCCCAGAGGTCGCCGTGCAGGCGCGCGGGGGGCTCGGGCGCCCCGACCCGCTCGGGGAGCGTGTCGAGGAGGGCGTCGAGCCGCGGAGCCAGGCCCCGCCCCAGCCCCCGGTCCACCATCGCCCGGAGCTGGGGGCGGAGGCGATGCTCCCCGTAGAAGCAGGCCCAGTCGTCCTCGGCCCCGCCGGCCTGCGGCAGGGTGCCGATGAAGCCATCCGGGCCTCCGAAGGCCGGCGCCCCCACGGCGTGCAGGGCAGCCAGCTCCCGGCCGAGGCGCTCCCAGGTCTGGTCCGTGGCCCGCCCCGGCTCGATCCACGACAAGGCCAGCCAGTCCGCCCCCGCGGCCAGCACCTCGGCGACCCCGATCACACCGGGCTCGCCGAGCCAGCGCAGGCCGGCGGCTTCCGCCTCGAACATGCCCGCCGGCGCCCGGTCGTTGTGCTTGACGAAGACCCGGCGGCCGTCGGACAGCGACAGTCGGGCCGCGGCGTTGATGTCCCCGCCGGTCACCGGCTGGACGTCCAGCACCCGCGCCCCGAGCGCGCGCCCCACGGCGTCGAAGCGGCTCACCGCCGCAGGTGCTCCAGCAGGCCCCGGCAGGCCTGCTCGCAGACGTCGAGCACTGTCTCGAAGCCGTCGGGTCCCCCGTAGTAGGGGTCGGGCACCTCGGCGTCGAAGGGGGCGCCGGGGTCGAAGTCCCGCAGCAGGGCCACCTTGCGCAGCTCGGGGCCATCGCCGGCCAGGCGCATCAGCGCCGCGCGGTTGCTGCGGTCCATGGCCAGCACGTAGTCGAAGCGCGCGAAGTCCCCCGGCTCGAAGCGCCGGGCCTGCCCGTGCAGGCGGATCCCCCGCCGCGCCGCCGCCGCCGTCGCCCGCGCGTCCGGTGGCTCGCCGACATGCCAGGCACCGGTCCCAGCGCTCTCGACCGCGATCTCGTCGCCGAGCCCGGCTTCCTGCACGAGGTGGCGCATCACGCCCTCGGCCGTGGGGGAGCGGCAGATGTTGCCCAGGCAGACGAAGCAGACGCGGGTCATGGAGGCCTCCGGCTGCCCGCTATCGCCCGCCCTCGCATGAGGCACCGCCGATGGTCCCGCGACTCAGAAGCCCGCGCCCGGGCGCCGCAGGTAGCTCCACTCGTCCGAGGTCGTCGTCCGGCCCAGCGCCATGTTGCGGTGCGGGTAGCGGCCGAAGCGCTCGATGATCCGCTTGTGGTCTTCGGCGAAGCGCAGGTAGGTGGCCGCCGCCTGCCGCTCTTCATCGGTGGTGGCCAGGTCGGTCAGCGACGAGAAGCACTCGATGGAGCGCTCCTGCGTGGTCGGGTCTTCGGAGTGTTCGAGAGGCAGGTAGAAGAAGGCCCGCTGGTGCAGCCCGAATTGCTTGTCCACGCCGACCTCGAGCCCGCCGAGGGTGGCGCGCAGCGCTTGTCCGTCCTGGCGGAAGGCGCGTGGGCTGCCGCGGTAGACGTTCCGCGAGAACTGGTCGAGGACCACGACGTAGGCGAGCCGCCCGCCCGGCGTGCGCAGCCAGGACTCGCCCTTGCCGGCGGCGAGGTCGTCCAGCGTCGCGCCGAAGCGATCGGTGATCTCGCCGTCCATGTCGGAGCCGCCGCGGAACCACAGGGCGGTGCGGCTGGCCACCGCCGCCCCCGGATCGGCGCTGCCGAACCAGAACTCGAGGACCGCGGGGATGAAGGCGGGGCCGGTACTAATCGTGGCTCCAGGGTGGCGGCGGGAGATCGAGGATGGGCATAGCCCGGAGCGGAGGGGAGCGGGTCTCACCGGCGGGTCGGGCTGGGGCTCGCGTCCCAGCGTAGAGGATGCCGGGCCCGGCCGCCGGTGGCGAAGACAGCATGCGTCACGCGGCCTCGCCGCGGGGGTCAAGACGGGTCATGCTGGGATCCGGTCCTGCCTTGCCCACGGAGGTCCCCTTGGCGCCCGACACCGTCGCGGTCGACCCCGCCCTCTACCTGAGCCGCGAGCTGTCGCTGCTCGAATTCAACCGGCGCGTCCTGGCCCAGGCGCTCGACGCGTCCGTGCCGCTGCTGGAGCGGCTGCGCTTCCTGACCATCTGCAGCAGCAACCTCGACGAGTTCTTCGAGATCCGGGTCGCCGGCGTCAAGCAGCGGGCGCATGCGCTGCCGGGCAAGGCGGAACGCGACGGCATGCTCCCCGCGGAAGTGCTGCACCACGTCAGTGTCGTGGCCCACGACCTCGTGGCGCAGCAGTACGCCACCCTCAACGAACAGCTCCTGCCGGCCCTGGAAGCCGAGGGCATCCGCATCCCGCGCCGCAGCCGGTGGACGAAGCAGATCCGCGCCTGGGCCCGCACCTACTTCCACGACCAGGTGCAGCCGGTGCTGACGCCGGTGGGCCTCGACCCGGTCCGCCCCTTCCCCAAGGTGCTCAACAAGGGGCTCAACTTCCTCATCACCGTGGACGGCGACGACGCCTTCGGCCGCAACAGCGGCCTCGCCGTGCTCCAGGTGCCCCGCTGCCTGCCACGCCTCATCCAGCTCCCGCGCACGGCCGACCGCCGGGGCCACGACTTCGTCCTGCTCTCCTCCATCATCCACGCCCATGTCGAAGACCTCTTCCCGGGCATGACGGTGACGGGCTGCCACCAGTTCCGGGTCACCCGCAACAGCGACCTGTGGGTGGACGAGGAAGAGGTCGCCAACCTCAAGCAGGCGCTCCAGGGCGAGCTGGCCGGCCGCCGCTACGGAGAAGCGATCCGGCTGGAGGTCGCCCAGGGCGCTCCCGACCGCGTCGCCGACTTCCTGCTGCACCAGTTCGACCTGGTCCCCGACGATCTGTACAAGGTGGACGGACCGGTCAACCTGCACCGCATCGGCGCCGTCGTCGGCCTGGTCGACGCCGCCCACCTCAAGTACCCGCCCCACGTGCCGCGGATCCCCGACCGCTTCGCCGACGCCGAAGATCCCTTCGAAGCCATCACCAGCGGCGACATCCTGCTGCACCACCCCTACCAGTCCTTCCAGCCGGTCGTCGAGCTGCTCCAGGAAGCCGCCCGCGACCCCGACGTGCTCGCCATCAAGCAGACCCTGTACCGCACAGGCGACGACTCCCCGCTGGTGGACGCCCTCGTGGACGCCGCCCAGGCCGGCAAGGTGGTCACGGCCGTGGTCGAGCTGCGCGCCCGCTTCGACGAGGCGGCGAACATCGACCTCGCCGACCGCCTCGAGGAGGTCGGCGCCAACGTCGTCTACGGCGTCGTCGGGCGCAAGTGCCACGCCAAGCTCACGCTCATCGTGCGGCGGGAGGAGGGGCAGCTCCGCCGCTACGTCCACCTGGGCACCGGCAACTACCACGCCGGGACGGCCCGGGCGTACACGGACTTCGGCCTGCTGACCGCCGATGAACAGTTCGGCGAAGACGTCCACAAGCTGTTCACCCAGCTCACCGGCCTCGGCCACGCCGAAGCTCTCGGCCAGCTCCTCCAGTCACCGTTCACCCTGCACCGCTGGCTGCACGAACGGATCGCCTTCGAGGCCGCCGAAGCCCGCGCCGGCCGCCCGGCCGCCATCGTCGCGCGCATGAACGCGCTGTCGGAACCGTCCATCATCGCCGCCCTGTACGACGCCAGCCAGGCAGGCGTGCGCATCGACCTGCTGGTGCGCGGGATCTGCTGCCTGCGCCCCGGCGTCCCGGGCGTGTCCGACAACATCACGGTGCGCAGCGTGGTCGGGCGCTTCCTCGAACACTCCCGGGTCTACCGCTTCCACGCCGGCGGCGAAGACCTCGTCTACTGTGCGAGCGCCGACTGGATGAACCGCAACCTGCACCGTCGCGTCGAAGCGGCCTGGCCGGTGCACGATCCGGCGCTGCACGCCCGCGTGGTCGAGGAGGGGCTCGACGTCTACTGGCGCGACGACACCCAGGCCTGGCAGCTCCAGGGGGACGGCAGCTACGTCCGCCGCACGCCGAGCGAGACGCCGACCTGCGCCCAGGAGCAGCTCATGGAGAAGCTGGGGCGGTAGGCCCTGCCCGTCGGGGCGGGGCGCCGTCAGCCCTCGCCCACGACCAGCTCGCGCCCGACCTCGGCCTGGTAGACCTGCTCCCGGTCCAGGTCGGCGGCGGTCAGGGGGTGGTCGGCCAGCCAGCCGGCGGGGAAGCCGAGCGACAGGCAGCGCTTGCCGGGGGCGCTCACGGCGATGGGCGGCAGCGGGCGATCCGAGCGGGAGCGGCGCAGGCGCACGGCGACGCGCAGCAGCACGGAGAGGCGCATGGCGCGGGCCCGCAGGCCGGGCTGGAGCACGTCGAAGAGGTGCGGGCGCAGCTTGCGGCGGTGGCTGCCGACGAGCAGCGAGAGCACCTGCTGGTCCTGGCGCGAGAAGCCGGGCATGTCAGCGTGGGCGAGGATGTAGGCGCCGTGCTTGTGGTAGCTGGGGTGGGCGATGGACAGGCCCAGCTCGTGCAGCCGCGCCGCCCAGGCGAGCACCTTGGCCAGCTCGGGGTCTTCGAGCTGCCAGGAGGCCGCAATTGGGGCGAGGAGCTGGCGCGCGGTGCGCTCGACGCGGGCGGCCTGCAGGCTGTCGACCCCCCAGCGGGTGGCGAGGTCGAGGACGGTGGCGTCGCGAGCGTCCAGGCTGCGCTTTCGGCGGAAGAGGTCGAGCAGGGCGCCGTCGCGGATGCTGCCCGTGGCGGCTTCGATGGCGTCCAGGCGCAGGCCGCGCATCACGCCCTGGAGCACGGCGAGGCCACCGGCGATGACCTCGCGGCGATCCTCGGCCAGGCCGGGGACCGCCAGCGCATCCACGGAGCCGGCGGCGACGAGCTGCTGGCGCAGGCGGTCGAGGCCCTTGCGCGTGATGCTGGTGCCCCAGCCCTGGGCTTCGAAGATGGCGCCGATGGCCTTGATGGTCCCAGACGACCCCAGCGCCCGCTCCCAGGACAGCGACCGGAAGCGCTTCTTGTGGGGCTCCATCTCCAGGCGGGCGGCGATGGTGGCCCGCCGGAAGCGGTCGGCCGTCAGGCGGCCGTCAGCAAAGAAGCGCAGGCTGTAGCTGACGCAGCCCATGTGCAGGCTCTCGGCGGCCAGGGGCACGAGGTTCTCGCCGATGATGACCTCGGTCGAGCCGCCGCCGATGTCGATGACGAGGCGGCGGGCGTCGGCGATGGGATCGGCGACGCTGTGGGCGACTCCCAGGTAGACGAGGCGGGCTTCCTCGCGGCCGCTGACCACCTCGATGGGGTGGCCCAGGGCCTGGCGGGCCCGGACCAGGAAGGCGACCCGGTTCTTGGCGCGGCGCAGGGTGTTGGTGCCGACCGCCCGGACGCTGCCCGGCGGCATGTCGGCGAGACGCTGACCGAAGCGCTCCAGGCAGGCCAGCCCGCGCTCCTGGGCTTCCGGCGTCAGCCGCCCGTCGGCGTCGAGGCCGGCGGCCAGCCGCACCCGCTCCTTGATGCGGTCGATGACGACCAGCCGCTCGCCCTCGAAGCGGGCGACCATGAGGTGGAAGCTGTTGCTGCCGAGGTCGACGGCGGCCACGAGCCCCGGCGGGGCCGGCTGAGCGGGGTCTTGCGCCATGCGGCCGGCTAACGCGAGGGTCGGCGAGGGCCCGCGACAGCGCGTCCTCCCCCCATGGCCGGCGGCGCTCCGAAGTAAGCTGCCGACTCGATGTTCCTCGCCCTGCTGACCCTGCTGTCGACCGCCCAGGCCGGACCACGGTCGGAGTTCGCGCCGCGCAAGCCGACCCCGCCCGATGTCCTGCCAGGCGCGTGGCTGCAGCCCTGGCTGACCTGGCAGCAGGGCGACGACCTGGTCGGGACCACGTCCACCACCGCGTTCTCGCTGCGCAGGGCGCGCGTCTTCGCCGACGCCACCTGGCTGTCGCGCACCGACCCGACGGCCATCGACGGCTGGCGCGGCCTGTCGCTGGCGGCCCGCATCGACGTCGAGCTGGCCGGGAGCCCGCACCTCGCCGATGGCTACGCAGACCTGCGCCTCGGCCACCCCGCGCAGCTCCGGGTCGGGCGCTTCCCGGTCCCCGGCGCCCACGACCGCGCGGTGGCCGACGACCGCCTGCTGCTGCCGGACCGCAGCCTGAGCACCCGCGCCGGGCCCGGGCGGGACACAGGGGCGGCACTGCACGGCTTCGTCGGGCGCCACGTGCTGGCCTGGAACGTCGGGGTGTTCAACGGCGACGGCGGCGTCAGCGGCGGGGCCACCAACGGCAACCCCGACGGGGGGCTGCTGGTCGCCGGACGGGTCGAGGTGAGCCCGCTGGGTGGCATCGGCGAGCACCGCGACCTGCTGCGCCCCGACTGGCGGCTGCTCGGCCACCGCGGCGTCCCCGTGGGCAGCTACAACCCGCTGACCACGCTGACCATCGGCGCCTTCGGTTCGCACGAGGACGCGGGCGGGGGTGCTTCCGAGCGCGCTGGCGCCGACCTGTTCCTGCACTGGCGGCCCTTCAACCTCGTGGCCAGCGCGACCCTCGGCCGCGAGCTGGACGAGGGCGGCGCCGTCGCGTCGACCAACGGGGGCTACCAGGTGCAGGCAGCGCTGTTCCCGCCGGGTGTGCCCTGGGCATGGGATCACCTCGCCCTGCTGGCGCGTCTGGACGCGCGGGACCCGGACCTCGACGCCGCGGCCTCGTCGGCCCCCGATCCGGACCAGGCCCGCCGCGAGATCACCGTGGGGGCCAAGGTGCTCGCCGGCCGCCCCCTGTTCGTCGGGATGGACGACGCGACCCTCCTGCTTGCGTGGATCTTGCGGCAGGAAGCCGAGCCGCAAGCTGGCACGACGGGCTATGCCGACGACATGCTGCTCGCGAGCGCCCAGCTTCGCTGGTGATCCCCTCCCCTCCTCGGTGACTGACATGCTCCTCGGCCTGACCCTGCTGCTGGCCTGCAACCCCGGCGACGACGGCAGCCCCATGGGCTCGGCCGGCGACGGCGGCAGCACCGACGGCGGCGACGTCTTCGAAGACTGCGACCCGGCCGTCACCATCCCCTGGGCCGCCAGCAGCGACCCCATCCCGGCACAGCCGCACGAAGACAGCTTCGGCAGCACCGACCCCGACCCCTTCCACGTGCACCTGCAGTGGCCGGGGCGCGACACCTCCCGCAGCGTGGCCGTGCTGTGGCGCACCGACATCGACACCCTGGCCAGCGTCATCGAGTTCGGGCCCAGCGACGGCTTCCCCGACAACGCCACCCGGGTCGAGGGCTACAGCTTCCTGTACGGCGGCGCAGCCGCGGGAGAGGGCGACCAGCGCATCCACGAGGTCCGCCTGTGCGGCCTGATGGAACCGGCCACGGCCTACAGCTACCGCGTCGGCGGGGACGGCCACTGGTCGGACACCTACACCTATGCATCCCCCGGTGCGCCGGGCAGCTTCGACAGCTTCCGCGTGGCCATCCTCGGCGACTCGCGCAACAACTACGCCACCTGGGGCCAGGTCCTGGCAGCCGCGGCGGAACGGCAGCCGGACTTCATCATCTTCAACGGTGACATGGTCGACATCGGCTCGCTGCAGTCACAGTGGGACGACTGGTTCGAAGCCACGGGCGACGTGCTGGCCAACACGGTCCTGGTCCCCGCCCACGGCAACCACGAGTTCCTCGCCCAGCACTACTTCGCCCAGTTCGCCGCCCCGGGCAACGAAGAGTGGTTCGCCGTGGACTACGGATCCATGCTGGTGCTCACGCTCAACGACACCGTGCGTGACTCCAGCGACATCAGCGACGTCCAGCGCAAGTTCATCGAGTCCGAGCTGGCGTCCGCCAGCGCCACCTGGAAGATCGCCAGCCACCACCACACCGAGTACAGCATCTGCACGAACCACGGCAGCGATCTGGACGTCCGCGAAGCCTGGAGCCCGGCCTTCGAGAACGGTGGCGTCCAGCTCGTCACCGCCGGGCACAACCACACCTACGAGCGCAGCGTCCCCATCAAGGACGGCGCCGAGGTCGCAGCTGGAGAGGGCACCGTCTACCTCGTCACCGGTGGTGCCGGCGCCCCGCTGTACACCGGCACGGACCCGGACTGGTTCAACGCGGTCAGTGAACCGATCGAACACTACGTCATCGCCGACGTCGGCCCCGACTCCATGGACGTGGTGGTGCGGGACATCGACGACAACGTCATCGACGAGTTCTCGCTGACGCCTTGATGGGGTGGCGGGGGCGGGGGGCGGCGGCGTGAGGGCGGCCGCGTGGAGGCGGCGGCGGGGGCGGCGGTTGGGGCTGAGCGCGGCGCGGGGGCGGCGGTGGGGGGGCGGCGATCCGGGTGGCGGTTGGGGCTGAGCGCGGCGCGGGGGCGGGGCGGCGGCGTGGGGGCGGCCGCGGCTGGCGGACAGAACTCGGCCGGGGACGCTCTTCCCGCCCCGTTCGATCCTGTTTTCGGACCTAAGTCGTGGAGTAGCACTCCCTGGGTTGACCACCTAAATCGAACAAATGTAGCCATTACAGCCAGTTAGCGGT
>CAZRFD010000166.1:0-14919 GCA_964599085.1 uncultured Enterobacterales bacterium | reverse complement strand
CCGGCTGGTCAGCACCCTGCCCGAAGCACAGCCCCCGCGCGCCATCGTCGGCCTGCCCGACGGCCGGGAGATCGTGGTGACGCCGGGAAGCATGGTCCCCGACGCCGGCCTCGTCGTGCTCTCCATCGGGACCCAGGGCGTGCAGCTCGCGCGCGTCCAGGCCATGGGCGACCACGCCACCGTCGACCCGATCAGCCTGACCCCGCAGTACTGACCGCCCTCGGGGCCCGGACGCCCCGCGACAGGGGCACGTGCAGGAACGGCGCGTCGACGTCGTTGGTCGGCCGCGCCCCCTGGGACCCGCCCGGCGGCGGGATAGTGCGCTTGCACATGGAGATCACCCTTCCCGACGGCGACCTGCAGGGCCTGCTCGACAACCCCCTGGTCCGCGGCCTGCTCGAGTGCAGCTCGGACGGCGCGGTGGTCATCGACGCCCGCACCCGCCGCGTGCTCGCCATCAACCAGCGGGCTCGCGAGCTGCTGGGCCGCGGGCCCGACGCCGGCACCGGCTGCGGCTGTCGCGAGCTGCTCGACAGCCCGAGCTGCGCGCTGGCCTGCCCGCTGACCCGCGCCAGCGAGGGCCTCCCCAACGACGACGTGATCGCCCTGTTCTACCGTCGCCTCGACGACGAGCTGGTGCACGCCAACACCCGCATGCTCGTCGTCCGTGGCCCCGACGGGGTGCCGATCGCCGGCATCGAGCTCATCCAGGATCAGCGGGACGTGCGCGCCCTGGAGCGCGCCCTGCGCACCCGGCGCAGCCTGCACGGGCTGGTGGGACGGTCATCGCGCATGCAGGCCGTCTACGATCGCATCGAAGAGCTCGGCCCCTGCGACACACCCGTGCTCGTCCTGGGGGCGGAGGGTTCCGGCAAGCGCCGGGCCGCCGAAGCACTGCACGCCGTCTCCCAACGCGGTCACCTCCCGCTGGAGGTCCTGACGGAAGCAGCGGTGGCCTCACCCCGTCTCGCCGACATCCTCGGCCGCACGCTGGCGCGCGCACAGGACGGGACGGTCGTGCTCTGCCGCGTGGACGCCGCCGACGCCGACGCCCTCGTCCACCTCGCCCGCCTCCTCACCTGGGGCTCGACCCGGTGGGGTGACCGCGAGCTGTCCCTGCAAGGCGCACGCCTCGTGCTCACCGCCCGCAGCGACGATGACCTGCCGCGGACGCTGAAGAACGCCCTGCGTGGCGCCACCCTGCGCGTGCCCAGCCTCGCCGAGCGCCTCGACGACCTCCCCCTGCTGACCGCGGCGCTGCTGCGGCGGGTGGCCGCCGACACCAGCGACGAAGCCCCCGCCGTCACCGCCGAGGCCCCCGCTGTCACCGCCGAGGCCATGGCCGCTCTCGCGAGGCGCGCGTGGCCGGGCAACGTACGCCAGCTCGCGGCCACCGTCCGCGCAGCCGCGGTGCGTGCCTGCGCGGGCCCCATCGAGCCTGCCCACCTCGACGGCGGCCCGACCGACCACGACACCGCCAGCCTGCTCACCCTCGCGGAAGCCGAAGCCCAGGCCATCGATCGGGCCATGGCCGCGACCGACGGCAACGTCTCCGCCGCGGCCCGGCTGCTCGGCATCGATCGCAGCACGCTGTGGCGCAAGCTCAAGCGCGCTGGGGCCTGAGCGCCCTGGCGTGACTCACAGGGTCCGCAGGAATCAATCGCCGCAACGAACCCGAACGTGGAAGTGGTGCTTGTGGCCCGGCACGTGGTGCACCACGCCATCGAGCGAGAACGGGCTGACGTCCAGCCCGTCCCCCGGCAGGATGAAGATCCGGTGGGCTTCTTCTTCGGTCAGGCGTCCGCTGTCGATGGCGTAGCGGCGCAGCGCCGCGATGTGGCCCCGGTCGAGGAGGATGCGCTCCACCTCTCCCGTGCCCAGCAGGGTGAGCACGAAGGTGAGGTTGGTGTCGAGGTCGAGGTCAGACACCGCGACGGTGCGCAGCCCGGTCGTGCTCTGCTGGGCGTGGCCCGAGTAGATCCCGACGTCGGCGTCGAGCCCCCCGCGGTGCGAGCGGTGGCCGTGCAGGTAGCCGCCACCCCGCCGGCTCATGTCGCCGATCATCAGCGGGTCGGCGTCCGGGACCTTCCAGAGCATCTCTTCGGAGACGTCGGTGAGCACGTCGATGAGGCGCGGCGTGCCCCAGGCGTTGCGCGCATCCCAGATGGTGTAGAGCGCCGGGTTGTCGGGGAGCTGCACGCCGTCGGCGAGGTGGAAGAGGTCGCAGCTCGACCCGCCGCCGACGCCGGTGTCGGCGGCGTCATCCACTGCACTATCGTCCGCCATGACGTAGGAGCCCTCGTCCCCCTCGTCGAGGGAGGGGCCGAAGGGACCGGCGTGGGCCGAGCGACCGACGCAGCACAGGGCGACCACCGCGAGCGCGGCGGCTGCCACCCACGGGCGGGTGACGGACAGACTTCCTCCTGACGGCCGCGCATCGTAACCACAGCGTCGCCGCGCGGGCAACGACCGCGACAAGCGGGCTTGTGCGCGCAGCGCTGCGAGGCGGTGGTAGGCTGCGCCCTGACCAGCCCCGGGTGCCCGCCACCCCGAGAGGAAGCAATGTCGCGGTCGACCGCCCTCGCCCTCCTGCTGACGCTCACCTGCAGCGCGCCGGTGCGCAGCGCCTGGGGAGCGGAAGTGGCCATCGTCGGTGCCCACGTCCAGACATGGGACGAAGACGGCAACCTGGCTGCCGCGCAACAGCTCGCCGACGCGCTGGCGGCGACGGGCAGACTCGACCCCATCCCGCCGGCGGACGTCCGCGCGCGCCTGGCCGGGCGCGAGTCGCTCGTCCTGCAGGATGCCTTCCTCGGCCCCGGCCAGACGGCCTTCAACGAGGGGCGCGTCCTCTACCAGCGGGCGGAATTCGAAGACGCCATGACCTCCCTGGCCACCGCCGTGGAGCTGCTCCGCGAGGGCCTGCCGGTCGCCACCGACAACCGCTCGCTGATCGACGCCCTGCTGCTGCAGGGCCTCACCCACTTCAGCATCGGCGACAACGACCCGGCGCGGGCCGCCTTCGAAGAGCTGGTCGTGCTCGACCCCAGCCGGCGCCTGGACCCGGTGAACTACTCGCAGCCGACCGTGGACTTCTTCGAGGAGGTCCGTGACTCGGTGATGGCCCGGGGCATCGGCGGCCTGCGGGTGATGGCCCCCGACGACGCCGAGGTCTACGTCGACGCCCGCCTGCGCGGCACCGGCGAGATCACGCTGTCCGACCTGCCCGTGGGCAGCCACAGCGTGCTCGTGCTCGCCGGGGGCGGGGTGCGTGACTTCCAGCGGGTCGACGTCAGCGCCGGCAAGACCGACAAGCTGTCGGTGGACCCGACGCGTGGGCTGCACATCGACGCCGCCCGGGACGACGCAGGTCGCTCGCGTCAGACCGGGCTGCTCTACGAAGCGCTCGGCCGCTACGCCGACACCAGCCTCGTCCTGCTGGCGGGCGAGACCTCGGCCGGCGAGCTCCAGGTGCAGCTCCTCGACACCCGCACCGGCACCTGGTCCGACCCCCTCCCCGCCGGAACCGGCGACCCCGCCATGGGACTGCTGGGCACCGCCGAACGTGTCGCCGACCTGCTCGATGATGCCGGCAACGTCGCGGCCGACCACGTCTCGCCCCGCGCCCTGCCGCTGTCACTGGACGACAACGCGCTGCTGCTGGACCTCCTGCTCGACCCTGAGCCGCTGCAGGCCGACGTCACCGATCCCACCCTGGTCGAAGACGACAAGCGTGGCGTGCCCTGGTGGGTGTGGGCCGGTGGCGGTGTGCTGGTGGCGGGCGGGGGAACCACCGCCGCGGTGCTGCTGACCCAGGACTCCGGAGCGACCAGCACCGGCACGGTGATCGTCGGCCCGATGCCCTGACGCTCCGTGCGGCCGCTGGTGCTCGGGCCGGCCGGCCGAGGGGCCACGCCGGGCCGGCGAGCCCCCGCCGACGTCAGAAGGTCGCGCGCACCTTGGCGCCCGAGGCCACGTCCTTGGTGCCCTCGGACACGCTGCCGTCGGTGTGCTCGATGCGGATGCTGTGGGTTCCCGGCGTCACGTCGCGCGTCTGCATCGGCGGCGTGACGCCCCAAGACTGCCCGTCGACCGAGACCGTGCCCGGCTTGCTGCTGAACACCGAGAGCTTGCCCGGCGCGACCTGGGTCTTCGACAGCGACTTGGAGAAGGTCTTGCTGCCCGAGGCCGGCAGCCGGGCCGAGAAGTCCACGCTGTCGTAGCCGTCGAGCCGGTAGCTGACCTGGTAGGAGCGGCCGGGATCCCCGCCCTTCCAGGAGACCGGCGCCGTGCCGACGGTCTTGCCGTCGACGAGCACGGTGGCGCCCGCCGGCTCCGAGACGAAGCGCGCATCGACGGAGACCTGCTCGACGACGACGCTGCGTGCCTGGGTCGGGTTCGTCGTGGGCGTCGTGTCCGCGGGAGGCGTGGGCTCGACCGCGGCGCCGTCGCCCGTGCCGTCACCCTCCGTCGGTTCGTCCTCCGGCTCCTCGACGATGGGTTCGAGCCGCACCTGCTGGCGGAGGCGCTCACCCTCCACCAGGTCGACGGTGTCCGACCACTCCTGGTAGCCCTCGGCGACGACGCGGAGCTGAACGGAACGCCCGCCGGTGAGGTCCTCCTTCAGCAGATCGGTGCCGGTGCCGACCTGCTGGCCGTCCAGGTAGATCACCGCCGGCGCGTCCGCCGGCTGGATCCGGAGCTGCAGCGACGCCATGGCCGGTGCGACCGGCACATCCGGCGGCTCTTCCGGCGCCTGCGTCAGCACGACCACCAGCGCCCCGGCCAGGACCAGCACCGCGAGCAGCGCCACCAGCAGCGGCCAGCGTGACGGTCGGGTCGCCAGGGTACCCGACGCCGTCGTCGCGGCCGCCTGCCACTCCCCCTCTTCGGTGTGGGGGCCGGTGGCGTACATGTCGGCGGCAACCCGGGTGCCCTCGGTCAGGCGTACCCGCTCGTCGTCGATCTCCTGGGCGAAGAGCTCCTCCATGAAGTGGGAGAGGCTCTCTCGCGTGAGGTCGGGGGTCGCCGGGTACGAGAACTCCAGCAAGGCCTGCTGCAGCTCACGCGCATCCTGGAAGCGATCGTCGGGGTCCTGCGACAGGGCCCGCATCACGATGTCGTCGAGGCGCGCCGGGATGTTCGGGTTCAGCGCGCTCGGCGGCAGGATGTCGACCGTCTTGATCTTCTCGAGGGTCTTGACGTCCGAGTCCGTCTTGAAGAGCCGCCGCCCGGTCAGCATCTCGTGGAGGATGATGCCGGCGCTGAAGATGTCGCTGCGGTGGTCGAGGTCGGCCCCCGACGCCTG
This sequence comes from uncultured Enterobacterales bacterium, assembly GCA_964599085.1. Classification (GTDB taxonomy): domain Bacteria; phylum Myxococcota_A; class UBA796; order UBA796; family UBA2385; genus J125. Next base: position 9,611 of record CAZRFD010000166.1, on the reverse strand, counting down.
TTCGGGGCTCATGTACTCGAACTTGCCCTTGAGCACCCCGTCCTGGGTGTCGTAGGCGCTGCTCTCGGCCTTGGCGATCCCGAAGTCGGCGATCTTCACTTCACCGGTGTAGGACACCAGGATGTTGCTGGGGCTGATGTCGCGGTGGATGATCCGCAGCGGGTTGCCCTCGTTGTCGACCTTGCTGTGGGCATAGAACAGCCCCTTGGCCATCTCGTGGGCGATGTAGACCGCGAATTCAGTCGGCAGCAGCTTCCGGCGCTGGGCGAGCTTGCGGAGGATGCCCTTGACGTCCTTGCCCTCGACGCACTCCATCGACAGGTAGTAGTTGTCGGTGATGCGCCCGAAGTCGTAGATCTGGACGATGTTGGGGTGCTGCAGCGACACCGTGATCTTGGCTTCGTCGATGAACATCTCGACGAATTCGTCGTTGTCACTGAGGTGCTCGAGGATCCGCTTGATGACCAGGAGCTTCTCGAAGCCCCCGTGCGAGAAGCTCTTGGCCTTGAAGACCTCGGCCATGCCACCGGTCGCCACCTTGTCCACAAGGTAGTAGCGGCCGAACGGCTCGGTCTGGAAGGGGGCCAAGGCTTCATCCGGCGGACGCGACACCAGCGTCCGCGAGTGGGAGGAGGTCGGCGACGTCCGAGGATACGGCGCCGCGGTGTCGGGGGTCAACGACGCCCGACAGGACGCCGCGGTCTGCGCCTATTGCGCCGAGACTCCGCTGTCTCCCTGGCCGCCGCCGTCGTCGATCAGCTCGCTGAAGTATGCCTCCAGCTCGTTGCAGTCCCACTCCTTGTCGACGTCGCCCAGGCCCTCGCGGCAGGTGCCGCGCTGCCCCTTCTCGAGGGATCCGCCCTTGTGGTCGGCGATGCACTGGTCGAGCTCCGCGTCCGAGAACTGCAGGCCGCACTCGCTGGCGGCGTAGTCGCTGATCTCGACACAGAGCTGCTGGCAGGAGTTCCGGCAGGACGTCAAGGTCACGGACGCCAGCGCCGCAGAGGCCAGGGCCATGGGAAGGGCCAGCAGCGCGAGCCATCGGTGGGAGCTTGCGGACATGACGCGCTCGGGTCTTGCGTGGATGGCTGCTGCGCGGGCGGCTGCCGCGTGGGCGACGGGGGCCAGGGCCCCACCGCGCAGGGGTCGGGCATCGTCACACGCAGCGGGCCGGCGATCAAGTGCCCGAGCGCCACCGCCCCGGCCCCGCGCGCGCTACAGAAGACGGGTGCAGCCCCGTGCCCCCGTGCTCCAGGTCGAGCCCACCGACCACTGCAACCTCGCCTGCCGGATGTGTGCCCCGCACTTCGAGCGGTGGGAGCAGGTCCACGGCGTGCCCAAGGGCTACCTCGACCCCGACCTGTGGGAGCGGGTGCTCGACGGCCTCGTCGCCGACGATCAGCGCTTCGACCACGTGATCTTCCAGTGGCTGGGCGACCCCAGCCTGCACCCCGACCTGCACCGCCTGGTGGGCGCCGCGGCGCGACGGCTCTCCGGCCGCGTCGGCTACCTGCGGGTCGACACCAACGCCATCCTGCTGGGAGAGGACCGCGCCGCAGCCCTGGTCCGCGCGGTCGCCGAGGGCTCCACGCCGCTCCTGGTCGTGGTCACCGTCGACGCCGCGACCCCCCCGGTCTACGCCCACGTCAAGGGCCGCGACGCCCTGCCCCGGGTCCGCCGCAACGTGCGCCGGCTCCTGCACCTGCGGCGCCGGCTGGCCGCCCCCCTCAACCTGCAGCTCCAGTTCGTGGTGCAGCCCGGCAACGCCCACGAAGCCGGGCCCTTCCTGCGCTACTGGCAAGACCTCCTGTCCTGCCAGGGGGGCGGCGCTGACTTCACCGACGAGGTCCTGTTCAAGCGGCTCTCCGTAGGCGGCGGGGCGACGGGCCAGGCCGACGCCGACGCGCTCTACGAGCGCACGATCGCCGACGCGGGCATCGTCGCCGGCCGGCAGGGACCGCTGACCGTCCAGACCTGGCAGCAGCGTCCCTGGCAACAGGATGACCACAACCGCGACGCTACGCGTGGTGCCTGCCCCGGCCTGTGGCTGACCCCGGTCATCCGCCACGACGGACACCTGCTGATGTGCTGCGCCGACCTGCACTCGCAGCTCGATCTGGGCAGCCTGCGGACCCACGGCTTCGCCGAGCTGTGGCAGGGCGCAGCGGCCACCCGCAACCGCCTCGACCACCTCGACGGCCGCTTCCTGGGTCCCTGCGCGAGCTGCGGCGGCATCAACTGGTACGAGACCACCCCGGAGATGGCCGCGGCGACGCGGCAGCGGGCCGCCGCGCTGGGTGTGGGCTGACCCGGGGTCCGGCCGCGACCAGCGCCGGCGGAGAGGTGCTCAGCCCTGCCGGTTGGCCTGGTCGACCATGTCGTTGAGCATCCAGAAGTCGACCGCCCAGCCGATGCCGAACAGGCCGCCGGTGAACAGCCACAGCAGGCCCGAGCCGACGCGGCCCAGGTAGAATCGGTGCAGCCCGAGCACGCCGCCGAAGGTCTGCAGGATCCAGGCGATGGTGTAGTCGAAGCGGCCCGCGGCGTAGCGACGGTCGGCGTCCCGATCCATCGCCGGGATGAGGAAGAGGTCGACGAGCCAGCCGACACCGCACAGCCTGCCCGTCAGCAGCCAGATGAGGCCGGTGACGTTCCGGCCGAAGTAGAAACGGTGCGCGCCGGTGAAGCCGAACAGCCACAGCAGGTAGCCGATCCCCACGCTGTGCGTGTCGTCGTGTTCCATGGAGCCCACAGCGATCCTCCGTCCGTCCAGGGCGCCGCGCCCCGGAGGTGTCCCATGCTACGCCGCGCGGAGGCCCCCATTGCAGGGAGGGCGAGCGGGTTCAGCCCGCCATGCCGGCCACGAAGCTGTCGAGAGCTTCGCGGTGGCGGCTGGGCGGGAGCTGCCGCAGCGCCTTCCGCGCGGTCCAGGTCTCGAGCGCGAGGCGCTGCCGTTCCTGGCTGAGGCCACCGGCTTCGTCGACCCGCCGCGCGAGGTGCAGCGCCAGCGCACGGTCGCCGCTGCGCGCCAGCCGGCGCCAGGCGTCGGCGATGGCGGGGTCCTGTTCGGCGGCGAAGCCCACGGCCAGGGGGGTCCGGCCACCAGCCGCGCGGTCGGCGACTTCTCGCCCCAGCTCGTCACCGTCGAGGCCGAAGGCCCACAGGTCTTCGGCGAGCTGCCAGGCGATGCCAGCGTGCCGCCCGTAGCGCCCGAGCTGACGCACGACGGTGCGATCGGCGCCCACGACCCGGGCCCCTGCCCGGCAGGCGAAGGAGAACACCGCCCCAGACCGGGAGTCGGCCATGGCCAGGCACTCTTCGGAGGTGCCCGGGCGGCCCGGTCCCAGCGACTGGCTGAGCGCCTGGCCGTCGGTGATCTCCCGCAGCGTGTCGAGCAGATCGCCGACGATCTCGGGGGCCGGGGCGCTGCGTGACAGCTCGATGGCGCGCAGCGTGAGGTGGTTGCCCCCCAGCCAGCCAACCGCCCCGCCCAGAAGGCGGCGCGCGGCTCGGCGCCGGCGACCGCCCCGTGGCCCGAGCGCCGCGTCGTGCAGGTCGATGGCGAGGTGGAGCAGCTCGGCGGCGACGGCGACGTGTTCGGCACCTGCCCGCGCTTCGGCGTCGTCGGCGCGGCGCCCCGCCCCCTCGGCCGCGGCGGCGCGAGCGCTCAGCAGCACCAGGATCGGCCGCACCCGCGGCACCCCCGGCGCGAGGAATAGCCCGGGGTCGAAGCCGGCGGGCGCCCCCTCTCCGCCGGCGAGATCGCGCAGGGCGGCTTCCAGGCGCAGCAACGTGTCGACGAGGTCGTCTTCGAGGGCTTCGGCCGCGAAGCCCCCGCGGCCGTGCTGGCGGCGCTGGAGCTGGCGGCGGAGGAAGCGGCGGGCGGACATCGAACTCAACGCGAGAGGGAGCGGACGGTGGACATCGGCAGCATGCCCCAACTCCCCCTAATCCGGAAGACCGCCCGCGGGTGTGTGCCAGCGCTGGGCCAGCGGGATCCTTCGGCCGGAGCCGAAGGCCTTGGACGTGACCCGCAGGCCCGGAGGCATCTGCCAGCGCTTGTACTCGCTGCGCACCACCATGCGGACGATGCGCCGGACGAGGGCGGCATCGTGGCCGCGGGCGACGATCTCGACAGGGTCGATCAGCTCTTCGACGTACATCCGGAGGATGGCGTCGAGCAGCGGATACGGCGGCAGGCTGTCCTGGTCGGTCTGGTCGGGTGCCAACTCTGCGGAGGGCGGCTTCGTCAGCGTCGACTCCGGGATCAGCTCGCCGTCCCGGTTGAGCCAGCGACAGACCCGGTACACGTCGGTCTTGAAGACGTCCGAGATCACCGCGAGTCCGCCGCACATGTCGCCGTAGAGCGTGCAGTAGCCGACCGCGACCTCGCTCTTGTTCCCGGTGGTCAGCAGCAGGTTTCCGAACTTGTTGCTTACCGCCATGAGCAGCGCGCCGCGCGCCCGAGCCTGGAGGTTCTCCTCTGTGACGTCGGGAGTGCAGCCGGCGAACAACCCCGACAGCGTGTCGAGGTAGGCGTCGTGGATGCCGCCGATGGGCAACAGCTCGAAGCGGGCGCCGAGCCCGGCCGCGAGTGCGCGGGCGTCGTCGATGCTGCCCTGCGACGAGAAGGGTCCGGGCATGCCGACGGTCAGGAGGTTCTCCGGCCCGAGGGCCGCGGCACCGACGCAGGCGACCAGGGCGGAGTCGATTCCGCCGGACAGGCCCACCAGCGCCCGGGTGAAGCCACAGCGTGCCGCGTAGTCCCGCACTCCCATGACCAGGGCGCCGAAGACCTCGGCTTCGAAGCCCGGGCTGGCGAAGGCGACGTCGGGCCCGTCGAGGTCCACGACGAGGTGCGCCGTCTCGAACTGCGGCCCCTGGAGCAGCAGGCGCCCGTCGGCCGACACGACGAGGCTCTGCCCGTCGAAGAGCAGCTCGTCATTGCCGCCGACCATGTTGCAGTAGACCAGCGGGGCCTGGGCATCGGCGGCCTGCTTGCGCACCAGCGCGAGGCGGGTGTGCGCCTTACCGGTGTGGAAAGGGCTGGCCGAGAGGTTGAGCACCACGTCGCAGTCGACCATGCAGCCGATGGGATCGACGTCGTAGACGCGGTGGGGGAACAGCGCCGGCTCGTGCCAGATGTCCTCGCAGATGGTCACGCCCAGGCGCAGGCCGGCGACCTCGACCGGATGCGGATCCACTTCCGGCTCGAAGTAGCGGTCCTCGTCGAAGATGTCGTAGGTCGGCAGCAGGCTCTTGTAGACGACCCGGACGAGGCGTCCGTCGTGGGCGACGACCGCGGCGTTGCGCAGGCCCTCGGTGTCGCGCCAGGGCACGCCGAACACGACGATGAGGCCCCCACGGCTGGCCGCAACGAGGTCCATCGCCGCCGCACGGCAGGCGGCGACGAGATCCGCCCGCTCCAGCAGGTCGCGCGGGGGGTAGCCGGACAGGACCAGCTCTGGAAGGACCACCAGCCCGCAGCCCGCAGCCCGCCCCTCCTGCACCGCTGCGAGGCACTGCGCGAGGTTGCCCTGCACGTCACCGATGACGGGGCTGACCTGTCCGAGCAGCAGCTTCATCGCACCGCCCCTTGCGCGAGGTGCGCGCGCGGCCCTCCGCCCTGCACCGCTGCGGCGTCGCCGCGATGTCGGCAGTGGCCGACGCGACCAGCGCTCAGTAGCCGCCGGTCTCCTTCCAGGCCGAGGCGTTGTTGAAGGCGAGCATGGCCACACCGACCGCCATCAGGCCGAGCCCCACGAAGCCCTGGCCGTTGATGGCCAGGTCCGGCAGCGCGTCGTAGCCCAGCGAGCCGAACTGCGTGGCCGTCGGCCCTCCCGGGACGCCGATGCCACCGAAGCCCAGGCCGAGCAGCCCGATCGCCGTGCAGGCGCCGCCGATGATCCACAGGACAGCCTTCATGGTCGCTCCCTTCGAAGGCGGCACGCATACCGCGCGCGGCAACCTGCGGCAAGCTGTGCAGTGGGGCCCCGGACCGTCGACGGCGGTGAGGGGCTGTCCGGGTGGAGGAGGGAAGCGCCCCCAGGCCCCGGCGTTGCTTCAGTCCGACCCGCCGCGGACAGGCTCCAGCCTGAGGTCGTAGATGCTGTCAGGCACGGCGGGCGAGGCCGCCGCGGCCTTCTCCTGGATGTTCCGCGAGAGCGCCTGCCGGTAGGCGTCGAGCATGCGTTCCGTAGACGAGCGGCCGTCCGGGGCCGACCCGGTTCGCTCTGACTTGCGCCTCGACATGCGATTCCTCGGGGGAGCGGGGTCAGGAGAGCTTCGGGCCGCGTGACCCGGTGAACCTACCATGACGGCAGCGCGCCGGGTGTGACGAGCCATCCCGTGTGCGCATCGGGAACAACTGTTGCAGGCTCAAGGATCATCCCGTCCGCAGCTCGAGCACCGCGGCGAGGAAGTAGCCGCTCGTCTGCCGAATCTCGGCCAGAAGCAGGTCGATGGCGTCGGCGTGCGAGCCGAGCGGGATCATGGCGTCCATCGGCAACGATGGAAACGATCATGATCCGGCGCTCTCTCAGGCACCTCGGCCGGCAGTGAGCCCCGGTCGTGCGCCCCGCCGCTCAAACGCCAACAACCTGGAAGAACAGGCGAAAGCCAAGGGCGACGGATCCTTGTCAGCAGGGCTGACCGACGCGCCATCCTTGCGTGTAGGTCCACCGCTGTGCCTCGGGGCCGCGAGCCGCGAGCCGCGAGGACGCGAGCCGCGAAGGCGCGGGTCCGAGAGCCGCGAGCCGTGAGGACGCGAGCCGTGAAGGCGCGGGTCCGAGAGCCGCGAGCCGTGAGGACGCGAGCCGCGAAAGCGCGGGTCCGAGAGCCGCGAGCCGTGGGGCAGCGAGTCCGCGGGGCAGCGAGTCCGCGAGTCCGCGAGTCCGCGAGGGTGCGAGTTCGCAAGTCGCGTCGATGGCGTCACAAGTCGGAGGGCTGGCGCAGCCCCCCGAGTTGGACAAAGCCGCTTCGCGGCAGGGGTGGCACGACTGCCGGCAGTGGCCTGGTCGAGGCGGTGTGGTGGTCGTGACGCTGCTCGCGGGGGCTCTGCCCCCGCCCCCCGGCAGGGGGCGCCGCCCCCTGCACCTGGGGCACACTCCGTCGTGGCGCCAACACCTTCAAACCCGGCGCCGCAACGGAGTAGCCATCATGTCGTACACCATCGAACGGCTGGCTGAGAACCTCGTGCTGGCGGGCAAGCGCCCGAACACGGTGAAGTCCTACTGCGACAACGTTCGTCGCTTCGAGCGCTGGCTGGGCAAGCCTGCCACGGAAGCGGGCGAGGCCGAGGTCCGTGCGTTCCTGCTGCACCTGCGGGACCGTGGACTGGCGCCGCGCACCTACCAGGTCTACCTGGCCGCGCTGTGCTTCCTGTACCGCCACACGCTGGGTCGGCCGGAGGTGGTCGACGGGCTGCCCAGCCCGAAGGTCCGCCGCACCCAGGTCGTCGTGCCCACGGTCGGGGAGGTCCGGGCTGTGCTGCACTGTGCGCCGACCCCCTTCTCGCGCGCCATGCTCGAGGCCGCCTACGCCTGTGGTCTGCGGGCCAGCGAGGTCTGCCGTCTGCAGGCCGGCGACATCGACAGCGCCCAGGGCCTGGTCCACGTTCGCCAGGGAAAGGGCGGAAAGGACCGCGTGGTCATGCTCGGTGACCGCCTCGTGCAGCGCCTCCGCGAACACTGGAAGCTCTACCGGCTTCCCGGGCCCTGGCTGTTCCCCCGGCGGCTTCCGCGGCGGGCGCGCACCCACGGCACGATCTGGATGGACGAGCCGGTCTCGCGCGTCTGGCTCGGTGCCCAGTTCCGCAATGCCCGCGCCACGGCCGGCATTCGTCGGCGGATCACCCTGCACGGATTGCGGCACGCCTTCGCCACGCACCTGCTCGAGCACGGCGTCGACACGGCCATCCTGCGGGTCCTGATGGGACACGTCGACATCGCAACGACCGCTCACTACGCGACGGTGCGGACCAACGTGCTGCGGACCACGCCCAGCCCCCTGGACCTGCTCGAGCCGCGGTAGCCCGCAGTGCACGCTCACCCGCCCTCCGCTGGAGGGCGGGCGACCCCCGGCCGGCTGTCGACGCTGTTCCAACGCAGCGTCGACTCCTACCTGTCGAAGCGTCGCTTGCCCGACCAGCACGCCAAGGTGCTGCGCGCTGTCGCGTCCTGCCGGACCGCGGCGGCCGGCGGGCACATCAACGTCTGCGAAGTCTGCGGCCACACCGAGCAGGCCTGCAACTCGTGTCAGAACCGACACTGCCCCACCTGTCAGTGGCCACGCCAACGAAAGTGGGTCTCCAACCGCCTGCAGCGCATGCTGCCTGTCCGCCACTTCCACGTCGTCTTCACTCTCCCAAGCGAGCTGCGGCCGCTGGCGGCCTTCAACCCCGAGGTCGTCTACGACCGTGCCATGAAGGCGGCAGCCCGCACGCTGACCCAGCTCTGTGCCGACCGCCTCGGAGTCAAGCCCGGCATCACCGCCGTCCTCCACACCTGGACCCGCGAGTTGCTGCGGCACCCCCACATCCACTGCATCGTCAGCGCCGGGGGCCTCGACCTGCAGGCCGGCGAAGGCTTCAAGCCCATCGACGGCGCGTTCCTCCTGCCCGTCGCAGTCATGGCCAGCCTCTTCCGAGGAAAGCTCCTCAACATGCTCAAGGCGGCGCACCGCACAAAGCCCCTCCACCTGCCCGACGCGCTACCGCTCTCCGACCTGCTGCGTCCTCTGCACGCCAAGCGATGGGTCGTCTTCGCCAAGGCCCGCATGGACAGCCGCAAGCATGTCGTCCGCTACCTCGGCGCCTACACCCATCGCGTGGCGATCTCCGAGAGCCGCGTCCTTCACCTCGACGAACACGGCATCACCTTCCGGGCTCGAGGGGCGCGCCAAATCACCCTCACCGACGAACAGTTCCTCGACCGCTTTCGCCTGCACATCCTGCCCAAGGGCTTCCGCAAGGTCCGACACAACGCCCTGTACGCGCCCGGCAACGCCGCCCGTCTCCAGGCTGTGGGCGAGAACTACGCCGAGCAGCTCGAGGACCTGCCTCCCGACGCCGACACCAAGGCGGATGCTACCTCCGGCCGGATCTGCCCCTGTTGCGAGCAAGGGGTCATGGTCTACCTCGCTCCGCTGGCCCACCCGCCCGACATCGTGGACTCGTCGTGACCGCCGCGGCAACGCCCCCCCGCCAGAGCCGACCCCGTCGCCGGACTGCACACCTGCGCCCGCACACCGCCACGCTACCTCGATGCCATCCCGGCGTCCGGCGACGAGCCCCGCGGAGCGCCGCCTCTGCCTCCCGGAAGGGACCAAGGACCGGCTCCCAAGCCAACCGCCGCCTCCACTCCAACCCCGAGTCTCGCCTTTCTACCCAAAGGTGACAGGGCCAACCTCGGTGGCGAAGCGGCATTGTCCAACTCGCGCAAGAGCCGGCCAACTCGGTGACCGGCGACACCTGACGGCGGGGACCGGCCGGCCCTTACGGCAAGATCAAGTGACGCCGATCTCGGGCCGCGGGAGGCGCGAGGCGCCTCGATGGCGTCACAAGTCGGAGGGCTGGCGCAGCCCCCCGAGAAGTGACGCCGATCTCGGGCCGC
>CAZRFD010000165.1:0-14937 GCA_964599085.1 uncultured Enterobacterales bacterium | reverse complement strand
GGCCACTCCCGCCAGTGACCGCCAGCCCGGAGGCTCAGCGCGGGTAGGGGGACGAGGCCGTGACATCGATCGGGTCGGTCGTGTCCTCGTAGAAGTGGCAGGCCACGAAGTGGTCGTCGGCGATGCGGTGGGCCTTGGGACGTTCGGCCGAGCAGCGGGGACCGGCCAGGGGGCAGCGCGTGTGGAAGCGGCAGCCGGTGGGCGGGTTGATGGGGCTCGGCACGTCGCCCGGCAGGATCACCCGCTTGCGGCGCTTGCTGGGGTCGGTCCGCGGGGCGGCCGACAGCAGCGCCTGGGTGTAGGGGTGCCGGGGGTGCTTGTAGGTGGAGGCGCGTGTGGCCCGTTCCACGATCTGGCCGAGGTACATGACGACGACGTGGTCGGCGATGTGGCGGACCACGCTGAGATCGTGGGTCACGAACAGGTAGCAGAGGTCGAACTCGTCCTTGAGCTCGAGCAGCAGGTTGATGACCTGCGCTTGCACCGACACGTCCAGCGCGCTGACGGCTTCGTCGCACACGATGAAGTCGGGGTTGAGCGCCACCGCCCGGGCCACCCCGATGCGCTGGCGCTGGCCACCGGAGAATTCGTGCGGGTAGCGGCTGGTGTAGCGCGGCTGCAGGCCGACGCGCTCCAGCAGCTCCTTGGCGCGGTCTTCGGCGTCGGCCGCGGTCGGGACCACGCCGTGGAGCAGCAGCCCGCCGCCGATGATCTGCCCGATGGTCTGGCGCGGGTTGAGGCTGCTGTAGGGGTCCTGAAAGATGATCTGCATCTTCTGGCGCCAGGCCCGCAGATCTTCCCGATCGAGGTCCGGCACGTTCTTGCCGTCGACCCACACCTCACCCGAGTCGGGCTCGATCAGGCGGAGCATCGCCCGGCCGGCGGTGGTCTTTCCACACCCGGACTCGCCCACCATCGCCACCGTCTCGCCGCCGAAGATGTCGAAGCTGATGCCGTCGACGGCCTTGACGCTGCCGACCTGGCGGCGAAGCAACCCCTTGAACACCGGGAAGTGCTTGACCAGGTCCTTGACCTGGACGACCGGCTTGCGCGGGTCCGTGGCCGCCGTGATGTCCGATCCGGTCATGCCGGACCTCCGTCGACGTGCTCGGCCGTCATGGCCAGGGCTTCCTCTCGCGACAGCGGGTGATGGCACCAGACCCGGTGGCCGCCACCGAGATCGTGTAGCGGCGGCAGCTCTGCGCAGGCGTCGCTTCCATAGGGGCAGCGCGTCCGGAAGCGGCAGCCGGTCGGGAAGTCCTGGGGCGAGGGCACCATCCCCTCGATCGTGTAGAGCTTGCCGCCGGGGGGCGCCCGGTCGGGCAGCGACTGCAGCAGGCCCACCGTGTAGGGGTGGGCCGGGTGGTCGAAGAGCTCGGCGGTGCCTGCGGTCTCGGCGACCTGGCCGGCGTAGAGCACCACGACCCGGTCGCAGGTCTCGGCCACCACGCCGAGGTCGTGCGTGATGAGCATGATGCCCATGCCCTCGGTCTGCTGCAGCTCCTGGAGCAGCTCGAGGATCTGCGCCTGGATGGTCACGTCCAGCGCCGTCGTGGGTTCGTCGGCGATGAGCAGCTTGGGCTTGCAGGACAGGGCCATGGCGATCATGACCCGCTGCTTCATGCCCCCCGACATCTGGTGCGGGTACTCGTCGATGCGGGTCTCGGCCGCAGGGATCCCCACCTTCTGCAGCATCTCCAACGCGATGGCTCGGGCCTGGTCTTCGTCGACCGGCTGGTGCAGCAGGATGGCCTCCATGATCTGGTCGCCAACGGTGTAGACCGGGTTCAGCGAGGTCATGGGTTCCTGGAAGATGACCGAGATGTCGTTGCCGCGGACGTGCCGCAGCTCTTCGATGGGCATGGTCACCAGGTTCCGCCCCTCGAACAGGATCTCTCCGCCCACGATGCGGCCGGGCGGCTGCGGGATCAGCCGCAGGATGCTCATGGCGGTGACCGACTTGCCGCAGCCCGACTCGCCGACCACACCCAGGGTCTCACCGCGGTCGATGGTGAAGCTCACGCCGTCGACCGATCGGAGCACACCGTCGTCGGTGTAGAACCAGGTCTTCAGATCCTTGACTTCCAGCAGGGCCATCTCTGGGTCACTTCCGAAGCTTGGGGTCGAGGGCGTCGCGGAAGCCCTCGCCCACGAGGTTGAGCAGGCTGACCGTCACGAAGATGGCGAAGCCCGGAGCCAGGATGAGCACCCAGTCGCTGGTGGTGCGCCCGGTGTTGAGGATCTGTCCCCAGCTCGGCACCGTGATGTCGCCGAGTCCGAGGAAGCTCATCGTGGACTCGATGAGGATGGCGCGGGCCACGCCGAAGGTTGCGGCGACCAGCACCGGGGCGACGGCGTTGGGCAGGATCTCCTTGAAGATGATCGTGCCCTCGCGGTAGCCCACGGCGCGGGCGGCCGAGACGAAGTCGAGGTTGCGCAGGCGCAGGAATTCCGCGCGGATCAGGCGCGCCGGGCTGGTCCAGGCCACCGCCGCGATGATCACCATGATGTGGAAGATGCTGCGGTTCTCGATGAAAGCGGCGACCGTCAGGATCAGGAACAGCGAGGGCACGCAGATCACGACCTCGATCAGTCGCTGGATCAGCGCGTCCACCTTGCCGCCGTAGTAGCCGGCGATGCTGCCGATGATCGTGCCCAGCGTGATGTAGAGCGCCACCGCGAAGACACCGATGGTCAGCGAGATCCGCGTGCCGTAGACGAGCCGGGTCAGCACGTCCCGGCCGGCGTTGTCCGTACCCAGCAGGTGCGCGCCGCTGATCGGCAGGCCGATCTTCTCGATGTCGCCGTCGCGGAAGCTGTAGGGCAGGGGCGGGTAGACGGCCGTGACGTCCGTGCCGGCGTCGACGAGGCGCTGCTCGACCTTGGGGAAGACCACCTTCTCCTTCTGGACCGGGAAGGCCAGGACCGCGCCGAAGCACAGCAGGAACAGGCCGATACCGCCGAGGAGGGCCTTCTTGCGGGCGGCGCGCCGGGGGCGCCGGAGCTGGCCCCGGGTGCGCAGGAACACGGCGATCACCGGCACGGCGATGGCCGTGCCGAAGACCAGCAGCGTGTTGAAGAACAGGTCGACCTGGTTCTCGAAGAAGGTGCGGTCGAACAGGCTGGCCGCCCAGGGGAACTGCAGCGCATCACCGGCGGGCTGCCAGATGAAGGGCTTGTTGCTGGCCAGCACCGGGGCATACACCGCCAGCAGGAACAGCCCCACGAGCCCGTAGAGGCAGGCCATGGCGAGCTTGCGCTTCTTGAACTGGCCCCAGACGATCTCGCCGTAGGTCGGGTCTTCCTGGCGCGCGTCGGCCGCGAGGTCCGCCGTCAGGGCGGACTCGTAGTCGACCACGGGGCTCTCGTGCTGGCTAGTCAAAGCTGATCCGCGGGTCGACGAGGGCGTAGGAGAGGTCGGAGAGCAGGATGCCGATCAGCGCCAGGAAGGAGCTGGCCAGCAGCACGGCCATGACCGCGTTGTAGTCGCGGAGCTGGATGGCGTTGTAGATGTACTGGCCCATGCCGGGGATGTTGAAGACGACCTCGATGACGACCGAGCCGGCCACCACCGTGGGCAGCAGGCCACCGAGCAGTGTGAGGATGGGGATCATGCCGTTGCGGACGGCGTGCTTGATGATGACCACCGGTTCAGACAGCCCCTTGGCCCGGGCGGTCCGGATGTAGTCGCTGCGGATGACGTCGATGACGCCGGTGCGCGCGTAGCGGGACAGCGCCGCCAGCGACACGCTGGTGTAGGTGGCGATGGGCAGCACGAGGTGCCAGACGACGTCCTTGAAGCTCTGCCAGGTGGTCCACGACTCGCTGCGCATGGTCTGGAAGTCGCCGGTGGGGAACAGCGACAGCGGGTCCCCCTCTGTGAACAGCTTGAGCAGCACGGTGCCGGTGAAGAAGGTCGGCAGGCTGAACATGATGAACAACACCACCGTCACCAGGGCGTCGAGCTTCGTGCCCTGGCGGACGGCCGAGAAGATGCCGATGGGGACGGCGATGGTGTAGGCCAGCAGCACCGCGATGGTCGTCAGCGACAGCGAGTAGCGGATCTTGCCGAGCAGCACCGGCAGCACCGGGCGGCGGTCGACGGTCGACAGCCCGAAGTCCAGGTACAGGAGGTTGCCCCAGTACTTGGCGAAGCGGGTGTCCAGGAAGAAGATCGAGAGCTTCTCGGCCCCGGTGAAGGTGTAGCGCTCCTGGATCTCTGGCGTGTACCAGTCCTTCCAGGCCTGCACCATGGCGGCGATGTCTTCGTCGGAGGCGTCGACGTCCAGCCGCCGCTGCTTGGCGGCGAGGTTCTCGTCGCCGATGCGCTGGTTCTCTTCGCGGGCTCGGGCCTTTCGCTCCTCGCTGCCGCGGCGGTCGTTTGCGAAGGGGCGCTGGGCAGAGACCGAGAGCTGGTTGACGACCAGACGCTGGAACGCCGGGTCGTCGACGTCGAGCAGGGCGATGAGGTGCCGGACGAGGTACTCGCGGTCATCGTCGAGGGCGTCCTGGGCCCTGATGCGGTCCTTGGCAAGCTCCTTGCCGTCCAGGTTGTACGCCACCTGGATCAGCCGGCGGACCTCGTCCTGCGTCATGGCGTAGCGGGTGTTGACCAGGATCGGCTTGTCGAGGTTGAACTGCTCCTTGAAGATCCGGTAGCTCTCCTTCTGTTCCTGGTTCTGCTGTTCGCCCTGGTTGGCGCCGCCGGTCGCACCCGGGCGCCCCGGCGCCACGTTGAGCACCGCGAAGATGAGCAGCGAGATCAGGAAGAAGGTCGGGATGACCAGCAGCAGCCGCTTGATCGTGTACTGGAGCATGGAGCGCGACGGTCCCGGGCGGTCAGGAGGGGGTGGGCCAGGTCAGTACGACGGTTCTGACGCAAAGGAGAAGCGCCGCAGGTCCCGGTAGGGGTACACCTTCTGGAATTCCGGCGGGTTCATGTGGTCCCAGTACAGGACCGGCCGGCGCCGCTGGTAGATGAAGGTGTAGGGCTGCTCTTCGTGGACCAGGGCGTGGAACTGGTGGCAGAGCGCCGTGCGCTCGTCTTCGTCGAGGGTCTTGCGCAGGGTCTCTGCGATGCGATCGGCTTCGGGGTTGCGGAAGCCGATGCGGTTGCTGGACTGCGGGCGATCGGCTTCCTTGCTGTGCCAGATCTGCATCAGGTCGGTGTCCCAGCTCAGCACCCAGGCGCCGGTGTAGACGTCGAATTCCCGCTCGTCCATCTTCTTGAGCATCGTCGACCACTCGACCGCCGACGGCGTCATCTGCACGCCGATGCTCAGCAGGTCTTCGCGGTAGACGTCGGCCAGCGTGTTGTACTCGTTCGACCCGCCGTAGATGAGCATGGTGAACTTGAAGTCCACCTTCTCGCCGTCGATGACCTTGTCGCGGATGCCGTCGCCGTCGGTGTCGGTCCAGCCCGCTTCGTCGAGCTTCTGCTTCGCCATCTCCAGATCGAAGGGCCAGGGTTCGATGCTCTTGTCGTAGCAGGGCTGCTGCATGGCGAAGGGGCCGCTGTTGACGACGCCCAGGCCGTGGAAGACGTTGTCGACGAGGCCCTGGCGGTTCAGCGCCAGGCTCATTGCCTGCCGGACCCGCTTGTCGCCGAACATGGGCTTGTCTTCGTTCCAGCCCAGGTAGAAGTAGCCCAGGGTGTCGTGTTCGACGTACTGGATGTGTTCGTTGCCGAGGAAGACCGTGCCGCCCTTGTCGCGGACCGACTTGACTTCGGTGTTGTACTGTTCCGGCTGGATCTGCGTCATGTCGATCTCGCCGGCCTTGAGCTTGCGCACCCAGGCCTGCTGGTCGCGCACGACCGGCATGATGATCCGGGCGAAGGTCGGTCCGTTGCCCGTAGAGTCGTTCCAGTAGTGGTCGTTGGCGACCAGCTCCAGCTTCACGCCGGGTTCCCAGGCGTCGAAGACATAGGGGCCCGTGCCGATGGCCTTCTGGTTGTACCAGTGTTCGTTGAACTTCAGGCCCCAGGTCGCTTCGTCGAAGCGCTGGCCCTGCTCGTCGTACATGTACAGCCAGCGCGGCATCGGCCACAGCTCCAGGATGGAGCCGAGGTTGGTGTAGAGCACCTCGGAGAAGGTGATCTCGAGCGTGTAGCGGTCGAGCTGGCGGTAGCTCTCCAGGGGCTCGAAGTAGTTGCGCAGCGAGCTGACCCGGCCGCTGGTCTGGGTGTTCTTGATGATGTCCAGGGCGAAGATCACGTCGTCGGCGGTCAGCTCGTGGCGGCCGCCGGGGCCCTCCCCCTTCAGCCAGTCGTACTTGCCGCTGTCCCAGTCGACCGTCGGCAGGTGCCACCAGACCCCCTCCTTCAGCTTGATGCGGAAGGTGAGGTTGTCGTCGGTCTTCGCCCACTCGGCCAGCTCGGGGTTGAAGATCGAGGGATCGTCGAAGTCCCGTTCCGCGAGCTGTTCGTTGATGTAGAGCGTGTACTCGCTGACGTCGGCGCCGTTGGCGACGTAGGGGTTCAGGCCGCGCGGGTCCTGGGCGATCTTGTAGTGGAAGACCTGCCCGGGTTCGATGTGGGCGGCCTTGGCGCGGGGCCGCGTGGGGCACTTCAGGATGCTGCCGGCGACGTCTTCGCAGGACGAGGCGGCCGCGGCGGTGCCGGTGTTGGCCACCGCTGCCCCGGCGGCGATCTGGATCCCGCCCTTCTCCAGCTTCTCCAGCTTCTTCTGGTTGGCGATGACCTGTTCCTCGAGGTTGTTGAGCTGCACGCTGTTGAAGAGCTGCAGCACGACGAGGAGGCCGACGCCGCCGACGACGAAGCCAGACTGGATCATCCTGCTCATGGAAGGGTCTCCGGGAGGAAGGGGGGCCGCGACCGGGGGGCCGTCCTGCGCCGCAGGGGGCTAACGGGTTGGCGGACCGCGAGGGGGGCAGCCTACAACGCGGCGGCCGGGCTGCAACGCCCCGACCACGACCGCCGGGGTCGACGGCCGCGCCGCAAGCGGTAGATTCCGGCAACCCCGTCAGGCCCAAGCCCCGGATCCGCTCGATGGCGACTGCTGGCCCCAAGAACACCCGCGTCCTGTTCATCAAGTACCACGAAGCCGCCGACCAGCAGCCGCTGTCGAAGAAGGCCGCGGAGAAGCTCGGGATCTTCCCCAGCCTCGCGCTGTCCAGTCTGGCGTCCTGGGTGCGGGACAACGGCTTCCCCGTCGGCCTCATCGACCTCCACGTTGAAAACCTGCTGCCGGGCGATGCCGCTGACCGGGTCCGCCACTTCGACCCCCACATCGTGGCGCTGACCACCAAGACGCTGGGCTGGCCGGCGGTGATCGAGATCGCCCAGATGGTCCGCCAGGCGGCACCCAACGCGCTGGTCGTGCTCGGCGGGCCGCACCTGTCGATCTACCCCAAGGAGTCCATGACCTGGGACTGCTTCGACGTGGCCGTGGTCGGCGACGGCGAAGAGACCTTCCTGGAGATCTGCGAACGGGTCGAGTCCGGCAGCGCCGTCGACGACTGCCTCGGCACGGTGGTGCGCAAGGCCGACGGCGAGATCGTCCAGAACCCGCCGCGGCCGCTGTCCAAGGACATCAACCGCTACCCCATGCCCGCCTGGGACCTGCTGCCGGTCGGCGACTACCACTGCCTGACGCTGCTCAAGCCCTTCGCCACCATGGTCACGACCCGGGGCTGTCCCTGGCACTGCGGCTACTGCAGCCAGGTCTACAGCGAAAAGCTGCGCTTCCGGGACGTCGGGCTGGTGGTCGACGAGATGGAGTTCCTGGAGCGCACCTACGGCGTGCGCGAGATCGTCTTCTTCGACGAGACCTTCACCATCGGCAAGCGCCGGATGCTCAAGTTCTCGGAAGAGGTCCAGCGCCGCGGCCTCAAGGTCAAGTTCAACATCCGGGCCCGGGTCGACACCGTCGACCGCGACGTGGTCCGGGCGCTGAAGAAGGCCGGCCTGCGCAGCATCCACATGGGGGTCGAAGCCGGCACCGACCGCGTGCTCAAGATCATGAACAAGCAGATCACCCGCGACCAGACGGAACGGGCCTTCCGGATCTGCCGGGAAGAGGGCGTCGACACCCGCGGCTACTTCATGGTCGGCTACTACGACGCCACCCCCGACGACGTCGAAGACATGATCCGCTTCGCCAGCGGGCTCGGCCTGGACTGGGCCAGCTTCAGCGTGGCGACGGCGCTGCCGGCCACCGACCTGTACCGGATCGCCCAGGAACGCGGCTACGTCGATGGCGACTTCTGGAAGCAGTACACCATCGACGGCGGCGGCATGATCCCCCAGCTCGAGACCGAGACCTTCACCGCCGAACAGCTCCGCGCCTACCGGACCAAGGCCTACATGAAGTTCTACCTGCGGCCGGACCTCATCCGCCGCAAGCTGTCGAAGTCCGAGGGGCGCGAAGAGCTGATCGAGATGCTCGGCGGCGCCACGGTGCTCGGCGAGATCATCAAGAGCACCGTGCTCCGAAAGATCCCGGAGGTCGGCCTGGGCAAGTGGGGGACGGTCTGACCCGCCTCTGGTAGGCTGCCGCGACCCGGTCCCAGACGCCCCCGTCCCAGGAGCCTCCATGGACGCCCCCGCCCAGGTCGAGTTCGGTTCCGCCCTCTCCGGCATCACCTCTGACCCCCAGTGGCTCAAGAAGTATGGCCTGGCCGGCGTGTTCATGCTCATCCCGGTGGTCGGCCCCATCGCCGTGATGGGCTGGCAGCGGCGGGTCTTCGAGGCGGCGCGCCAGGGCGACACCGAGACCCTGCCCGACATCGACCTCGGCAATGACATCGGCTACGGCGTGCCGGTCTTCGTGGCCATGCTCAACCTCGCCGTGCCGATGATGGTCGTGGCCGCGGTGCTCGTCGCCGTCGGCATCCTCGCCGCCCTGCTCGGTGGGGGCATCGAGTCGGCGACCGACAACAGCGGGGTCGGCGGGGCGCTCAGCGCGCTGGTCATGCTCGGCGGCTACGCCGTGATGCTCGTGGTGATCTTCGCCATCTCGCTGTTCGTGCCGGAGATCCAGCGCCGGGGCTTCAACGGCGAGATGACGCCGCTGCTGTCACCGGGGCAGAGCATCGCCGCCATCAAGAACAACCTCGGCGCCTACGGCATGGTGCTGGTCGGCATGCTCATCGCCAACTTCATCTCCAGCATCGGCGCCTTCGCCTGCTACGTCGGCATCTTCTTCACCATGCCCATCGCCATGGCGATCCTCGCCCGGCTCATCGCCCAGTGGGACGCCGTGGTGGAGGAGCAGCAGCTCGGGTGAGGGGTGCGGGGCCTCGGCACCGCGAGGCGGGGGTGGAAGAGCAGCAGCTCGGCTGAGAGGGAGGGCCACGGAGACGCGAGGCGGGGGTGGAAGAGCAGCAGCTCGGCTGAGAGGGAGGGCCCCGGAGACGCGAGGCGGGGCGCGTCTCGCGGTGGCGTACTGGGTTGCGTCGGAGGTGGAACCCGTCAGCACCCGAAGTCGGAGGGTAGGCCCTTACCCTCCGAGTTCAGCAGCTCTGAGCACCCGAAGTCGGAGGGTAGGCCCTTACCCTCGGAGTTCAGCAACTCTGAGCACCCGAAGTTGGAGGGTAGGCCCTTACCCTCCGAGGTCGGCAACTCTTTCGGATCGGTCTCCGCTCGGCCGAACTCTCGGCGCGGCAGATGTCGTCGCCGACCTGCTACCGGCGGTGATGCTCCGCGACGCCCAGCGGGATCTCTGGCGAGGGACGCGCACCCACTCGGCAGGCCCGCGATGAGCCGCGGAAAGGGGGAGGGGGCGGGTCGAGGAGGCATCGGACGCCTGCATTGTAGCAGGGGCTACTGCGGAGGACCGGCCGGCCTCAACACCAGATCTTCGACCTTCGCCCCGGCCTCGATCTCGTCGGCGACGGCGGCGCGGATCTTGTACCCGGGCCACCCATCGGGGAAGAAGGGCGGCACGTTGGGGCCGAGGGCCTGCGGCGGGGCACCGGACATTGTCTTCGACAATGTCGGTGCGTTCTTGCTGGCGGGGGGAGGGCCAACCCTCCCCCCGCATCGCGCGCGACACGCGCGCTCCCCCCTCCCCGCCGCCTGATGGGCGGCGGGCGCCTTCGGCGCCACCTTCAAGCGGCCATTCCGGCATCCGGTGGCGGGTGGACCCCGGTCGCCCACGTCGAGTTGGCGAACCCGCTTCGACACTCGGACCACAGGTCGGTGATGATCTGGTCGTAGCCGTCGATGACGCGGGGGGGCGGGTTGGAGTCGTTGGACTTCGTGAGCGTGCTGCCGTCCCAGTAGTAGCGTTCCTTCTGGCCGCGCACGGAGTCCATGCCGAAGCGGCCGTCGTCCTGGACGTGGAGCACGAAGTGGTAGGTGCCCCCGATGAGGGTGTTGGGGTACGACAGCCAGGTCTTGAACTTCGAAAACGTCTGGCAGTGCTGCGACAGGATACTGGCTTCGGTCGGCACCTGGGCACGAGTCGGCGTGCGCAGCAGGGTGAAGGCCGCGGCCGCGGTGGCGGCCAGCAGCCCCAGGCCCCCGATGCGCCGGGGCCAGGGGGAGGGGGCGGGTCGAGGAGGCATCGGACGCCTGCATTGTAGCAGGGGCTACTGCGGAGGACCGGCCGGCCTCAACACCAGATCTTCGACCTTCGCCCCGGCCTCGATCTCGTCGGCGACGGCGGCGCGGATCTTGTACCCGGGCCACCCATCGGGGAAGAAGGGTGGGACGTTCGGTCCGAGGGCCTGCGGTGGGAAGTTGGCGTTCCAGTCGGGGCCGTGGATGACGATGTTCTTCATGGTGGTGTCGCCTTCAGCGATGACGAGTTGTTCGAGCTCGCCGCTTCCGGGCATGTAGCCGACATAGATGTCGAGCGGTTGGGCCCAGGCGAAGGGGAGGTCGAGCCTGTACCAGTATGCTGTCACCGTGCCGGCATCCGGTGGCGGGTGGACCCCGGTCGCCCACGTCGAGTTGGCGAACCCGCTTCGACACTCGGACCACAGGTCGGTGATGATCTGGTCGTAGCCGTCGATGACGCGGGGGGGCGGGTTGGAGTCGTTGGACTTCGTGAGCGTGCTGCCGTCCCAGTAGTAGCGTTCCTTCTGGCCGCGCACGGAGTCCATGCCGAAGCGGCCGTCGTCCTGGACGTGGAGCACGAAGTGGTAGGTGCCCCCGATGAGGGTGTTGGGGTACGACAGCCAGGTCTTGAACTTCGAAAAGGTCTGGCAGTGCTGCGACAGGATGCTGGCTTCGGTCGGCACCTGGGCACGGGTCGGCGTGCGCAGCAGGGTGAAGGCCGCGGCCGCGGTGGCGGCCAGCAGGCCCAGTCCCGCGATGCGCCGGGGCCAGGGGGAGGGGGCGGGCTTGGAGTTCGTCGCAGGCGTGCGTCACCTCAGAGGGCTGGACAGGTCCAGCCATCGCAGTTGTGGTCGGTGCTCGAGCTGCCGCAGGGGGCCTCGTCGGGAGAGACCCACAGCGGGTGGGTGTCGGCGTCGGTCGGGTCACAGTCGCCGTCGTCGGGGTGCCCGTCGCCGTCGGTGTCGGTCAGGCAGGCGGGCGACGTGGCGCCGGTGGCACAGCGGAGGAGTGAAGCCCTTGATGCGGGGATTCGGAGACGGACGGCGTCACCGTACGACAGCAGATCCGCGCCCGCATACATGGTCCACCGCAGCCGGTCCGACGGCAAGGTCGTGCTGACCCAGGTCGGAACATCACTATCGGACGAGCCGAGGAGTAGTCCTGGGGTGAGGTCTGTGGGCGTCGACGCCGGATGCGCGAGCTGGCACTGGTCCAGCGCCCGCGTCTCGTCATCGTCGACGTCGCTGCACGCCAGCACGTACACGGCCCGGTCCCAGTCCGTCACCCCGGTGAACATGCTGCCCTGGACCTGGGTGATCGTCAGCTCACCCGGGGCGCCGCTGCTGCCGGTGTCGCCGACATCGGGCAGGTCCAGGGTGGTCAGCGCCGGCATGGCCAGGGACAGGGATCTGTCCACGGCGAACTGGTCGTGGAAGCCGCTGAAGCCCGCCCAGCCATCCAGCAGGCCGACCAGGGCGGCATCGTCCAGCGGGTCGCCGTAGGCGTCGCCGGCCCAGGTGCTTCGCAGCGCGGCCCAGAAGTCGGAGTCGCTGCCCCCGGCGGCCCGGTGCAGCAGCCAGGCCTGCAGCACGATGTACGAGCTGGACAGGTAGCGGGTCTTGAAGTCGCTTTCAGTGAGTAGACCGAGAGAATCGTCCCCAGCGATCTCCTCCACAATGTGGGTCGCCGCCTTCCGTGTGTCGAGGCGGGTCAGCCAGGTGTTCGGGTGCAGGGTCGCCGACGAAAACTCTGCCAGCCCCTCCTGCATCCAGATCTTGCCGTCGGGGAAGTCGTGGGCGGCACCCAGCCAGGCGTGGCTGAGCTCGTGGGTGACGGTGGCCCACACGGCGTCTTCATTGTCGCCGTCGCTGCCGTCGTTCCAGGTCGCGCCGTCGCTGCTGGTGGCCGCCACCCAGCGGTAGCCATCCAGCGAGGCGCCGCCAAGCTCGGAGCCCGGCGTGTCGCGGATCAGCGCCACCGTGTCGTAGCCCAGCGGGTGGGACCCGAGCCGATCCTGCAGGCCGTCGATGTCGTCGAGCAGCGACCCCGATGACGCCGTGCCGGCGACATAGGCGTCGAGTGTCGCCCGGGGCGTCGCCGCGATGCCCTGGTCGACGAAGACGTCCACCGACACGCCGCCACCGGTGATGAAGCTGCCCAGCGCGTCCATGTTGGACAGCACCATGACGGAGTGGGACGTCGGCGCGACGGCCGGGCCGCCGTAGATGCTGAAGGGGGCGACGCCGGTCGGGTCTTCCAGCCGGCCGGTGCCCATGGCGATGGAGGCATCGGCGGGGGTGACGGTCCAGGAGGCTTCGATCGGCGTATTGATGTCGGCGTCGACGTCAATTCCGCCGCCCATCCAGGCCGGCAGCCCCAGGAATGCGTACCCATCGGAGGCGGTCGCGGTGTCCCCGAAGCTGATCCAGGTCAGCCCGAGATCGGCACGGCTGCCCAGCTTGCTGATCATGCCGACATCCCGCGCGAAGCCGTCGTAGTCGACATCGACGGTGATGGCTTCCCCGTCGGCCACCGCCCGGGGCAGGCGGAGCTGGACCATGGTGACGCTGCTGGCGATCACGTAGTTGACGATGCGCGGCGTGGCCGCCAGGCCATCGTCGAAGGTCACGGTGACATCGAGGGTCTCAAGCTCGGCCGACTGGGTGGTCGGCAGGAACAGGGCCACCGTGTCGCTGGCGCAGCGGGTCCCACCGTCGGCGTCGGTGCAGGTGTGGTTGAGCACGAAGCTCTCGCCCACCCACCAGTGGTCGAAGTCGGCCGGGTCCTGGTCGAGGGTGGCGTCCACGAGGGACATGGTCCACGTGGACCCGTCGTTGAGCACGACGGGGTCGTCGTCGACATCGACGACCTTGACATCGGTGCTGTCGGCTCCGCCGATGATGTAGGACTTCCCCGCGATGGGGTCGGTGGTCGCCGTGGCCCCGTAGCGGTTCGGGCCGGTGTCGAGCAGGTTCACCGCGCCGCTGCTGGTATCGACGAGCAGCACATCGCTGGCCCCGCCGCCGCCCTGGCCACCGACCACCAGGATGCGGGCGTCATCGATGGCGGTGACGGCAGCGTCCCGCCGGGCGTCGGGGACGGCCGCCAGGGACAGCGGCGTCCACACTTCCGGAGAGCCGCTGCTGACGGTGCCGATGGCGACATCCGCGGAGATGAGCCCGTCGTTCATGTCAGCGGCGGCTCGGGTGATGGACCAGGTGCCGGGGGCGGGAATCTCGTTCCATGAGGGACAGTCCTTCATGCCAGAAGAGGCTGACGTCATCGTCAGGTCATGTGTCTGGATGATTGCGATATCGCGCCAGATGCTTCCGCCGACATACGCGGTCGTGGCGTTGCCCACGCGCTCGGAACGACGGGTGGCATGGTTGAACCGCAGACCCATGGGCGCTGTCGCAACCCCGGAGACACCTTGGCTGGCTTGCCACGGCCAACTGGTCGCGCTGCTGTATGTGGAGCTGAACTGCGAATCGCGTGCGGTGACTGCTCCGCTGAGCGAGTCGATTCGACCGTTCCATTCGGAGAGAATGGCGTGCAGTTTTGTGTCTTTGTCTGCCATCCCATCCCGATACACGTTCGCCCATTCCGTGCACGATCCGTCCAAACAGCCACTAAACCCGCCAAGCACGCGCAGGTCATCGGACACGGGATCGTATGTAACCCCAGCGCCAGCCAGCCCAGGGGCCCCGCCTGCCGCCTTGTTGTCGAATCCGCCGTAGACGCACATCGGGTCAGTTGCGCACCCCTCGACAGGAAGCGTGAGTGTGTCTCCAGTGTCAAGCCCAGACCCCACGCATTGTTCGGTTATCGTGTACGTGAGATCGCACTTGGGGACAGACTCGCTCCACACGAGACTCGCGCAGAACGGCGCTCCGCCAGTGTCGTAGTCATATTCCCAGCACTCCACGGACCAAGTCCCGTCGCAGTAGATGGCGCCGTAATCCGGCGCCGCGGCGACGGCTTCCCACGATGCCGTTGCATAGTCAATCACGCCGATCTCCACCATCCCCGCCAGCCCATCCCCCAGGTCGTCGAGATCCAGGGCCGCGATGGTGTCGGTGGTCCACAGGGTGCTTCCGGTCTGGGCGACGCCACCCACCAGGATGAACTCCCGGTTGTCGGGCACCCACACCATGCCGCCGTCCATGACGCCGCCGTCGGGATGGATCACCGACCCGCTGGCGTCGATCGGGTGCCACGGGCAGAGCCGGGCGAGAGCCGTGCCGTCGTCGGTCCACGCGACGCCCGCGAAACCCTCGGACACCGTGTCCTTGTTCGTCAGGTCGAGGACCCACAGGTCGTCGAGCACATCCCCCGTGGCCGCGGACTCACCGCCGTAGACCACGATCCCACGCTCGATGAGCAGATCTGCCCCCCCCCCCCGCACCGATCAG
>CAZRFD010000164.1:0-14965 GCA_964599085.1 uncultured Enterobacterales bacterium | reverse complement strand
GTCAACCACCACGCCGTCGCCAGCCTCGCCGACGCCTGCGCCGCCCGCGGGATCCGGCTGGTGCACATCGGCACCGACTACAGCCTGCGCGACGACCGCGACCTGACCCCGGACATGCCGCCGGCCCCCCGCGGACACTACGCGCAGAGCAAGTCCCGCGGCGAGCAGGCCGCCCTGGCCCGCGGCGCCGTGGTCGTGCGGGTGCAGTGGGTCTACCACCCGGGGCATTCGGGCTTCTTCTCCCGGGTGCTCCAGGCGCTCCAGCGCGGCGAGACCGTGCGGCTCGTGACCGACCAGGTGGGCGTGCCGACACCGGCCGAGCTGCTCGCCCCCGCCCTCCTCGTCGCCGCCGCCGGCGACGCCACCGGGCTCTTCCACCTCGCCTGCCAGGGATCGACGACGCCGTGGGGCTGGATCGAGGCCGCCGCCGCACACGTCAGCATCCCCTTCCGCGCCGCGCCCATCAGCCGCGCCGAGCTCGGCGGCGCCCCTCGCCCCGCTCGCAGCGTGCTCGACAGCGACAGCTTCGCCGACGCCTTCGGCGTGCGGCTGCCGGGGTGGGAGGTGGCGCTGGGGGAGCTGTTGGCGGCGAGCCGGATTCGAGGGGGCACTCGATAGAGTGGTCGGGTCCACGCCGACAGCCCCGAGGCGGAACCATCCCCGATGCTCGACAGCCTCCACCACCTGCTCCTCATCGCCGAGCACGGCAGCTTCACCGCCGCCTCGCGGCACGCCCACCTCAGCCAGCCGGCGCTGACGGCGTCGATCCACCGGCTGGAGGAGGCCATGGGGGGGCGGCTGCTGGACCGCCACGCGCGGGGGGCGACGCCGACGGCGGCGGGGATGGCGCTGCTCCCCCACGCTCGGGCGGCCCTGGCGGCGGTGGAGGCCGGCCGACAGGCGGTCGCCGAGATCGAGGGGCTGGCTCGCGGTCGGGTGCGCATCGGCGGGGGCGCGACGGCCTGCACCTGGCTGCTGCCGCCGCTGCTCGCCGAATTCCATCGCGCCCACCCCGACATCGACATCCGGGTGCGCGAGACCTTTTCGCCGGCGGTGCGCGACGACGTGCGCGCGGGGCTGCTCGACCTGGGGATCACCCAGGGGCTGACCGAGACCCCGGGCCTGGTGGAAGAGCCCTGGCGGCAGGATCCGCTGGTGATGGTGGCGAGCCCCGACGTGGCCGAGCGGCTGCGCAGCCGCGTGCCACCCGGCGCTCCGGTGGTGACCTTCGCGGCGGGCTCGGCGCTGCGCGGGCTGCTCGACCAGCACCGCCCCGACCTGCAGGTGACGATGGAGCTGGCGAGCATCGCGGCAGTGAAGGGGCACGTCCGCGCCGGCCTGGGCGTGGCGCTGCTGCCGCAGGCCACGGTGCAGGACGACCTCGATCTCGGCCACCTCGTGGTCCTGCACGACAGCGGGATCCCCGCGGCCCGGCAGCTCAGCCTGGTCCACGCCGGCCTCGACCGGCTCTCCCCCGCCGCCACCGCCCTGCGGGAGGTGCTGCTGTCCGCGGTGGCTACAGCTCCACGTCGCTGAGCAGCGCAGCGATCTGCTGATCGTCGGCGTACAGCTCTTCGACCAGGGCCGAGGAGAGGAGCACGGCGGAGACGAAGGGCCCGACCTGGGCGAATGCCGCCTGGCCGTCCAGCGCCGCGATCAGCTCGTCCCGGACCTGCGCCGGCACCGCTCCGTCGACGAGGACGAGCAGCTCCTGCTGCAGGAGGAGGTCGACGAGACCGCCGAGGGCTCGGTGGATCAGCATGCCGAGCCTCCGTCGTCGCCGTCGGGCAGGGCCAGGCGGGCGATCCCCAGGGTGACGGCGACACCAGGCGGATCCTGGGTCAGCCAGGCGCGCACGGCGACGGGGTCTCCGTGGGGCCAGCGGGCCATGATGTCGGCGACGAGGTCATCGACGGAGCGGGGGCCGAGGCGCCGCAGGCGGGATTGCAGCCAGGGCAGCAGCGGGGGATCGGTGGCGTGGGGCAGGGCGTAGAAGCCCGCCCCGAGGGCGACGATGTCACCGTGGCGCAGGGCCTCCCGCACGCGGCGGGCGCTCACGCTGCGACCTGTGCGCTCCGAGACGAGGCGCGCGATGGCGCCGGCTCCGGCGACCCCGCCGAGCAACGCCAGGCACTGGCGGGCGTTGGCCGCGATGCCCTGCGGCGCAGGCGGATCGGACAGCGTCTCGTGCAGGGGCACGGCGGCTTCGTCGGCGGCGATCCGGTCGAGGAGGGCCTCGACCGGGCGCAGGTGCGCGTCGTCGTCAGGCATGCCCGCCCTTAGCCCGCGGCACGGCGGCTGCACGCGGCCTGCACCCCGCTGGGCAGCCGACCGCACCGTGCCTGCACGCCAGCGACTGGCCAGCGAGGCATCGTCTCGCTAGGCGATCCCACCTGGAGGCCCCATGAGCGCCGAGCACGTCCTCGTCGTCGACGACGATCCCCACCTGCGCGAGGTCGTCCGCTACGCCCTGTCCCGCGCCGGCTTCACCGTGACCGAGGCCGGTGATGGACGAGCCGCCCTCGACGCCGTCGCGGCGACCCCGCCCGACCTCGTCGTCCTCGACGTGATGATGCCCGAGATGGACGGGCTCGAGGTATGCCGAGAGCTGCGCAAGAGCTCGGCCGTTCCCATCGTGTTCCTCTCCTCCCGCGGAGAGGAGATGGACCGCGTGCTCGGCCTGGAGCTGGGCGGCGACGACTATGTCACCAAGCCCTTCTCGCCGCGGGAGCTGGTCAGCCGGGTGCGCGCCGTCCTGCGGCGCACCCACAGTCGGGAGGGCGCCGACACCGACGCCGACGAAGAACCACAGCTCTCGCACGGCCGCATCGAGCTGGACCCGGTCGAGCACCGGGTGACCGCGGCGGGCGAAGCCGTCGAGCTGACGGCCACCGAGTTCCGCATCCTCGAGGTCCTGCTGCGCCGCCCCGGGCGGGTGTTCTCGCGCGAGGAGATCGTGGACCGGGCGTACCCGGGCCGGCACTTCGTCAGCGACCGCACCCTGGACAGCCACGTGCGGCGGATCCGTCAGAAGTTCCGGGACGCCGCCGACCTCGCCGCCAGCAAGGCCCCCCTCGACGACGCCGGCCACACCCGCGATCCCATCGAGACCGTGCACGGCGTCGGCTACCGCCTGCGCAAGGCCTGAGCGTCCGTGGCGCGCAGGTGGCCGCGGCTGGCGCTGTGGACCTGGCTGGTCCTCAGCCACCTGCTCGCCCTCGCCCTGCCCGTGGGGGCCCTCATCGGCACCGGGGCCTTCTCGGTCGATCTCGAGATGCAGACCCGGCGCAGCCTGGAGAACCAGGCCGTCCTGCTGGAGCTGCTCATCGGCAGCGAGCTGCGGCAGGCCCGGGAGGTCCACCCCGATGCCGGCCTGCTGGCCATCGGCAAACGGCTGGACCTGGCGCTGATGGAGGTTCACCAGAACACCTACGCCGGCATCCGCATCGTCGACCTGAGCGGCCGGGTTGTGGCGTCGACGGGGCCGATGCTCGGCGCCGATCTGTCCGAGCGGCCCGAGGTCCGGGAGGCCCTGGCCGGCCGGGCCGGCACCATCGTCCGCACGCGGCCGCCGCCCGACCCCCACCGCGGGCCCCCCGCCGGCCAGCCCGAGGAGGGCCGCCGGGTCTACGTCGCCGCCCCGGTGCACGTGCAGCGCGCCGACGGCAGCGTGGAGACGGTCGGGGCGCTGCTGATCTCGCGTGCGCCGCGCGGGACCCTGCAGGTGCTGCGCAACATGGGGCCGCGCCTGCAGCTCGGCATGGCGATCGCGCTGTGCTCGACCATCGGACTGGCCATCGTCATGGGCTACGGCTTCAGCCGGTCGCTGCGCCGGCTGTCGCGGGCCTCGCACCGCCTCGCAGAGCGCCGTGGGGGCAAGGGCAGCCCCTGGTCGGAGTCGGATCCGGACCTGCGCCGGGCCCGACGCTCCCGCGTGGCCGAGGTGAGCGCGCTGGCCACCGACTTCGGGCGGATGGCCGACCACCTCCAGGGGCGGCTGGCCTACATCGCCGAGTTCGCCGGCAACGTGTCGCATGAATTCAAGACGCCCATCTCGACGCTGCGGGGGACGCTCGAGCTGCTCGAAGACGACCCCGACATGCCGACCGAGCAGCGCGCCCGCTTCCTGCACAACGCCCTGGACCAGCTCGACCGGACCCGCCGCCTCGTCGACGGGCTGCTGGCGCTGGCCCGCGCAGAAGAGGCCGGCGCGCGGCAGCCGGTGGACCTCGACCTGCTGGCCCACGACCTCGCCGAGACCCGACCGCAGACCAGCACAGAGGGCAGCGCCGGCACGGTCCAGGCCGACCCGGTCCAGCTCGATGCCGCCGTGAGCAACCTCATCGACAACGCGCTGCAGCACGGCGGGCCCGATGTGTCGGTGCGCCTGTTCTGCTGGCGCCAGGGTGACCGCGCCGGCATCGACGTCGTCGACGACGGTCCCGGCATCAGCGCGGCCAACCTCGAGCGCGTCTTCGATCGCTTCTTCACGACGGACCGCGTCCGCGGGACGGGCCTGGGCCTCGCCCTCGTCAAGGCGGTCGCCGAGTCCCACGGCGGCGGCATCGAGGTGCAGAGCGAGCCGGGCCGGACCTGCTTCCGACTGTGGCTGCCCGCGGGCCGCCAGGGCACGGGATAGGTCGGATGCAGCGCCGCACACGGGCGCCTTCCATCCCGCAGGACCACGCCGCCACGGTGTCCGCCGACCGCCTCACCGCCGCCCTGTCGCGCGCCCACTTCGCCTTCCAGCCCCAGCAAGCACGGGACTGGCAGGCCGCGCTGCACCTGGTAGTCACTGACGACGACGATCGAAGCCTGCACATCGCCGACGGCAGCGTGCGTGTGGAGGTGGGTGTGGGCCTGCGACGGACCGCGCGGCTGGTCGCCGACGCCGCGACCTGGGTCGCCATCTGCGAGGGCGCCCTCACCGTCGACGATGCCTTCCAGCAGGGGCGGCTGCAGGCCGACGATCTCTCGAGCCTGCTGCGCTTCGCGACCTGCTTCGACTGGGCGGCAGCGCAGGCCCAGGCCGCCCACGCGACCACGTCGACCCCGGAACGGGTGCTGCCGCTGCCACCGCCGCGACCGGCTGCTCCGGGTCGCTGGCCGGTGGGAAGGCGCTACGACGGCGGCCACGCCTTGATCCGCGCCGACGACGTCGCCGCCTTCGCCAGGGTGCTTGGAGACGACAACCCGCAGTACGAGGGACCGGGTGCCCTGGTCCCGCCGACCTTCCACGCCCGCCTGGTCCGTGACCTGCTGTTCGCGACCATGCTCGATCCGGACCTGGACCCGGACCTGCTGCGCGTGCTGCATGTCGGCCACACCGTCCGCTACCTGCGCCCCCTGGTCGTGGGGCAGCTCGCCCACATGCGCGGCGTGCTGGAGCAGGTCGTGGACAAGCCGGGCGGCCTGCTCACGACGACGCGGCTGTTCGTCCTGGTGCAGGGAGAGGTCGCCGTCGAGGCGGTGACGCGCTTCTTCGTCCGCCGCTCGATCCCCACCTCGACACCTTCGGCTCCGGTGCCGCCCGCCGATGGCGCTCCACCGGCCTGGGAACAGCGCCTGCAAGTCTCGGCCACCGCCGCCGCGGACTACGCCCGGGTGTCCCTGGACGACAACCCCCTGCACCTCGACCCGGCCTTCGCGGCACGGGCCGGCCTTCCCGGCAACATCCTGCACGGGCTCGCCACGCTGGGCCTCTGCGCCGGACCGCTCATCGCCCGCGAAGCCGGGGGAGACCCGCGCGCGCTGCGGTCGCTCGACGTGCGGTGGACCTGGCCGGTGGACCTCGATCAGGACGTCGTGCTGCGCGCCTGGCACCACGACAGCGGGATCCGCTTCCGGCTCACCGACGACGCCGGCGCCGTCCTGCTGCTGACCGGACGGGCCGCCGTCGCCTGATCCCCACCGACCTCACCCTACCCCTGGAGCCTGACATGTCCCTGGACCATGTCCTCCGCGAGCCGCTCACTGGTGTGGTGCTCGACCTCGCCGACGGGCCCGCCATCGACGCGCTGCTCGACGGTGCGCCCATGCAGGCCGCCCTCGACGCCATGCAGGCGCTGGAAGCCGGCGCCATCGCCAACCCCGACGAGGGGCGCATGGTCGGCCACTACTGGCTCCGCGCACCCGAGCTGGCCCCGGACGAGGCCCTCGCCACCGCCATCGCCGAGGTCCACCAGACCGTCGCCTCCCTCGACGCCGGCGCGCACACCGACCTGCTGGTCATCGGCATCGGCGGGTCCGCGCTGGGGCCCCAGCTCGTGGCCGACGCGCTGTGCTCAACCGAAGACCGCGTTGCCCTGCACTGGCTGGACAACACCGACCCGGAGGGCTTCGCGCGCGTGCTCCGCGGCATCGATCCCAGCCGCACGCTGGCGGTGGTGATCAGCAAGTCTGGCGGCACCGTCGAGACGAAGAACGGCATGCTCGCCGCACGCGCATGGTGGGCGGCACACGCTGAACCCTGGGCGCCGCACGCCATCGCCATCACGGGTGCAGGCAGTCGCCTCGACGACCTGGCGTCCAGCGAGGGCTGGTCGCTGCGGCTGCCCCTGTGGGACTGGGTCGGCGGCCGCACCTCGGTGACCGGCCCGGTCGGCCTGGTGCCCATGGCCCTGGCGGGCTGGGACTGGCAGGGACTGCTCGCCGGGTCGGCCAGCATGGACCGGGCCACACGGCGCCCGGCAGCACACAACCCCGCGGCCTGGCTGGCTGCCACCTGGTACGCGGCCGGGGCCGGCCGCGGTGACCGAGCGCTGGTCGTGCTGCCCTACCGCGACCGGCTGTTGCTGCTGTCGCGCTACCTCCAGCAGCTCGTCATGGAATCGCTGGGCAAGCGCCACGACCGGCAAGGGCGAGTCGTCCACCAGGGACTCACCGTCTACGGCAACAAGGGGAGCACCGACCAGCACGCCTTCGTCCAGCAGGTCCGCGACGGTCGCGACGACGTGCTGGTCTGCTTCGTGGAGGCCACCGACCCCCAGGCGGCGGCCACCCCGGGCGCCGACGAGCACGACGCCAGCGACCACCTGCTGGGCTTCCTGCTGGGGACGCGCGCCGCCCTGGCGCAGGCGGGCCGGCCGAGCATCAGCATCCGCGTGCCACGGGTGGACGCCTTCCAGCTCGGCGCGCTCATCGCCCTCTTCGAGCGGGCCGTGGGTATCTACGCCGAGCTGATCGACATCAACGCCTACCACCAGCCAGGGGTGGAGGCGGGCAAGAAGGCTGCGCGGCAGACGCTGCTGGCGCTCGACGCGGTCATGGCGGCCTTGGAGCCGACGCCGCAGGTCGCCGAGGTGCTGGCGGCGCGCGCCGGGGTACAGCCGGGCGTGGCCTGGCGCCTGCTGGAGCAGCTCGCGGCGACAGGACGGGCCCGCCGCCACCCGGGAGCGCGCCCGGACGAGGACGCCTACGCGCGAAGATGATCGGCAGAGAACGCCGAAAACATACGCGCCATCGACATTTCCGAGCGCCCTCACCCGCGCCACGGCAAACCTGCGGGGGGCACGAGGCCATCTAGAATGGTCGGCTAATGCAGATCCCGGTGGCCACGCAAGTCACTTGCGCAAGTCGGCGCGCTGACAGCGGAAACACACGAAGCAGCCGCGACGATGCGCCGCGGATGACGGGTGGCGGTGGCGACCAGCAGACCGAGGCCTGACGAGGCCAGACGCTCGCGCAACCTGATTCCGAACACTTACACGATTCTTCCCGGCTCCGGCTTGCGCCCTCGATCCGCACCATTATGCGCCCGGCGTTCCAGCAGTACACAGCGGAAGCGGATCTGACCGGTACGACATCCACTCCTGTCCAGCTCGACGCGGACCCGGACCGTGGATCTCCTCGACCCCCGCCCTCCCACGACGCCCGGCCCCCTCGCCCCCCGACCCGTCCCGCCCTCTCGGAGTCTCCGTGACCAACCCGCGCTACGCCGCCATCGCCACAACCGCTGCTCGCCGCCCGCTGAAGTCGACGCGTCCCCAGGACGCGACGGGACGCCCTCTGCCGGTCCGTGACTTCTTCGGCAGCCACACCTTCGGCCTGAAGGAGATGCGCGAGCGCCTCCCCGGCAGCGTCGTCGACCGCTTCGTCGCCTGCGTCGAGCAGCACGACAAGCTCGACCGCAGCCTCGCCGACGCCATCGCCGGCGCGGCCCTGCAGTGGGCCATCGAGCACGGCGCCACGCACTTCTGCCACTGGTTCCAGCCCATGACCGGGCTCACGGCCGAGAAACACGACGGCTTCCTCACCATGAGCAAGGGACAGGCGCTGGCGGAGTTCACCGGCGCCCAGCTCATCCAGTCCGAGCCCGACGCCAGCTCCTTCCCTTCGGGCGGGATCCGGTCGACCTTCGAAGCCCGTGGCTACACGGTGTGGGATCCGTCGTCGCCCATGTACATCGCCGAGCGGGTCAACGGCGCAACCCTCTGCATCCCGTCCTGCTTCTTCAGCTACACGGGCGAAGCGCTCGACAAGAAGATCCCGCTGCTGCGATCGATGCAGGCGGTCGAGGGACAGGCGCTGCGGCTGTGCCGCCTGCTCGACGACGACGCGACCCGGGCGACCATCACCGCAGGCCCGGAGCAGGAGTACTTCCTGGTCGACAAGGCGTGGGCCAGCCTGCGGCCCGATCTGCTGTCCGCGGGTCGAACGCTGATCGGCTACCGCGCACCCAAGGGCCAGTCCCTCGACGACCACTACTTCGGCAGCATCCCCCCGCGCGTCCAGGCCTTCATGAACGACCTGGAGACCGAGCTGTACCGGCTGGGCGTGCCCGCCAAGACCCGCCACAACGAGGTCGCCCCCAGCCAGTTCGAGCTGGCGGTCATCTACAACGAAGCCAACGTGGCCAACGACCACAACCAGCTCGTCATGGAGCTGCTCAAGAAGGTCGGCGACAAGCACGGGATGCTCGCCCTGCTGCACGAGAAGCCCTTCGCCGGGGTCAACGGCTCCGGAAAGCACCTCAACTGGTCCATCGCCATCGACGGGCTGGGCAACATGCTCGAGCCGGGGGCCACGCCCCACGACAACACCCGCTTCCTGGCCTTCCTCGCCGGCATCGTGCTGGGTGTGCACCGCCACGCCGGCCTGCTGCGGGCCGCCATCGCCAGCCACGGCAACGACTTCCGCCTGGGCGCGAACGAAGCGCCGCCGGCCATCATCAGCGTGTTCCTCGGCGACCAGCTCTCGGCCATCGTCCGCAACCTCGCCGAGGGCAAGGCAGCCGCCCCCCACGCCGACGAGGTCATGCGCGAGCTGGGCGTGAGCCGCCTGCCGACGGTCATGCGGGACAACACCGACCGCAACCGCACCAGCCCCTTCGCCTTCACCGGCAACAAGTTCGAGTTCCGCGCCGTGGGCTCGCGCAGCTCCATCGCGTTCCCGCTGGCGAGCCTCAACACCGCCGTGGCGGACGGGATCGCGGACCTCTGCGACCGCATCGAGGCGGCCAACGGAAGCGACGACGCCGTGCTGTCGGCGATCCGCGCGGTGCTCGCCGAGGCGCTGCCGGTCTGCTTCGAGGGCAACAACTACAGCGACGCGTGGGTCGAGGAGGCCGAAGCCCGTGGCCTGCCGCACCTGCGCAAGGCACCGGAAGCCCTCGCCCAGCTCCAGACCGAGCCGGTCAAGGCGCTGTTCGCCCGCCACAAGGTGCTCAGCGAGGGAGAGCTGACAGCGCGGTACCACATCAAGCTGGAGCAGTACATCACGCAGGTGGAGATCGAAGCCGACGTGATCCGCGACATGGTCGACCAGTTCGTGCTGCCCGCCGCCATCGCCGAGCGCACCGCGCTCGCCGCCGACGTCGCGACGCTGCACGCCCTGGGCGAGGCCAGCGATGAAGACCGCCGCGCCCTGCACGGCTTCAGCAAGCGCATCGCCGCGCTTCGCCAGGCGCGCGCCGAGCTCGACGAGGTGATCGTCGGCATGAACGGCGAGGAGGGCCAGGCGCGTGCCGACGTCTGTGCGGCCCGGGTCCAGCCGGCCATCGAGTCGCTTCGGAGCGCCGCCGACGCGCTGGAGGCGCGGATCGCGGATGGCCGCTGGACGCTGCCGCGGTACCGCGAGATGCTCTTCCAGAACTGAGGCTCTGCGGGCAAGCCGCAGAGCCTCGCGGCGTTGGAGCGGACGGCCGCCCCCCTCACGGGGGGCTCCCGCAGCTCAACGCCGCGCCGGACAGGCCGCAGCGCCGTCTTCCTACTGGACGGTGCCCTCGACGTTGGTGGTGTCGCCCCAGGTGATGCGGAACTCGGCGCGCCGGTTCTGGCTCCATGCCGACTCCGACGAGCCGGAGGCGAGCGGGCGCTCTTCGCCGTAGCTGACGACCTTGAGCCGCGAAGGGGCGATGCCCTGGGCGCTCAGGTAGTCGTAGACCACCTGGGCGCGACGCGTGCCCAGCGCCAGGTTGTAGTCGGTGGTGCCGCGTTCGTCAGCGTGTCCCTGGATCTCGACCTTGATGTCGGCCTTCTTCTGCATGATGGCGGCGTTGGTGTCGAGCGCCGACTTGCTGGCGGACCCCAGCGTGGACTGGTCGAAGTCGAAGTAGACCCGCGAGAAGTTCAGCATCATCTCCTGCACTTCTGGCGGGGCTTCCTGCGGCGCGGCCGGGGCTTCAGTGATGGGAGCCACGGCCGGAGCGGTCTCGGTGGGCTTCTTCTTGCAGCCGATTCCCAGGGCGAGCGACCCGAAGAAGACGGCGGCCATCACGGCGGGAGCGGAAGACTTCACGGTGGGACTCCTGGAGACTCTGCAGAGGGTAGGACGCAGCGGAGGGATGGAACCACGCTCCGATTCCAACGACGGTCCGACCGGATTATCAGGCAGCGGTCCCGGTGGCGAGGGTCGGCACCACGGACCGGACGGACCCGCACACCAGGACCGCGAGCATGGAAGCCAGCGATGCACTGCGACACTGGGGTGTGCAGGGCGCGCTGCAGCCGACGGACGACGGCCTGATCAACCGGACCTGGCTCGTCGGTGACCCGCTCCGAGGCACGCGCTTCCAGGCGGTGCTGCAGTGGGTGAACCCGGTCTTTCCGGTCGAGGTGGACCTCGACATCCAGGCCGTCAGCAGGTGGCTCGTCAGCCAGGGGCTGACCTCGCCCAGCCTGAGGCCCCTGCCCGACGGATCACTGTCGCTGCCCGACGACGAAGGCCACTGGCGGCTCATGGACTACGTCCCCGGCCGCACGCTGACCCGCCTGCAGACGCCCCACCAGGCAGCCGCGGCGGGCGCCCTCCTCGGCCGCTTCCACGCCGCGATGGCACCCTGGCCCGGCCGCTTCGCCAAGCCTCCTCGCCGGATCCACGACACCCCCGCCCGCATCGCCGAGCTGGCCCGTGCCCTCGACGACGCCCCGGGGCACCCGCTGGCGACCTCGGTCCTGGCCGTCGGCGACGCCATCCTGGAAGCCTGGCAGCGCTGGGACGGCGACCTCGACCTCCCCGAACGCCCCTGCCACGGGGACCCGAAGATCTCGAACCTGCGCTTCGCGACCGACCGCGACGAGGGGATCTGCCTCCTCGACCTCGACACCCTGGGCCCGCAGCGCCTCGCCGACGAGCTGGGCGACGCCTGGCGGAGCTGGTGCAACCCCGCCGGTGAAGACGACCTCGACGGCGTCCACTTCGACCTCGAGCTGTTCGAAGCGAGCGCCGTGGCCTGGCTGCGCGCCGCGCCACCGCTCCTCCCAGGCGAAGCCGACAGCCTCGTCCCCGGGATCGAGCGCATCTGCCTGGAGCTGGGGGCACGCTTCTGCGCCGACAGTCTCCGCTCGCCGACCTACTTCCGCGAAGACCGCGCCCGCTTCCCCGTCGAGGGCAGCCACGACCTCCACCGCGCGCGCGTGCAGCTCGCCCTGGCGACGAGCGCGCGTCGCTCACGCTCCCTCTGCGAAGCCCTCCTGGCCCCTGCCTGACCCCAAGCGCCGCAGCGCCGACACTGGCGCATGGCCCTCGCGGTGCGCATGCTCTGTCCGCAGGCCATCGCCTCCCGCCCCCTCCCCCGAGGAGCCCATGTCCGTCCCCCGTCCCCCGGGCCCCCCTGGCGCCTGGTTCGAAGAGCGCTTCGGCGTCACCCCCGAGCTGCTCCGCAAGGTGATGGCGGCGGCGCTGTCACGCGGCGGCGAAGACTGCGATCTGTACTTCGAGCACGCCGCGTCAACCTCGGTGAGCCTCTCCGACGGCAAGGTCAACGCCGCCGGTACGCGGGTGGACCTGGGCCTCGGCGTGCGCGTCGTCGTCGACGACCAGGTCGGCTACGCCTTCACCGAAGAGCTCACGCCCGAAGCGATGATCGCGGCGGCCCGGACCGCCGCCGAGATCGCGCGGACCGGTGGCCTGCGGGACATCGCCGAACCGGCGGCGGTCAAGGTGACCGACTGGTCGCCGGTGCTGGAACCCTGGCACGACGTCGACATGGCGACCCGGGTGCGCCTCGTCCGGGACTGGGAGCAGCGAGCCTTCTCCCGGGACACACACATCCAGCGCGTGGAGACCTACCTCTCCGACGCCGCCAAGACGGTGATGATCGTCCGTCCCGACGGCCGGCTGGTCGAAGACTGGCGGCCGATGACGGCCGGCTACGTGCGCACGACCGCCGCCAACGACGACACGCGCGAGTCGAGCACCTACAACGTCGCCGGTCGCGCCGGCCTGGAGTTCTACACCGACGCCCGCCAGGCACGCCTGGTCGACGAAGCGGTGGACCGCACGCTGTTCCTGCTGCGTGCCGGCAAGCCGCCGGCCGGAGAGCTGCCGGTCGTGCTCGCGGCGGGCCCCTCGGCCATCCTGCTGCACGAAGCGATCGGCCACGGCATGGAAGCCGACTTCAACCGCAAGGGGACGAGCATCTACGCCAGCCGGCTCGGCAAGAAGATCGCCAGCGACATGGTGACCATCGTGGACGACGGGACGATCGCCGGCAGCCGCGGCGCGGTGAACGTCGACGACGAGGGCAACGCCGGCCAGCGCACGGTGCTGGTCGACAAGGGCGTGCTCCGCACCTACATGCACGACGAGATCAGCGCCCGGCACTACGGCGTGGCCCCCACCGGTTCGGGGCGCCGCCAGGGCTTCCGCCACGCGCCGCTGCCCCGGATGCGTGCGACCGTGATGGAGAACGGGCCCCACAGCCCCGAAGAGATCATCGCGTCCGTCGACAGGGGGCTGTACTGCCAGACCTTCGCCAACGGCCAGGTCCAGATCGGCGGCGGCGACTTCGCCTTCTACATGAAGACCGGCTTCCTCATCGAGAACGGCAAGCTCACGCAGCCGGTGAAGGACGTGAACATCATCGGCAACGGGCCCGAGGCCCTGGAGCGCATCGACATGGTCGGAAACGACATGGTGCTGGACGAGGGCGGCTGGACCTGCGGCAAGGAGGGCCAGGGCGTGCCCGTCAGCCAGGGCATGCCGACCGTGCGGGTCAAGAGCCTGGTCGTGGGGGGGATGGGATGAGCGCGCAGCAGCACAAGGACGACACCGCCGACCTGCTGGGCCGCGCCCGCGCCGTGGTGGAGCTGGCCCGGGAGCTCGGCGCAGACGAGGTCCGCGTCGGCGTGGGCCGCAGCATCTCGACCGAGCTGACGCGTCGGGACGGTCGCATCGAGAAGGCCGAGGAGTCCCGCTCGCTGGGGGTGCGCGCGGCGCTGATGGTCGACGGTCGCTGGTCGGCCCACAGCACCAGCGACCTCCGCCCCGACGCGCTCCGCGAGTTCCTCGGGCGCGCGGTCGATGCCACGCGCTTCCTCGAGCCGGATCCGCACCGTCGCCTGCCCGACCTCGACCAGATGGGCAGCATCGACGCCGACAGCCTCGACGCCTGGGATGACGCCTGGCACGACCGGGACGCCGGCGAGCGCCGTCAGCGCCTCGAACATCTCGAAGACGCGACCCGGGCTGCGGGCGCCGATCTCGACATCCGCAGCGTGACCAGCTTCGTCTGGGACGGCGCCTCACAGCGGGCCGTCGTGACGTCGCACGGCTTCGAGAGCGCCTACCGCAGCACCAGCTTCGGGCACGGGGCGATGCTGAGCCTGGTCGACACCGGTGGACGCCTGCCGGAGTCCTACGACACCTGCAGCGCACGCCACCTCGCTGATCTCCGGGACGTCGCCTCGGTGGCCCGCGGCGCCATCGAGCGAGGACGGCACCGCCTCGGCAGCGGACCCGCGCCCAGCGGACGCTACCCGATGCTGCTGGAGAACCGCCTGACCAGCCGGATCCTGGGCCTCCTCCTCGCACCGCTGCAGGGAGAGCTGCTCTACGAGAAGCGGAGCTGCCTGGAGGGCAAGCTCGGCGAGCGCGTGGCCTCGCCGGCGCTGACCATCATCGACGACCCGCTGATCCCACGGGCCGCCGGCAGCCGGCCCCACGACGGCGATGGCCTGCCGGCGCGGCGCCGGGTACTGGTGGACCAGGGGGTGCTGCAGGAGTACCTCATCGACGTCTACAACAGCCGCCGCATGGGCGTCGCCGTCACCGGTGGGTCGACGGGCAACATCGTGGTGCCGGCCGGTCAGCGCAGTCCGGTTGCGATCCTGGCCGAGCTACCGCAGGCCATCCGGGTCGAGGGTTTCCTGGGCGGCAACTCCAACCCCACCTCCGGCGACTTCTCCTTCGGCGTCTCGGGGGTGCTCCTCGAGCACGGGCAGCCCGTCAAGAACGTCTCGGAGATGAACATCTCAGGCAACCTCTTCGAGCTGATGGCGCGCTTCACCGAGGCGGCCGACGACGTCTGGACGTGGAGTGCGTCGCGAACCCCTTCCCTGTTGTTCGACGATGTCCAGTTCTCCGGTTCTTGAGCGGCACGGGCCCCACCGGCTCGCCCCTCCCCTCCTCCTCCTCCTGCTGCTGGCGGCGCCCGCAGCGGCGGAGGATGCCCCCACCGACGAGGCTGCGGAGGCGACAGCCGCGGAGGCGACAGCCGCGGAGGCGACAGCCGCGGAGGCGACAG
>CAZRFD010000163.1:0-14985 GCA_964599085.1 uncultured Enterobacterales bacterium | reverse complement strand
ACGATGCTTCCGCGCAATAAAATCCATACAAATGGGGGGAAGATCCGTCAGAGGGTCGAGCCCGAGCTGCCCGGAGACGACCGCCGCGAGCCCGTGGTGGGACTTGCGCATGTCCACCGGGTCGAGCGCGACATGGACCCGCACCGTTGGCGGAAGCGTCAGCACGCCAGCACCAACACAAGCAGCCGGCCGACGGTGGCGTCGTCGAAGTCGTCGCACAGTTCCACGGTCAGCCCGTTGCCGTGGACCAGGTACCGCCTCGACGGCCTCGGCGACTCGGGCGACCGCGGCACGGGCACCAGCTCGACGAGCCGTGGCAGGGCGTGCGTCTCCCACGACTGCGCGGATGCCGACAGGTTCAGCCGCCAGCAGTGCAGAGAACGGGCATCGATGCCCCGCTCGTGGCACAGTTGCCGCAGAGACTGCCCGCTTCTCTCGCAGCGAAGCGAGCAGCGACTCCGCCTCTGCCCGATCCTGGACCTTCCGTCGTTGAACACCCATCGAGGCCTCCGGGCGACGGGGGCTCGAACTTCGCCGGGTCCAGGCGATGGGGCCTCCTTGCTTTGTGGAGGGCTTGCGTCAGGATTGGTGGAACCCGCAGGTGAAACCCGCCGACGGAGCGCCGCGCCAGGTCACCACGACAAGCTCGGAGGCGGCTCGCCAGTGGTCGAGGTCGCCGCGGCGGGATCCGGCGTCTGCGGACGAGGTCGAGCCCACACCCGCGGCTGCAGGTCCCCAGCAGGCGGAGAGACCGATCGCGTCGCGGTTCCCGCCCCCCACACCGCCCCGCCTCTGCTACCCTCGTCGAATCACTCGGACGTGCGTTGTCAGCAGAGCTGCAAGGTCTCGTAGCCACGCTGCACGAGGGCCCGATCTACCGCGTGCAGCGCCGAACGCTGCCCGACGGGCGGACCCACGTGGTCAAGCGGCTCGTGCGCGAGCTGCCGGATCCCCCGGACGTTGCGGCGCTCCTGGCCGAGCATGCCCTGTTGGTCGAGCTCGCCGACGTCCCCGGGCTGGTGCGCGCGGTGGGCCTGGAGCGGGAAGCGGGGCTGCCGCTGCTGGTCCTGGAGGACGCAGGGCCGCGCAGCCTGGCCGAGCGCGACGAGGGCGAACGCTGGCCCGCCGACCGCGTGGTGGCGGTGGGGGCCGCGCTGGCCCACACGCTGGCCTGCGTCCACGAGCACGGTGTGGTCCACCGCGACGTGAACCCGATGAACGTCGTCCTCGCCGACGATGGACAGCCGGTGCTCATCGATCTGGGCCTGGCGACGCGCTTCGTCGGCCCTCGTCGGCCGGTGGAGCTGACCGAGCAGCTCGTGGGCACGGTCGCCTACATCGCCCCAGAGCTGACGGGCCGCACGGGGCTGTCGGTGGACCACCGCGCCGACCTCTACGGCCTCGGCGTGACGCTGTTCGAGCTGGCAGCAGGCCGGCGCCCCTTCGATGCGGACGCCCCCGGGGACATGGTGCGGGCCCACCTCGCGACGCCCGCACCGCGCCTCGAGGATGTGCCCGACGACCTCGCGGGCCTCGTCGGCGACCTGCTGGCCAAGGATCCGGGTGCCCGGCCCGTGGATGCCTGGGTCGTGGTGGAGCGCCTCGCCGCCCTGGCGGACACGCTCGGGGTGTCACTTGCCGACCGGGTCGCGGTGCCGTCGACCCGACGCGCACGGCGGCTGCCACCGACGCGCCTGCTGGGGCGGGATGAAGACCTGGCCCACATCGACGACGCGCTGTCGGCGGCCGCAGCGGGGGACGGGAGGCTCCTGCTCGTCGAGGGTCCCCCGGGCATCGGGCGGACGGCCCTGGTGCAGGTCGCGCGCGATCTGGCCCGGACGCGCGGGGGGCTGGTCGGCACGGCGGCCTGCGGGACCCGGGGACCGCGCTCGCGCAGCAACGCGCTGAGCCGAGCCCTCGAAGACGCCTGGCGGATGCTCGGCGTGGCGGAACCTGGACGCGTGGGCCCCCTTCACGACCGGATCCGCGAGCGCTGCGTCGGCCTGGAACTGGAAGCGGCGGTGCTGGTGCCGGCCCTGGCCGACTGGCTACCGCCGCCGCCGGCGCGCGAGCTGCAGCCGGGCCGCACGCGGGTGCTGCTGGAGGCTGCGCTGGTCGCGCTCGTCGATGCGCTCGCGCCGGTGGAACACCCGCTGCTGCTCGTCCTCGACGACATCCACCGCTCCGATGCCGAGACCCTCGCTCGCCTGCGGCACCTCGCTGCCCACCTCGGCCACCTGCCGGCGGTGGTGATCGCGACGATCAGCTCGACGGCGGACGGGGACCGGATCGTGGACCGGCTTCGCCGCGGGCGGTCGTCGGCTGCGGTCGATGTCCTTTCCCTGTCGCCCCTGCCTGCGGCCGCGCTGGTGACCCTCTGCGACGACATCCTGGGTGCCCCGGTGGACACCCCCGACGCCCTGGAGCGCCTCGTGATGCGCCAGTCGGGCGGGCGGC
This sequence comes from uncultured Enterobacterales bacterium, assembly GCA_964599085.1. Classification (GTDB taxonomy): domain Bacteria; phylum Myxococcota_A; class UBA796; order UBA796; family UBA2385; genus J125. The sequence goes on along the minus strand of CAZRFD010000163.1, from coordinate 12,528 downwards.
CGCGACGCGTGGTGCAGCTCCTGCGCACGCTCGAGCGGGAAGCGGTCCTGCAAGCGCGTCCGCGGAGCTGGACCCTCGACCTCGACGCACTCGAGCACATCGAGCCAGAGCTGTCGGGCCGCTGGCAGCACGAACGCGAGCTCGCGTCGCTACCCGACCACAGCCGCCGCGCGCTGCGCATGCTGGCGGTGGCCGGGCCCGCGGCGACCCTGTCGGACCTCGCGGCGCTCATGGGCGGATCCCTCCGCGACACCGCGACCGACTTCGCCGAGCCGCTGCGGCGCGGGTTGGTGCTGGCCTCGACCGACGCCTGGCGCACGGCCCTGCCGCCGGACATCGACGAAGAAGAGCTGGAGGCGCTCGGGCTGGGCCTGAGTTTCTCTTCCGAGCCGCTTCGGGCCGCCGCTCTGGCCGAGGTGGACGAGGCCGAGCAGCGTCGGGCCCACCGCTTCCTGGCTGGACGCCTGGTGGACCGGGCCGAGAGTGACATCGACGCCCTGTTCGCCTGTGTCTCGCACCTGCGGGCGGCCGGGGACGAGGTGGCTGCCGGCCAGGATCGCGTGGACGCCGCCCAGCTCGCTGCGCGGGCGGTCCGGGCAGCCCTTGCGCAGGGGGCAGGGGAGGCGGCCTGGGCCCAGGCGCAGGCCGGGCTCTCCTGGGCAGAAGCGGAACCCGAGGTCCCGCGCCAGCTGCTGCACGCCTTGCGGGTCGACGGTGCGCAGGCGGCGTGGATGTCCGGCGATCACGACGCCGCGCAGGCGCTGCTCGACCGCACCGGCGCCTGCTGCCTGGAGGACGGCGACCGGCTGGCCATCGACACCCTCCGCGTCCAGCTCCTCACGATGGCGGGACAGCTCGCCGACGCGCTCAGCCACGGCCGGCAGGCGCTGGCCCGGCTCGGTGTCGTGCTCCCGGGCGGCGACGACTCCGCCTTGCTGGAGCGCCTGGAGGAGGACTTCCACGGCGCGCTCCGCGCGTCAGAGCCCCTGGATCTCGCCGCCCTGCCGCTCCTGCCTCCCGGGCCGGAGCGCGCCACGCTCAACCTCTTGCAGGAGCTGATCCCGGCGGCCTTCTTCTCTGCACCGGCGGTCTTCGTCGCCCTGGTCCACCACATCAGCACCCGCAGCCTGACCCGCGGGCTGTCGGGGGCCAGCGGCTACGCCCTGACCTTCGAGGGTGCCTTGCTGGTCCAGCGCGGCGAGCTGGAACGCGGCCACGCACTGGCGAGGCTGGGGGTGGAGCGGGCGTCCGCGTGGCGGTCGGACGCAGCAGCGCCCGGTGCCGACGCGGCAGCCACGCCGCGCTTCGCCTGTGAGGCCCTGTTCACCTACGCCCACCACGTCCAGCACTGGTTCGGAGACCTCGACGACAACCTCCAGATCCTCGACGAAGCGCTCGAGTCCGCCATTGCCGCAGGCGACACGGCCTGGCGGGGCTTCGTGCGGGTCGGCAAGCTGATGAACCGCTGGCCGCTCGTCTCCGATCTCGCAGCCTTCGAGACGGATGTCGACGACACCCTCGACTTCCTCTCCCGCACCGGAAACCAGCCGGTGGTCGACCTGCTGCTGCCGCATCGGCAGCTCTGCCGCTGGCTGCGCGGCACCACGCACGACGGCCTCGACGACGCCGACTTCGCCGAAGCGAGCTGGTCGGGGGGCCTCAACGACAATTCCACGGTCCGGGCCGTGCAGTCGGTGCTCAAGCTGCAAGGGGCGGTGATCTTCGACCGGGTCGAGCTGGTGGCCAGCCTCGTCGCGGACACCGCCGCCGTCGGGGCGCTGCTCCAGGGCAGCTTCATCGAGGCCGAGCGCGTCTTCTATCGCGGGCTCGGCGCCGCCATCGGCGGGGATGTCGACGCCCTGAAGTCAGCCATCGACGTGATGGCGACGCACGCCAGCCGCGTCGCCAGCTCCTTCTCGCACAAGAAGCGCCTGCTGCAGGCCGAGCTGTGCTGGCTGGAGGGAGACAACTGGGCGGCGCTCGAAGCCTACGACGAAGCGGCCGTCCAGGCCCGCCAGGCGGGCTTCCTCGTCGACGCGGCGCTGTCGCTGCAGCGCGCGGCTCACCGCCTGGACGGGGGAGGGCGGCGCGTGGCTGCCCGGGCCTACGCCGACCGGGCTCGACAGGTGTGGCTGTTGATCGGTGCGAAGGGCCCGGCGGCCGCGCTCGCCGACCGCTGGTCGGCGTCCGGTGGCGTCGCGGGCAGCTCGGCCTCGGCGACCAGCGGCAGCTCCTCCACCCACTCGGCGACGCTGGCGGCAGATGGCAGCGGTACCACTGCGGAGAACATCGACCTGCAGGCGCTGATGGGCGCGTCCGAGGCACTCTCGGCCGAGCTGGAGACCGGCACACTGGTCGAGAAGGTGCTCGAAGCGGCGCGGAACCTCGGCGGTGCGCGGCGGGTGACGCTGGTCCTGGCCGGGCCGATGGGCATGCTGGTGGAGGCCAGCCTCGACGACGAGGGGCACCGGGCACTCGGCGAGCCCTTGATCGAGTCCCAGCGCGTCTGTCACGGGCTCATCGCGGAAGCCCGCGGACGCCGGCAGCCGGTGGCGGTGGGCGACGCGCTGGCGGACCGAGGGCTGCGGCACGATCCCTGGGTGCAGCGCAACCGCGCGCGCTCCCTGCTGGTCGTACCGGCTCAGCGTCAGCAGCGGCTCGTGGCGATGCTCTTCCTGGAGAACGACCTCGTCCCGCACGCCTTCACACACCGGCGGGTCCGGGCGCTGTCCCTGCTGGCCACGCAGGTGGCCATCGCGCTGGAGAACGCGCGCCTCTTCGACCGCGTCCGTGCCGAGACGGCGGACCGCCTGGAGACCGAGCGCAAGCTGCTGCAGGCCCAGCGCCTGGAGACCGTGGGGAGGCTCGCGGCGGGGGTGGCGCACGACTTCAACAACCTGCTCGCGGTCATCATGGGCTGGGCCGAGCACGTCCAGGCCTGCTTGCCCGAAGACTCCACCCTGAGCAACCCCCTGGACCAGGTCGTCACGACGGCCGAGAAGGGGTCGACCCTGACCCGCCAGCTCCTGGCCTTCTCGCGGCAGTCCGTCGCCAGCCCACGGCCGACCGACGTCGCCCAGACGCTCTCCGGCATCGGCAAGCTGGTCAACCGCCTCCTCGGCTCGGGCGTCGACCTGCAGCTCCTGGCGGGGCCGGCGCTGCCGCGGGTCCTCATCGACCCGGGCCTGCTGGAGCAGGTGCTGATCAACCTGCTGCTCAACGCGCGGGACGCCATGCCCCGGGGCGGCATGATCCAGGTCGGCTGCCGGGAAGAGCAGGACCCGCCCGGGCTCGCCCCCGGACGCTACGTCGCGGTCGAGGTCGTCGACGAGGGCACGGGGATGGACGCCGCCACGGTCGACAAGATCTTCGAGCCCTTCTTCACGACCAAGGGCAACCAGGGGACCGGACTCGGGCTGTCGACCTGCCTGGGCATCGCCGAGCAGAGCGGCGGCACGATCCGCGTGCACAGCACGCCGGGGCAGGGGTCCTGCTTCACGCTGTTGTTGCCCGTGTCCGAGCTGGAAGCCGAAGCCGACGCACCTGCGGACGCCCCCGCCGCCCGAGGGCAGGGGAGGGTGCTGGTCGTCGAGGACGAAGCCTCGGTCCGCGAGATGATCGAGGTGAGCCTGCAGACGGCGGGCATGGAGGTGCACGCCGCTGCCGATGGACGCGCAGCGCTCACCGCCCTCGACGAAGGCTTCGTCCCCCAGGTCCTCCTCACCGATCTGTCGATGCCGGGCATGTCGGGCATCGACGTCATCCTGTCGGCACGCGAACGCCTGCCCGGCCTGCCGGCGGTGCTGCTCAGCGGCCTGGCGCGGGGCAACATCACCGAAGCGCTTCCCGGCGACGTCGTCTACCGGCAGAAGCCGGTGCGGATGCGTGATTTGCTGGCGCTGCTCGCAGCACTGCGAGACGGTGACAGCCCGCCGGCCAACAAGTAGTACAAGGGCGTCATGGCCGTCGGACCCATTCGCAGCATCTCGACCCCGATCCTGCTGACCGTCGTCGGCGTGCTGCTGAGCATCGGCCTGCTGGTCGGCTGGACGCTGGTGATCGCCGACAACATCGAGCTGTCCGAGTCGCTGGCGCGCAGCAACCGCTGGTTGATGGTGGCTGGCCCGATGTCCTTCTTCACCATCATGACGGTGCTGGTGATCTTCTGCTTCCGCCTGGTGCGGGACGTGCTGGAGCACCGACGCCAGACCCGGTTCATCGACAGCGTCACGCACGAGCTGCGCAGCCCGCTGGCCAGCCTGCGCCTGTGCCTGGACACGCTGCGGCGACGGGAGCTGTCGGCAGAGCAGCGCGCCGAGCTGCAGCAGATGATGGTCGACGACGTCGACCGCCTCAGCGCCTTCATCGACGACATCCTCGAAGCCAGCCGCCTGGAGTCCGGGTCGGAGGGGGCCGCCCTGCTCGAAGTCGACCTCCACGAGCTGGTCGACCGCGCGGCGCGGCGGGTGCTGCGCCGCTACCGCGTCGATCCCGACAGCATCATCAACGAGGTGCCTGCCGGGCTGACGCTGTTCACCGACGACACCGCGCTGGAGACGGTGATCAAGAACCTGCTCGACAACGCCGTCAAGTACTCGGACCCGCCCGTTCATGTGGTGGTCCGCGCCCGCGCCGCCGGGGGACGGGTCCACGTGGAGGTCGAAGACCGGGGCATCGGCATTCCGCGGGCGCACCTCAAGCGGATCTTCGACCGCTTCTTCCGCGTCCCGGCGGTGAGCGTCCACAAGCGCCAGGGCACCGGGCTCGGCCTGTACGTGGTCTCGTCCCTGGTGCGGGCACTCGGCGGACGGCTGGAAGCCAGCTCGCCGGGGCGCGACCAGGGCACGACGATGCGCTTCTCCCTGCCTGCGGCACATCCGCCGGCCCACCGGGGCGGTCCCGCGTCGGTGGGCCAGACGGCTTAGGATCGACCGCAGGGGGGGATGACCTCGAGCAGCGTCGGAGAGCCGCCCATGACCGAAGACAAGCCCGCCCTGCTCGTCGTCGAAGACGAAGCCCACCTCGCACGGGGGCTCAAGCTCAACTTCGAGCTCGAGGGCTTCGAGGTCCAGACAGCCGGTACCGGCCGGGACGCCTTCGCGCTGCTCGCCCGCACGCGCCCGTTCAGCGCGATCATCCTCGACGTGACGCTGCCCGACATGGATGGCTTCGAGATCTGCCGACGCCTGCGAGAAGTCGGGGACTACACGCCGGTCATCATGCTCACCGCGCGCAGCCTGACCGAGAGCCGGGTCGAGGGGCTGGAGAGCGGCGCCGACGACTACCTCACCAAGCCCTTTGAGCTCGACGAGCTGGTGGCCCGGGTCCGCAGTGCCATCCGCCGCCGCGGCTGGGAACAGCAGCAGGCCAGCCGGGTGCAGGCGCTGCTGACCTTCGGTCAGGCGCGGATCGACTTCGCCACGCACGAGGTCAGCGTCGCCGGCCGACCGCTGCACCTGACCAAGCTGGAGCTGGATCTGGTGCGCTACTTCGCCCAGAACCCCGGCCGGGTCGTGTCCCGCGAAGAGCTGCTGCAGCGCGTCTGGCAGCTCCGCAACCACCCCAACACCCGCACCGTCGACAACTTCGTCCTGCGCCTGCGTCGGCACTTCGAGCCCGATCCCCAGCACCCCCAGCACTTCCTGAGCGTGCGCGGCGCCGGCTATCGCTTCATCCCCGACCCGGATGCATGACAGAACCGTGACCGGGATGGACCCAACCGTGACGCAGGCGGACGCAACGGTGACGGACGGGTTGGCGGCGGTCGTGTACATGAGGGCTGCGCACTGACGAGGGCTGCCGGATGGCCACGCACACCGAGGACTACAGCAGACAGGTCCACGCCGACGACGCGGACCTCCACCTCGCTCCGCGTCACCGCCCGGTGCGCTGGCTGTGGCCGGAGTACGGCAAGGCCTTCGTCCTGGTCCACGTGATCACGGTCGCCGGTGCGCTCTGGGCCGGCGTGACCTGGCAGGCGGTCCTCTGGGGCGTCGTCCAGTACGTGGCGACCATGTTCTTCGTCACGGCCGCGCTGCATCGCTACTTCTCGCACCGGGCCTTCAAGACCTCGCGGGCCTTCCAGTTCGTGCTGGCCTGGTGTGCCCAGTGTTCGGCCCAGATGTCGGTGCTGTGGTGGGCCAGCCATCACCGTCACCACCATCGCTACAGCGACAAGGAAGAAGACGTGCACTCGCCGCGGCGCCGCGGGCTGGCCTATGCCCACATGGGCTGGCTGCTCACCGCCGACGGGCACGGCCCCTACAAGGGCATCGCCGACCTGCAGCGCTTCCCCGAGCTGCGCTTCCTCGACCGCTGGCGGCTGCTGCCGGCGACCTGCCTGGGCGTGCTGAGCTGGCTGCTGCTCGGCTGGCCGGGGCTGTTCTCGGGCTTCTTCGTGGCCCTCGTCCTGAGCTGGCACGCGACCTTCACCATCAACTCGCTGGCCCACGTCATCGGCACCCCGCGCTACGATACCGGCGACGACAGCAAGAACAGCCTGCTCCTGGCCCTGGTCACGCTGGGCGAGGGCTGGCACAACAACCACCACCGCTACATGCGATCGGCCCGCCAGGGCTTCGCCTGGTGGGAGGTGGACATCACCTACTACGGAATCAAGCTCCTGGAGCTGCTCCGCCTGGTGTGGGAGGTGCGCGAGCCGCCCCTGGAGATCATGGCCGTGGCCAGGGAGGGCTGAGCGAGAGGGCCCCGCGCCGCGCGGTCGTCCACACCCCGGTCAGGCCCGCGCCACCGCCGCCCGCAGCCGCCGGATCCCATCGCGTGCGGTCGCGACGTCGGCGTCTTCGTCCGGGCCCCAGCTCACCTCGTCGTCTTCGTGCAGGTGCCAGCGCAGGAAGGCCAGCTCGATCCAGGCCAGCTCGAGGCGGCGCTGTCTCCACCATGCTCCGGGCCCCCGAGACATGAGCCGCTTGAGCCCAGCGAAGGTGCGAGCGCGCGCCGGGACGAGGGCGGTGCGTTCGCCGTCCGTGATGACATCGGCGGGCTCGTCCTGGAGGTGGGTGAGGATGATGCGGTTCTCGTGGCGCCACACCACCATGACGACGAGGATGAGCAGGACGAGGAACGGGCCCTGCAGGAAGACGGTCGCGATGGGCACGCCGACCAGCAGCGCCGCCGCTTCGCTGTCCTGCATCATGAACAGGCCGGCGAAGGTGTTCCAGGCGAAGTGCGCGAACATCGCCATGCCCCAGAAGAAGGGCACGGCCAGCCAGCGCAGCACACCCTTGCGGCTGACTCGGACCAGGCCGAAGCCCAGGCCGGTCAGGCCGGTGTAGGCGGCGTGGCTGCCGCCCATGCCGGACACGATCCCGCGCATCCAGCCGAGCTTGAGCATCTCGCCGAAGCCGCCCATGGCGGCGCCGTTGACGTAGTAGGTGATGTTCTCGAACCAGGCGAAGCCCAGCCCCACGAGTGCGCCGTAGAGCACGCCGTCGAGGACGTTGTCGAACTCCCGCCGGAACACGATGAACAGCGCGAGCACCGCGGTGCCCTTGGTCAGCTCTTCGATGAACGGGGCCGAGAACGAGGCCGTGAGCTGCCCCGCGACCGCCGCATCACCCACCGCCGAGGTGGCGGCCATGCCGAAGAGATCGTTGACAACGCCGGAGACGAAGGTGGCACCGGCCGCTCCCCACAGCAGCGCTGTCAGGATGAGCCACCACGGTTCCTTCTCGTTGCGATCCAGCCACAGCAGCAGGGCGCCGTAGGGGATCGCTGTCGCCAGCGCCATGATGGTCGCGATGATGAACTCGACCGGCGTGCCGGCGAACATCGACAGGCCGATGAGCCCGCTGCACATGGTCGAGGTGACGAGGAAGACCACCAGGACGGCCATGCAGCCGTAGCGCCCCAGGAGGGCGGCCCCCTCGGCCTTGGGCCGACGGCGGAGGGTCTCAACGGGCGACTGCGTCATCTCAGGCCTCCCCAAGCTGCGCGTCGGACGCTACCATCCGACCGCACCGCACTGGAGGAAGAATGTGCCGCACCCCGACAAGCCTGCTGATCGCGTCGTCGCTGTGCCTGCTGCTCACGGCCTGCACCGGTGGCAAGGACGGCGGCGCTGATGGCGATGGTGGTGGTGACGGCGGCGTGACCGACGGCGGGACGGCGGACGGCGGTGCGACGGTCGACAGCGGCGCCACGGACGGCGGCGCCGGTGACGGCGGGACCACCGGCATGCCGCCGGCCCCCGACCCCTTCACGCTGCAGCTCTCGGGCGGGGCGACCGACGCGTTGTACTTCGACGAGATCACGTGCAGCAAGCCCTACGGTTCCGGCAACTTCCGCGTCTTCTGGCGCGACAGCACCGGCTCGCACGTCTTCGTGCTCGCCGCCGAGATCCTCGGTGCCTACACCAAGCCCGGCACCTACACGGCGTCCGGCGACGGTGCGCGTGTGCGCCTGCAGGAAGAGGCCGGCTACAGCGGCGAACCCGACTTCTACATGACGGACACCAGCCAGGGCGACGAGGTGTCCATCGTCGTCGACTACCTGGAAGACGAGAAGGAGGAGGTCGCCTGGGGCGAGTTCTCCTTCACCTCGATCCGCGCCAGCGGGGGCCCGGCGATCACCGCCACGCCCCAGCCCATCCCCATCTGGTGCGACTCGCTGGACTGATCTGCGCGAGGAGGGGGCGCCGTGGGGCTGTGGGGGCGCGCACGCCGCGGCTGTCAGCGCGCGGCAGCAGCCATGGCGGCGACCAGGTCGACGCCGCTGTGTTCGCGCAGCGTGGCCAGGGCCTTGTGTTCGATCTGGCGGACCCGTTCACGGGAGAGCTTCATGTCGCGGCCGATGTCGGACAGCGTGTGGTACTCGCCGTCTTCGAGGCCGTATCGGCGGGTCAGGACGAAGCGTTCGCGTTCGGAGAGGACCGACTGGAAGGCCGCGCGGATCCGCCCGAGCTGCTGGCCGTGGATGGCGTCGTCGTCGGGCATGGCCGCTTCATCGTCGGCCAGGAACTTGTCCAGCGTGCGCGGCCGGGGGCCGTCGTCGACCGGTTCGTCGAGGCTGATGACGTTGCCCTGCGACAGCAGCAGGCGGGCCCGCGCTTCGTCGATGCCCACTTCCTGGGCGAGGTCGGCCAGCGTGTAGCCCGCCCCCATGGTCTCGAAGCGCTTCATGGCCTTGCGCAGGTTGCGGGTCTGTTCGACGGCGCAGCCCGGCAGCCGCACCGGCCGTCCGGTGTGGTCGATGGCACGGGTCATCTGGGCCCGGACCCACCAACGGGCATAGGTGCTGAACCGGATGCCGCGGTCGGGGTCGAAGCGCTTGGCGGCGCGCAAGAGGCCGATGTAGCCCTCCTGGACGAGGTCTTCTTCATCGAGGAAGGGGCCAGCGAGCTTGCGGGCTTCGCCGTGCGCGATGCGCAGGCCCGACATGGCGAGGCGCCAGCGCAGGTTCTCGGACTCGTTCCAGGCATGCACCGCGACGCGCGAGCACTGCTTGAGCTCGTCGTCGGTGGGGTTCTCCTTGGCGGCCTTCTGCACGGCGCGGACCGCTTCTTCGAGGCGGTCGACCGCGCCGGCGCGGGTCCGCTCGACCCGCTTGGGGCGCCGCATCAGGATGTCGTCGGCTTCTTCAATGCCGGCGAGCGCCTCCCGAACCTGCTGCTCTGCGCGGCGGATGGCCCGGGCCATCTCCCGTTCCTGGTCGGCGGTCAACCTCTCGCTGTCCGGGCTGTCGGGGCGGAAGGTGCTGCGGAAGTCTGCGAAGGCAGTGCGCAAGGTCCTGCTCCACGGGAAGGGGAGGGGGGATGGTCAGCCGCACCGGGCGGTCGCTGAGGGGCGGGCGACGGCGAGGTGGGGGGAGGAGCGGAGGTGGGACGAGATGGAACGCCCGAGTGGGCTTCGAATTGCCCCAAGGCCGCGGAATGAAAGCACCTGTCACGGCCGCCGTCAACGACGAACTGTTACGTTCCTGCAACGAGGCCGTGCATCGATCGTGCAGGAGATAGCCCCCGGGGCCATCGTGTCCAGCCCCCCCGAGTTTCCATCCCGAAAAGGCGGACCGAGCGGGCGACGGCTCCGACCGAGCCGACCGGGTTCGCAAGCCCGCAGGACTGGCGGAGTCAATTCAAGGGCTTGCGGGCCCGGCTCGGCGACGCGACGGAGCCAAGCCCGCGACGGGAGCCGTGTCGGGATGGGAACTCCCAAGGCCTGTCAACGAATCGTCAGCTCCGGCCGCTTGACCACGCGGACGGCTTCATTGACCAGCGCCGCGTCCTGGATGAAGCGTTCATCGGTCAGCGGGCGCCCGTCGTCGGGCCCCAGGATGCACATGCGGGCCGTGGCGTGGATCAGGCGATGGTGCAGCGGCGTGGTCTTGCGGGACACGCGCTTGAGCAGGCCCTCGAGGACGGCGCCGATCGCGTCGGGGGTGTCGAGATCCACGTCGATGCGGTCGGCGTCGGAGGCTGCGTGCACGCCGGCGAAGAAGGCGGCGACATCCTTGCGCAGGGCGTTGTTGTCGCCCAGCCGGTCCCGCAGGATCGCCTCGAAGCGGGGGCGGAGCTCGGCGGGGACGTTCATCGTGGGACCTCGGGTCGGGGAGCGGGGGCTAATCCGCCGCGGGGGCGGCGACAGCGCGAACGAGTGAGGGAACAACCTGCTCAGGGGTTGCTCACCTCGAAGGGATCGGTCTGGAGGTCGACGGTCTGGTCAGGCGAGAGCGGCACCGTGAAGTGCATCACGTAGCTGCCGCTGGGCAGCGAGGCCCAGCCGGCGGTGGTGCGCTGGACCGGCAGGCGGAAGGTCCAGCGGAAGGTGCGGTCCGTGGGATCCGGCGCGTCGGCGTAGCTGGGGTCGGGGGCGAGATCGACCTGGAACTCGTAGTCGTCGCTGCTCAGCGGGATCCCGCCGGGGCGGGTCATGGGCGTGCCGTCCGCGGTGGAGAGGCTGGCCATGGGCGGGCCGAGCCACGGGTCTCCGCCGGTCAGGGTCACCTCGATGGAGTCGGTGGGCCCGAGCGTCGTCGTGGGCTGGACCAAGATCACGCCGCCGCCGACGGCGCCCTCGGCCTGGTAGGGATCGTAGCTGGGCTCGTCGAAGGGCGTGATGGGCTCGGGTTCGTCGGTGGTGTCCTGCTTGCCGAGGTACACGCCGACCGCGTCGACCGCCCGAGCTGCGAGGTACTCGCCCTGCCGGGGCCCCCACAGCGCGCCCGATGCTTCATAGCCCCCCTGCCACCAGTCCTCTTCGAGGATCGAGTAGCCCATGTAGTCCTGGGCGTAGCCCACGAACAGCACGTCACCGACGTCGTCGGGCCACTGGCTGCGGGCCTGGTCCATGATCTGCTCGGCGAGGAGGGTGCCGGGTTCACCCGGGAAGCTGACCAGGGTGAAGGGGCCGACCCGACCGGCTGAGAACAGCGTCTGGCGCGGCGCCGGGTACTGCTCGTTGAAGGGCAGGCAGGCGCTGTCGAGGCCGTCGACGGTGGTCGCGGGATCGCAGTCGGCGTCGCCGTCGCAGTAGACAGCGCCGTACTCGTACTCGAACACCCCGTCTTCGTAGCCGATGGCGTCGCGGTCGATGGGGACGCGCAGCGTGTGGGCCGACAGGTCCGGGGTCTCGGTCCAGGCCAGGCCGTCCAATGAGTCGTGGACGGCCTGCTGCATCGCCGTGCCCACGCGCTCCATGCGGTCGTAGCCGCCGGGGCGGTCGGCGACGCCCTCCTGACCCTCGACCTCCGGATCGCCCGGCGCCATGTCGGCGGCCCAGGCGTTGAGCATCATGGCCTGCACGGGGTGGTCGAAGCCGTCCTCGACCGCCTGCTCGATGGCCCCGGACACGTCCTGGGACAGCGTCAGGTCGTCGATGCCGAGCACGGTGCCGTGGACAGCGTAGGACATGAGCACGGCGTCGACCTGGCCATCGCGCTCGACCACGACGAGGGGGAGCGCGTCGTTGGTGTAGTCGAGGCCGTCTTCGCAGCGGCGATCGGTGTGGGCGCCCTGGCAGGTGGTGATCGCCGTGCCCAGGCGCGCTGGCTGCTCGTCGGCGATGGCGGCTTCGATGGCGTCGGCCATCGTGTCCACGAGGCGTTCGTAGTACTCGGGGAAGAAGCTGTCGGCGATGATGTCGAACAGCCCGCCGCCGTCGATGACCCGGCCGGGTGCGGAGTGGGTGTGGGTCGCGCCGATGACGAGCGCGTCGTCGAAGTCCTTGCCGGTGCGATCCTGCAGTTCGAGCACGACCGCTCGGCGGAGCTGCTGGAAGACGCCGACGGCGTCCATGCGGACGAAGATGACCTCGAAACCGTCGCCGCGCGACAGGGCGAGCACCTTGAGCTCGGGGAAGCCGTGGATGCGCGTGGTGGCCGGGTAGATGTCGGCGAAGGGGGACACGGAGTCGGGTGCGTCGAAGGGGCCGAAGCCAGCCGTCCCGATGCCCAGCGGGGCCGGGATGCGCGCGCGGGACATGCCCGCGACGAAGTCGCCGGGTTCCGGTGCGGGGCCCCCGCTGTCGGCGCCGGTGTCGGTTCCTCCCCCGGACTTGTCGGTGCAGGACAGCA
>CAZRFD010000162.1:0-15248 GCA_964599085.1 uncultured Enterobacterales bacterium | reverse complement strand
TCAACCTGCCGCGCTCGATGCTGGCGTGGACGGACTTTTTACGGGGGGCTCAATCGTTGCCGGCACCGCCGTCAATGGTGTCGTTGCCGCTCTCGGCGCCCGCAGTATCATCTCCATACAGGATGTTGGCGTCGTCGTCGCCATACAGCGCATCGTTCCCAGCTCCGCCCACGTGCGCAGTGATCTCGTCATACGCATGAATAGTGTCGCCACCTTCCTCACCCAACATCAAGGACATGGAAGTCCCAGCGGCCAGCGGACCATACATCAGATCCTGCCCCGGCCCACCATACACAAAAAACCAAAGATTGGTATACTCTCCTGTATTGGCCCACTCTCGTGCGCCGAAAGAGTCGTCCCCATCCGTTCCGTAGATCTGGATCTGGGCAATATCCGGATCGGCTGCGGACGCCCCGTCATCATGGGCACAGCAGAAGGCCAACCCCGAGGCGTCTGTCCCGTAGAAGACATAGCCGCTGTTGTCCGCCTTCGTCTTGGCCGTAAGCATCGCGTCCGCACTGCCGCTATTCCGTGAGAGGTCGCAATCCACGTGCACCCAGTCTGCGGCGTACGGATCCGTGATCACCTGTTCCTGGCAAACGTCACGCCCTCCGATCCATGGCGTTGAGCAGCTCGCCGCCACATAGGACGACGGAGCTTCACCGGCCACACAGTCGCGAGCCCTTGCCGATCCAACAGTCGCCACCACGAGCATGAGGAAGATGCTGACCCACATGCTACTCACCCTCCCAGCCGGTGTCGGGGATGCCGTCATCGGGTTCGTATGGTTCCAACTCCACGCTGTAGGACGCCGACATGGTCACCTCTCCATCACAGGTCATCGACAGGTCGATGGTGTGGGTGCCTGCGAGGTCTTCGGCGGGGGTTCCCCTCGGCAGGAGAAGCTCCATGGAGTCCTCCACCGGCTCGGGACAACCGGCCGCGTCCAACCGGGAGGACTGCGCATGCACAGGCGGGGCCGACACGAATAGCGAGTCTACGGTGAAGTCCACGTCACAGCCCCGGGTCATCGGCAGCGTCGTCGTCCTGTTGAGCTTGACGAAATACGCCGGCGCCGTGGTCGTGAACACGAGAAGCTCCGCGTCGTCGACCACGGGCACGGTCGTGTACTCACCGTCGGCGTCGAGCGTGTAGCCCTCGAGAACGACAGACGAGGGACAGGATGGTTCGGAGACGCCGTCGTCCACTGGCAGCGCGGATGGCAGATCCTCCCATCCGAAGAAGGAGCAGGCCAGCGGGAGAAAGAGGATGAACATGAAGCCTCCAGCCCCGGGGCAGGTCTCGTCCCTGGGTGAGACGACACTACCAAGGCACTGGGGGGGGGGGCAGAATTGTAACGAAATGTCAGGACGGCTCGGACCGCCGCCACATGCCGTCGCCGCTGCCTCGATCCCCGCGGCCGACCGTGTGCGCCGGGCTGCCCGTTCCCCCTCACCACCCCGCCCGCACCCCGCCGAGTCCCCCGCCGCGGACGAGGTGGCCGACGGCGGCGAGGCAGGGGTGCATCACGCCGTCGTCCTCCCAGTAGGGGGCGACGTCCCGCACGGCGGCCCGGGCCCGGTCGACGGCCGGTGCCAGGGTGACCGGCGCGTCGGGGAGGCGCTGGCCGTCGGGGTCGAAGGCCAGCCCGCGGCGGCGCATGTCGAGGGCCTGGGCGGCGAGCAGGGCTTCGATGGCCACCACGTCGGCGGCACACTCCAGCGCTTCGAGCGCGGTGCGGGCGGCGATGGGGGCCATGGAGTTGTGGTCTTCGTGGTGCTGGACGGTGGGGATGGTGTCGACCGAGGCCGGGTGTGCGAGGCCCTTGATCTCGCTGGCGAGGCTGGCGGCGGTGTACTGGGCGAGCATGAAGCCACTGTTCAGGCCCGTGCCCTGCACCAGGAAGCTCGGCAGGCCCGGCATGAGCTGGCCGTAGCTGAGGCGGTAGGTGCGGCGTTCGGAGAGGGTGGCGAGCTGGGCGATGGCCAGCTTGAGCTGGTCCATGGCCAGGGCGATGGGGGCACCGTGGAAGTTGCCGGCCTCCACCCACTCGGCCGGCGCATCGTCAACAGAGAAGAGCAGGGGGTTGTCGCTGGCACCGTTCAGTTCCCGCTCCACCGTGGCCTGGACCTGGTCGATGACGTCGGCCGCCGCACCGATGACGACCGGCGCGCAGCGGATGCTGAAGGCGTCGGGCCGCCGCCCGGGGCGGACCTGGACAGAGCCGTCGAGCAGCGCCCGCAGGCGCGCCGCGACCCGCTGTCCGCCGGGGTGGCGCCGGGCGGCCTGGGGCCGGGGGTCGATGCAGCCGGCGTCAGCACCCACGGCGTCCATGGTCATGGCGGCGGCGACGATGGCGGCGTCGAGCAGGCGCCGGGCCCGGGCCACGGCGACCGCGGCCATGGCCGCGCTCAGCGAGATCCCGTTGATGAGGGCGAGGGCTTCCTTGGGGGTCGGCGAGAACGCCGGCAGCCCCGCTGGCCGGTCCAGGTAGCCACAGGCCACCGCAGCGATGTGCGCCAGCGGTGCCAGGTCCCCGGCGGCCCCTACGCTGCCCTGGGCGGGCACCCGCGGGTGCACGCCCTGCTCCAACATCGCCACCAGCACGTCGGCGGCGTCCGGCCGGCAGCCGCTCACGCCCTGGGCCAGCATGTTGGCCCGGGTCGCCATGGTCGCCCGCACGATGGCGTCGGGGAGCGGGTCCCCCACCCCGGCGACGTGCCCGACCACGAAGGCCCGCGTCAGCTCCGCGACCGGCAGGTCCTGGGCGTGTTCGCCCACCAGCCAGCGGCGCTTGCTCTCGAGCGCCGAGGGCCCCGGCGGGGTGGCGGCGGCGTTGGCCGCCATGCGGCGGCGGGCGTCATCGTCCAGCCGCACGCCCTCGCCCAGCGCGATGCGGTGGACGTCTTCACAGGTCAGGGCGTCTCCGGTGAGCGTGATCATGGCACCTCCACCAGGGTCGGCAGGCCGGAGAGGAAGCTGCCCTCGGCGATGCCCCGGGCCAGCGTCTCGACCAGCGCACCCGGGGGCCCGGCCGGGTCGAGGTCGCCGAGCTGCGAGAACACCCAGGCCGCGCCCGCCGTCGACCCCACGCCCGCGCAGTCGGCGCCTTCTTCGTCCTGGCGGAAGCGCAATGCCTGCGCCGCGCCCAGCAGCTCCACCGCCACGACGCGCCGCGCCGCGTCCAGCACCCGCGCGCAGCGCCGCGCCGCGGTCGTGCTCATGGCGACGTGGTCCTCCTGGTCTTCGCAGGTCGGGATGGAGTCGGCGCTGGCGGGCCAGGCCAGGGCCTTGCACTCGCTGACCAGGGCCGCCGCCGTCGTGTGCGGCAGCATCATGCCGAGATCGGGGCGATCCTGGCCGATGAGGGCCGGCGGCAGCCGCTGCGACAGGCTGCCGGTGGTCAGCCGGTACAGCCGCCGCTCCGAGATGCTGGCCAGTTCCGTCAGGGCGAGCTTGAGCCCGTCCATGGCCATGCCGACGGGTTCCCCGTGGAACAGGCCCGCGCTGAAGGCCCGGTTTTCAGGGTCGAGGAGCGGCAGCTCGTCGCCCTGGTCCGGGGGCATGGCGTCGGGCAGCAGGATCACCGGGTTGTCGGTGGCCGAGTTCAGTTCCACCGAGACCTGGCGCCGCACGAAGGCGACCTGGTCCCGCACCGCCCCGAGCACCGGCGGGGTGCAGCGCAGCGAGTAGGCGTCCTGGACCTTGTCGGGAACGCTGTCGACCAGCCGGCTGCCGGCCAGCAGGCGCCGCAGGTTCGCCGCGCAGTCGCGGGCCCCCTGGTAGGGCCGCAGGGCGTGGACCGCCGGGTGGAAGGCCCGGGTCGCCCCACGCAGGGCGTCGATGCTCATGGCGGCGGCCAGCTCTGCCGCCAGCACCAGCACCGCGGCGTCGTGACAGCACAGCGCCGCCAGCCCCGTGGTGAGCTGGGCCCCGTTGGTGATCGCCAGGCCGTCCTTGGCTTCGAGCTGCAGCCGCGGGATCCCCGCACCGGCCATGGCGTCCCCCGCCGGCACGCGACGGCCGTCGACCCAGGCTTCGCCGTGGTCCCCCTCGGCCATGACCAGCCCGAGGTGTGCGAGCGGTGCGAGGTCCCCCGACGACCCGCAGCTCCCGCGTTCGGGCACGACCGGCGTCACGCCGGCGTTGAGCATGGCGCAGATCGTGTCCACCAGCAGCGGCCGGCAGCCGCTGGCGCCCTTGGCCAGGGCGTTGGCCCGCAGGAGCATCATCGCCCGCACCGCCGGCACCGGCACCGGATCGCCCACCCCCGCGGCGTGGGAGCGCACGAGGTTCAGCGACAGCGTGGCGCGCTGGTCCGCCGGGATCCGCACACGGGCGAGGCTGCCGAAGCCCGTGTTCACGCCGTAGACCGGCCGGTCCCCGGTGCCCGCTTGCGCCACCCAGGCGTAGCTGCGCTCCATGCGGGCGCGGGCGTCGTCGGCGAGGCGCACCGGGCGCCCCTGGCGTGCCACCGCGACCACCTGGTCGAAGTCGAGGTGGTGGCCGTCGATGTCGAGGGGAGCGGCCGCGGGAGCGGCGGCCTGCGGCTGGTCTGGAGAGGAGGTCGGCATCGCGCAGGACTAACCGGCCGCCCGGCCCCAAGGGCCAGCAGCCCCCTGCGTCAGCCGCCGTAGGGGCGGTACAGCGGATCCCCCACCCAGACCATCATCCACAGCGCGACGCGGGTGCTCTCGTAGGCGGCCTCGCCGAAGCTGGCGCCCTGGGTCAGGTACAGGAAGAACTGGTCGTACTCCGGCATGCCGGCGACGTAGGGTTCGCTCACGGCACCGAAGGTCGCCGTGATGCCGCGCTGCAGGGCCATGGCCGACCAGTCACGGTCGCCCCGGATGTCGCAGGCCGAGCAACTGTCCAGGTGGCCGCCGATGGCGCCGGGCGCCCACGAGAACGCGTCGTTGTAGTTGCCGTAGGAGTACCAGCCCGCGTAGTACAGGGCGTCCGGACAGGACTCCGGGGCCGGCGCCGTGCCGAATTCCTCGCTGTTTCCGTCCCACACCACCGGATACCAGTCCAGGTCCTCGAACACCCGGCGCGTGCCCCACATGTTCCACTCGCCCGACTCATACGACCCGAAGGCGTCGCTGGCCGGGGGCTCGTCCCCGTAGCGACCGTCGACGTAGACGGTGCCCGCGAGCTGCCCGCTCGCGGCGAGATCCATCGCCGTCGCCGTGCGATCGATGAGGGCGAGTGCCGCGTCGGCGTCGACGCCGTCGATGCGGGCGACCTGGTAGAGGGGCTCGTCCTCGTACAGTCGCAGCAGCCCCCAGGGCAGGACGGGGTCGTAGTCGCCGGCCATGCTGTCACCGGTCTGCCAGGCCGGACTGTACTCCGCTTCCGTCGCGTCCACCGCACGATCCAACAGGAACAGGAGCGCGTCGATGCTCACCGTGGCCTTGGCCCCGCTGCCCGAGAGGTCGTCGATGCGACCGGTCACCCGGTAGGGCACCCCGTAGACCGGCACGATGACATGCACCTGGGGTCCGGCGGCGTCGACGCAGGCCTGGACCGCGTCGACGAAGGCCGGCAGATCGGCACCGTCCAGCGTCGTGTCGGCCGCGGTGTCGACCGCACACAGCCGATCCTCGGCGATGTCGTGGAGTGCTGCGTAGGCCGCCGCCACCTCCTGGGAGCCCTCGACCGAGGGGTTGAACAGGACCACCACACGCTCGTTCTCTGCAAAGCCCACGGCGTAGACCTGCGACGCCACCTCGTCGGGACAACCCTCCCGCGAGGCCGTGACCGTCAGCTCTTCGGGCTCATCGAGGTGCAGGCCCACGTCCCCAGGGATCGTCCAGCGCAGGACCGCCGTTCCCGCGCTGCCCCCCTCCACGACGACATCCCCCGCGGTGGCGCTGGCCGACAGCGAGGCCGTCGGATCCACGTCGACGTCGAGGTCGACGCTGCCGGCCGGGGCGACGCGTTCGAGGACCGGCAGCTCTCCAAGCAGCGCGCAGGCTGCCGTGCCGGTGTCGCCGGTGTCGGCGCCACCACCGCAGGCCACCAGGAGGAGGGAGAGGAGCACGGCGACATCATAGGCCCCGCAAGGAGATGTCACGACCACATCCGGCCGTGGTGGAGCTGCCCACACGCGGCCATCCTGTGGGTGCCGGGTACTCCCCGCGCTTGTTGCCCCTTCGACCCCGGATGTCGCCATGGCCCCGCTGGACCTGCGCGAAGACGCTTCCCCTGCCGAGTCCCTCCCCGAGCTCGACGCCGCCCACCTCGAGCTGCTCGAAGCCGTCAAGCCCCCCGACGACCCGCCCCGGCGCAAGCTGCGCAAGCGGCTCGGCGAGCAGCTCATGGACGCCGGCCTGATCGACGCCACCCAGCTCAAGGAGGCGCTCGACCACCAGCAGGTCCACGGCGGCCGCCTGGGCTCGATCCTCGTCACCCTGGGCTTCCTCTCCGAAGACGCGCTGAACACCGAGCTGGGCAAGCAGCTCGGCCTGGCGGTCTGCGGGGTCGAGAGCATCGACCCGCCCGGCGAGCTGCTCTCCCGCATCTCCCCGGCCATCATGCGCAAGCACGAGATGGTGCCGCTGTCGCTCCAGGACCGGCACCTCGTCGTCGGCATGGTCGATCCCGGCAACGTCAACGCCATCGACGATCTGCGCTTCATCCTGGACTGCCGGACCGTCGAGGTGCGCCTCATCACCGAGAGCACCTTTCGCCGCTTCCTCAACACCCGCTTCGCCACCGCGATGCTCATGGACAGCATCTCCGGCGACGACAGCCTCGAGTCCACCCGGGTCGGTCTCGGACCGGAGATGGACAGCGCCGGCGGCGCCGAGCGGGTCCAGCAGGTGGAAGACGACGCCGACGACCCGCCGGTGGTTCGCCTGGTCAACTACCTGCTGCTGACCGCGGTCGACCGTCGGGCCAGCGACATCCACATCGAGCCCTACGAGACCTTCTTCCGGGTCCGCTTCCGCATCGACGGGCGCCTCTACACCGTGCTGACGCCCCCCCTGCGCATGCACCAGGCCACGGTGTCGCGCATCAAGATCCTGGCCGGCATGGACATCAGCCACCGCCGACGCCCCCAGGACGGCCACATCATGATCCAGGTGGGCAAGGACCCGCTGCACTTCCGGGTCAGCACCCTGCCGACCACCTACGGAGAGAAGTGCGTCATCCGCCTGCTCAAGAAGGAAGCCCACCTCGCCGACCTCGGCCAGCTCGGCTTCGGCCGCGACCAGCTCGAAGACGTCAAGCGGATCATCCGCCAGCCTCAGGGCCTGGTGCTGGTCACCGGCCCGACCGGCAGCGGCAAGACCACGACGCTGCACGCCATGCTCAACGACATCAACGAACCCGAGACCAACATCGTCACGGTCGAGGATCCGGTGGAGTCGACCATCCCCGGCATCAACCACGTGCAGATCGAGGAGCGCGGCGGGGTGAGCTTCGCGTCCGCGCTGCGCTCGATCCTCCGCCAGGATCCCGACGTGGTGTTCATCGGCGAGATGCGCGACGAAGAGGTGGCGAACATCGCGGTCAAGGCGGCGCTCACCGGCCACCTCGTCATGTCGACCCTGCACACCAACGGCGTCATCGAGACCTTCGGGCGCCTGGCGGACATGAACCTGGAGCCCTTCCTGCTGGCGTCGAGCCTGCGCATGATCCTCGCCCAGCGCCTGATGCGCCGCGTCTGCCCGAGCTGCGCCGAGCAGCGCCCCATCACCAAGGCCATCGCCACCGAGTTCGGCCTGACCGAAGAACAGGTCGCCCACGCCCACATCCGCCAGGGCACGGGCTGTCCGCGCTGCATGAACACCGGCTACCGCGGCCGGGTGGCCGTCTACGAGACCATCGTCCCCGACACCAACATCGGCGACATCCTGCGCCGCGGCGGCGACGAGATTGCCCTGCGCGACGCCGCCGACTACGCCGGGGTCGTCTGGATGTACAAGGCCGGCATCGACCGCGCGCTGGCCGGCGAGAGCACCTTCGAGGAGGTACGCCGCGTCCTGTTGAAGAGCCACTGAGGCCCGCGGATGCTGTCCGCATCCTCGGCCCGGGCTATGTGGCGGCCCGAACGCTCCCCCGAAAGTCCCCGGAAATGACCGCTACCCGCGCCATCATGGTGCTCGGCACATCGAGCAACGTCGGCAAGAGCTGGCTGGCCACGGGGCTGTGCGCGCTGTTGCGCCGCTGGGGCTTCGCGGTGGCTCCCTTCAAGGCGCAGAACCTCAGCAACAACAGCGCCCCCGCGCGTACACACCGCGGTGGCTGGGGAGAGATCGGCCGCTCCCAGGCCGCCCAGGCGGACGCCTGCGGCCTGGTGCCCGACGTCGACATGAACCCGCTGCTGATCAAGCCCGAGGCCGGCGGGCGGGCGCAGCGGGTGCTGCTGGGCGAGGTGCTCGACCCGGAGCTTCGGCTACCGACGGACGTGCTGTGGGCCGAGGTGACGGCCGCCTACGGGCGCCTCGCCGCCAACTACGACATCATCGTGCTGGAGGGGGCGGGCTCCCCGGTCGAGCTGAACCTCCTGCAGCACGACATCGTCAACGGTCGCATGGCACTGCATGCCGCCGAGCAGGCGCGCCAGGCCGGGGGGGACGGGGCCTGCTTGCTGGTCGGCGACATCGACCGCGGCGGGATCTTCGCCGCACTGCACGGCACGATCGCGCTGATGCCCCCGGAACTGCGGGCGCTCGTCCAGGGGCTCGTCGTCAACCGCTTCCGGGGGGACCCCGCGCATTTCGACCCGGGACCGGCCCTCCTGCGAGAGCGCACCGGCGTCCCGGTGCGCGGCGTGATCCCGTGGCGGCCCGACATCCCGCTCGACCCGGAAGACGGCGAGGACAGCCGCGACCAGGGGTCCGGGCCCCTCGACATCTGCGTGCTGCGCCTGCCGGCGCTGTCCAACTTCGAAGACCTCGTCGCCCTCGGACGCCTCGGCCCCATGCGGGTGCGCTTCGTGGCGAGTCGCGAGCGGGTCGGCAGCCCCGATCTCGTCGTCCTGCCCGGCACCAAGGACACCTTGGCGGCGCTGGACTGGCTGCGGCGCCGCGGACTGGACCGCGTGGTGCAGGCCGCAGCGAAGCGGGGGGTGCCGGTGCTGGGCCTGTGCGGGGGCTACCAGCTCCTCGGGCGGCAGGTCGCCGACCCCAAGGGCAGCGGGGGCAGCCCGGGCACAGCGGAGGGGCTCGGGCTGCTGCCCGTCGACACCATCTTCGACCCCCGCAAGCAGGTGCAGCCCGCGCAGGGGCAGACCGACGGCGGCTGGCTGCTGCCCGCCGGCCTGCAGGTGCAGGGCTACGAGATCCACAACGGCTCCAGCACCGTGCACGGTGACGCCTTCCTGACGCTGGACGGGGCCGAGGGCTGCGTGCAGGGATCCGTCGCCGGCACCTACCTCCACGGCCTGCTCGACGACGCCGCGGTCCGCAACGCGCTGGTCGATGCGCTGATGCAGCGGCGCGGGCTGCCGGCATGGACAGAGCAGCTCCCCGGCGCGACCGCCCAGCGCCAGCGGGGCTTCGAGCAGCTCGCCGACATCGTCGAAGCGCACCTGGATCTGGAGGGCTTGTTGGGCTGACCCGGGTCAGTGCCCAGCAGACCGTGCCCGCTCAGGCCCCGCCGAACAGCACCCCCGACACGGTCATCCCGCCCATGGTGCCTCGCCAGGCGACCCGGCCGGTGTCCGCCCCGGCGGCGCCGGCGGCGGCCATCAGGGGCAAGAGGTGCTCTTCACGCGGGTGGCAGCGCCGGGCGGCGGGGGCGTCGGCCCAGGCATCCAGGCGCTGATCGCGGCGACCGGGGGGCGAGGTCACCGTCTCTGCCAGCCAGGCGTCGAATTGCCGGGCGTCGCGGGCGGCGGCGTCGCCGCCCCGGAGGAAGGCATGCATGTTGTGGTAGCTGTTGCCGCTGCCGACGATGAACACACCCTCGTCGCGCAGGGGGGCGAGGACGGCCCCCATGGCCCGGTGCAGCCGGGGATCGAGACTGTTGACGAGCGAGAGCTGGGCCACGGGGATGTCGGCGTCCGGCCAGGCCAGCATCAGGGGCAGGAAGGTGCCGTGGTCGAAGCCGCGGTCGGGCTCTTCGGCGACCGGCAGGCCGCCGGCCGACAGCAGCGCCGCCGCCCGCCGCGACAGCTCGGGCGCGCCTGGGGCGGGCCACCGCAGGGTGTAGGCGTCCGGCGGGAAGCCGTAGTAGTCGAACAGCATCGGCGGCCGCGGGTGGGTGTTCACCGTCGGCTGCGCGCACTCCCAGTGCGCCGAGACCACCAGGATGGCGTCGGGGCGTGCGGGAAGCAGGCCGGGCAGGCCCCGCAGGAAGCCCTCCAGCGCGTCAGCTTCGGCGTCGGGCAGCATGGGCAGGCGGAGCAGCGGCCAGGGCCCCCCGCCGTGGGGGAGGAACGCGGTGGGCTGTCGGACGCGCATGTCGAGGGCTCGTCGGCGAGGGAGGGGCGGCACCCTCTCGCAGCGGGGAGAGGCGGAGCGCCGCATGCCACGGGGCTCCCGCGAGTGTATGGCAGGAACATGCTCCTGCCACTCCTCCTCTGTTCCCTGACCGCGTCCGCCCAGGACTCCGAGGCGCTCGTCCCCGAAGCGCCCGCTTCCAAGGCACCCGCCCCCGAGGCACCCGCCACCGAGGCGCCCGCCACCGACGCGCCGGCCACCGACGCGCCCGCCACCGAGGCTCCCGCCACCGAGCCGCCCGCCTCCCAGGCGCCCGCCCTCTCCGACGCCGACAACGCCCTCCTCGACGCCCTGCTGGAGCTGCTGTCCGACGACGAGGCGGTGAAGGGGGCCGATGCCCTCGGCCTCCTCGCCGATCCGCGCGCGCTGTGGGTGCTCCGTCACAGCGTGACCATGCGGGAGCCACCGGTCGCAGCCGCGGCCGCCCGCGCGCTCGGCGCCTTCCCCGACGCCGGCGCTGACCTGATCCGCTGGGTAGGCGACGACGCGTTGGCGGACGAGGTCCGCCTCGCGACGGCCCACGCGCTGGCTGCCCAGGGGCCCGCCGGTGCCGCCGACGCCATCGTGGCGGCCATGGGCATGCGCTCCACCACGATGGAGCTGCACGATGGCCTGCGGGCGGTGCTGGCCGAGCGCTGGCCGGAACGCCTCGCCGAAGCCGACCGCCAGGTGCGACGCGACGGCACCGCCATGTTGATGCTCGGGAGCGCGGGCGGCATGGGCTACGCGCTGGCGGCCACCGGCCACTTCGGGCAGTCCGGGCTGGAGGGCCTCGGCGGCGCCACCGGCGCGCTCGGCGGCGCGACCCTGGGCTTCGTATTCGGCAAGACCCGCCCGGTCGAAGCCGGCAAGGCCAGCTTCTTCACGACGACCGGCGTCGGCGGCCTCGTCGCTGGCACCACGCTGGGGGTCTGGGCAGCGCCCGCCAGCGACGACGCCCCCTGGGTCGGCGGGATCCTCGGTGGCGCCGCCGGCTACGGGCTTGGCCTCGGTCTGTGGTCGCGCTACCCGGGCACGTCGGGCCAGGCGCTGCTGGGCGGTGGGGTGGGCATCACCAGCGGGATCTTCGCGGCCAGCGTGGCCGGCGTGGCGCTGGAGAACGGCGCCAACATCTCCGACGAGACCGTCGCCGGCGCCTTCGGCCTCGGCCTGTCGGCGGGCCTCGCCGCGGGTCACCTCACAGCACCCCGCTGGGAGATCGAGGGGCGCGACAGCTCGCTCATCGTGGCGTCCGGCCTGACCGGCGCCTTCCTCGGCACCGCCATGCCCATCGGCACGATGGGACGCGGGCCGCTGCCCGTGGCCACCACGTCGGGCGGCCTGCTGCTCGCCTACGCCCTCGCGCCGCGGGCGCGCATCGACCACGACGTCGTCTGGGGCGGCATGACCGGCCTGACCTACGGCGCGGTGATCGGCGGCGGCGTCGGCCTGCTCATCGACCCGCCGGGCGGTACGACCGAGGCCACGACACCTGCAGCACCCGCCACACGGTCCCGCACGGGCGACGCGGCGGCACAGGAAGCCACCCAACGCACGGCCGCTACCTTGGGCGGCGCCGCAGGACTGGTCGCCGGCGGAGCCCTCGCGCACCGCGCGCCCGGCAGCCTGCGCTTCGACGACGGCATGCTGGTGGGGCTGACCACCGGCTGGGCGACCTGGCAGACCCTCGGCTGGGCCAGCGTCACGGAACCGAACCCCGCCTACACCGGCGCGCTGGTGATCGCCCCGGCCGCCATCGGCGCCGGCACGGCGATCGCCACGCCGCTCATCGACGTCGAGTTCGGCGACTCCCTCGCCGCCACCTCCCTCGGCCTGTGGGGTGCCTACCTCGGCGCCGCCGGTGGAGAGCTGGCGAACGCGAACAGTGACCAGACCCTGATGCTCGCCCTCGGCCTGAGCGATGTCGGCTTGCTGAGCGGTGCCGCGCTGATGTCGCCGCTGGTCGACGCCAGCCCCACGGTCGTCGGCGTCGCAGATGCTGGCGGTGTGCTCGGCGGATCTACTGCCGCCCTGGTGACCGCACTGTTCACCGACAACAGCGACGGGATCATCGTGGCCTCCATGGTCGGTGCCGGCGCGGGGGCTACGGGTGGCGCCCTGCTCGGTCGCAGCCTCGACCGGCGTACACCCACCGTCAGCCTCAACCTCCCCGGCTTGCCCACACTGCCGGCTGGCCTGCAGCTCTCACCGGCGTACTACGCCGCCGACGACTGCGACTGCTGGGGCGCTCGCGCCGACCTCAGCGGGTGGTAGCGTCCGCCGGCTTCGGCACGAAGAAGCTGCTGATGACGATCTCCAGCTCCTCGAACGGGGGGATGGAGACGACAGCGCCGTCCGTCCAAGCCCCCTCCAGCAGCCACTGCCCGTCGACCAGGCGGAAGGCCTCCACCGTGCGGCCCTCCGGATCGATGATCCAGTAGAAGGGCGCGCCCCACTCGGCGTAGATCGCGCTCTTGGTGACCCGGTCGCGGGCGGGGTCGTCGGGGCTGATGATCTCGCAGATCCAGTCGGGGCGGACGGACACCGCGCGGTCTGGTAGCTCCGGCAGCCGCGCCCGCCGCCAACCGGCGAGGTCCGGACGGAGGACACGCCGAGGCCCGAGGAGCACGTCGGGTTCCACGATGATCCACCAGCCATCGTCTCCGGGCTCGTCGGGGTCGAGGTCGCCGAGGCGCCGGCTCACCCGGCCTTGAAGTCGGCCGTGGGACGGTCGGGGAGCCACCCGCCGCCACAGCTCGCCGTCCCACAGCTCCGGCCGGGCGCCGTGCCCCGGATCCGCGGCCAGCAGATCGTCGTAGCTCAGGACCTTGCGCGCGGTGCCTGCCATGCTGCCAGTGTAGCCGAACCGCGGGCCGTCGCCGCCCTCACGCCCCGGCGTCCTTCGTCGCCGCGCTCTCGTCCGCGCGCAGGCTCCGCCAGCAGGCCTCGGCCCACGCCCGGCCGCCAGGGTCGCCCTGCCACGCCAGCGTGATCACACCGAGGCGCTGCCCCTGCCGCACATGGCCGCTCAGCAGGTCGAGGGGCTCGCCCTCGTCGTCCTTGGTCCGCACGATGGCGGCGGCACCGTCAGGGCGCTCCAGGCGAGCGACGACGTCACCCTCGGGCGGCGGCGGCGCCCCCTCCGACCCTTCGAGAACAGTGAACCACACGGTCCGCCCCTCGTCCCAGGCACACCAGCCCTCCTCCTCGGACCAGGACACCCCCATCCGGCCGGGCAGCTCGACGCTCCACCCACCGGGGAGCGGCTCGCGCACGAGGTGTCGGCGGTAGCCCACCGCCGGACCGGTGCGCGCCCGGGCACCCACGCGGCGACGGCGCTCCTCGGCCTCTCCGAGCAGGGTGAGCACCTCGTGCCAGGCCCCCCAGGGGAGACCGTCTGCGCCGGGTGCACGCTGCCAGGCTTCTGCGAGCAGGTTGCTCGCCTCCGACAGCGTCGCCAGTTCATCGTCCGTCGTCGGCAGGCGCCAGCGCACATCCCGCCACAGCAACACCCGCGCACGGCCGACGAGGTAGGCCACGCCGCGCCCCGGCTCCCACCAGGGGAAGGCATCGATCCCCGCCGTGGGATCGACCACCACCGCCTGGAGCCAGGCCTCCGAGCGCGGGCCGCAGACGGTCGCCACGGCGCCCTCACCGCAAAAGCAGCCCGTGCCCGACAGCAGCTCGGGCAGCCAACGCACCCCCGCGTCCCCGCTGGCGAGGCTGCTCGTCAGCGCCGCCCGCGCCCGGAGACGCAGCCAGGAGAGAAAGCGCTCCTCCAGCTCGGGTCCCGGCTCGTCCACCTCCCACTGCAGGCCGAGCGCCTGTCCCAGCCCCACCGCCAGCCCCACCAGGAAGCGGTGATAGCCCGGGCCGGTGAGGCCGGTCCAGGCATCCAGCGCCACCTGCCCGTCGGCGCGCACCGAGATCTCCACAGGCCCCCCGGCGGGGTGAATCGCACACACCAGTCGGCCGTCGTCACCGTCCACGACCTGACGGATCGCCGTGAGCATCCGCGGGAGCCCCTCGCGCAACACGGACTCGATGGCGTACAGCAGGTTGGCGACACTGCCGGCGCCCCGCACGCTGGTCGCGCCGACGGCGAGAACCTCGTCGGCGGCGGGCAGATCGACCCGACCCGACAGGTGCAGGCGTGGCCCGGCCTCCCGATCTTCGGTGCTCAGCTCAACCGCCACGCTGGGTTCCGCAGGGTTCGCTGGCTGGTCAGTCGAGTACAGTGAACAGAGACGAGAGGTCGAGCGTCAGGCCGGCACAGACCGTGCTCTCGACCCGGTCCGTCCGCGTGGCCACCGTCTGGATACCGTGCACCACCTCCACCGTGCGATCCAGCGGATCGACCAGCCAGTA
Source organism: uncultured Enterobacterales bacterium (assembly GCA_964599085.1). Classification (GTDB taxonomy): domain Bacteria; phylum Myxococcota_A; class UBA796; order UBA796; family UBA2385; genus J125. Next base: position 447 of record CAZRFD010000162.1, on the reverse strand, counting down.
CTCCGCCACGCCCGCTTCTGCGTACAGCAGCCGCTTGGTCATGCGATCGTAGCTTGGCTTGCTCGACAGGATCTCCACGACGAATTCCGGCACCCCCACCAGGAGCTGATCGAGCGGCGGCCGGCCACCGAGCATGACGAACAGGTCCGGCTGCACGATGCGGTCGGGCCCGAGCCGGACATCGAGGGGCGAGAGTCCGACGAAGGCCGGCGGATGGGCGTCGGCCCACCGAGCGAGACGGGAGTACAACGCGCCGACCAGGACCTGGTGGCGCAACAAGGGTGCGGGAGCCATGACGACCTCCCCATCGATCAGCTCGAGGTGGTCACGCGACTCCGGCAGGGAGAGGAATTCCTCTTCAGAAACCCGGTGACGGCGGATGGCAGCGCTCATGCCGCCATCATCGCCGACCACGGCCCCCGCCGCAACCGAGCGCAGGCCCGACGA
>CAZRFD010000161.1:0-15323 GCA_964599085.1 uncultured Enterobacterales bacterium | reverse complement strand
TCGACGGCGTCCGGCGCCAGGGTCAGGTCGAGGACGCGCGCTGTCGTGGCGTCGAGCACAAGGAAGCGGCCCGGGTCGCTCGTGGCGCGGATGGCGATGGGGTGATCGATGCGCAGAAGCTCGCCGTCGCTGCCCAGGCCGCCGAGCGGATCTCCCTCGGCGTCGAAGAGCTGGACCACGCCGAGCAGGGAGTCGGCGACGAGGAGGGTGTCGTCGTCTCCGGAAGCGGACGGCACGGGGGCCGCCGACTTCGGCTTGGCCATGGCCCCCAGCCAGTGGCCGAAGCGTCCGAAGCTGGCCGAGACCGCGTCGGCCTGGTGCAGCGGCAGCACCCGCACGACCGACTTGGTGGCGTCAGTGGCCAGCACCCGATCGCCCCAGGGCGTCAGGTCGGTGGTGATTCCGAGCGGACCATCGTCGCCATCGGCTGCAAGCTCGGCGAGGAGCTGGCCGGTGCCCCGATCGAAGCGACCGAGGCGGCCGTTTCGGTCCGCGACGAGGAGCGCGTCTGCGTCTTCGAGCACATCCAGCGGCTGCCACGGCAGCGCTTTGCCGCCGTCGTCGTCGTCGGAGCCTGCCTGGAGCGTGACCTCCTCCAACACGTCGCCGGAGGTGTCGATGCGAACCACGGCGCCCCGCAGATCGGACAGCCACACGGTGCCGTCCCTGGCCGGTGACATGCGGGCGGCCTGGGCCCAGGCGCCATCGTCCACCAGGGTGTCCTGAAGCTGCCAGGCGCCGTCGTAGACGAGGATCCGGTCCTCGTAGCTGTCGAGGACGAGGGTGAGCCCGCTGTCGAGCGGCAGCAGGTCGGTGGGCCGCCGGGCGTCGACGTCGTGCGAAGTGCGGGTAGCCAACTCGACGATGGCGGGGTCCGACGCCATCGGTGGCACTTCGGGCGGTGCGTAGCAGGACAGCAGCGCAGACGTGGCGAGCAGGGCCCAGGGGTGCCGCGTCATGGCCCGTCTCCGTGGCAGGCCTTGCACAGGCTGCCGTCAGTGATGGGCAGCGCCAGCAGGGGCGGGTGGTCGGGATCGGCGTGGTCGGGCCAGATCGCGTCGGCGGGGACGAGGCCCGCCCAGTCGTCGTCGAGGAGGCGCTGGTGCAGCTCGTCGGCGAAGGGACGGCGACCGGCGTAGCGGCGCTCGACCTTGGGTTCGGTGCCCGGCACGAAGCCGTGGACGTCGTGGCAGCTCCAGCACTGCACGGTGCCGTCACGGGCCAGCGGGACGTCCGTGGGCACCGCGACGCGGGCGTCGGGGTCGAGCGCCTTGCCGACGTGCGAGGGCACGCCCTGGTGCAGCTCGCCCTCGTGGCAGGTCTTGCAGGGTTCGCTGGTGGGGAAGCGCAGCCGGGCGTCGTCTGGGGTGGCGCCGTCGGCGGGGACGCCGCTGTGGCAGGCCGCGCAGGTGGGATCGTCCCGGTCGCGGGGGGCCGCCGGGTGGTGCGGGTCGGTGCGCGTGTAGCTGCTGCGCTCGTGGCAGGAGTAGCAGAGCTGGCGGACGTCGTCGTAGGGTCCGCCGCGGTGGTAGGGCGGCGGCACGACGGCGTCGCCTCCGTGGGCGGGCTCGACGTGACAGGTCGCGCAGGACAGCAGGCCGTTCTCCAGTGGGAAGCCCTCGGCGACGTGGACCTCGTCGGGGCGGATCCCGACGGGGTGCATGTCGGCGGTGGGGTGGCAGCTTCGACAGGTCTCGACGATGGGAAGGGCCGGACCGACGTCCTGACCCTCGCCGGCCGGGGCGTGGCAGGCGGTGCAGGCCGCCGGGTCGCCGTGAGGGTCGGCGACGCCGGGGAGGGCGTGGGCTTCGTCGTCGGCGCGCGCCGACAGCGGGGCGAGGACGACGCACAGGATCGGCATGAGACGGAGCGTCATGGCGCGCCTCCGTCCGGCGAAGCGGTGTCGCCGCCACCGCTGTCGGAGGTCGTCGCCGGGTTGCCCATGTCGCCGTGGCAGGCGGCGCAGGCCGCGGTCCCCTCGGCCGAGACGCGGGCCTGGATGTCGGCGAGGTCAACGTCGGGCGTGCAGCCCGTGCGGTGCAATTCCGTGGCGATGTGGCACTCGAAGCAGTCGGGGCGACCCCAGGCGGCGGGGTGTTCGGCGGCGGTCACGACCAGACCGCCGGGGCTGTCCAGCATGGAGCCGCCCGCGCAGGGATCGTCCGGCTGGCAGCCGCCGAGCAGCGCCAGTCCGAGCAGTGCCGGTCCGAGCAGTGCCGGTCCGAGCAGTGTCGGGCCCAGGCGGGTGCTCACCATGGCCACCCCCCGCCCTCGGTGCCGGTGCTGTGGCAGGTGGTGCAGGTCTGGCCGGTGTGGCAGGTTGTGCAGCTCCGCGGGTCGAGGCGGGCTTCCACGCCATGGGTGGTTCGGAAGGCGGGCGGGTGGGGGTTGCGCCCCGAGGCCCCGCGATCGTCGTGACAGGCGAAGCACTGGCTGGCGTCGTGGCAGTCGGCGCACTCCCGGGCGAAGGATCGGCTCTCCAGGCCGTGGCTGTCGATCCAGCCCAGGTCGTGGTCCACGGGCTTCAGCTCGTCGAGGTCGGCGTGGCAGGTGGCGCAGGCCGAGGGGGCGGCGCGGGGCGCGTGGGGCAGCTCGCTGCGGTGGCAGGCGTGGCAGGCGCTGCGAGGTGTCGGCAGGGGCTCCCCGATGGGTTCCGGGCCGCGTTCGCCGGTCTGGCGGAGGCCGACGGGGTGGCAGTCGATGCAGGACAGGCGAGCGGTCCGGAAGGCGTCGACGTGCTCGTCGTGGTGGAAGGGGAAGGGGTCGAGGAGGGAGGGCATGTCGCGGTCTGCCAGGGCCGCCGTGTCCGTCGGCGCGGCCGTGTCCGCGGGCGCCGCCGTGTCCGCGGGTTCGGCGGTATCCTGCGGGTCGTCGGCAAGCGCGCCGCTGCCGAGCCCGCACAGCGCCACGACGCCGAGCAGGCTTCCCGCGCGGGTCCAGGTGGTCATGGCTGTCCCTCGCGGAGGTTGCCGAAGCTTCCCTGCAGGCTCAGCCCGCCGCGGAGGAAGCTCGCCAGGAGGCGATCGGAGCCGGCGCCGAGCGAGGCGGCCAGGCGCAGGTCGTGCATGCCCCGTGTGCCGCCCGTGACCAGCGCGGCGTCGGCCCTCAGCCGCCCCTCGACGACGTCGGCGGTCGGGCCGACGATGCCCTGGCTGCGGAACAGCCCGAGGTCGGCATCGACCCCCACGCGGCCGGCGTCGACGCGCGACTCGGCGAGGACGCCGCCGAGCCACGAGTCTCCGATCATCGCCCCCACGCCGCTGACGCCGACGAAGAGTGGGTCGGCGACCTGCCAGCTCGCCCAGACGCGGCCCATGCCGCCGAGCTGGTCGTCCGCGTCGGGGCGCACGGTGGGGCCGCCGGTGCCGCCGAAGGCCCACGGTCCGTCGTGGACGCGCGCGGTCAGCTCGAAGACGGCGTAGCCCTCGCCCGCCAGCCACTCCATGGGAGAGGTGAGGGCTGCCGGTTCCGACGCCGAGGTCAGCCCCTCCCAGCGGACCGCCGCCTTGAGGTCGGTGTCGGCGCTGATGCCGCCCCCGCCGCTCAGCGAGGCCCGTCCCGCGGGGTACGGGGCGCTCTCCGCCAACGGGTCCAGCTCGACCAGGAGCGCGCCACGGCCGCCGGTCACGCCGCGGATGGACGCCAGCCCGTGGACGCGCAGGCCCGGGGTGCCGTCCTCGATCCGCCCCTCGGCTCCGAGCGCGGTGTCGACGGCGCGTCCGTCGCCCGGTCGGACGTGCAGTTCCGAGCCGAGGACCCAGGTGTCGCCGGTGGGCCAGGCTTCCGGGTGCCACAGGCGGCCGGCCCAGCCGGCGACCGTCACGCGGCGGCTGGCGCCGGCGTCGACGACCACGCCGTCGAGGTGTTGCATCCCGACGGCGCCATGCCGGACCTGTCGTCCGAGGCCGAGGCTCAGCGCTCCCCAGCGCTGGCGGGCGGAGAGGCGGTACAGGTCACCGGTCACCGAGGACGCGGGCAGGGTGCGGTCCCGCACCGCCCCGAGCACGTCGAAGCGCCAGCCCGCGGGGGTCCGGAGGTCGAGACGGAGCTGCTCTTCGGCCCGGAAGCGGCTCTCTGCCTGCAGGTCGGGCAGCGCTTCCGCCGAGGTCCAGGTCCACAGCCGGTACTCGACCCGGTCGTCGGCCCCGGCTTCCGCGGCCCCGGCTTCCGCGGCCCCGGCTTCCGCGGCCCCGGCGTCCGCCTCGGAGCTGCCGATGAGGGCGGCCAGCAGCAGCGCGATCACGGCGTCCCCCCGTGGCAGCCGCCCGCACAGCTCCCGATGACCGTGGCGGGCCCGTCGCCGTCGTCGTGACAGGCCATGCAGGTCGCTTCGCCGACCGCGGCGGCGTCCCGCATGTGGGTCCTGGCCTGGTCGGCAGCGTGGGGGTAGCCGGCGTGGCAGGCGCTGCAGGCGACGCCGGCCCGTCCGCCGCTGTCGTCGTCACCGTGGCAGCCGGTGCAGGCGGCGGGGTCGGCGGCGGCCGGCGCGTGGTTCGCGGGATCCGCCCAGTCGGCGGGGTGGGGGTAGCTGGCGTGGCACTCGGTGCAGGACACCCCCACGTCGCCACCACCGAGGTCATCGCCGTGGCAGCTCCCGCAGGCGGCGACCTGGCTGCCGGCGTCCATGGCGTAGACGCCGTGGGCCCCGGCCAGCTCCCAGCCCTCGGGATGAGGCCAGCTTCCATGGCAGCTCGTGCAGCCGGCCTGCTCGGTCGCGACCAGGCCCGCGACGGCGTGGCAGGCGTCGCAGTCGCTGCGGTCCCCGCCCTTGCTGTCCGCGCCCGTGCCGAAGGTGCCCTCGCCGTGGAGGCGCCCGGAGACCCAGCCCTCGGGGTGGGGGTAGGCGTCGTGGCACTCGGCGCAGGAGGGCGGTGCGTCGGCCGGGGCCCCGTCGTCCGCCGCCCCGTCGTCCGCCGCCCCGTCGTCCGCCGCCCCGTCGCCCGCCGCCCCGTCGCCCGCCGCCCCGTCGCCCGCCGCCGCCGTGTCACCCGCAACCACGTCGTGGCAGCGCTCGCAGGTCGACAGTCCGCGGGTCAGCGCGTCGGCGCCGTGCGCCGTCCCGGCGTCGTAGCCCTGGGCGTGGGGGAAGAGGGCATCGGGTCGGTCTGGCGTCCCCCAGTCGGCGAGACGACCGCAGCCGGCCAGCAGGGCGGCGGCGAGCACGGTGACCGTCAGTGGAGCGAGGACAGGGCGGAAGCTCATGGCCACAGCTCCTCGGTCGCTGCCTGCAGATCGACGTGGGTCTGGCGGAGGGTGGGGTCGCCCCACGGCCCCGGGAAGTCGATGGAGGTGCCGCTGAACAGCCAGGTGTTCCACGCGTGGCAGTCCATGCAGCCGCTGGCCGGGAACTGCCCCGGGTCGAGCGAGGTGGCGCCCGCGTCGTCGAAGGCGTCGACGCTGTCCTGGGGCGGCAGGAAGGAGAAGATGTGGGAGCTGTGGTCGCCGGCCCCGGACAGGTCGCCGTAGCGCAGGCCCGCGGTCGTGCCGGGCATGTGGCAGGCCACGCAGCGGCCGGTCTCGGTGATGCCCTCGGGATCGTAGAAGACGTGGCCGGTGTGTTCGACGACGGTGTCGTCGTCATCGCCGAAGCTCATGCCCAGGTGGCAGCTCAGGCACAGGCTGTTGTCTTCGGGCGCCAGGCGAAGGCTGCTGCTGGCCGGGGCGCCCCGGTCGTCCGTGCCCGCACCGTGGGCTTCGTGGCAGTCGAAGCAGGGCCCGGCGTAGGGGGCGCCGTCTCCGTGGGGGGACAGGGCCAGCTCGTCGGCCTGCATGCGGGTCAGGGCCGCGGCCCCCGATGGCCAGTGGTCGGCCGCCGAGGTGGTGAAGTCGGCGAGGTCTTCGCCGGGCTGCCAGGTGCCGCCGTCGCCGAGGAAGGGGTAGGGCAGGCCGCTGCCGAGGGCTTCGGTGCGGCTGTGGCACTGGGCGCAGACGTCGATGGCCCGGTCGGGATCGAGGAGGGCGGGGTTGGTGATGGTCCAGGGCTTGTCGCTTTCGCGGGCGTCGCGGTGCTTCTCGCCGGGGCCGTGGCAGGCCTCGCAGCCCACGGAGCCGTCGATGAAGCGGCCGCCGCCGACGGTGGCGCTCATGTCGACGCCGCCGTCGCTGCGGCTGCTCAGCGCGTAGCCCGTGGTGTGGCAGGGCAGGCAGTTGGCTTCGGCCGAGGTGGCGGGGTCGGGCTGCCCGTCACCGGAGAGGAACGCGCCGCCCTCGTCGAACCAGCGGTCGGTCTGGTAGGGGACGAGGGCCGCGTCGGCGTCGGGGTAGCCGCTGCGGCTGTCGTCGGCCGCCACCCAGCCGACGGGCAGCGGGTAGAGCTGCGCGTCCAGCTCGGCGACCGGCACGCTGGCGACCGAGGGACTGGCGATCCAGCCGGCGACCGGCAGGGTCAGGGTCTGGCCGCCGCTGTCGCGCAGCGTGACCGTCGGTTCTCCGCCCTGGAGGCTCAGGACCGCCTGGGCCGCGCCGAGCGCCACCCGTTCGCCGGCGGTGAAGCGCGCCAGCAGGGTGTCGGTGGCGCTGTCGGCCCAGGCCGAGGCGTGCAGGGTCTGTTCGTGGGTCGCGGCCTTGTCGTCGTGGCAGTACAGGCAGGCGGCTTCGCCGATGTAGTCGGACTTGGTGGACGCCTTGCCCGACAGCGTCACGGCCCACTGCAGGCCGCCGCCGTCGTGCACCGACACGCCGCGGAGGCTGCGGCCCCAGGTGTCCGGCGCGGTCACGGTCAGGTCGAGGTCGTCGCCGTCGATCTGGTCGATCAGGGCGATGCCGTCGGCGTCCGTGGTGGCGGTGCCGCCGGATGACACGCTGACGGTCGCGCCCTCCAGCGGCAGGAGGTCAGGGCCGGTCACGCTGACCTGGACCGTGCCCCCGGTGGGCTCGGTGACGTCGAGGAGGACGTCGAGGTCGACAGTGCCGCCGGGCTCGACGCTCACCGGCGTTGAGGTGCTGGGCTCCAGCCCCGGAGCCTTGGCGACGACCTGCACCTCGCCCGGGGCGAGGCGGCTCAGCAGGTAGTGGCCGTCGGCGTCGCTGACGGTCTCGACCCCACCGGGCCAGGTGGTGAGCCGCGCGTCGGCGATGGGATCGCCGGCACCATCGAGCACCTGGCCCTCGATCTGGCCGAGGTCGGCGAACAGCGTGACCGGTCCCACGCCCGTGTCTCCCACGCTGCCCTCGACCGTGGGGGCGAGGCAGGCTGGGAGCAGGGTGGCGGCCGGCGCGCACAACAGCGCCAGCAGCGCACGCTGAGCTAGACCGAGGCTCATGCTGCGTTGCCGCGAGTGAAGGACGACCCAGCATAGAATGCCCGACCCGGTCGCTCAAGCGGACGACCCCGTGAGCAGCGCGCGGCACGCGCCATTCTGCCTCGGGGATCCGTTCATTCCCGGGCTTGGACGGACAGGGGTTCCAACGCCGCGTCAGCGCGCCGCGACGACCGGTCGCGTGCCGCCCGCCGCGTGGACCGCTGCCAACCGGCGGCGCGCCGCTTCAGTGCTTGCAGCGGGCGTCGTCGCGCACGTACATCAGCGGGTCGTCGTGCTCGACATTGTCTTCGTCGATCCACCAGTACTGGACGAGCTGGCAGTCGTCGAGCACCCGCATCTTGCTCTTGCGCTTGCTGGTGTTCGCCGGCGTGCCCCAGTCCAGCTCCAGTTCGTTGCCGGTCTGGGTGTAGGACACCTCGACGGCGCTCCCCGACATGTTCCGCCAGGTGGCCTTGACCTTGGTGTCGCTGGTGAACTTGAGCCGGTAGCGCCCGCCGCTTGCGTTGTAGGTCTGGAAGGCGACCTGGCGGATGGCCGGATCCGGTGCAGGTGCTGCTGCCTCCTCTGTCGCTGCAGCCGTGGGCGCCGCCGCGTTGTCGCCGTCGCCAAGCCCACCGCAAGCCAGCGCCGACACTCCGAGCACGCAGGCCACTGCCGTCCACCACCTTGCACGCATCGCACACTCCGGTCGAGAGGTGGCGGCAGCCAACCTGATGCGCCTTGCCTGGGATGAGGGCGATCGCAGCCTGGTGCAGATCGTCGCGCTTCGCGGCGGCCGAGCCGAGCGGAGGCCGGCGGACGCAGCACCTGCCACGGGGTAGGCTGCGGCGCCCCGGAGGCCCTGTGGAGCGCTCGCTGACCGTCGTCGCCATGGGCGGCAACTCCCTCATCGATCCCAAGCAGCGGCCCTCGGTCGAGGGCCAGTTCGCCATGGCGCACGACGCGGTCGAGCCGGTCGCCGATCTCGTCGCGCAGGGCGAGCGCCTGGTGATCACCCACGGCAACGGGCCGCAGGTGGGCTTCATGGCCCTGCGGTCGGAGCTGTCGCGGGCCCAGCTCCACCAGGTGCCGCTGGACTCGCTCGTCGCCGACACCCAGGGGGCGCTTGGCTACATGGTGCAGCGCTCGCTGCGCGAGGTGCTGCGCCTGCGGGGTGTGGAGCGCGAGGTCGTCAGCGTCGTCACCGAGGTCGAGTGCGACCCCCACGACGACGCCTTCGGCCACCCCGAGAAGCCCATCGGCCTGTTCTACGGCGCCGACCAGGTCGCGGCGCTGGAGCGCGAGCGCGGCTGGACCATGATGGAGGACGCCGGGCGGGGCTGGCGCCGCGTCGTGCCCTCGCCGGCGCCGGTGAGCATCGTGCAGCTCGACACCATCCGCCGGCTCATCGACGCCGGGGTCATCGTGGTGTGCTGCGGCGGCGGCGGCATCGCCGTGGTCCGCGATGAGGACGGCCACATCCGGGGCCTCGAAGCCGTCATCGACAAGGATCGGGTCAGCGCCCTGCTCGGGGTGCGGCTGGGGGCCGGGCGGCTGTTCCTCACGACCGGCACGGACGCGGTGTACCAGGACTTCGGCACGCCAAGGGCACGTCGACTCGCTCACTTGACACTGTCCGAGCTGCGCAAGCTGATCGACGCCGGTCAGTTCCCCGCCGGCAGCATGGGGCCCAAGGTCGAAGCCGCCGCCCGCTTCGTCATGCACGGCGGCACCGAAGCGGTGATCTGCTCGACGGACGCCCTGGTCGACGCCTTCCGCGGGCGGGCCGGCACGCGCATCACCGCCTGCTGAGCGGCGCTGGTACACTCCGGCCCCGGGAGGTCCACGTGCTGGCCACTCTGTTGTTCGCTGCTCTCCTCGGCTGTGGCCGCGGCGGCGATGCGGGTGCCGCGCCGACCCGCGCTGGGTCGGCCGCCACCTCGACCGCTGCCACCTCTGCTGCTGCCACCTCAACCGGCCAGTCAGCGTCGGGCTGTGGCGCCGACGTCGTCATCAACGACTGGTGGCCCGGTGAGTACCCCAGCCCCGTGATCCAGGTCCTGGCACCGGTCAGCCTGCCGGCGCGGTCCGACATCTGCGACGCCGAGCCGACGCTGTCCTGCCGGCTGTCGCCGGGACTGATCCACCCCTGGGTGCGGGACGGAGACGCGCGCTTCTTCTCCGTCCAGCCGGTCTCCCGCTTCGAGCTGCTGCAGCCGACCGAGCTCTACACCGACGCCGGCCCCGTCACCCTGCCGGTCGGCACCGTGGTCGAGGAGCGCGGCTACATGGCCGAGGGCATGTGCCGGCTGCGGGTGGAGGGGCGGCGCTACGAGGGCGAGTGCCCCGGCAACGGGGACCAGGAGGGTCGCTACCGCCGCATCGGTAGTAGCGACGGAACGGTCCGACAGTTCGTGGGCGTGCCCTGCGACGGGGTGCGGCTCGGCTGGATCGAGGTCACCGACGGCCTCGCCGAACGCCCGGAGCTGACCTGGGGACAGATCGTCGGCTACGGTGAGGTCGGGCCGGCCGACCCTGCCGCGCCCTGACGCCCCGCGACCGGCCGCCGTCCAGCCTCCGAGGGCGATACGGCATGGACGTCCCACCGCGGGAGCCGCCATGCCCGGACACGCCCGATCCAGTGACCGCCCCAACCACTACCGGATCTGCCTGACCGGGGGGCCCGGCGGCGGGAAGACCACCGCCGCCGACCTGTTCCGGCGCGAGATCGGCGACGACGTGGTCGTGGTGCCCGAAGCCGCGACCATGCTGTTCAGCGGCGGCTTCCCGCGCGCGTCCGAGCCGTTGGCCCAGCAGTCCGCCCAGCGGGCCATCTTCCAGGTGCAGCAGAACCTCGAAGAGATGCAGGCCGCTCGCTACCCCGGGCGGATCCTGCTGTGCGATCGCGGCACCATCGACGGCGCGGCCTACTGGCCGGAAGAGGGCGGGGACTTCTTCGCGGCCATGGGCACCTCGCTGGCAGACCAGCTCGCCCGCTACGACGCCGTGGTCTTCTTCCAGAGCGCCGCCGCCGGCGGCGTCGAGGTGCTGGAGAGCAACAACCCCTGGCGCCGGGAGGACGTCGACGAAGCGCGCGCCCTGGACCGCAGGCTGCGGGCGCTGTGGTCGGGGCACCCTCGCTTCCAGCTCGTGCCCCACAACGCGTCCTTCTTCAAGAAGATCACCTCGGGGCTTGCCACCATCGAGAGCATCGTCGCCCAGCTCCGCGAAGACAACGGGGAAGGAGCGTGACGCTGGCTTCCGGAGCGGTCGCCGCGCTACCCCTCGCCGCCCTGACGCTGGCTGCCTGCGCCGAACCCGTCGACTGGTTTGCGGCGACGGCCGCGCCGGTCGCAGGGGAGTGGAGCCAGTACCGCCTGGAGCCGACGCACGCCGGCGTGGCGCCGGCGGGCAGCTTCGTCGGGCCCGACCTCGCGCTGACCTGGAAGAGCGACGCCTACGCCATCGGCGACTACTCGGCGTCCAAGGGCTCGCCCTCGCTCTCCGACGACCTCGTGTTCGTCGGCATCGACGACGGTGTGCTGCGGGCGCTGGACCGGGAGTCCGGCGCGCTCGTCTGGCAGTACCGCACGCGCGCCGCGGACGAAGAGGAGCGCCGCGACGACAGCGAGCACCGGGGCATCCACGGCACGCCCGCCGTCGCCGACGGCCTCGTCTTCATCGGCGCCTACGACGGCTGGATCTACGCGCTCGACGAAGCCGACGGCAGCCTCGTCTGGGACAAGCACCTCGGCGGCTCCATCGGCGCGTCCCCGGTGCTGTACCAGGGCCACGTCTTCATGGCGGTCGAGTACGGCGCGCCCAACGGCCGGGTCTTCGTGTTGCGCCAGAGCGACGGCCACAAGGTCTACGTCACCCCGAAGCTGGGCGATCAGCCGCACTCCTCGGTGACCATCGATCCGGACCGGGGCTGGTTCTTCATCGGTGCCAACAACGGTCGCTTCTCGGCCTTCGATCTGGTCGAGGAAGCGCTGGTCTGGGACTTCTGGATGCCGGACGCCGGCGAGATCAAGTCGACCGCCGCCCTGTGGGGGGACACCGTCTACATCACCTCCTGGGACGACCGGCTGCACGCCATCGACGTCGACAGCGGGCAGGAGCGCTTCTCGTTTCAGACCCTGGCCAACACGATGTCGTCGCCCTCGGTGCTCGACGGCCTGCTGATCTTCGGCAGCCACGACGGGCGGGTCTACGGGCTCGATGGCGACGGCGACCACGACTACGCCGACGACCAGGACCGGGAGCTGTGGCGCGTCGGCACCAGCGGCTGGGTGATGTCGTCGGCCACCATCGTGGAAGACGCCGGTGTCGCCGTCGTGGGGAGCAACGACGGACGTCTGCTGATGCTGGACCTCGTCGACGGCAGTGTCGTCTGGAGCCACGACCTGGACGGGGTCGTCAGCTCGGTGCCGGTGGTGACCGGCGGGTCGGTCTTCGTCGCCGACGGCAGCGGCTCCACCTGGCGCTTCGACATGCCCTGAGCGCCGCGCGGGGCCGTGGACTCAGGTCAGGCGCTTGGACAGCTCAGCCCAGCGGGCGCCGAGGGCCTGTTCCGCCATGGGGTACAGCATCCCCTCTTCCTTCATGTTGTGCTGCTGCACGAGCATCAGCATCGTGTCGCCGCGGTCGAGCACGCCCTTGCGGTCGCCCTGGGCGAGCAGGTCGGCCATCTGCGAGATGACGGCGCGCATCTGGTCGTGCTCCATGCGCATGACCATGGTGGGACCGCCCATCATGCCGGTGGCTTCTTCGAAGGCGGGGAAGATCACGTCTTCTTCCCAGGAGAGGTGGCGGAGCATGGCCTGTTCGTAGCGGTCCCAGGCGTCCTGGACGTCGTCGTCGCCGTCGAGGATGTCTTCGAGCTCGGCCCACGCCGTGTCGCAGGCCCGGTGGTCGTCGACGAAGAACTGGCGCAGGCCGGGGTCTTCAGCGGAGGCGGCCGCGGGCTGGGTGGTCCCGGCGGAGGCGGCCGCGGGAGAGGGAGCGGCTGCGGGGGTGTGCGCGTCGCGCTTCTTGCCGAAGAGACCACGGATGATGCCGGCCATGTCGCACTCCTTGTCGACAGGAAAGTTATCGCTTGATAACCACTCCCGTGATGGCCGCAAGGATGTCCAGCGAAGAACGCCGGAACCAGGTGGTGGACACCGCCCTGGCGCTCCTCGCCGACACGCCGCTGGACCAGCTCACCACCCGGCAGATCGCCCGGGCCGTCGGGGTCAGCCAGCCGGCCCTGTTCCGCCACTTCCGCTCACGTGACGACATCGTGCTCGCCGTGGTCGAGCGGGTGCGGCAGGACCTGGGGGCGCTGGCGGCCACCCTGCTCGACAGCGGCAGGCCGCCGCTCGATCTCATCGACGGGCTGGTGCGCGGCGTGCTGTCGTATGCGACGGAACACCCCGGCATGCCGCGCCTGCTGTTCCGCGACATGGCCGGACGCGGCGATGCGCGCATCCGCGCCCCCCTGAGTCAGATCGTCTCACTGCAGCGGAACCTCCTGGCCGAGTTGATACGCCAAGCGCGACGGGCCGGAAACGTGCCTGCGGAGGTAGATGTGGGCCAGGCTGCGCGACTGATCCTCGCCATGGTGCAGGGCATCGTCCTGCAGTGGCAGCTCGAGGGTCGGCCGGACCGCCTCCTGCAAGACGCTGACTCCATCATCACGAGCTGGCGCGCAGCCGTGCAGGCCGGCGTGCCTGCGGCTGACTCGCGACAAGCACCGGCCGCTCCCGCTCCCGCTGCGACCGACGTGCTGACGGTCCTCGACGTGCGCCCCATCCTCGCCGGTGGCGTCGATCCCCTCGACGACATCCGCACGGCGCTGGACGGGCTGCGCGACGATGGGGCCCTCGTGCTGATGGCCCCCTTCCGGCCCGTCCCCCTGCTGCGGCTGCTGTCGGGCCAGGGCTACACCACCCAGGTCGAAGACCACGGCGACAGCTTCGTCGTGACCGCCGCCGGTCCCACGGCGGACGGCCCCCTCGACCTGCGGGACCTGCCCGCCCCCGAACCGCTCGAACAAGTCCTGCTCAAGTCCACGGCCCTCGTCCCCGGGGCCTCCTTCCTCGCCCGCGTCCCCCGGGTGCCCCAGCTTCTCCTCCCTCGCTTGACGGAGCGGGGGATGACGTGGAGGGTGGTGGGCCTGCCGGATGGCAGTGCGTTGCTGCACGTGTCGAGGCCGGCGTGATCCCGGGGGCCGGGCTGCGCCTGGAGCAGGCGCCGCCGCTGGCGGTGCCGGCGGCCTTCTTCGCGGTCGCCCCGGTGGCCATGGCCGCTGCAGGGCTTCTGCTGGTCGGGCGCGGCGACGGCGCGCTGGCCTCGGTCTGGGTGCCGGCGACGACAGCGCTGACCCACCTGGGCACCCTCGGTGTGTTGGCGATGGTGATGCTCGGCGCGCTGTACCAGATGGTCCCGGTGGTCGCCGGGCGTCCCGTGCCGGCGGCCCGCTACGCCTACGCCGTGCTCGTGCCCCTCGTGCTCGGCGTCGTCGCGCTGGTGAGCGGCCTGCTGTCGGGCCAGGGCCTGCTGCTGCACGCGGCGGTGTTCTGTCTGGGGGCGGCGCTGCTCGTGTTCGTTGGTCAGCTCGGCGTCGCGCTGGCCCGCCCGGGCAGCCAGGACCACTCGGTCAACGGCATGCGCCTGGCGCTCTCGGCGCTCGTCGGTGTGGCCGTCATCGGGCTCGTGCTCGCCCGGGGACGGGCCACCGGCATGCTCCCGGCCAGCCGGCTGGCCTGGCTGCAGGTCCACCTCACGCTCGGCCTGCTGGGCTGGGTGGGGGGGCTGGTGTCGGCGGTCGCGTGGAAGGTGCTGCCCATGTTCTACCTCGCCCCCGAGCTGTCGGGGCGGGTCCGGGCCGGGCTGCTCATCGCGCTCGCCGCAGGGTTGGTCGGTCCGGTGGTGGCGGTGCCGCTGGGGGTGTCCTCCCCCGTCATCCTCGGCCTGCTGGCGACGCCGGCCGTCGCCGCCGTCTGGCTGGTCCAGCCCGTCCTGCTGCTGCGCTCGCTGGCGGCGCGTCGCCGCAAGCGGGTCGACGGCAGCTACCACTTCTGGCGGGCCTCGCTCGCACTCGCTCCCGTCACCGCGCTGCTCGGGGCCGCCGCCGTGCTGCTGCACGACGGCCGGTGGCCGCTGCTGTTCGGCTGGGTGGCCATCTGGGGACACGCCGGCCTCGTGGTCCACGGCATGCTCACCCGCATCGTCCCCTTCCTGGTCTGGTACCACCGCTTCTCGGCCCACATCGGCGCGCCGAACGTCCCGGCCATGCGCGAGCTGCTGCCCGATCGCGCGGTGACCCTGGGCCTCGCCCTGCACCTCTCCGCCTTGATCGCGGGCCTGCTGGCCATCGCCACCGGGTCGGCCCTGCTGGCGCGGCTGGCCGGCCTGCTGCTCGTCGGCACCGGCCTGTCGCTGGCCGGTTCCCTGTTCATCGTCCTCAAGACCCCGGAAGTTTCGCATGCATGAGCTGCACGGCTTCGAGATGACCGAGGTGGGCGCGCCCCTGCGTCCCGCCACCCGCACGCTGTCCGACCTCGCCCCAGGGGACGTCCTCGTCCAGGTCGCCGGCTGCGGCATCTGCCACACCGACCTCGGCTTCCTCGATGACGGCGTCCGGACGCGCCAGCCTCTCCCGCTGATCCTCGGTCACGAGATCAGCGGCCGTGTCGTGGCGGCGGGCGAGGGGATGGCGCAGCTCGTCGGCAGCGCCGTGGTCGTGCCCGCCGTGATCCCCTGCGGCGAGTGCGACGACTGCAAGGCCGGCCGCTCGATGATCTGCACCCACCAGATCATGCCCGGCAACGACCGGGACGGCGGCTTCGCCTCCCACGTCGTCGTCCCCGGCCGCGGGCTCTGCCCGGTGCCCGGTGCCCCCGACGACTTCGACGCCCCCCTGCCCGGCGGCACGGGCCTGACCCTGCGCCACCTCGCGGTCATCGCCGACGCCGTGTCGACGCCCTACCAGGCCGTCGTCCGCTCCGGCCTGCAGCCGGGCGACGTGGCCATCGTCGTCGGCCTCGGCGGGGTCGGCGGCTACGCCGCCCAGCTCGCCCACGTCCTCGGCGCCCG
>CAZRFD010000160.1:13784-15347 GCA_964599085.1 uncultured Enterobacterales bacterium | reverse complement strand
CGATGTAGGTGCGGCGAGTGTCGGCAGCGGCGACCAGCCGCGCTCGGCGCAACGCCTGCTCGGCCGCGTCGATGGCAGCGATGGAGGCTGCGCGCTGGTGCCAGCCGGCACCGGTCAGCGACAGATCCTGGGTCAGCTCGATGCTGGCTCGGGCAGCATCCAATGTGCTGCCAGCGGCCAGCTCGGGGTTGGCCAGCAGCAGCGAAGACGCGGCCCGCACCCCGGTGGCTCGGGCGAGGGCGGCTTGCGCCTGCTGGATGTCGGGGTGGACGTCGAGGGCCGCAGCGACGGCGGCCTCGGGAGACAGGGGCGCCGCTGCATCGCTGTCGACGTCACCGGCCCGGGCCAGGCCCGGCGTGATCGCGACAGCGAGCAGGACGACGCACCCGCCTCCCCGGTAGGGGAAGGGGAACATGAATCATCCTTGAAGAGAATTGGGCGAGCCAACCGCACACATGCGGGGCTCAAGGCATCCGTGTCTTCTTCAAGCGATGGGAGGGGGGGTCGGCGGCGCGTTTGCCCGAGACGGGGGCGCCAGCGGGGCACCAAAGACCAGCCGCGGCGTAAGCGCCGGCCGCGCCGCGATGCGCGGGCGAGCGTGGCCGATCACCACTGGAGCGCTGCTGTGGCAGCTACAGTGGTGGGCCAGGGGCGTGCAGCCGTGCTCGTCTTCCAGGTCCCGGTGGGGAGCTTCCGACGAGCGGGCCAGTTCGTGCTGGCTGCTGTGAGGCAGGTGCCCGTCGTGCAGCAGGTGCTCGGCGTTCTCCAGCAGCTCGACCACGCCCGGAAACAGCGACAGCATCAACGCGATCACCAGGATCTGGCGCAAGATCCGGCGCAGGAGCTGTCTGAGGACACTCGACATCCCCGCGGGGATATCCCACATCCGAGCGGCGCACAACCTGACGGCTCCGTCGGAGCGACCGCCCGCACCTCATGCAAGCACCTTGTGTCATGAGGGACCAGTAGGGTGAGGGTGCCGGGAGGCGACAGGTAGCTCAAGAGCGCGGCTCGTGAGCGCCGACAGCGCTGCCAGAAGCGCCCTCGCCAGCGGCGACTCCATCGTGTCCTCCTCCAGGGCCGTGTTTACGAACTCCCTCACGTGCTGCATGTTGAGCTTGGCCATCGCGGGCTCCTCTCGACTGGTTGATGTGCAGCCCCAGTCTCGGGCATGCGGTGGCCTTCCTCGTACACCACAGAATTCGACGCTACCGCGGTTCGCGACCACAGCAGACGGCAGGTGACAGGCTCGGCTTAGACCTCTGACAGAAACCTCGCTCACTCACGACCGCAAGATCTTGCGTCTTGGGCCACCGTCATGCTCGGCCTCGGCCTCGTCATGGGCGCTCTCCTTGGCGGTGGACTGCGCGAGATCGTCGACTCGCGGACTCGCGGACTCGCGCATTGCGTCCTCGCGAGCGTCTGTGCGCTCATCAGTGCCCATAGGTCCGCGACCTACCCCGGGTTTCGAGCGTCCCAGAGGAGCCTGAGCTGCGCGGGCGCTCATAAGTGCCCATAGGTCCGCGACCTACCCCGGGTTTCGAGCGTCCCAGAGGAGCCTGA
>CAZRFD010000160.1:0-13684 GCA_964599085.1 uncultured Enterobacterales bacterium | reverse complement strand
GCTGCGCGGGCGCTCATAAGTGCCCATAGGTCCGCGACCTACCCAGGGTTTCGAGCGCCGCGTGCGTGTTCGCGCCCTGCCGCTCCGACCATTGCGCCCACGCGGCTCGCGGCTCGCGGCTCGCGTCCCCGCGTCCCCGCGTCCTCTCGGCTCGGGGCTCGGGGCTCGGGGGTCGCGTACCCGAGGCGCTGCAGTGGAGCTACACGCGGAGGTCGCCGGTCAACACCGCTGCCATCCCCTCCATCGCCTCTTCGCAGAGCGCGGTCAGCAGCAGCGCGAGCTTGTCGGTGAACCAAGCGTAGAAAGCACCGCGGACCACGTGCTTGTCGGACTCTTCGAGGTACTTCGAGTAGGCGTCCGTCTGTCGACCGCTGTCGTCGCTGCCCGCCGTAAGCACCAGCGAGATCACCAGCGCCACGATGTCGAGCTCGCGCGCCCGCTGGACGAGTCCGATGTTGCTGGAGTGCTCGAGAATGTTTGAGCCAGGGAGGAATTCGAGAACCGTGGTAAGGAGGGTGGCTGCGTCCATGAGCGGCGCCGTCCTGGGCTGTGTCAGCACCCCCCAATTCCCGCCCATCTTCGGCGACCTCCGCGCCAGACGATCACATCCGCCGGGCAGGGTGCGAACCCCCACGGCGCCGCCGCAGGGGCGCTGCCCCGGTGGCGGCCGTCCAGAGAGTTTCAGGCTACCCGTGATGCTGCTCCCGCCAGAAGCCGGTGGAGGCCCAGCATTGCACCGCTGAGCCTCCGAGGCCATCGCGGACGATCAGAGCGGCGACCCGGTCGAGGGTCACCTGTCTCGGCCGTCGTGTCCACCGCAAGGAAGGCACGATGATTCCCGACTCTGCGCGACTCTTCAGTTGCCAGCGCTGTGGTCGGCTCGTCGTACCCTGTCGCGCCTGCGACCGGGGGAACCGGTTCTGTGGGCGTGAGTGCGCCGCCGCGCAGCGGTCTGCCAGCCTGCGGAGGGCGGGGCGGCGGTACCAGGCAACGGAGCGCGGCAAGGCCAACCACGCGGCCGGCCAGCAGCGCCTCCTGGAGCGGTGCGCGGGGAAGATGACGCATCAGGGTTCCCCCCCACCCCCGGCTCTCAGGGCAAGGCGCCTGAGCCCATCCCCGCCATGCCGGCGGCCGTCCGGGAGGGCCGCTCGGAGGTGAGAGGTGCGCGGCCCTCACCCCGTGAGGGGGCCGCCGCCTCTCACCGCAGAGCGGACCGTAGGAGCGGGTGCAGCAGGGACGCGTGCTTCGCGCCCACGCGGGCTCGCCGGTCGTGCCCACGCCGCGCGCGGAGTCGCGCCTTCGCGCAGTCGGGAGGACGTCTCCACGAGCTCACGAAACCTCGAGTGCGGTCGCCCTCGACCCACGCATCGCGTGACATCGGAGCCACGAACCATGGAGGTGCTGACGCACCCGCAGCCCAGCTCACAGGCAGACGGCGGCTCAGTCGTCCTCCCCCTCCGCCACCACCGCCCAGCGCAGCGGCCGCCCCGCCATGAACGGCCGCAGCTCCTCGCCGTCGTCGACCATGATGCGCCGCGGGACCTCCCGCTGGGCCCGGACCAGCGTCACGCTGTCGTCGTTGACGGGCAGCCCGTAGAACGCCGGTCCGTGCACGCTGGCGAAGCCCTCGAGCCGGTCGAGCGCCCCCTCCTCCTCGAAGACCTCGGCGTAGAGCGGCAGCGCAGCCGGCGCGGTGAAGCAGCCCGCACAGCCGCACGCGCTCTCCTTGCGGATCACGAGGTGCGGCGCGCTGTCGGTGCCCAAAAAGAAGCTCGGGTCCCCGGAACAGACCGCGGCCCGCAGGGCGCGCTGGTGCCGGGCCCGCTTGAGCACGGGCAGGCAGTACAGGTGCGGTCGCACCCCTCCGACGAGCATGTCGTTGCGGTTCACCAGCAGGTGCTGGGCCGTCACCGTGGCCCCGACACGCCCACCGTGCGCCTTGACAAAGTCGACCCCGTCAGCGGTGGTCACGTGCTCCAGCACGACCCGCAGCCCGGGGTGCTCGTCGAGCAGGGGGCCGAGGCGCCGGTCGATGAACACCGCTTCCCGGTCGAAGATGTCGACATCGGGGTCGGTGACCTCGCCGTGGACCAGCAGCGGCATGCCGATGGCTTCGAGGCGCTCCAGCACCCGTCGCACGGCGGAGAGCGCGGTGACCCCGGCGTCGGAGTTGGTGGTCGCGCCCGCCGGGTAGAGCTTCACCGCCGTCAGCACGCCGTCCCGGAACCCGGCCTCGATGTCGCCGGGGTCGCTGCGGTCGGTGAGGTAGGCCGTCATCAGCGGCTCGAAGCGGTGGTTCAGCGGCAGCAGCGACAGGATCCGCGCCCGGTACGCGACGGCCTGGGCGGTCGTGACCACCGGCGGCACCAGGTTGGGCATGACCACCGCCCGCCCCATCACCGCCGCCGTCGCCGGAAGCACGGCCGCCAGCAGGTCGCCATCCCGCAGGTGCAGGTGCCAGTCGTCGGGGCGTCGCAGGACGATGCGATCGGTCACGGCTTGCTCTCCAGCGCACGCTCCCGCGCCCCGCGTCGGAAGCTCGGCACGGTCACCGTCCAGGTCAGCCACAGCAGCAGCAGGATCAGCCACACCGACCACGCCGATGACAGCACGGTGTTGTACATGAACCGGTAGTAGTGGGTCTCGTAGAAGGCGAGGTGGCCGAGCAGGCTGCTCACGAAGAACAGGGCCAGCATGGTGGCGCCGCCCAGTGTCTTGCCCCGCTTGTGGAAGGCCATCACGACCACGCAGGCCACGGCGAAGTAGTAGCCGACCGTGCCGAGCACCGAGAAGAAGATGGTGAAGCCCAGCACGGTGGCCGCTTCGACGTCGTCGTCGGTGCGGGCGGCGAAGGCCAGCGCCAGGCCGAGCACGAAGGTCGCGAGCACGCGGTACCAGGGGCGCACCTCATGGAACCACTTCTTGCGCTGGCTCTCAGGGAAGCGGTCGGTCTTGGCGGTGTTGTGCCCCTTGTAGATGAAGGGGAACTTCAAGCCGGTGCCGAAGCCCTGGAAGCGCTCGACGTTGTGGTGCTCCATGTTGGCGGCCCAGCCCGTGTAGTTGCCCACGTGCCGGGCCGGCAGCAGGCCCACGCCGAGCCCCAGCAGCCCCGTGATCGTGGCCGCCGCCACGAAGCGCACCGTGCGTCTCGGCAGGCGCCGGGTCTTCACCCAGTCGGCCAGCCCACGGACGATGACCCCCAGGCTGAACACGAAGGGGAAGATGTTCAGCACCGTCGACAGCGTCATGAACACGCCGGCCAGCGCGTAGCGCCCCCGCCGCAGGGCCGACAGCCCGATGGCGAGCATCACCAGCCACTGGTAGCGGAAGAAGGACCCGCCGATGATGCCGAAGCGGTCCGCGGCGTCGGTGAAGAAGAACAGAGAGAAGACCAGCCCCAGCTCCCAGCCGAAGCTCCACGTGACCACCGTCAACATCAGGCTGAGCATGCCGATGTCGAGCAGCGGCACCATCTGGTGGGTCGCCTGGGTCAGCGGGATGTGGTCAGCGATGAAGCCTGCGACGGCGCTGTGGAAGGGGGTGCCGTTGTAGCCGCGGTCTTCGATGGCGCCCTTGAGCACCCGGTAGCCACCGTTGACCGTGTACAGTTCGAGGTCATCCTTCCAGCGCTGCCGGCGTTCCGGCGTGAAGTTGTCTTCACACAGCTTCTGTTCCCGGATCTTGCCGACGGTGGTCATCCGGTATGTGCGCAGATCCCGGGTGCTCCAGTCGTCGTCGATCAGCCGGTCGGGGATGTCGCGCAGGGCGCAGGCGTACAGGTCGTCGTAGTCCAGCTCCGCGTAGTAGCGAGGGCCGAGCAGGTAGTGGAAGGTGTCCCAGCGGTGGGCGAACTGGCTGGCGTAGAGCCCCTGCTGTCCGTAGAAGTAGACGAAGCCCGACAGCAGCACGCCCAGCGTGAGCAGCAGCTTCGCCACCCGTCGCATCCACCGGCCCGGCCCCTTGGTGAAGCGCTGCCACAGCCCCCAGCCGATGACCCCCAGCGCGCCATAGGCGCAGCCGCCCATCATCAGCACCAGGATGTCGTCGTGGGCGAGGCGTCCGTTGCGCCAGGGCAGCTTGGGGCTGGCCCCCTGGCCGGGATCCAGCTCGAAGCGCAGCACGAGATAGACGACCAGGGCGAAGAGCCCGCCGAACAGCAGGCTCACCCAGAGCTTCTCACCGGGATGCAGCGCGGGTGGCGATCGCATCGAACCGGGTGGCGGGCGCGTCGATGCGGGCTCAGTCACGGCGCCAGAAGCTCCTCGCCGCGGAGCGGCCGTCCTTGGTCGTCACCTCGAAGGTCACGACGCCGTCGGTCTTGGGGAGCTGGCCTTGGCTGAAGGGAGACCAGGACCGCAGCCAGTCCGGCCAGATGGTCGGCGTGCGCTCGCCCATGGTGTCGTCGCCCCGCCGCGCCTTGATGGTGACGGAGCCGGCCTGCTGGAACCACCGGGTCTGCAGCCGGATCTCGTCGCGCTTGCCGAAGGTGAGCAGCTTGCCGCGGCTCCACTCCCCCTCCTTGTCCTTGGCCTGCAGCTCGATGGCTTCCACGCCGGCGTGCATCACCGTCTGCAGGTAGCGCTGCTCGTCGTCGAGGAGCTGCTGGAAGACCGCGGCGACCTCGTCGCCCTCGGTCCAGACCAGGCGCTGGTCCTCTGTCGGCTTCCCCACCGGCGTGCCGAGGTCATACGCCAGCTCGGCCCGCTCCACCGAGTACCTCGCCATCGGGTCGAGGCCCGCGCGCACCGCGTCGAGCTTCGGCGGCAGGAGCTGGATCCCGGCAGCCGCGAGCTGCGCCCGCCGCGGCTCCTCCCGCTCGAGGAAGTCCACGATGTCCGAGAAGTACTCGAAGTCGCCCGTCGCCGCGAGGAAGTGCAGGTAGTCCGCGGACACCGGCCGGCCGCCCACGGTGGCCACGCCCGCGAGGGTCGCCCGCTGGGTCACCTGCGGGGTGAGGGCTTCGTCCCACACCGGGTACACCCAGCCACGCTGGTCGGCATGGAGCGCCCAGAAGTCGTCGAGCGACGTGCCGACGAAGGCTTCGAGCTCGTCGCGCAGCGGCATGGGCTGGTTGTACTGCCCGTACTTCACCCACATCTGCTTCATGAAGACCGTCAGATCCTTGCCGTAGCGGCGGCGGATCCAGTCGTCGAGCATCATGACGACCATCGGCCCCTTGAAGTAGTGCATGTACTCGGTGGCTTCGCCACGGGCCTTCGGTTCGTCGAGCATCGACATGTCGCGGTCGGGGTGCTCGGCGCGGATCCGGGTGTAGTCGCGGTACAGGCGGTTCCAGCGCGGCGCGGAGTCTTCGACCCCGGACCCGACGGTGGCCATCAGCTCGATGTAGGAGGGCCAGCCCTCCTTGAACCAGTCGTCGCGCAGGTCCTTGAGGTGCATGCCCGACGGCACGTACTTGTTCATCGAGTGGCCGAGGCGGTGGGCCATGAGCTGCCAGGCCCGCGTGTCCGGGGCGGGCTGCTGGAAGCAGGTCCCGTTGGCCGAGGAGCCACCGTAGATCTTGCCGCCGTCCGACGCCTTGGGAGACCAGACCATCGCGAGCGGGAAGCCGGGGTCGAAGCCCAGGTCTTCGTAGAACCAGTCGTAGATCGCCATGGTGTCGGCGGTCAGGTCGTCCCTGACCTTCTGGTCCCAGCCGGCGTAGTTGTAGACCCGCACGTCCGACTTGCCGAGCTTCTTGACCGTGCCCTCGAAGGGTCCCACGCCGAAGCAGGACAGCTCCAGGGACACTCGGACGGCTTGCGGCCCGTAGGTGTCGTAGACCTGCCAGCCGTCGTCCTCGGTCAGCGCACCGACGGTGCTCCAGCCCTCCGGCGCCAGGAAGCGCGCCCGGGCCCCCACGAGGTCGCCGGAGCCCACCGGCTGGATGAACACCCGCCCGTCGAACAGCGCGAAGTCGTCTTCGACGATGCCCTGGTGGCCGTGCCGACCGTTGCCCCCCGGCTTCACGTCGTAGTCGGCGACGACGACGTCGTGGTGGCGGCCGCTGAGCTTGAGGCTGCGCCCGTCCTTGTCGAAGCCGATCTCGCCGCCGTCTTCGGTGAAGAAGCGGAAGTTGGAGTAGACCAGCTCTTCGTTCTTGCCCAGGATGCGGAAGTCGTCCATGTAGTCGGGGAGGTTTTCGAAGCGCATCGTCACGTGCATGCGCCCGCCGGAGCGCTGCCGCAAATCCCCGATGGCCTGGACCCGCGGCCCGTCGGGGCCGTCCGCCCACTCCTCGAATTCCGGCAGCGGGCGCGCGGCAGCACCGGACGAGGAGTCGCCTGGCACGTCACAGGACAGCAGGAGGAGGAGTGGCGTGAGCACGACGAGGACCCCGGGTCAGAGAGCGGGGCCCTCCTAATCGGCTCGCCCAGGTCAGGGGGAGCGGAGGGCCGTGAGCCTCAGCGGAGTGTGCTTTGCTTGGCCTCGTCCCAAGCAATCCGGAGCCGTCATGGCCGACATCGACACCCGAGTGCGCTGGCTGCGCGCCTCGCCCGACCTGCAGGCCCTGACGGAGGACACCCTCACGGCCCTCGCCATACGCTGCACCGAGCAGTCCCTGCCGCCGGCCACCCAGCTCCTCGAAGACGACGCCGACGCCGACGCTTTCTACGTCATCGCGACAGGCCAGCTCATCGTCACCTGGCGCAGCGCCAACCGACGCGCCCCCATCAAGGCCACGCTGGGCCCCGGCGGCACCGTCGGCGAAAACTGCGTCGGCGGCACGGGCAGCATGGGGGCATGGGCCGTCGGCCCGGTGCACGTCCTGCGGCTGCCTCCCCAGACCCTGCGCGAGGTCGCCGCCGCCCACCCCGAGCTCGACCTCGTGCTGCGCCAGATGGCGGCCATCCAGGGCCGCCGCGCCGACATCCTGCGCGGGATCCACAACAGCCCGCTGTTCTCCCAGGTCGCCATCTCCGAGCTGTCCGGCCTGCTGGCGGGAAGCACGCTGATCGCCGGCGCGCCCGGTGAGCTGGTCATCGACGGGCGGGAGCCCCTCGACGGCGTCGTGCTCGTGCTCGACGGCGACTGCCGGGTCCGCCCCACAGGCAAGCTCCGCGTCGGCCGCCGCTCGGCCGAGCCGCGCTCGGTCAGCCTGGCCCCCGGCGGCCTGATCGGCGACGACGCCTTGATCCACGGCGGCCCCCTGCTGCAGGACGTCACCGCCGGCCAGCGGGGCTGCGCCCTGCTGCACATCCACATGGAGGCCTTCCGCCAGTGCTTCATGGCCAGCGCGAGCTTCCGCCGGGCGGTGCTCGCCAGCCCCATCCTCGACGAGGGCGACCGCCACGCCCTGTTCGTGTCCGTCGCGACCGCTGGGATCGACCCGGCCCCACGCGTCTTCTATGCGCTCGTCGCCGATGACGGCGGCGACGTCGCGACCCTCGCCGACTGGCTGGCCCAGGCAGCCGCCGCGCAGTGGGGCGACCGCGTCGTCGTCGTGCGCCCCGATCCGGCCGTCCACGGCGACCCGATCATCACCCAGCAGGCCGTCGGCGATGGCTTCGTCGCCACCGTCCGTCCCCCTTCCACCATGACCGCCCCCACCCAGGACCTCGTCGAGCTGATCCTGTGGGGCGACCTGGCGCTGCTCGACCTGAGCATGCTGCCCACCGGCGATCACGCCGTCCGCCAGCCGTGGATGGACCGCGTCCAGCGCGTCGTCATGGTGGCGACCCGGGCCTACGCCCTGCCCACGGAGTGGCTGCCCGCACGGTCCGAGCTGGGCATGCCCATCTACACGGCCGTCGTGCCTGGCGACAAGCTCGGCGCCGGCGAAGAGCGCATCGTCCCCTACGGCACGCTGCGCCTGCACCGGGACCTGCTGGCGCGTGCCCGCCAGCACACACCGCTGGCGGCGCTGTCCGCTGGCGAGCGCGCCCAGGTCGACCGCTGGATGCGCGGCGTCACCGGCCGCCGCTTTGGCGTCGCGCTGGGCGGCGGCGGTGCCCTCTCCTACGCCGAGCTGGCCATGCTCCAGCGCCTGCACGAGGTCGGCATCCCCGTCGACCTCGTCGCCGGCGTGTCCGGCGGCGCCATCGTCGGCGCCTTCTACTGCGGCGGCATGGACCTGCAGCTCCCCGCTGACCTCGCCGTCCCCGACGAGCTGCGGGACCTGCCGGGCCTGGCCCTGCTCTGCGCCATCGGCCACGAGATCGAGGCGGCCAGCACCGCC
Organism: uncultured Enterobacterales bacterium; assembly: GCA_964599085.1. Taxonomy (GTDB): domain Bacteria; phylum Myxococcota_A; class UBA796; order UBA796; family UBA2385; genus J125. The sequence continues at coordinate 5,505 of CAZRFD010000160.1, read as the reverse complement.
GCGCTCGTCAGTGCCTGGTCCATGGCTGCGCTGCTCGAGCGCCACCTCGGCCACCAACGCCTCGAAGACCTCCTCATCCCCTTCTACCCGACCGCCGTCGACGGCGATCGTGCCGTCCAGCGCACCATCCGCGTGGGGCCGCTGGCCTTTGGCGCCCGCGCCAGCGGCGCCTTCCCCGGCACCTTCACCCCCGCCACCACCGACCGCGTGGAGCTGTCGCGTCCCCGCGTGCTGCCCCCGCTGCGCCGCGGCGACCTACCGACGCCCACGCCCGGGCCCCGCCGCAACATGCGCTGGCTCGACGGCGGCCTGCTCAACAACATCCCCGACGACGCGCTGTACCTGGAAGACGCCGCCTTCGTGCTGGCATGCAACGTCGTGCCGGCCCCCGCCCCCCGCGACGAGACCAGCAGCAAGGCCCTGCTCAAGGTCCAGGATCTTCTCCGCCGCCCCGCCAACCGCTTCGCCCGCTTCGCTCGCGAATTCGACCCGCTCGTGCGCTTCGACGACGTCAACCGCGCCATCTTCATGCTCATGTACCAGCCGGCCGACTGGACCGCCCGCGCCGCCCACGTCAAGTACCAGGCCCAGACCGCGGGCTTTGCCTTCACCGACTGGGCCCGCGGCGACGAGATCCGCCAGCAGGCGCTGTCCGGCGAGCGCGGCGAGGTCCTCGACGCCGCCGTCGACGAGGCCGCCCGGACCTGGCGCGCCATGCGCTGGCAGCGCGACCCCGACGAGCACCTGCCCGCCGTGGCGGCGAAGGTGTCCGCGGAGCTGAAGCTGCTGTGACGCCGGCGGCGCCAGCGCCCGTCAAGGCGCGGCGATCTCCGCCCACTTCCACGACGGGTAGTGCGGCTGTTCGGTGTCGCCGTCGGGGTAGTAGCTGAGGATCTTCATCTTGTAGTACTGGTCCGCGGCCGTGTGCATCACGTAGACCTCGTCCCGCGGGTCCAGCGTGTGGACTTCCGTGTTGTAGATGTACCAGTCCTGCAGCACCAGCCCCTTCTCGTCCGAGTCGGTGCGGTAGCCCTTGGCCGGGGCCTGGGTGAGCGCGTCGAAGTCCTGCTTGGGCAGGATGGCGATCTCCGTCGGCCCGCCCTGGATGTCCCACTTCAGCCAGGCCAGATCCCAGCCCTTGGTCACCATGCCCGCGGTAGCGAAGGAGAAGCACACGTACTCGTCTTCGCTGCCGGTGTAGGCCTGGGTCAGGGTGACGCCATCGCCCAGGTCGGTGCTGGTCAGCTTGCTGCTGTCGGTGCTGCAGCCCCGCTCCCCCGTGTCCCCGGTCTCGCCGGTGTCGGTCTGCTGTTCATCGGACAGCGGCCCCCAGCGGATGTGGATGTAGCCGGGCGTGCCGGCGTCGTCGTAGTAGGCGAGGAACTGGAGCTTGGCGAGGTCGCCCTGGGCGTCGCGCACCACGTAGATCACGTCGGCGGGCGTGACCTCGTGCGTCGAGCTGTCGTAGTCGAACCAGGTGTCGAGCGCGTACTCGGGGTCGCCGTCGGCATCGGCGTCGGCTTCGTCGGTCACCCAGCCCTCGGTCGGAGGGTCCAGCGGCGTGTTGTACTCGGTCTCGAAGTAGGGCACGACGGCCATGTCCGCGGTGCCCGACACGCCGCCGTTGATCTTGACCTTGTAGCGGCGGAAGGCGAGGTCCCACTCCGTGCTGTCGTCGGGGTTGGCCGGGGTGACGATCTCAGCGTTGCCCAGGTCGAGGTACGTCCAGTCGGTCTCGCTGCTGGCGTCGATGATGGCGTCCCCGGCAGCGACCTGGCTGGCCACACCGGAGTCGCTGCCGTCGGGCGCGATGCTCCGGGCACAGCCGGCCGTGACCAGGGCGAGCAGGAAGAAGCGAGCGCGTGACATCAGGTGCCTCCGTCGTCGGGGCCGGGCAGATCGAAGATGAGCCCGCCATAGAACAGGCGCGGGTCGAGGTGGATGTAGAGAGCGTCGCCGGCGTTGAGCAGGTTGTCCACCCCGGCGAAGATGCGGAGGCCCGCGGGCAGCAGCGAGGATCCGCCCTCCGCCAGCCGCGGCAACACGGTCTTCTCGACCCGCAGCTTGAGGTTGGCGTAGGGGTCGGCGTCGACCCGCTCTTCGACCTGGGCGACGTCGTCCCAGACGTAGAAGGTGGTCGGTCCGACGATCTCGCCCCGCAGCGTAGCTTCGACCAGCAGGGCGGGCACCCGCCCGGTCAAGCCCACCGTCCCGCGGTTGCGGGCCCGACCGTCGAGATCCCGCTGGGCGTCGAGATCCCAGGTGCGGGTATAGGTGTAGCCGAGGTCGGTCGTCAGCCACTCGTCCAGCCGCACCCGCACCGAGCCCTCGGCCCCCGTGGACGTCGCCCGGGCGATGTTCACGTAGCTGTAGGCCGCTGGCGTCTCTGCGGTCGCTTCGTCGACGAACTCGATGGTGATGAGGTTGTCGAGGGCGGTGTGGAAGCCGTCGAGGCGGATCTGCAGGTGGCGGCCGATCGAGCTCTCGAAGCCACCGGTCAGGCCGAGGCTGTGTTCCGGCTGGAGATCGGGGTTGCCCTGGACCATGTAGCCGGCGGTGGGGTTCTCGAAGAGCAGGAACATCTCCTTGAAGGTCGGCGCCCGGAAGCCGAAGCCCGTGTTCAGCCGGAAGGCGAGGTGCTCGGTGGCGTCCCAGCGCAAGGCCACCCGGGGGGTCGGCTGCAGGCCGAACCAGGAGTCGGCGTCCAGGCGGGCACCGGGCACGATGGCGAGCTGCTGTCGCGGGCCGACCCGCAGCTCGTCCTGGACATAGAAGGCGCCGCGGTAGCGTTCTCCGTCCTGAGTCAGCCGCGGCGACACCAGCGTCTCGCGCAGCCCCTCGGCACCGACGCTGATGACGTTGCGGCCCCAGACCTGGTCCCACTGCAGGTCGAGCTGGGCGCTGGTGTCCCGCGAGTCCTCGTACTGGTCGAGCGCGTCGCTGCCGCGCTGATCCTGGCTGTACTGGTCGCGGTAGAGCGCGCCGGAGAGGTGTGCGCTGAGCTTGGAGGCTTCCGAGGGGAGCAGCTCCATGCCGAGCCGCAGGTCGGCGTCCTCGGTCAGGTTGCGCCGATCGAAGGTGGCGGCCTGGACTTCGTCGACGCCGGTGGAGTCGCGCAGGCGGTAGCCGCCGTCGGCGAGCACCCGCAGGTCGGGCGTGAGATCGGCGGTGAGGTCCCCCTCCACCGCGTACTGGTCCGACGCGTTGCCGTCCGTCTGGGCGTCGGTCGGATCCCAGTCGTAGCCGTCGGTGCTGTGGGTGCCGAGGTTGAGGCCCGCCGACCACCGGTCCCGCTTGAGCCCGACCGTCTCGCTCAGGTCGAGGGTGTTGCGGCTGCCATAGGACCCGACGGTCTGGCTGCTCCACGGCTGGTCGGGCTCTCGCGTGATGATGTTGATGACGCCGGCGATGGCGTCGGACCCGTAGAGCGCCGACGCCGCTCCCTTGACGATCTCGATGCGCTCGATGCGCTCGGCGGGAATGCGCGACAGATCGAGCACACCGTCCTTGCTGCCGGTCATGCGCTGGCCGTTGACCAGGACCAGGACGTACTGGCTGTCCAGCCCCTGCATCTGGACGCCCGCCCCCCGGAAGCTGCGGTAGACGACGACGCCGGGCACCGTCTCCAGCACCTCGCTGGCGTCGCTGGCGCCGCTCTCCTCGACCTGCTCGCGGGTCACCACGTCGGTGGTGACCACCGTCTCGGACAGGGACTCTGACCGGCGTGCTCCGGTGACCACCACGACCTCACCCGGCTCTTCGTCGTCGGGAAGCGGAGGCGCGGACGCATCTTCCTCACCGGTGTCGTCGCCGGTCTCGGTGGAGGAGGAAGCGCTGGAGTCGTCGCCCTGCTGCGCGTGCGCAGGCGACGAGAAGCTCCAGGCCAGGGACAGGATCAGCAGGGTGGACAGCATCACCCAGGGGCGTAGCGCCGCCAGCGGATCCCTTCAACGACGCGGCCGTGCTTGTCGCAAGGCGCGACCACCCGGGAGCCCCGCACCGGCGGGCACGATACGACCGCCCGCCCGGAGGTCCCATGTCCCCGCTTCTCGCCCTGCTGTCCCTCGGCTGCGCCAACACCACGGCAGGCCCGGAACCCGCCGACGCCGCGGCAGACGCAACCCCCGCCGCCGCAGCGGCCCCGACCGAAGCCGCCGCCCCGGCCGAAGCCGCCCCGGCCGAAGCAGCGGCCCCCGCCACCATCGACCTCTCCGCCATCCCCGGCCCCGACTGGACCCCCAAGGCCGGCAAGGACGCCAGCGCGCTCCTCGACCCGCGCGAGGTCCACCTCGCCGACCTCCGCCAGCTCACCTTCGGCGGAGACAACGCCGAAGCCTACTGGGCCCCCGATGGCCACCACCTGATCTTCCAGTGGACGAAGCCCGAGGGCGGCTGCGACCAGGAGTACATCTACGACCTCGACACCGGCGACGTCACGCTGCACAGCTCGGGCAAGGGCCGCACCACCTGCGGCTACTACGACTGGCCTGGTGGCGGGCGCACCATCTACGCCACCACCGAGGGCGCGTCGCCGGAGTGCCCGCCGACCCCCGACATGAGCAAGGGCTACACCTGGGCCATCTACGACAGCTTCGACTTGGTGTGGCAGGACGCCGAGGGCAACACCACGCCGTTCCTGGCCTCGCCTGGCTACGACGCCGAAGCCACCGCCTGCTTCAGCGACGGCACCATCGTGTTCACCTCGGTGCGCGACGGCGACATCGAGCTGTACACGGTCAAGCCCGACGGTAGCGACCTGACCCGCCTCACCCACACTCCGGGCTACGACGGTGGCGCCTTCTTCACCAACGACTGCAAGCAGATCGTCTGGCGGGCGTCGCGCCCTGAGGGCGACGCGCTGACGGACTACCAGGATCTCCTGTCCCAGGCGCTGGTCCGCCCCAGCAAGCTCGAGCTGTACGTGATGAACCGGGACGGCAGCAACGTCCGCCAGCTCACGAACAACGGCCAGGCCAACTTCGGCCCGTACCCGCTGCCGGGCGACAAGGGCGCGATCTTCGCCAGCAACATGGGCGGCTCGGTGATGGAGTTCGACCTGTGGAGCGTGTCCTTCGAGGGCGGCGAGCCCGAACAGATCACCTTCACCGAGCAGTTCGACGGCTTCCCGATGTTCTCGCCGGACGGGCGCTGGCTGGTCTTCGCCAGCAACCGCGGCGGCAAGGACCGCGACACCAACCTGTTCATCGCGCGCTGGGTGCCTTGAGCGATCGGCGCGCGACGGCGTCAGAGCCACTGCGCGTCGACGACACGGAACAGCCCCCGGCGGCGGTCGTCGGCCCAGGTGTAGAGCGCGATCCGGTCGAGGTGCACCGGCACGCCCGACAGCTGCAGGCCGCGCGCCCAGGTCACGGCCCGGCTGCGCTCGGCGTCGGAGGCCCGGCGACCCGGCCGCGCGACGGTCAGGTGCGGCTTGGGGGCGCGTCGGTCGGGGCGGGCGCCGGCGAGGCCCAGCAGGCGGCCGCGCAGGGCGGTGATCAGCGCGAC
>CAZRFD010000159.1:0-15366 GCA_964599085.1 uncultured Enterobacterales bacterium | reverse complement strand
CTTCGGCGGCTACGACTGGCCGGCCCGCACCGCGACGGGGACGAACGGCGGGTAGGATGAAGAAGGTCGACGCGGTTCGACGGCCGCAGCTCGGCGGGTTGCAAGCGCGGCGGACACCCCGCCCCCCTATCCGATGGCCACCCGCGGGCACTGCGGGTCGGCGGCCATGGGGTCGCCGACGAGGTGCTCGGCGACGACCCGGCAGCCACCGCGGCAGACCGCTGCGTAGTCACAGGACGCGCAGGGCTCTGGCGGGGTGGCCGCTCGGTCCCGCCAGGCGCGAAGGGTCGGGTCGTCGGCCCAGGCGGTCACCGGGTCGTCGACCGGGTGGCCCGCCGCAAACGAACAGGGCGCCCACGCGCCCGCCGCGTCCCGGGCCCACAGCCCGTGCCCACCCGGGCAGCCGCGCACGCCCAGCCGCTCCAGCCGCTCCACCGGCGGCCCATGGGCGGCGATGAAGGGCACGAGGGCGCAGTCGAAGCGAAGCGCGAGGTCCAGCTCGGCGTCGAGGGCCAGCGCCCGCGGCCACAGCGTGGCCAGCGCGGCCGGGCTCGGGGCGAGCTGATCCCAGGTGTCCCGCCCGCGACCGACCGGCTTGAGCCGCAGCCACTGCCACTCGCCGGCACCCGCGGCGGCGAGGGCCCGGCCCAGCACCTCCAGCCCCCCCTCCTCCTCCAGCAGGGGCGCGCTCAGCACGGTGTTGACGCCGACGCGGATCCCTGCCTGGCGCAGCAACCGCACGGTGGCCAGCCCGCGGTCGGCGCCCGACCAGCCCCGCGCCGCCCGGTAGGTGGCGCCCAGGCCGTCAATGCTGACGTTGACCTGGCCGACCAAGGGGGCGAGCTGGCGGGCGAGCGCCTCGGTCAAGCCGAAGCCCGACGTGGTGAGGTTGGGCAGCAGCCCCACGTCGCGGGCGTGCTGGCACAGCTCGACGAGGTCGTGCCGTAGCAGGGCTTCACCGCCGCCGAAGGCCACCTCGAAGACGCCCATCGCCGCCAGGCGGTCGAGGTCGGCCCGCAGCGCGGCCGCGTCGGGTTCGGGCGCAGACTGGCCGGGGCCCGCGTCCAGGTAGCAGGCCGAGCACGCCACGGGGCAGGCCGAGGTCACGGCGAGGTGCACCTCGGTCGGCGCCCGCAGTGCCCCCGGGACCGCGGCCGAGGCCGCGGCTCCGACCTCTGCCGGGACCGGCCCTTCGGGCAGGTGGCCGGGGGCGATCACCACGATGCCGCCGGACTCGTCGGGGTCCTCGGGCTGGAGGTGGAGCAGGCCGCTGCCGTCGGCTTCGCGGCGGAGCCTGGCAGATCCCGGGCCACCCGGCCCGCCACCGCTCGGCCCCTCTTCGACCCCACGCCGCCACCGCAGGAAGCGCGCCGCCCAGATGTTGACCACGGTCGCGGCTGCCACGGCCGAGACCAGCGCCACGCCCACCACGCTACCCGAGCTGGAGCAGTTGGGCGCGTGCCCCCGCCACACGGCGCGGACGGCGGCGTCAGCGTCGCGGACGGCGGCGCCTGCGTCGCGGACGGCGGCGACGTCAGCGTCAGCATCGCGGGGAGGCGCCCTCACAGGCCGATCCAGGGCAGCAGGCCCGTGCGCTGCATGAGCAGGTAGGACAGGGACACGGTGGCGATGCCCGCACCGGCCGAGAAGCCGCCGCGCAGCCAGCCCGGGCGGTCGCGCAGCGCCAGCGCAGCCCCCGCCGCCAGCAGGTGGAGCGCCGCCAGCAACGCCAGCAGGCCGGCGAAGGGCCCGGCCACTGAGGGCTCCCACAGCCCGGACAGCAGCAGCCCGCCGCCGCCGAAGACGGCCAGCGGCAGCAAGCCCAGCGGACACGGTCGCGGCCGTCGCCACCACCCGACCGCCGCCAGCGGCAGGGCCGGCAACCCCCAGGCCAGGCCCAGGCCCGCCGCCACCGGCGCGAGGCGGGCGCTGCGCCGCTGCCGGGCCAGGGCGTCGACCTCGGGCGGCCGGTCCACCAGCAGGGCTTCGACCGCGCGGGCGTCCTCGACCCTCCCCAGCGCCACCAGCGCCCGCGCCCGCAGCCGCAGCAAGCGCTCGCGCACCGGACCGGGCAAGGCCGGGTCTTCAGAGGGCCCCGCCACCCGCGCCAGCGCGTCCTCCGCCCGACCCGCGCGGAGCTCCGCCGCCGCCAACGCGGCCCCGGCCTCGACCCGGACCACCGCCGACACCGACGGATCCTCGGCGACGGCCTGCAGCGCGTCTCCCCGGCCCTCCGCCGTCCGGCGGGCCGCTTCCAGCCGCGACAGCCCCGACAGTCCGCCGTCGGGGTCCGTCCGCGCAGCCAGCCAGGCCAGGCGCTCGCCACAGGTCTGCGCCGCCGCCGTGCCCGCGGCCTGCTCGATCACGACCGCGCAGGCCGCCCGCTCGGCATCGGGCTGCCCGGCCCGCTCCGCCGCCCGCGCCGCCGCCATGGCGTCGTCGGCGCTCCGGGGCCCCGCCAGCGCCGCCGCGACGAGCAGCGCCGCCAGCATCAGGCCGGGTCCTGCGAGGCGATGGCACAGCCGGCCAGCTTGTAGAGCACCCGCGCGCCCACGATGGCGTCGATGCCGTCGCGTTCGCCCTCCGGCAGCGGCCAGCGCCCCGGGGCCACCTCGACCAGGTCAAAGGCCACGACGCGGCGGGCCGCCCCCACCGCCCGCAGCAGGGCTTCGAGCTGGTGCCAGCCCAGCCCGCCGGGCACCGGCGTGCCGGTGTTCGGGCACAGGGCCGGCTCCATGCCGTCGATGTCGACGCTGATGTGCACGACCGGCGGAAGTGCTGCGACGATCTCGGCCACCAGCTCGGACCAGTGGCGCCCCGCGCACAGGGCGGCGCCGATGCGGTCGTCGGTGAACGCGTGGATGCGCTCGTCGGCCGCGATGCGTTCCCGCTCGGCCCGCCCGAGATCCCGCCAGCCCACGCCCACCTGCCGCCCGAAGCCCGGCAGTGCGCTGGTGTTGTGGAAGATGCTGGCGTGCGACCAGGAGAAGCCCAGGTAGGCGTCCCGCAGATCGGCGTGGGCGTCGATGTGCAGGAAGCCGACACCGGGGAACTCCCGACAGACGGCCCGGTGCAGGCCGTAGGGGGTCGAGTGGTCGCCGCCGAGCACCGCGGCGATCCGCCCCTGCGCCAGGATCCGCTCGGCCTCCTCCTCCACAAGGCTGTTGACGATGTCGGCGGCGTGGTCCACGCGCGCGGCGAGGTCGGGGTGCTCCCCGCCGCTGACGATGACCGCGCGGGCGTCGGCGTCGACCTCTGCGCCGATGGCCTCGATCCGATCGCCGAGATCGAGCAGGCCGATGCCCGCCCGCCAGGGTTCGCCCCAGTCGAGGTCGGACAGGTCGATCTGCCCGCTGGCTCGCAGCACGGCCGCCGGCCCGTGTCGGGTGCCGCGGCCGTAGGACGCGGTGGCCTCCCACGGCACGGGGATCACCTGCACCATCGCGGTGCGCGGGTCGCGGTCGAGACCGAAGAGGCCGTCGCCGAAGCCGGGGCCATCCGGATCGAACGGGGACATGGTGTACCGCCGGAGAGAGGAGATCTCCGGCAGCGTAGCCCGTGGCGGAGCGCGCTACTGCCCCCAGACCCCGTCGTCGCCGCTCTCCATGTCGACGTAGGCGCTGGGGCTGGTGGTCGTGGTGTCGACCGCCAGCACCGTCATGTCGGGTCCGATGTAGGAGATGCTGGGCGACGCGCCGTCGTACTCGAACAGGACGTTGAAGCCCGCGTCGTCGACCAGCGCCATGGCGGTGGTGAAGCCGTAGTCTTCTTCGAAGGCCGCGGCGTCTTCGGCGTCCGGGACGTCGTAGCTGCGGGTGGCGTAGGCGTAGGAGACCAGCTCGATGTACTGGAAGCCGTACTCCTGGTAGTCCTTCATGAGGGGCTGAGCCAGACTGGCCAGCGTGTCACAGGTGCTTCAGCCGAGCTCCCCGTGCACGAGCATCACCGTCTTGCCGCACATGTCGTAGATCGGCACGGTGTCGCCGTCGGAGTCGATGAGGTCGACGTCGTCGAGGACGTCGCCCACCTGGTAGATCAGGCTGCCGCCCTGGCTGGTGCCGGTGGGTCCGCTGGCGGCGTCGGCATCGCACAGGGGGTCGTTGTCGTGGTCGCTGTTGTCGCCGTCCGTGCCCCCGGCACAGGCCATCAGCCCGAGCAGCGAGAGGAAGGCGGGGTGCAGCCGGGCCATGAGACCTCCTGGGCCTGCCACAGCGTAGCAGCCGGTGCAGCACCCCTGCGCAGCGGGGCCCGCGGCTCCCGGACGCACCACCCGCACTCTCAGCCAGCGCTCTCTGCGAGTACCGCGGCGGTCGACGCGACCGCCTTGCCGAGCAGGTCCGGGTCGTAGCCACCCTCGAGCACGGCCATGGTGGGCAGGTCCTTTACGATGGGGGCCCACATCTCGCAGAGCCCGTCGATGCTCAGCCGCATGCCGCCGAGGGGGTCGCCGTCGAGCGCGTCATAGCCGGCGCTGATGACGCACACTTCCGGGTCGAAGTCGGCGATGGCCGGCAGCGCCCGGTCCGACAGCGCCGCGAGGTAGGCATCGTCGCCCGCTCCCGCGGGCAGCTCGATGTTCACGGTGAGGCCCTCCCCTCGACCCGCTCCCCGATCGGTACCGGCCCCCGAACCCGGGTAGAAGGGCGCGCGGTGAAGGCTGACGTAGAGCACGTCATCGCGCTGCCAGAAGATGTCCTGGGTGCCGTTGCCGTGGTGGACGTCGGGGTCGAAGACCAGCACGCGCCGCCGGGCCCCGTCGCCGTCACGCCCGGTCAGCCGGTGGGCGGCCAGCGCGGCGTTGTTGAAGATGCAGAAGCCCATGGCCCGGTTGGGGGTGGCGTGGTGGCCCGGCGGCCGGCAAAGCACGAAGCTGGACTCGCCGAGCAGCAAGGCGTCGGCGGCGTCCAGTGCGGAGCCAGCGGCCACGAGGGCGGCATTCACGGAGCCCGCCGAGGTCTGCACGTCGGGATCGAGCCGAACCGGACGCCCCCGGGTCGCCAGCACGCTGTCGACCCACGCTGGCGCGTGCACGGTGCACAGCTCCTCGACCGACGCCGCCCGCCCCCGGCGGCGGATCCAGGGCTGCGGCGCCAGCGCCGCCCGCACCGCGGACAGCCGCGCCGGGCTCTCGGGGTGGCCGGGGCCCTGGTCGTGGTCGTCGAAGGCGGGGTCGTCGAAGATCAGCACGCGCACCTCCCGCTATGCTCGGCCCGCAGCCCGAGCAGCCGTGGCCGAGTCACCTCCATCGTCGCACACCGGCAGCCGCGCCGTCCGGGCGCGCCAGGCGGTGGACCGCTTCCTGGTGCACCCCGTCACCGAGCTGGTGCTCATCGTCCTCATCCTGACGGCGGTGCTGTCCGTGCTGGCCGAAGAAGCCACCCGCGGCCAGCCCATCAGCGAGGTCTTCGCCGTCATCTCGGACACCATGGCCGGCGTCTTCGCCGTCGAGCTGACCCTGCGCTTCATCGTCATCAAGCGCAAGCGCAGCTTCCTGTACCGCTACTGGCCGGACATCCTGGCGATCCTCCCCGTGTACCGCGGGCTGCGCCTGTTCCGGGTGCTCATGCTGTTGCGGCTGTTCCGCGCCGGCGTGCTGCTCAACCGTCGGATGCGCTTCCTCGGCGGGGTCATCAAGCGCAGCCTCTCCGAGATCACCATCGTGGCCACCATCAGCGCCACCATGGTGCTCGTGGGCGCCGTCCTGGTCCACGCCCAGTCGGGTCACGTGCTGATCGACCAGCCGGGCATCGCCCCCGACTCCCTGCGGGGCGCGCTGTGGTTCGCCGTGTACACGCTCATCGCCGGCGAACCCATCGGCGGCATGCCGGCGTCGATCACCGGGCGCGTCGCCACCGTCGGGCTGATGCTCGGCGGCCTCACCGTCTTCGGTGTCTTCGTCGGCACCGTGTCGGCCACCATGACCAACCTGCTCACCCAGCGCCTGGAGCTGGACATCATGCAGACCGCGGATCTGAACGAACACATCCTGGTGTGCGGCTGGAACCCCGCCGGCGCCACCATGCTGCAGGAGCTGGCCGGCCCGGCCGCCCGCCACTCGCTCATCGTCGTCGTCGGCGACAACGACGAAGAACCCGCCGCCCTGTCCGAGCTGCGCGCCCGCCACGAACAGATCCGCTTCCACCGGGCGGACTACACGCGGGTGGACGTGCTGGACGAGCTGGCGGTCAAGCGCGCGGCCGCCGTCATCATCCTCACCGACATGTGGGGGGACCGCACGGACGCCGACCGCGACGCCCGCGCGGTCCTCACAGCCCTGACGGTGGAGCGGCTCTCCCCCGGGATCTTCGTCTGCGCCGAGCTGATCAACAGCCAGCACGAAGACCTGCTGCGCATGGCCGGCGTCGAAGCCGTCGTCATCCGCGACTGGTACGCCGGCGTGCTCATGGGCTCCATCGGCCGCAGCCGCGGCATGGCCGCCGTGCTCAGCGACCTGCTGACGACGACCACAGGCAACGCCTTCCACAAGGTCGAGATCCCCCGGCGGCTGCACGGCAAGACGGTGATGGAGCTGCACCTCGCCCTGAAGAACGAGCACAACGCCATCCTCGTCAGCATCGAGCCCAAGCAGGGCGGCGCCCTGGTCAATCCCCCGGCCGATCACACGGTCGCCGCCGGGGACCAGGCGGTGGTCATCGCGTCGCGGCCGGTCCGGCTCTGACGGGGCTGCCTGCGGCTACTCCGGCTGCAGCCGGTCGAGGTAGTCGAGCCAGGAGAACGCCCCACCGATCTCGGTGGAGAGCTTCCAGAGAGCGGCCCCGCCGCTGTCGACCTCTTCGATGACGCCGTTGTAGGAGAAGGTGACCAGCGTGTTGCCGTCGTCGAAGCGGTGGACGTCGCCCATGGTGACGGTGTCCAGTTCGGGGTCGGGGCGGTACTCCCAGACCTGTTCGGCGAGCATGGTGTCCGTGTCGAAGGCGACTTCTACGGCGCGGGAGCTGTGGGCGCTGTGGCCGTTGTCGAAGATGAGCAGGTGGTCGTCGAGCAGCTCGATGCCGTGCTGGTAGTCGGTGTAGTCGCTGCTGCCGTCGCTGCGGTGGAAGTCGCTCTCCCCCCCGCCGAGGAACCAGGTCTCATCGCCGGTGTCGCGCTCGATCCGGGCGATGCCGTTCATGTAGAGGAAGGAGACGAGGTAGGCGGACTCGTCATCGACAACGTCGATGGCGTTGGCGTGGGGCCAGCGTTCGCCGCCGCTGTCAGAGCCCGACAGCGGCTCGTGGTGGTCGAGGACGTCGTAGACCTGCCGGATCGTGCCGTCGGGGGAGTGCTCGACGAGGATGTCGCCCGCGATGGTCACGCCGGCGTTGACTTGCGTGGGGTCTTCGACCGCGTAGACCAGGGTGCCGTCGGACAGCTCCACGAAGTCGTGGTGGCGGCGCGGGGTGGAGATGTGTTCTTCGGTGCTGCCGTCGACGCTGACGCGGACGATGTCGACGTCCTTGTCGCCGTCGAGGTTGATCGTCGCCATCAGCACGCTCTTGCGGTCCTGGGACAGGCGGGCCCGCCCCAGACGATCGACGCCCTCCAGCGTGTACCACCACACGTAGTCCCCATCGGAGTCGAGGATGACCGCGGTGGGACCGGTGACGATGGAGGTGACGTAGAAGCCCTTGTGCATGGCGGCGGCGTCGGTCAGCTCGACGGTGGTGCCGGGCAGGGCCGGGCTGACCGGGCCGGTTGTGATGTCCACGGCGTCGCTGGTGGCGGTGCCGGCCGCGGTGTCGGCGACCACCCGCACGCCGTAGGTGGTGTCGGGCTTCATGCCCAGCAGCGGCATGGCGTAGGGCGGGCCCTCCGTCAGGTCGACGGCGACGCGGGTGTCGAAGCCGCCATCGCGGCCGAACTCGATCCAGGCGGCGTCGACCGCGGTGTCGGCGCTGTCCAGCGACCAGGTCGCGGTGGCGACGGTGGGGACGACATCGGAGATGGCCACCGACAGGGTCAGGCCCGGCAGGTCAGCGGCCGGGCCGGCGGAGTCGCCGGTGCTGCCCTTGCCACCGGTGCAGGCCGCCAGCAGCAGGATCAGGGGGAGGGATGCGCGCATGGTGGACCGATGCCAGGGACGGGGGGACGCCGCAAGATAGCGCAGCGTTCGTGGCCTGCCCGGATTAGCGGAGGGCATGCCGCTGCCCGACGACTTCGCCGAAGAGAGCCTGTACACGCCCGACGCCTGGTACGTCCACGACCTGCTGGAGCTGGACCGCGACGCCGGCCGGCTGGTGGCGGGCATCGACACCACCCGCCTCGGCCCGCTGGTCGACGCGCAGCGCTGCTGGCCGGGGCACGACAAGCACTTCCCCGGGGCCGTGGCCATCCAGGTGACGGGCACGCTGGGCCAGCTCCACGCCGTCTACATCATGGATCTGCGCCCCACCCAGGGCTGGGTCGGCTTCGGCACCCACATCAAGAGCGCCCGCTTCCCGCGCATGGGCCGAATCGGCCCGCCGGTCCAGGCGGAACTGCTGGCGACCCGCACCCGCCAGATCCGCGGGACCTGGTTCGTCAACTACGAGTTCAGCTTCCGCCAGGAAGGCGACGTCATCTACCAGAGCAGCCAGACGGCGGCCTGGGGGCGCAGCGACCACCGGGGCCCCCCGCCCGGGACGGAGGGGGCGTGAGCCAGGCCACGGTGGTCGGCGTGCGCCGCGGCACGGCCGAGGTGCTGCGCGATGGGGCCGACACCACCGAGCGCTGCCCGCTGTCTGCCGAGCTCGCCATGGTCCAGAAGACCGCAATCGCCGTCGGCGATCGCGTCGAGCTGGAGGAGCGACCGGACGCCGACCCCCTGGTGGTCGAGGTGCAGCCGCGCCGCAGCCTGCTGTGCCGCCCCGACCCCATGGATCCCAGCATCCAGCGGGCCATCGCCGCCAATGTCGACCTGGTCGTCATCGTGATGGCGACCCGGCGACCGACCTTCAAGGCGCGGCTCATCGACCGCATCCTCATCGCCGCCCAGGAGGGCGGGGCCCAGCCGGCGCTGGTCGTCAACAAGCTGGACCTCGCCGACGACCGCCGCCGGGCCGACATCGACGCCCAGCTCGCGCCCTACCGGGACCTCGACCTGCCGATCCTGTGGACCTCGACCCGCACGGGGGCGGGCATCGACGCGCTGCGCGACCTGCTGCGCGGGCGCACGGCGACCCTGGTCGGCCACTCCGGCGTCGGCAAGTCCAGCCTGATCAACGCCCTGAGGGACGCCGAGCACGTCGAGGTGGGTGCTGTGCGTACCCGGGACGGAAAGGGGCGGCACACCACCACCTTCAGCGCTCTGCACCTGCTGCCCGAGGGGACGCGGATCATCGACACCCCCGGCGTGCGCGCCTTCGGGCTGTGGGGGCTCGACCGCGAGAGCCTCCGCCACAGCTTCCCGGAATTCGACGCACACCCCTGCCGCTACACCGACTGCGCCCACGACGCCGAACCCGAAGCCGACTGCGCAGTGAAGCAGGCCGTTGCCGCGGGCGAGATCAGCAGCGCCCGCTTCGACACCTACCGGCGGCTGCTGGCGTCGCTGTAGCGGCCGGGCCGGGCGACGGGGCGGCGCTGACCGGTGGGCGAACCGGCGTCAGCGCAGGATGGCGGGCACGAAGCCGTCGACGTGGACGCGCCCGCCGCCCTCGTTGCGGGCCTGGACCAGCGCGCGGTCGGCCCGGGCCATGACGTCGGCGATGGTGTCGGTGGTGTCGGCCACGCCGACCGACACGTCCAGGTCGTCGAAGCCGTGCTCCCGGCCCCAGGCCTGCAGCTCGTCGCGCACCGCCTTGATGCGCTTGCGGGCGAACTTGGACGTGCAGGCGGGCAGGAGCACGGCGAAGCTGTCGCCGCCCACCCGCCCGACGAGGTCGGTCTCGCGGAAGGTGGCGCGCAGGCGGTCAGCCAGGGCGCGGAGGACCGCGTCCCCCTCGGCCAGACCGCGGTCGTCGTTGATCCCCTTCATGCTGTCGACGTCGACGAGGACCACGGACAGCGGAGTGTCGGTGCGACGAGCCAGGCCGATCTCGCGGTCCGCGAGGCGCAGCAGGGCGCGGCGGGACAGCACACCGGTGAGGCGGTCGTCGACGCGCCCGGCTTCGAACTCTCGCGCCCGGCGCAGGCGAGCCAGCACCCGCGTGCGCAGGCGATCCGGGTCCACGGGCTTGCGGATGATGTCGTCGGCCCCGGCGACCAGCGCTGTCTGCTGCAGATCGGCTTCCGCCGCCATGAACAGCACGGGAATGCCGCTGTGCACGTCGTGGCCGTGGATCACCGACGCGACCGACGCGCCCTCGAAGCCCTCGCCGCGGGCGGCCAGCAGGACCAGCTCCGGCCGGAAGCTGTCGAGCATGGGGAGCAGATCGGCGGCCTTCTGGACCCGGCAGATCTCCCGGTGCGGACCGGTCAGGGCGCCGACCACGGTGCCAGCCGTCTCCAGGTCGCTCTCCACGACGAGCACGCGGTAGGGGGGCGGGTCGGCTTCGCGGGCGCGGGCCCGCACGAGATCGAGGACGCGCTCGAGCTGCACCGGCGTGCCGACGAAGCCGGCGGCGCCCTTGCGGGCGGCGTCCAGGCGCAGCTCCAGGTCGCCCGAGGAACCGTAGGCGTAGACCGGCACGGCCTTGAGCGCGCCCTCGACCCGGTCGAAGAGCTCGTCGAGGTGGTCCAGGGGGACGACGAAGGCGCTGGGGTCTTCCGCCTCGGCCAGGGCCAGCGCGCCGGCGACGTCTTCAGCGGCGCGCAGGTCGACGGCGAGGTCGAGATCCTGGGGAGCATCGACGCCGACGACGATCATCGGCCGGAAGAGCGTGTTGACGCCCTCGAGCGCCCGGCAGGCGTCGACGAGGCGCTCCACCATCTCGAGGAAGGCTTCGTCATCGCCCGCGCTCAGGGCCGCCCGAGCCGCGCGCTCGATGGGGGTGAGCCCCAGCGAGGCCGCCGTGCCCTCGATTCGGTCGAGCTCGAAGCACAGCGCGTCGCGCACGTCCGGATCGGCCTGGGCGTCCCGTGCCAGCTCGGCCAGTTCCCCGGCCTGGCGCTTGACGACCTCGGCGAAGCTGTTGCGGAGGCGGTTCTTGTGGTTGATGGTCATGGCGTCACGCCCGGCGCGGCTGCTGGATGCGGGGGGACGAGGAGTGGAAGACCCGGCGCCACTGGCCGCTGCGGCGCGTCCCGTCCTCAGGATGCTACACGGGAGAGGCAGGAGGGACGAGCATGGCGCGACAGGACGGCCCGGGAGAGTGGACCGACGCCTTCTTCGGCGGGCTCTGGCTGGACTTCCAGCGGGCGATCCACCCGCCCGAGCAGACGGCGGCGCAGGCGCGCGACCTGGTGGAGCTGCTCAGCCTGGAGCCCGGCGAGCGGGTGCTCGACGCGCCCTGCGGCGAGGGGCGGCTGTCGCTGGCCCTGGCGGCCGATGGGCTCGACGTCACCGGCATCGACCGCTGCGGGCCGCTGCTGGACGACGCCCGGCGCCAGGCCGCGGCGCGCGGACTCGACGTGCGCTTCGTCGACTGCGATCTGCGCGACGCCGGAAGCCTCGTCGACCCGGTCGGCGGGGACGACGCCTTCGACGTGGCGCTCAACATCTGGGGCAGCTTCGGCTACTTCGGCGACGGCGGGGTCCACGGCGGGGCGGCGGCGCAGCCCGGGGGGCGCGGCGACCTGGACTTCGCGCGGGCGATGGCCAGCGTCCTGCGTCCGGGCGGCATCTTCCTCATCGACTGTCCCGGCATCGAGACCATCATGAACGCCTACAGCAGCCGGGGCTGGGGAGAGGCCGGCGGCATCGTCGCCCTGGAGCAGCGCGCCTGGGACCCGGTCGAGGGGGTGATGCACGTCGAGTGGCGGCTGGTCGCCGACGACGGCGCGGGCAAGGCCAGGGTGGAGCTGCGCCACACCCACATGCGGCTCTACAGCGTTCCCGAGCTGTGCCGCATGCTGGCGGCAGCAGGCTTCAGCAGCTTCGACCTCATCAGCGACCTGAGCGGCCGCCCCTGGCACCCCGGAGACCGGAACATCGTCGTCGCCACCCGGTAGACCGGGACGATAGGGCGACGCGATGCTGCAGCCCATCACCGACCCGGCCGTCATCGAGGGCTACCTCTCCGACGCCAGCAACACCCGGGGGCGGGCGGACGCGCTCTTCCGACCGCGGTCCCCCGAAGAGGTCGCCGAGGTGCTCGCCGCAGCCCAGCGGCAGGCCGTGCCGGTCACGGTGACGGCCCGGCGGACCTCGACCACCGGCGCGTCGGTGCCGGAGGGGGGCTGGCTGCTGTCCACAGAGCTGCTGGATTCGGTGCATGCCGACGACGACGCCGACGGCGGCGTGCTGCTCGGTGCCTACCAGGACGGGGTCGAAGCCGGCGGCCGGCTGTTCCCGCCGGACCCGACCTCGCGCCAGGAGTGCTCGCTGGGTGCGGCCATCGCCTGCAACGCCAGCGGCGCCCGCAGCTTCCGCTACGGACCGACGCGGCCCTGGGTGCAAGCCCTCCAGATCGTCCTCCCCGACGGAGACATCCGGTGGTGCGACCGGGACACCCCGCTGCCGGCCGACTGGCCCCGTCCCCACTGGACCGAACCCGCCGTCAAGACGGCGGCCGGCTTCTTCCCGGCCGACAACCTCCTCGACCTGATGATCGGGCAGGAGGGCACGCTCGGGGTCATCACCCGCGCGCGGCTGCGGCTCGTGCCCCTGCCCGCCGGGGTTCTGTCGCTGATGGCCTTCTTCCCTGACCTGGACAGCACGCTGCGCTTCGTCGACCGGGCGCGTACCGGGGCGCGGCGGCCCTGGCGCCCGACGGCGGACGAGGGGGCGCTCGATCCCCGGGCCATCGAGTACTTCGACGACAAGGCCCTGGACCTGGCACGACGGCGGGTGCCGGAGATCCCGGCGGCGGCACGCGCCGCCCTGTTCATCGAGGTCGAGCACGACGGCGAGCCCCCCCTGGAGCCGTGGTGGGACGCGCTGGTCGAGGGCGGGGCGCTCGCCGACGACACCATCGTCGCCGACGACGACCGCGGTCGGGCCCGGCTGCACGCCGTGCGGCACGCCATCCCGGCCGGGGTCAACGAACAGGTGGTCGCAAACGGGATGCCCAAGGTCGGCACCGACTTCTCCGTCCCCGACGACGCCCTGGCGCAGATGATGGCGGCCTATGGCCGGGTGACGGCGGACACGGGCATCGCCACGGTCTGCTTCGGCCACATCGGCGACAACCACCTCCACCTCAACATGCTGCCCACCTCGCAGGACGAGCTCGCCCGGGCCAAGGCGGTCTACCGCGAGCTTGCGCTGCAGGCGGTGGCCCTCGGGGGCACGGTCAGCGCAGAGCACGGCATCGGCAAGCTCAAGCGGGAGCTGCTCGCCGACATGGTCGGCCCCGACGTCCTCGCGCGCTTCCGGGCGCTGAAGGCACACCTCGACCCGGCCTGGGTGCTCGGGCGCGGCACGATGCTGGCACCGCCGGCCTGACCTGCCTGCGTGTAAGCTCCGCACGGGTCCACCCGTTGTGCCGGCGGGTGACCGTGGAGGCGCCCTGGACAGTCACCCCGACCCGGTCACGGGTCTCGTCGACCTGGCCATCGAGCAGGAGGTCGTCGCGCGCTTGCTGCAAGGCGATCGGGCGGCCGCGGGCCAGCTCTACGCCTGGTACGGCGACCGGCTGTACCGCCAGGCCATCCTCCCGCGGCTGCCGAACCGAGAGCTCGCCGAAGACGTGCTCAAGGACACCTTCCGCCTCGCGCTGGAGCGCATCGAGACCTACCGCAGCAGCGACCGCAGCATCTACTTCTGGCTGCGCCGCATCGCCATCAACCGGGCGATCGACGTGCACCGGGCCCGCAAGCGCCGGGCCCGGCTGCAGGACGCCGATCGCATCGAGACCACCATCGACCGCACGATGTCCCAGCCCCCGCCCGCGCCCGACCGAGCCCCCGAGGTCGCGCAGACCCGGCAGCAGGTCGAGCAGGCCCTCGGCATGCTGAACCCGCGGTACGCGACGGCGCTGCGCATGCGGCTCATCGAGGATCGCGACCGCGACGAGTGCGCCGCCGCCATGGACGTCAAGGTGGGCAACTTCGACGTGATCTTCCACCGCGCCTGCAAGGCCTTCCGAAAGGTCTGGCCGCCTTGACGCGTCCTGTGATGGGGAGCCCCCCGGTCGAGACGCCCCGGGCTCCCGAGACACCGGCTCCCGAGACACCGACTCCCGAGACACCGGCTCCCGAGACCCGCCCGACACCATTGACCTCGAAACCCTCGTCCCCAGCTTCGTCAGAGAACCCGCACGCATGACCACCGACCGCCAGGCCGAGCTGCTCGCCCGCTGGCTCCAGCAGGAGCCCGGCGCAGAGCCGCCCGTGGGCCTCGACGAGGAAGCGGTCGAGGCGGTCTACGCCCTGCGGCCGGACCGGGCGCCTCCCCCCCGGCTCACCATCGAGCAGGTGCTGGCCGAGGTGCGGAGCGGGCCGCTGGCACCGGCCGGCGGCGCCGAGCTGGACGGCGAAGGAGGCGCCGCCGAAGACGACGCCGCAGCGGTGGCCGCCCTGGTCCAGTGGCTGGAGGGCAACCCGGGCGCCGAGCCGGCCGACGACATCGACCCCGACATCGTGGAAGCTGTGTACGCGCTGCGGCCCGACCTCGCGCCCGCCCCCCGGGTGTCGCTCGACGACATCTTCGGCGCGGTGACGACCGGGCCCTTTGCCCGCGCAGCGGCGGCCGAAGTCCCGGGGAGCGCACTGACGGCGGCCGCTGGAGCGCCCCGCACCGCGCCGACGAAGCCCCAGCGGCGCGACGCGACCGCCACGACCCGCCGGGGCACGCCTCCCGACCGCCGCCGCAGCGCCGCGCGCTGGCTGGTCCCAGGTCTCGGCGGGCTGGCTGTCGCCGCGACCGCGCTGATGCTCGTCCTGCCGGGGTCGGACAAGGCCCTGCAGGCCCCCTCGCCCTTCTCGGCCGAGTCGACCCTGGCGGAGGAGGGCCGTCCGGCTGCTCTTCGGCCCGCAGCGGCCCCCGCAGCGGCCTCCGAACCAGCGCCCGAAGCGGTGGCCCACGGCGAAGCTGGCGCGGGTGCCGCCCCGCCACCGCCCGCCCCGCAGGGAGCAGCGGCGTCGGCAGCAGGTCGCGGCGCCGTGTCAAAGAGCCAGGCCGACACCCCTCAGCCGCCCGCCGACGTCGCCCGCCGGCTCCAGGCCAACGAAGAGCTGCGCGCGGTCGGCTACCTCGACGACGACGCGGGCGTGCTGGCCGGGGGCAGTCGCGGAGGCCTCGACGACACGGGCGGCTCGGCCGGGCTGAGCACCGCCTCGCCGGCCCAGGCTCCAGGGAAGGGCGCCGAGGTCACGGCTGCGGTCACCGGGGACTCCACGCGCGAG
>CAZRFD010000158.1:0-15526 GCA_964599085.1 uncultured Enterobacterales bacterium | reverse complement strand
TCGTCCTGACCGTAGACCGAGAAGTTCTCTGCGTAGATCTGGTCGAAGTTGACCGTGATGTCGAGCGTGTCCTGCCCCAGATCGAAGCGCACGCTGTCGATGGGCACGTGCAGGTTGAAGTCCCGCACGCCGAGCCGGTCGTAGCAGCCGACTTCCCCGCCGACGTCGTCTTCGGCGAGGTCGAAGGTCAGGCCGGCGAGGCGGTCTTCGATGAAGCCGAGGCCGTCGCCGAACACGGCACCCTGCAGTCCGCTGGGGACCGGGGCCGCCCAGGCGGACGGCAGCGTGGACAGGAACAGGAGGATCACGCGTGCATCCTACAGCCTTGCGGGGTGCATGGGGGTGGGATCAGGTCCCGGCGCGGCGCTTGACGATGGGACCATGGTTGATGATCAGGGTGCCGCCCGCTCGACCGAGGAAGAGCTTGTAGGTGCCGTTTCCAGAGGGCACCAGGGCGCCCGGCGGCTGGGGGTCGACCTGCGAGTGCAGCGACGTGGTGATCACCCGCGGCGGGCTGTAGTACACGTCGGCCCCCAGTCCAAGCGTGATCTGCTCGACCGGAGACCAGGCCAGCGCCGCCCGCAGGTCCAGGCTGTTGAAGTCGAGGTTGCCGGGATGCACCGTCTCGTCGGGGACTGCACCGGGCATGGTCCAGGCGCCCAGACGGCCCTGCCACTTCTGCCCGACCGGGACCTGCCCGCTCAGCCCGACGACCCAGGTGTCGTGCATGCCGGAGGTGCTGACCGCTTCGCTGGCCCCCTGCAGGAAGTCGGCTTCGGTCAGGCCGTAGGACTCGAGCAGGGACTGCATGTAGGCGTCGTCCGAGCTGATCTCGATGTCGGAGAGCTCGGTCTGGTAGGCGTAGTAGCGTCCCCAGCCGATCCACCAGAGCTCCGGGATCACGCGGCAGGGACCGACCGGCAGGTCGACCGCCAGGAACGCGGCGCCGGGCATCGGCAGGACCGTTTCCGCCGTGGCCGTCAGCTCCATGGCGAGGCTGTTGGACGGCACCAGCGACAAGGGCCCCTCGACGCGGGCGTCCATGGGTGTGCGGTAGGACAGGCTCACGGCCGGGCCGTCCTGCGGCTCGAAGCGCAGGCCGAAGCTGGCCCCCACGCCGTAGCCGGTGTGGCCCACCAGGCTCTGGGTGCCCTCGAGGAAGGGATCGCCGATGGGCGCGCCCGAGTCCGGACCGGCGAGGCTCTCGATCAGCGCGCCGGCGTCGATGGCGCGGAC
Organism: uncultured Enterobacterales bacterium; assembly: GCA_964599085.1. Classification (GTDB taxonomy): domain Bacteria; phylum Myxococcota_A; class UBA796; order UBA796; family UBA2385; genus J125. The sequence continues at coordinate 14,290 of CAZRFD010000158.1, read as the reverse complement.
CGAGGACAGCGACACCATGCCGTAGCGGAAGCCGGCGCCCACGGTCCACGCCGGGTGCACCTGCACCGCGGCGTCGAAGTTGAATTCGAGGAGCTGGATCCCCCCCTGGATGGTGTGGAAGCGCTGGGAGCCGTCTTCGGGCGAGCCCGGCCCACCGCCGCGGGCGTAGAGCGGCATGAAGGCGAAGCCGAGGCCGACGGGGCCGATGGGCTCGGTGCCCGCCAGGGAGGGCACGACAGACGCTCCGCGGCTGAGCAGCTCGAATTCGGGGTCGATGTCGAGGGTGTAGTACAGCTCGGAGTACATGTAGCCGACGTCGATCAGCCAGCTCCCGCGGTCGGCCCGGGCCGCCGCTGGGTTGGTGAACAGGCCGGGCGCGCCGTCTTCCGCGGGGCCGGCCAGGGCGCCGCCCTGTTCGGGCACGCCGTAGCCGGCCGGCGAGAACGCAGCCGCAGCGTTGCTCAGGACGAGGAGGAGGAGCGGCACAGCAGGCGGGCTCAGGCTTCGATCTCGACGATGTAGCTGGTGTCGCAGCTGCTGCCCTCGGCCGAGTACATGATCAGCCCGTAGGTGCCGGAGTCGTCGCTGCCACCGGCACCGCCGTAGTCGATGGACTCGTCGCGCCCCAGGGTGCCGTCGTCCATGACCTCGACCAGCTCCCAGCCGCCACCGCTGTCGGGGTACCACCACAGCTCCAACACCATGTCGATGTCGGTGGGGACCCGCACGTCGATCCAGATCTCGAACCAGTCCCAGGTGCCGTCTTCGACGTAGAACAGGTAGGTGTCTTCGTCGGTTTCCGGGCTGAGGTAGCTGGTGACCCGGCTGGTGTTGTCGGTCATGTCGCCGAGGTCGGTGCCGCCGCTGTCGTCGTTGGATTCGTAGCTGTCGGGGGCGAAGTCTTCGTCGATGAGGTCGTCGCAGTCTTCGTCGACGCCGTCGCAGAGGTCGTTGGCGATGCCAGGGTTGATGTCTGGGTCGTCGTCGTTGCAGTCTTCACCGGCGGGGTAGCCGTCGTTGTCCTGGTCGTTGCTGCCGCCGCCACCGTCGCTGCTGCTGCCTCCGTCGCTGGAGCCGTTGCCGCCGTCGCCGCTGCTGCTGCCACCATCGCTGCCCCAGCCCGTGTCGTCCCAGCCTGCAGGGGGGTCTTCGCTGAGCGTCGTGTCACCGTCGCTTCCCTCGGTCAAGGTGAAGCAGCCGGCCAACGCCAGGAAGACGATGACCCGCAATGGCGGAGGGGTGTGGAGATCTGAGGGCAGCATCGAAGCCTCTTCGGTTTGTCAGACGATACCTCATCACTTCGGCTTTGCGGCGACCCATCTGTCGACGCGCTACCGTGCGCTTCTCCGCGAGAACCCGATGAAGCCCTGTCCCACCTTGTCCGCTGCGGTCCTGCTGAGCCTGCCGGCGTCAGCCTCCGCCGCCGTCAGCGACACCTACGGCGACCTGATCGTGCGCCTGATGGCGGTGCACCACCGCTCCTGCGGCGACGTGGCAAGCGCAATCGAAGCCGCCGACAGCGCCTGGACCTGCCCGCTGAGCCCGGCAGAGCGGGGGTTGCGGGGCCTGAGCGACCTGCCGACATGCGTCGCCGTGCTCGACGCCCGCTGTGTCTCGGTGGCAACCACCTGCGACCGGACGAACCCGGGCTGCCTGTGGTCGGGAGAGGTGTCCCTGGCCGGCGCCAACGCCGTCTTTCGAGGGGAAGCCGCCGGCGACCAGGCCAGTCGCTATGGCCTGTGGGGAGCCGGAGACTTCGACGGCGACGGCATCGACGACGTGGCCCTGGGGGCGGCCTACAACGACGAAGCCGGCACGGACGCCGGGGCGGCCTACGTCGTGTATGGACCGGTGAGCGGCCGGGTCGAGCTGGCCGACGCCGACGTCAAGTTCCTCGGCGAAGCGGCCGGTGACCTCGCCGGGCAGAACGTCCGGGGCATGGGCGACGTCGACGGGGACGGATTCTCCGACCTTGCCATCCTCGCGCGGCTGGAGGACACGGCGGGCACCCACGCCGGCGCGCTCTACCTCGTCCACGGCCCGGCGACCGGCACGGTGAACCTGTCGACGGCCGACGCCAAGTGGCTCGGTGAGGCCGCCGAAGACGCGCTCTCCGACCTCGCCCCCCTCGGCGACACCGACGGGGACGGCGTCGCTGACGTCATCGTCAGCTCGCAGGGCAGCGACATGGCCTACACCGAAGCGGGGGCAGCCTGGATCCTGTCGGGCGACTCGACGGGGACGGCGTCGCTGACGACCGCCCGGGCGGTGCTGCGCGGGGAGGGGATTCGCAGCCAGGCCGGCTCGTCGGTGGGCGCGGCCGGGGACGTCGACGGTGACGGCCTGCCCGACATCGCGGTCGGCGCTCGCTTCACGGAGGTCTCGGGCATGACCCAGGTCGGCGCGGGCTACCTCGTGCTCGGCACCGTCAGCGGAGAGCTGGACCTCGCCGATGCCTACGCCGGCTACCTCGGTGAGTCGGACGGGGACCGCCTGGGGGCGGGGCTCGCCGCCACCGGCATCGGCGACATCGACGCCGATGGCTACGACGACGTGGCCTTCGGCGCCTACCTCAACGACCGCGGCGGCACCGACGCCGGCACGCTCTACGTCATGCTCGGCCCCATCACGGCAGGCCGGCAGGACATCGGCACCGCCGCCGACCACATCATCACCGGATCGCAGCCGGGGGACCACAGCGGCTACGCGGTGATCTCGCCGGGAGACGTCGACGGCGACGGCCGCAGCGACGTGCTCATCAGCGCACACGGTAGCGACATCGGCGCCACCAACGCCGGCGGCGCCTGGCTGGCCCTCGGTCCGCTGTCCGGCGTGTCGTCCATGGACGACGCGCAGGCCGTCTTCGTCGGCGAAGCCGCCCACGACGAGACCGGCCACCACACCGTCTGCCCGGCGGGCGACGTCAACGACGACGGCTACCCCGACATGCTCATCGGGTCCTGGCACCACGACGTCGAGCGCATGGGACGCGTCCTCGACGAAGCCGGGCAGGCGTACCTCATCTTTGGCGGCGGGCTGTAGCGCGGGTGCGACGAGCTGATCGCGGGGCAGACCGCTCGTTCCGGCATAGGATCCCTCCATGTCCCATCCCATCGACCAGCACGCTCTCCCGGGCATCGGCCCCGGACGTCGGACCCGCCTGTCGCAGGCTGGGATCCTCACCCTCGAAGACCTCGTGGCCGCCGGTGTCGACAAGGTCGGGGCGCTGCCCCACCTGCCGCCCTCGGTGGCGGCCGCGGCCATCGACGCGGCGCGGGCCATCCTCGCCGCGCCACCGCCCGAGGTGCCCGCGCAGGAGGAGCCGCCGGTGGTGAAGCCGCCGACCCCGGAACCGGAACCGGCGGTCGACCCGGACCCGCCGGTCTCGCCCCCCGGCTGGAAGCCCGTCGAGCGCCTGCGCGACGCTCTCCACCAGGTCGAGTCCTACGCCGACAAGGCGCCCAAGGGCAAGGCCCGCGACCGCGTCCACAAGGCGCTCGGCAAGCTCGACCGCTCGCTGCTCGACCTGTCGACCGAAGCCGCCGACCTCAGCAAGAAGCAGCGCCGCAAGCTCAAGGACGCCTTCAGCGAGACCGAGAAGACGCTGGACCGGCTGGTGGGCCGCAAGGCCAAGGACAAGCGCCTGGCCAAGGCCCGGGATGCCCTCGACTCCGCCCGCAAGGCGGTGAAGAAGGCGCTGGACTGATCAGCGGGGGTCAGCCGGGCGACGCGGTCGCTCGCAGCTCGACGTCGGCGAGGCGGGCGATGGCTACCCAGGGGGGTACGCTGGCCTGTCCCTCGTAGGGGGAGAGCGCGTCGCGCAGGCGGACGCGGAGGGCGTCGTGGAGGGCGGCGCGGGGGGCGACGTGGATCCGGTCGTCCCCGACCCGCCACAGCTTGCAGGCGTCGGGGACGTCGTCGGGGGCAGGGTCGAGCAGCCAGGTGGGAGGCGCGTCCGGCATCGGTCGGATCCCGAAGACCCGGCGCGCTGCGACGCTGGACACCAGGGGCCCGAGCTGGTCGGCGGAGACCATGGCGAGCGCTTCGTCGAAGGGTGGGGTCACCGGACCAGCTCGCATGGCAGCAGGCCATCGAGGAAGGCCGCGAGGCTGGCGAGGTACTCGAAGGGATCGGCGACGTCGCGCGGCACGGTCCCGTCGAGGACGAGGCTGCCGTCGGCGTTGCGTCGGGGGTGGCCCTCGGCGGCACCGACGACGCGCGGCAGCTCGCCGTGGTCGGCTGTGGCGAAGCTGCGCACCATGCGACGGATCCGGGGGGCGGCCGGGGACTCGGCGAGGTCGTCCACCCAGCGCCCGTCGCGGCGGAACAGCCAGCCGACCGGGCCGTCGGGGCCGTTGAAGCGCAGGTGCGGGCGGGGACGTTCTGTGCGGACCTGGGTGGCGGCGACGCCGGCCTGCAGGGGGGTCAGCAGGGTGACGGGGTCGACGGCTTGCTGCTGGTAGCGGACCCGCCCGAGGAGCTGCAGGGTGCAGTAGGACCGGCAGGCGCTGCGTTCGAAGTCGTCGGGTCGGACCTGGGCGTCCAGGTGGGCGTCGACCCGTTCCAGCAGTGCCGAACGTTGTTCGGGCGGCAGGGCTTCGAGGATGGATGCGGCCTGCGCGGCGGCGTCTTGGGCCGGCATCGCCTTGCGCAGCGTGACCGGCCCGAAGTCCGGACGGCGCCCCGCGGCCCGGTAGAGCGCCTGCACCGTCAGCAGCGCGTCGGCGCGGACTTCTGCGATGAAGCTGCGGCCCGCATGGGCGTAGAGGTAGGGGGCGTCGTCAGCTAGCAGCGTTAGTGCGCTGTCCACGGGGCCGCCGGCGTGTTCGAGGCGGGCCAGACCCTCGACGCGGTCGCGTGCACGGGCAGACCGCAACAGCGCGGCGATGGACGGGTCCGTCAGGTCGTCGGGCGAGTGCATCGGGTCCTACTGCCCGGCCGCTTGGGCCGCCTGCTTGTCGAAGAAGCCCACGATCTGGTCCCAGCGGCTCTCCAGCCGGTGGTGCAGATCGTGCGTCGCCAGGCGGGTCGTCTGGGTGACGTGCTGGGCGTCCAGTGCGTCGTCGACGGCTTCCATGGGCAGGACCTCGAAGTTGCTGTGGCCGAGGATCTGCTGGAGTCGGCGCTGGGCATCCTCCATGTTGGCTTCGGGCACGTAGACACGGCGCAGGCGCGTCTTCAGATCGATGGGGTCGTAGACGGAGCCCTCTCCACCCAGGGCGTGGCCGGGCTCGACACCCTTTCGAGAGCGGCTGCGAAGCCCGCTGGCGTCGAATTCGAACAGGATCGGGAAGTTCTGGAGGTTCTCGGGACCGCCGACCCGCCGGGGGTGACCGGCGGGGAAGCGCATGCGCACGGCCATCTCGTCTTCGAGCATGGACAGTCGGCTGGCGAACTTGGTGCGGTCGGTGTGCAGGCGCGGGATCTCGTGCACACGGCCGTCGTCGAAGGCCGCGACGACGCGGCGCAGGCGCTTGATCTCGTCGTCCAGCTCTTCGAGGGTGTAGCGCTGGACGTTGTAGTGGTTGGTGCTCAGCGCGCTGTCGGCGTAGGCCAGGCTGGTGCCGAAGCCGGCTTCTCCCTCGCCCACGCTGATGAAGGTCTTGCGACCGGAGCGGCCGCTGAAGGTGTCGCCCTCGCCCGTGGCCTGCGTCACATTGCGCTTGTAGAGGTCTTCGGCGGAGAGGATCTGCCCGTCGGTGTTCTCCAGGCCGTCGAGCATGTCGCTGTTGCTGCCGTGGTACTTCGACGCCGCAAAGGCGCCATCGTCGGCGAGCTGGCCGATGCGCAGCGCCGCGTCGTCGATCTTCGACAGATCGATGCCGTGGGTGGACATGAGCTGACGGCGGATGCGGCTGAGGGTGTGGGGGTCGACCCGGCCGTCCAGCGCCCCGAAGATCCGCATGGCGTCGTCCGTCGAGCCGCGCGCCAGGGCGTCGTCGGCCATGCCGAGCCCCTGGACCACGTCCATGGACATGCCGTCGAGGTCGGTCCGGGCCAGGCCGGCGGTCTCGAGGTCGTCGAGGAGCCCCGGGATGCGGCGAGCTTCGACATAGGCCGAGAGCGCTTCAGACGCGCCGCCCACCACGCCGCCGGTGAGCGCCCCGATGCCGCCGCCGCGCAGGATGGCCTGCCCGAACGAGCAGATCACGTCCCACACCGACCGCGACCAGGTCTGGCTGTCGGCGGCGGTCAGGACGACTTCGCCCACCGCGCCGCTGAGGAAGCCCTCCACCGCGCCCCGCAGCGCGCCGCCCGCGAAGTTGCGGCCGGCGTAGGAGGCGGCCTGGGTGGTGGATTCCATCACCCCGGCGGACATCTCGGCGGCGAGGCCGGCACGGGACAGCCCGACCATGTTGCTGAAGCGCGCGGCGATGCCAGCGGACAGCACGGCGGTGGCCCCGTCGACGAAGCCCGTGGCCAGGTCGCGGGCGCCGTCGCCGCCGGTGGCGTCGTAGTGCCCGCCCCCGAAGGCTTCGGCGGTCCCGACCTTGGCGGCCGCTCCGGCCACGCCGCCGGCGAGGGCGGCGGCGCCGTACTGGGCGAGCAGCCCGCCCACGGCGGGGCCGGCGCTGCCACCGGTCAGCACCGTGACCAGGATGCCGGCGGCGATGGCGGCGACCATGCCGGCGATGTTGGCGATCATGTCGCTGGCGGCGACCGATTCCTGGTAGCGGCGCGCGAAGTTGGCGTCGAGGCTGCCGAGCACGGCCAGTTCGTCGGCGGAGATCTCGCCGTCGGCCATGGCCTGCTGGTAGGTGCTCTCGAGCTGGGCCGCGGCCTGGTCGGCGGTCTCGTCGGTGCTGGTGAAGGCTTCACCGAGCCCGCCCCCGAGGGCCACCTTGTCCCGCATGCGGTGGCGCATGATGCCGGCGGCCATGGCCCGGCCGGCGTCGGTCTGCAGCTCGTCGGCCGTCGGCAGGCCGATGAGCTGGTCCATGGCGGTCTGCAGGGCGTCGTCGCCGAGCTCTCCGTCCATGCGGGCGAACAGGGTGTTGAAGCTGTCGAGCGCCTGTTGCTCGGTCGCGTCCGCCGGGCTGCGGCCCTCGCGGCTCAGCCAGTAGCCCAGCCGGTAGCTGGCCCGTTCTTCCGTCGTGAGCGCCCCGAACATCTGGGCGATCATCTCGTCGTTGGTACCGTCCCAGTCGCCACCGAAGGTCCAGTCGATGGCCATCTGGGTCGGGATGCGGCCGGTGCGAGCCGCTTCCCGCAGCATCGTCTTCTCGTCGTTGGTCAGCGCCCGGCCGTTCATCATCCGCTGCCAGATGGCTGGCTGGTCGGCCAGCAGGCGCTGGCGATCGGCGTCGCTCATGGCGCAGACGATGCGGAACAGGCCCTCTTCGTCGGTGTCCACGCCGCTGTAGGCGTCGGTGATCCGCTGGAGCGCCACGGCGTAGGTGTCGCCGGTGGCGAAGGTCTCGGTCACCGCCAGCTCGCCCTGGTTCAGGGCGCTGCCCAGGGCGGCCTGGACGTCGGGGTCGGCCCACAGGCGTGCGCGCAGCTCGGGCTGGGGGACGAGGGCGGCGAAGGCGTCGTTGATCTTGTCTTCGTCGTCGTTCCAGAAACCCACGGCGTCCAGGACCCGCTGCTTGGCCAGCTCGAAGCTGTCGGCCCCCATGCTGGCGGCGAAGGTCTGGAATTCGTCTTCGCTGACGTCGCCGTGGAGGTTGCCGAGGAAGGTGCCGTCCTTGACGTCGCCATCTTCGTCGCGCTGCACGGACAGCAGGTGGGTCGTGATGCCGCCGAGCTCGTTGAGCCTGGATTGCAGTTGCATCCGCTGGTCGAAGGACAGCGGCGTGCCGTCGGGCATCACCCCGGCGGTCAGCGCGGCCTGGATGGTTCGTTCTTCGGTGGCGGCGTCACCGGCCCGCTGTGCCAGCATCGCCACGGCGTCGTCGTCGGTGCCGAGGCCGCTGGTGGCGAGGTCCATGCGCTCGGCCAGGGCTTGCGCTTCGGTCCCCAGGCAGAGCGTCCGGACGCTGGCCTTCTCTGACTCGGACATGAAGTCGAACAGGCCCGGGTTGTCGTTCCAGATCCGCTGGCGGTCGGCCGGTGTCAGGTCGAGGATGACGTTGTAGACGGCGTCTTCGTCGTCGTTGAAGAAGCCGTTGGCGTTGCGGATTCGCTCCAGCACGACGCTGTAGAGGTCGTCGGGGCTCATCAGCTTGCGGGCGTCGTAGTACTCGTCGTCGGAGAGCGCGCCGCGAAGCAGGGCCAGCACCCGCGGGCTGGCCGCGGCCGTCGCGAGCTCGGCGCTGCTGGCGCTGCGGAGCACGTCGAGCATGCCCTCTTCGTTTTCGCTGTCCCACAGCCAGCCGTGCTCGATGTTGGACCGCAGCCGGTCTTCGATCGACATGGTGGCCCACAGGATCCCGAGGGCTTCCCGGTACTGGTCGTCGTTGCAGTACTCCTGGTAGTCGCGTTCAAGGACGTGGCCGGTCATGTCCCGGTACTGGGCGCGGATCTCCCGGAGCATCAGCGTCGACTGGCCGCGGATCTGGCGGAGTGCCTTCTGTTCATCTTCGGTCCAGTGGTCCAGCAGCGCGTCCTTGATCTCGGCTGCGCGACGGCGGGCCTCCTGCCAGGTGTCGGAGTCGTCGAGCTGGACGGCGGCGGCGGGGGCTTGCTGCACCTGCGTGGGGCGGCCGGCCATGGCGTCGCGCCCGGCCCGGCGCGACTCGCGCTCGGCGGCGTCGCTGCGGCTGCTCTGCTTGCCGGGGGCGCCGCTGCCGTGCTGCCACTCCTGCACGAGGTGGGTGACCTCGCGCACGACCTGTTCGAGGGAGGGCGAGGTCTCGGCGAAGGCGACCACGCCGTCGGAGGCGGCCGCCGACGCGCCGCGCCGCTCCAGTTCCGCGGCCTGGCCGAGGAAGGCTTGCACGCCGCCGAGGTCGACGCCGAGCAGGCTCTCGACCTGGGCCCGGTAGGGCAGGGGAGAGGCGTTGCCCTGCATTCCGGCCGACAGCTCGCTGCGGCCGCGGGACTTCAGCCGCTGCTGGGCGAAGGCGTTGCCGCGGGACTGGTTGCGTGCGGCGGCGGCAGGCGGTTCCTGCACATCCGCGGTCTGGTCCAGGGTGCGCCGCTGGACCGGGCTGCGCTTGCTGGGCACGAGGGCTCCGGCTCGTGGTGTGGAACCGGCATTCTATCGCGGTGAAGGCCCGGCTGCGGCCGTGTGCGGCGGACGAGACGCCACGTCTGCCGTGCTGTCGCGGGGTCGGCCGGTGGCGGACGGGCTACCTGCTCTGGTCCGGCGTGCCCCGCCGGGCCTCGCCCCCGCTCCGTGGAGCCGCAATGGCCGAGCTGAAGCCGTACCCCCTCGACCGCCTCGCTCGCCGGATGCTCGCCGAGCTGGCCGACCACGACAGCGTCTTCGGGTTGCCGCGGGGCAGGTTCTTCCTGGGGACCGAGGGGCTGGACTGGTCGGTGCGGCTGCACGGCCACACCGCGGGCACCGCGCTGGGTCCGGCGGCCGGCCCCCACACCCAGATGGCCCAGAACATCGTGCTGGCCTGGCTCGGCGGCTGCCGCATCATGGAGCTGAAGACGGTCCAGCTCAACGACCGCCTGGTGATCCCGCGGCCCTGCATCGACATGGCGACCATCGGCTTCAACGTCGAGTGGTCCCAGGAACTGCGCCTGTCGGAGTCCCTGCACGAGTACGTCAAGGCCGCCATGCTCATCGAGATCCTCCGCCAGCGGGGGGGCCTGGAGATGCCTGCGGCGCTGTCCCGAACACTGTTCGACATGAGCGTCGGCTACGACCTCGCCGGCATCCAGAGCACACCGGTGCGGGCCTTCATCGACGGCATGCTGGACGCCACGGCCGTCGTCGACGAGCTGCGCGGACAGCTCCCGCCCGACCTGCGCGACCTCGACTTCCCGACGAAGCTCTCCGACACGCTCACCCTGTCGACCTTCCACGGCTGCCCCCCCGACGAGATCGAGAAGATCATCGACTGGCTGCTGCACGAGTACGGCCTGCACTGCATCGTCAAGCTCAACCCGACCCTGCTGGGCCCGACCGACGGCCGGCGGATCCTGCACGATGTGCTCGGCTACACCGACCTCGTCGTGCCCGACGACGCCTACGAAAAGGACACGCAGTGGCCGCAGATGGTGGACTTCGTCGGTCGCCTGGGGGACACCGCCGCGGCGCTGGGTCGGGGCTTCGGGGTCAAGTTCACCAACACCCAGATCGTCGAGAACCACCGCGACTTCTTCCCCGCCGAAGAGCGGCGGATGTACATGTCGGGCAAGCCCCTGCACGTGCTGGCCATGGAGCTGGTGCGGCGCTTCCGAACGGTGTTCGGCGACCGCCTCCCGGTGTCCTTTTCGGCCGGGATCGACCGCCAGAACTTCGCCGACGCACTCGCGCTGGGCATCGTGCCGATCACCGTCTGTACGGACCTGCTGCAGCCGGGCGGCTATGGCCGCGCCAGCAGCTACTTCGTCCACGCCGGCCGGCGCATGCAGGCGGTCGGCGCCGCCGACGTCGACACCTGGATCCTGCGCGCCTACGGGTGCGCGAGCGACGCGCTGGCCGACCTCGATCTGCCCGGCGACGTCGACGCGGCCTGCCGAACAGCGCTAGCCGAGGGCGGGGAACTGCGGGCCGCCGCGGGCGAGCACTTCTCCGCCTGGCGCTCGGCCACCCTGCTGCGCAACACCGACCACTACGTGGCCGGCCTGATGCAGGATGGCCGCTACACCGCCGCGAAGAACAGCCGTCCCCCCCGCAAGATCGACAGCACCCTGGTGCTGCTGGACTGCCTGACCTGCGACAAGTGCCTGCCGGTCTGTCCCAACGGCGCCAACTTCACCTTTCCGCTGCCGCCGCAGGACATCTTGGGGGGTGTCGCCCGGGGGGATGCGTCCGGATGGAGGGTCGAGGAGGGTGCAGGAGGGGCGGCGACCGTCACGGTCGGCAAGAAGCACCAGATCGGCAACTTCGTCGACTTCTGCAACGACTGCGGCAACTGCGACGTCTTCTGTCCCGAGCTGGGCGGCCCCTACAAGCTCAAGGCCCGGTTCTTCTCGACGCTCGACGACCTGTTGGCCGACGAGGGGCGGCCCGGGATCTTCATCGACGGCGCCCGCGCCTGGGCCCGGGTGGACGGCGTGCTGATGGACGTCACCGCCGCCGACGGCTGGCTGCAGGTCGAGGTGGGCGACGTCTCGGTGCGCTTCGACCCGTCTGATCCCGCCGGCACCCTGGTCGGCCGGGGGGCGGGCGAGATCGACCTCGGGCTGGCCATCCTCCTCGACGGCGTGCGGCAGGCGGTGTTGTCGACCGGCCCGACGAGCTACGTGGCGCCGCTGTGACCCTGTCGTGATCCCGCTGGCCGGTGCCGCCGGCCGCATCCTCTCCATCCTCCCCCTCCCGGAGCCCCGATGTCCCCGGATCTGCGCGCCCGCGTCGAGGGCCTCGACGACGCCCTCCTCGCCGGTCTGCTCGGCCAGAGCTTCCTGACCACCGCCGCCGCCAGCGACGATCAGCTCGCCACCCTGCTGGCCCTGGCCGAGACCTTCGCGGCCCTGGATCGGGCCGGCCAGCGCGTGCCGCTGTGCCCCCAGGAGCTGGCTTACGCCGTCTTCTTCGACAACTCCACCCGCACGAAGAGCGCCTGGGCGGGCGCCGCCGCCCGGCTGGGCATGAGCCCGGTCATCGTCGACGGCAGCAGCACCCAGGTGGCGCACGGCGAGACCGCCGAAGAGACGGGGGCGATGCTCGGCATGAACGCCCACGCCCTCGGCATCCGCCACGACCTGATCCTCGGCGAGGGCAACGCCTTCATGGGTGATGTTCGCAAGGGGATCTCCGACTACCTGGCGGCGACCGGGCAGGCCCGCACCGTGCCCATCGTCAACCTGCAGTGCGACGTCGACCACCCCACCCAGAGCCTCGCCGACCTGCTCTACCTGCGGGAGCGCTTCCCCGACGGCCTGGCGGGCAAGAAGATCACGGTGTCCTGGGCCTACTCGCCCAGCTACGCCAAGCCGCTGAGCGTGCCCCAGGGGCTCATCTCGCTGCTGTCGCGCATGGGCGCGCACCTGACCCTGGCCCACCCCGAGGGCTACCAGCTCCTGCCACAACCCATGCAGCAGGCCCGCGACTTCTCGGCGGCGTCGGGCGGCAGCTTCCGGGTCGTGCACGACATGGACGACGCCTTCGCCGGCGCCGACGTCGTCTACCCCAAGAGCTGGGGGCCCCACGCCCTGATGCTCGAGCGGGTCGACGCCAACCGGGCCGGGGACAAGGCGGCCATGGCCGACATCGAGCGGCGCTGCCTGGACCGGAACGCCCTGCACCGCGACTGGATCTGCGATGAGCGCCGCATGGGCCTGACCGCCGACGCGCTCTACATGCACTGCCTGCCGGCCGACATCGGCGACGAGGTCAGCGCGTCGGTGCTGGAGCGCTTCCGCACCTCGCTGGCTCGGGAAGCCAACTGGAAGGTCTACGTCATCATGGCCCTGCTGGCCGGGGCCAAGGTGCCCGCGCTGCGGGCCCGCCTGCTGGAGGATTTGTGATGAACGCACAGAAGTCCCTCGACCAGCGCGTCGCCGAGCTGGCGGCCCGCGACCTGCCCCTGGCCCGCCAGATCCTGGCAGAAGCCATCCGCATCCCCGCCGACTACGTCGACCGGCCCGTCGACCAGGGCGGCGACCCCCTCTGTGGACTGTCCAACCACGAGGGGCCGCGGCTGCAGTACCTGCGCAAGATGATCATCGAGATCGGCGCCGTCCGCAGCCCCGACGACGTCGGCTTCGACGCCTACGGAAACCTGGTGTGGACGGTGCAGGATCCCGACGACGGTGTCGCCCCCGACGACAAGAAGGTCGTCTACTTCGACGGTCACACCGACACGGTCAAGGCCCTGCGCGACGTGTGGCAGGACAAGCTCAGCGGTGGCATCGACGCCTACGACGGTCGAACCTCGGAGGGTGCGCTCGCCGAGGACTTCCTGCGGCGGGAGCTGGGCTGGTTGCCGACGACGGACGACCTGGAGCACGTGATCTTCGGCCGCGGTTCCGCCGACCAGCTCGGCGGCGTGGTCGCCGAGATCCTCGCCACCCGCATCCTGCTGGAGCTGGCGCCCGAGGGCGCCCTGCGCGGTGTCATCGTCCGCGCCTACGGCACGACCGCCGAGGAAGACAACGACGGCGCCGGCCCCATGTACGTGGTCGGCAAGGAGCTGCCCGGTGCTCCGCTGGAGCGTGTGCCCGACGTGGTCATCCTCACCGAGGGCACCGGCGACAGCAGCAAGGGGGCGCTCGGACTGTACCGGGGTCAGCGCGGCCGCATGCAGATCGAGGTCAAGGTCGTCGGCCGCTCCTGCCACGGGTCCATGCCCTGGGAGGGGCTCAACCCCCTGGAGTACGGCGCCCGGATCCTGGTGCAGGCCGCGGACGCCTACGACGCCCGTGAGGGCTTCCTCGACGACCCCTTCCTCGGCCACGGCACGCGGACGGCGTCCTGGGCGGTACTGGACAGTCCCAGCGACTGCGCCGTGCCCGACACCTTCACCTTCCGCTTCGACCGCCGCCTGACCGTGGGCGAAGACCCCGAACAGGCCCGCAAGGACGTCGAGTCCCTGCCCGCCGTGGCCCAGGCCCGGGCCGCCGGCCTCCACGTCGATGTCACCGTGCCCGTCTACGACCAGCCCACCTGGAAGGGCTATGTGCCCGGCAATCCCCAGATCTACATGGGCTGGAGCACCCCCGAAGACCACCCCGCCATCCAGGCCGGCGTGCGGACCTATGACCGCGTCGTCGGCCCCAACGTCGGCGACGGCCCCCAGGAGGGTGGGCGGCTGCGCAAGCAGTGCCGTGTGGACCGGTGGATCTTCTCGACCGACGGCGTGGGTTTCCCGGTGCGACGGGTCTCCGCTGACGGGTCGTCGCACGGCATCGCCGGCACCGAGCGGAAGCAGTGGGTCCAGGCCGGCGACTTCGAGCACCCCCCCATGTTCGGCATCGGCCCCGGCATCGAACAGAACACCCACAAGATCGGCGAGTGCATGGACACCCGAGAGCTGCAGCACGCCATCGCCTTCCTGGCGCGGTACCCGAGCGTGTTCGCGGCGGGCTAGCGGTGTTCGGCAACGATCATGATCCGGCCCTCTCTCGGACACTCTCGTCGTAGGCGGAGCCCTTTTCCGGCGCCGCAGGCGCCCGCCGCCCATCAGGCGGCGGGGAGGGGGGAGCGCGCGTGTCGCGCGCGATGCGGGGGGAGGGTTGGCCCTCCACCCGCCAGCAAGAGCGTACCGTCATTGTCGGAGACAATGAC
>CAZRFD010000157.1:0-15532 GCA_964599085.1 uncultured Enterobacterales bacterium | reverse complement strand
CCGCCGAAGCGCTCGCCCCGGAGGGCAAGATCGTCGACAAGGTCAAGGGCAGCGCCCTCGTTGGCCTGCACTACACGCCGCTGTACGCACCCGACGCCAGCAGCAAGCACGTCGACCTCCACCCGCGCGCCTTCGAAGTGGTCGCCGGCGATCACGTCAGCCTCGACGCCGGCACCGGCATCGTCCACACCGCCCCGGCCTATGGCGAAGACGACTACCAGCTCCGCCTGGACGCCGGGCTCGGCATCATCGACATGGTGGGCCCCGACGGCTGCTTCGTCGACGACAGCCCCGACTGGCTGCGCGGCCGCTACTTCAAGGAAGCCGACAAGGACATCATCGCCGACCTCAAGCAGCGCGGTCTGCTGCACTGGCGCGGCACGATCCGGCACAGCTACCCCTTCTCGCCGCGGTCCAAGGACGATCCGCTCCTCCAGCTCGCTCGCCCGGGCTGGTTCATCCGCACCAGCGCCTTCAAGGACGAAGCGCTGGCCAACAACGCAGAGGTCACCTGGCTGCCCGAGCACATCAAGGAGGGGCGCTTCGGGGACTTCCTGCGCAACAACGTCGACTGGGCGCTGTCGCGCGAGCGCTTCTGGGGCACGCCGCTGCCCATCTGGACCTGCTCGCAGTGCGACCACCAGCAGGCCTACGGCAGCATGGCCGCCCTCGAGGAAGCCGGTGCAGTCGGCTTCGCCGACGGCATCGACGACAACCTCCAGGTACACCGCCCGTGGATCGACCGCGTCACCGTGCCCTGCCCTGAGTGCGGTGGCACGATGCATCGCGTCATCGAGGTCATCGACTGCTGGTTCGACTCCGGCTGCATGCCCTTTGCGCAGTGGGGCTTTCCCCACCAGGGCGTCGAAGAATTCAAGCAGGCCTTCCCGGCCGACTTCATCAGCGAAGCCGTCGACCAGACGCGGGGTTGGTTCTACAGCCTGCTGATGATCTCGACCCTGCTGTTCGACGACGACACCTGCCGCCGGTACGGCATCGATCCCGTCGGCTACCCGCGCCCCTACAAGAGCTGTGTCGTGCTCGGTCACGTCTCGGACATGGACGGCAAGAAGGAGTCGAAGTCGGTCGGCAACTACACCTCGCCGCACCTCGTGCTGCGGGGAAGCATGCGGCTGAAGTTCGTCACGGACGACCGGCTGCAGCGCGGGCAGGTGGGCATGACCGCCGCAGCCGTGCGCAGCGTGGATCTCGCCAGGCACGAACGCATGACGCTGGCGGTCGACGAAGAGGGAGTCGGCGGCCTGCCCGTCACCCTCAAGGCGTGGAAGGGCCTGCCCAAGGAGACCGTGGCCCTGCACCCCGAAGACGCTGCGGCGGCGGGTCTGCAGGACGGCCGCTGCTGGCTGATCGCTCCCTTCGACCCGCCCGGAGCCGACGCCTTCCGGTGGCTGTTCTACGCGAGCAACCCGCCCTGGACGAACACCCGGCTGTCGATGCGTGCCATCCGCGAGGGGCAGCGCGAGCTGCACCTGCGCCTGGCCAACGTGTTCAACTTCTTCACGATCTACGCCAACCTCGCCGGCTTCGACCCGTCTCGGGACGTCAGCCGGCCGAGCAACCAGGTGCTCGACCGCTGGATCCGCGCGCAGACCGACCAGCTCGTGCGGGATGTCCAGGACAACCTCGACGGCCTGCGCATCTACGAAGCGGCGCAGGCCATCCGCTCCTTCGTCGACGGGCTGAGCAACTGGTACGTGCGACGCTCGCGCGCCCGCTTCTGGGGTGAGGGGGCCGACACCGTCGCGGCGCTGTGGACGCTCTACGACGTGCTGCGCACGCTGAGCAAGGTGCTCGCGCCGTTCACCCCCTTCCTCTCCGAGGCGCTCTTCCTGCGGCTCGGCGGGGGCGAGAGCGTGCACCTCGAGGACTGGCCAGAGGTCAACCCGCAGCCGACCGACGCGGAGCGCGCCCTGATCGAGGACATGGACCTCGTGCGCGAGGTCTGCAGCCTCGGCCTGGCCGCCCGGGCCCGGGTCGGCGTCAAGGTCCGGCAGCCGCTACGGGCGGTCGAGCTGGTCCTCGCCCAGCCGGGTCGGGCTGCCCGGCTGCAGTCGCTGCTGCCGCTGGTCGCCGACGAGCTGAACGTTCGCGAGGTCCACTTCAGCGGTCGCGCCGAGGACTTCGTGGACTTCAAGGTCAAGCCCGACTATCCGCGGCTGGGCAAGCGCCTGGGCAAGGAGATGAAGAGCTGTGCGCGCGCGCTGGCCACCGCCAGCGGCGCAGAGGTGCGCCAGGCGGTGCTGTCGGGCCAGGGCTACCCCATCGAGCTGGCCAGCGGCACGATCCACCTCGGCGCCGACGACGTCGTGCTCGAGGTCGTCGCCAAGGAGGGCTTCCAGGCTGCTGGCTCGGCGTCGGCGGTGGTCGCGCTCCACGCGGACCTGGACGAGGATCTGCGCCAGGAGGGCCTCGCGCGCGAGGTCATCAACCGCATCCAGGGCGCCCGCAAGGACCTCGATCTCGCCTACTCCGCGCGGATCCGCCTGCGCGTGGGCGGCGACGAGGCCGTCCTGGCGGCGGTGGAGCGCTTCCGCGAACACATCGCCAAGGAGACCCTGGCTGTCGAGCTGGAGGTCGTCGCCGGGCCCGCAGCAGACGAGCTGGACGGCCACGCCTTCTCGCTCGCGCTGACCCCTGTCGTCGGCGTGGCGTAGGCTGCGGCGGTGCCGCCCGCAAACCTGCCCGACGAGATCATCCGCATCCTGTCCTTCCACGGCCCCGTGGAGCTGTGGACGGGGCGGGGTGCGCTGGCCTCGACCGCCAAGGTCGAGCTGGCCCCCTTCGACGACGAGCTGATCCTGGCCGTGCCGCGGGCTTCGCTGCTCGAAGAGGGCCTGCTGCAGACGCCACGGGCCATGGTGACGGCGCGCGCGGCCGACAACAGCTACACGCTCCGGCTGACCGGCCACGCCATCGCCGGGCGCACCATCTCGTCCCATGCGCGGCGGGCGGCCATTGCTCCCTGGCTGTCGGAGGGCGCGCGCGCAGACCGGCTGCTCGCGGTGCCCTTCGTCGCCGAAGACGTGGAACTGGTCAAGGAGGAGGGCCCGGTCCGCAACCGGTTCGCGGGACCCACGCCGGCCGGCAAGCGAGCGCTCGGCCCGGTGCGGGACTGGGCGCTGGCAGCGCTGGGCGGCGGCGGCAAGTGGGGCGTGATCACCGGGGCGGCGGCGACCTTCGTCTGGTTCGGCTACCTCGGCGCCGACTACCCACTGCGCCCGCTGGCGCTGGCGCTGGCCTGGCTGGCGGTGGTGGGCCTGGTCGGTGGGATCCGCCTGCTGGGTCAGGCCGAGGCCTTCATGCGCTGGCGGACCGGCCGCGGCAGCCTGGACGCGGCGCCGGCGCTACGCGACGGGCAGCTCGCGCCGCGGCAGGCGCGCTTCGGCGGCTTCCTGGCCTTGGGGGGCTGGGCGCTGGCCTGCCTGGCCCTGAGCGTGTTCCCCCAGGGCGCCGTGAGCGTCGTGATCATCGTGCTGAGCACGGGGTCGCCGGTGCTGGCCGCGGCGTGGTCGCTGCACGCCTGGGTGGCCGCGCGACAGGGAGAGGACGGATGATGCCGTTGACGGAGGAAGCATGGCAGTCGCCCTGAGAGGCCCAAGCGCGATGGCGCTCACCGCCGGGATCCTGTTGCTGTCTCGCAGCCGCAGCTTCGGCGTTCCCCTCGACGTCGAGATCGTCGGCGATCCGGACACGGTGACACCGGTGCGCGGCCCGGCGATCGTCCACGCGCCGGTGCTGGCGAGCTGCGGTGTCGGCCGCGACCTGGGCAGCGGTGCCCTGGTCATCGTGCCGGGGCCGGCGGCCGATCCCCTCGCGGCCTCGGTGACGGAGGACGGCGCCGACGGCTGGTTCCTCGTCGACCGCGCCGGGGACGGGCAGGGGGCGGCGAGCCGCGCCTTTGTGGCGCTGAGCCGGTCGCCGGATCCGTCCCAGCGGGCGCTCGGACGTCAGCTCCGCGACGCCCTGGCGAAGCTCGGCTGCCCGGCGGAACCCGCGCTGATCGATCTGCTCTGCGCCGCGCCGGCGCCCCCCCTCGTGCGCCTCAGCCTCGCGCTGCGGGCGGGCCAGGGGATGACAGGCGCGCCCCGCGCCGCGCTGACGCGCTTCCTCGAGCCTGTGGTCGACAGCCTGCCCGACCCTCTCCCGGCAGATCTCGACGGGGCGACGCTGGCCGCTGCCTGGGACGATGGGCGCGTGGCCGAGCTGCTGTCGCGGGCCCGCCTGCGGGTCCGCGATCGGGTCGAGGACTGGCTGCAGGCCATGCGCGCTGGCGACCCCGACGGTCGCTTCGACGCGCTCGTCTGTGGTCTCGCAGAGGTGGCCAGCCACGTGGCGGGCCTGCCGGCCCACACGGTGCTGCCGCCCCTGGCTCCCGCCGCGGACGCCGTCGCCATGGGGCTCGGCGCAGCGCTCGGAGCAGGTGAGGGTGAGTGCGACGCCAGCCGCAGCCTCATCGCCATGTTCCGCTTCCTCGGCGGCCGCTTCGTGGACGACGCCCGCTTCGCGGTCGACCTCGCCTTTCCTGCGCCGCCCGACGAGCGCCTCGCGCGCTGGCGGTGGTTCTGCCAGGCCACGAGAGAGGCCGCGGACACCGCTGATGCGCTGTGGCGGCGGGTGATCGACCCAGTGCAGTAGGGCGCGGAGGGTCGTGCTGGTGGGACGGTGGACCGCGTCACGCTATGCTGCTGGCAATTCCCCGTCTCTTCGGGGAGCCACTGGCTCCCACAATGAACGATCACAAGGCCAACGACGAGCAGGCGCTCGCTGGACGGTCCCCCCAAGCCCGACGACCCCGAAACCGAACCGGCCGCCGGGGCCCGTGTCCACCGGACATCCTGTACCACGCCACGACCCTCGACCGGGCCGAGCGCGCACGTGCGCGCGGGGTGCTCGAGATCGGGGGGGGGCGCCCGGTGTTCCTGTCCCGCTCCGAGTCGCAGGCCTGGCAGGTCGCCCACCGCCAGTCCGGTGAACCAGTCGTCCTCTACATCGACGCCGCCCGGGCCCGACAGCTACGGCGCTGTCGCTTCGAGCGGAACCGCCAGGGGTTGTGGCAGGCCAGCAGCGTCCCGGTGGGGCACGTGCTCAACCTGCGGGAGGGCTTCGCCGAGCAGGCCAGCGCCGGGGGCATCCCGGTGTGGCATGGCCGGGTGGGCGCCGAGCTGCTCCTCATCCAGGTCCAGCGCCGCCACCGGCGCACCTGGGAAGTCGCCAAGGGCAAGCTCGAGCCGGGTGAGAGCCCCGCGGCCGCGGCGGTCCGCGAGGTGCGCGAGGAAGCGGGGATCCCCTGCGACCTGGAGATCCGCCAGGAGCTGGGCTTCGTCCGCTACGGCTTCACCACGCCCGACCACGAACCCCGCCTCAAGACGCTGCACATGTACCTGATGGACGCACCCGAACGCTTCGATCCGGCGCTGCTGCGGCCGATCGGCGGTGAGGGCATCACCGGCGTCGACTGGTTCCCGGTCGACGAAGCCACCCGGTTGGTCGCCCATCGCAGCCTGCGCCCCCTGATGCGGCGGGTGCGCGCGATGCTGACGCAGCGCGAGCGCTGACGGCGCGCGACCACCACTGGCGCTGCGGCGGCGCGGCCTGCGGGGCGCCCCTCAGGCGTCCTGCACCGGCACGTAGACCTTGCCGCCCAGGGCCTTGAACTGGGCAGACTTCTCGGCCATGCCGGCCACGGCTACGTCCGCCGTCGCTGTGTCGGCCACGCTGCGATCTCCCGGCGGCAGCTCGGCACGCACGCCGGTGCGCAGGCGCTGGGTGATCTCCATCGAGCAGAAGCGCGGGCCGCACATGCTGCAGAAGTGGGCAGACTTCATGCGGTCCTGGGGCAGCGTCTCGTCGTGGTAGGCGCGGGCCAGATCCGGGTCGAGGGCGAGGTTGAACTGGTCTTCCCAGCGGAACTCGAAGCGCGCCTTGGACAGCGTGTCGTCGCGGAGCTGCGCGCCGGGCAGACCCTTGGCGATGTCGGCGGTGTGCGCGGCGATCCGGTAGGCCATCAGACCCTGCTTGACGTCTTCCTTGTCCGGCAGCCCCAGGTGCTCCTTGGGCGTGACGTAGCAGAGCATGGCGCAGCCCTGGCTGCCGATGATGGCCGCGCCGATGGCCGACGCCATGTGGTCGTACCCGGGGCAGAAGTCCGTCGGCAGTGGCCCGAGCGTGTAGAAGGGCGCTTCATGGCAGTCGGCGAGCTGCCGCTCCATGTTCTCGGCGATCTTGTTGAGCGGCACGTGGCCGGGGCCCTCGATCATGACCTGGACGTCGTGCGCCCAGGCGATCTTCGTGAGCTCTCCGAGGGCACGAAGCTCGGCGAACTGCGCGTCGTCGTTGGCGTCGGCGATGCAGCCGGGCCGCAGCCCATCCCCGAGCGAGAACGTCACGTCGTAGCGGGCCATCAGCTCGCAGATCCGATCGAAGTGCTCGTAGAGGAAGTTCTCCTTGTGGTGGTGCAGGCACCACGCCGCCATGATCGAGCCGCCACGGCTCACGATGCCGGTCACGCGGTCGGCGCTCAGGCGCACGTCCCGCAGCAGCACCCCGGCGTGGATCGTGAAGTAGTCCACGCCCTGCTGGGCCTGCTCTTCCAGGGTCTCCAGGAACAGGTCGATGGTCAGGTCTTCGACCTTGCCCTTGACCTTCTCCAGGCACTGGTAGATCGGCACGGTGCCGATGGGCACGGGCGAGTTGCGCAGGATCCACTCCCGCGTCTCGTGGATGCGCGACCCCGTCGACAGGTCCATCACCGTGTCCGCTCCCCAGCGGACCGACCAGCGCAGCTTCTCGACCTCTTCTTCCAGCGAGCTGTGGACCGCCGAGTTGCCGATGTTGGCGTTGACCTTGCACCGGAAGTTCCGGCCGATGATCATCGGCTCGAGCTCGAGGTGCTTGCGGTTGGCCGGGATGACGGCGCGGCCCGCGGCCACTTCCTGCCGCACGAAGTCGGCGTCGACGCCCTCGCGCAGGGCGATGAACTGCATCTCTTCTGTGATGACACCCTGGCGGGCGTAGTGCATCTGCGAGAAGTTGGTGTCGCCGCGCTGCTGTCGTGCGGCGACCCACGCCTGGCGCCGCTCGGGCAGGCCCTGCGCCGGGTCGTGCCCCTGGGGCCCGAGCGTCTCGTAGAGCCGGACGACGTCGCCGGTGGTCAGCACCACTTCGGTCATGGGGACCTGCAGCGGCCCGACCGTGACGGGGTAGCGGCCGGGTGCGCGCTGCTGGCCAGGGTCGTGGGGGCCAGAGTCGTGGGGGCCAGGGCCGTGGGGGTCTTCGACGTGGATGTTGTCAGGCATCGCTTTCCTCCGCCGGCATGGACCGGATCAGGTTCCGCGGTGTGTTCTCAGGCACGCGCAAGCACCAGGCAGTCGGGACTGCGCGCGCCACCCGCAGCGATGGGGGAGGGACGGGTCAGGAGAGACCCTCTTCCTTCCGCCACTGGTCGTTGGTGAAGTAGGCCTGTCCCTCCTGCGGGCGCAGCGGCGAGTCGCGCCGCGCGTAGACCTGCTGGCGCAGCAGCGCCGCGAGGAGCTGCTTGCCGGACGGCCCGTGGCGCAGCCAGCGCTTCTGCAGCGTCCGCCAGACCGCGTCTTCGGGCTGACCCTCTGCGTCGGCGATGCGGCGCAGGGAGGCGTCCAGCCACTCGGCGGTGTCCGGGGTGTAGGGAACCTGGGCCTCGTCGAAGAGGTCCGTGAGCCAGTCGAGGTAGGCAGCAGGCATGCGCCCTCCTAGCCGGCGGGCTGGGTGCGGACAAGGGCCCCCCCGTGCGACGCCGCGCCCCTGGCGGCGGTCAGTGCGTCCCGTCGCCCTTGACCTCGTGGTCGCGGGCGTCGACCACGTGGCCATGCCGGTCGTAGATCGTGGCCCGGTCCCGCTTGTTGTTCCAGATGGGGCCGTCGCTGCCCAGGAAGATCTCGATCTGCTGGTCGGGGCTGACCTGGGCGTCGCCGACGCCGCTGTGGATCTTGACCGTGGCGCCGGGCGGCAGGATGGCGGACGGGAGCGTGAACGACCGCCCCGACAGATCCGTCAGGCGGTAGCCGGCCAGCTCGACGTCGTCCTGGCTGACGTTGCACACCCGCAGGTACTCGCCGTTGACGTTCTCGCGGTCGTCGCCGGGGGCGTTGGCGTGGAAGCTGGTGATGTGCAGGGCGCCCTGGTAGCGATCCGTGCTCCAGATGCCGCGGTTGGCGGCGTGGGCCTTGCCCTGCGCTTCCAGCAGCGGGGTCGTGTCCCGGTCGTTGGGAGGGATGAGGAAGAGGTGGGCGAAGCCGAGCGTCAGCAGGTGCTCGGAGAGGTCCTGGCCCTGGCAGGTGACGCCGGCGATGAGCCGGCCGTAGCCGTCGCGCTTGACCTCGCCGTATGCCAGGCTGACCTCCTGGCCCAGGCACAGCTCGCGCGTCGCTTCGCGCGCTTCCGTGCCGTAGTCCTCGGCCGGCTTCAGCTCGGGGGTGTTCACCCACTTCAGGCGGACCTTGTCGCCGCTGTCGAGGGTGAGGGTGTCGCCGTCGTAGACCGAGACCACCGTGCCCTTGTCTGGCACCGGGGCGTTGGGGTCGACGGGGCCGCCGGCTCGGGCGGAGAGGGTCACGCAGAGGAGAACGGCTGGCAGCATGGCGCATCCCGGGTTGGCGGCGGCAGGGTAGCCGAGTCGGTGGCCTTGGGCCATCGACCCCTCAGCCTCCAGCCAGCGTCCGCACCGGCACCGGGTCTGGCCGTCAGGGTTCGGTCACCGCACCCGACGCCAACAGCGCTGCCCCCCAGGCAGCGCCCGGGTCCCACCACTGATCGGCGGTGGCGTCTCCGGCCGCGGTCGCCAGCACCGCCGCCGTCGCCAGGGCGTGCGTGGTCGCCGCAATCTCGTCGTCGGAGAAGCTGTCGTTGCCACCGCTGCAGAGCCCTGTGCACAGCACGTCGGTCGGCCCCTCGAAGTCGCAGTGATCGGCGTCGGTGAGGCGCAGCTCGCGGTGCAGCGGGGCCGCCTGGACGACGTCGACCCCGTTGCCGTCGCTGTTGCACAGGCCGGGTTCGCCGAACAGAGCCCGCACCTCGCCCGTGATCGAGGCCGCAGCCGACAGGCCGAGGTCCCCGACGTCCACGGGGTCCAGCGCCAGCACGGCGGCCGCATCCGGGTCGGCGGCCCCCGCGACGAGCGCTGCGAGCCCCCCCGCGGAGTGGCCGGCGTAGACCACCGGACCCTCCGCGACCGTCCCGCGCAGGGCGACGAGGTCGAGGCCGTTCTGTTCGTGGTCGACGTCGAGCAGCGAGGAGTGGCAGAGGTCCATGGTGACGGCCTGTAAGCCCCAGCTCGCGAGGTGGGTCGCGAGGTCGGTGTGGTTGGCCTGGCTGCGGAGGTAGCCGTGCGCGAGCAGCACGGTGGCCGTTGGCGTCTGGTCCTGCGGGCGGAACGCGGTCCAGGACAGGGTGCAACCACCGCCCACATCGGTGCTTCCGGTCGTCAGTGAGGGTACGTAGGGGCCGGCGTCGCGGAAGTCGGGTGCTGTGGTGTCGGTGCCCCCGTCGGCTGTGCCCCCGTCGGCTGTGCCGCCATCGGCTGTGCCGCCATCGGCCCCGCCACCATCCGTGGCGCCGCCGTCGAGTGTGCCGCCGTCGGCCAGCCCTCCGTCCGAGGTCCCGCCCTCGGCCGTGCCCCCACCCGTAGCGTCGTCTCCGACGGACGCGGGGCCGCAGCCGGCAAGCAGCGCCGAGCACGCGAGGAGCGGCCCGAGCCGGATCGCGGTCCGCGGTCGCATCAGCTCCCCGCCGCCGGTGGGCCGCCGGTGTCTTCCGCCGCCTTGCGGAGGCGTTCGGCCTGCCACCGAAGGTAGATGTCGTCGGGGGTGAGGAAGGCGGCCTCCGCTGCCGCGGCGCTCGCGCCGGACAGATCGCCCTGGGCTTCGAGCACGACGCCCAGGGTGTCGAGGTACTCGGCGCGGTGCGGGTGGGTGACCAGCGCCCGCTCGATGCGCGCCCGGGCGTCGTCGAGGTCGACCCCCAGCAGCGCGTGGTACCAGGCCGTGCAGTTGTCGCGCTGGGCGTCGTCGCTGGCCTGGGGACAGTCGCGGGCCATGCCCTGCTCCATCAACCGGCGCGCTGTCTCGGTGTCTCCTGCCCGCAGGTAGCCGGCCGCAAGGAAGTCGAGCGCCCCCTCGCCGGGGTGCAGCCGGGAGAGGGCCCGGTCGAGGTCGGTGTGCAGCATCTCGCGATCTTCCTCGGACTCGACCAGCAGTCCGTAGAACCACGGCGCCACCGCCGCGGAGCTGGTGAGGTCGAGGTGTCGCCGCAGGTGGGTGAAGGCGCCCTGGCGGTCGCCCTCGGTCCAGGCCAGCATGGCCCGCCGCAGCAGCGCCCCGTCGGGGTTGTCGCCGGCGACGTTCGCGCGGACCAGGGCGGCGCGGGCGCCGTCGAGGTCACCGATGGCCCTTCGGACGTCCGCCAGCGCCAGCCAACCCTGGGGATCGTCGGGGCGGTCGATGCTCGCCTGCGTCGCCAGGTTCAGCGCGTCGTCGGTGCGGCCGTCCAGGACGAGGCCGTTGGCCACGGCGACGGCTTCCCCCTGGTCGACGAGATCGCCGGGTGCCAGGTCCACCAGCAGCGCCAGGGCACCCGCCGCGTCGCTGTCGAAGCGCATCACTCGAGCCAGCATGACGGCGCCCTCGGGGTCGTCGGGGTGGCGCCGGTGGTGGCGCTCCAGGCTGCTGCGGGCGTCGTCCAGATCTCCCAGCCATGTCTGCACCTCGGCCATACGGACGAGGCGGTCGGCATCCCCGCTGTGGCGGAGCTGGCGGAGCTGCCAGTCGTGGACGTCGTTCTCGGGCTTGACCGCGTCAGCGGGCAGCAGGGCGAAGCGCTGCGCGGGGTAGTCGAGCACCGCGCGGTAGCCGTCGAGGACGGCGTGGCCGAGCAGCCCCGGGCTGGTCGCCTGGAGGTCCTCGGTGCCATCGCCCAGGACGGGCCAGGTCGCGTCGAGCTGCCGCTCGACCACCGTCCCGCCAGCCCGGACCGCCTGCAGCGGGATCCGCCGGGTGGGTCGCAGCGCCGCTCGCAGCGGCAGCCCCTCCGACGAGCTGACGCCGACGACGGGCTCCATCCCCTGGCTGGCCAGGGCGGCCAGCTTGTCGGAGACCGCCCCGAACAACCACAGGCCGCGCGCCCCGGTGTCGATGTCGACGAGGATCTCCTCCTCGACCGTGTCCGCGCCCTCTCCGGCCACCAGCACGGCGCCGGTCATGGCGTGCTGGCCGTCGAAGTACAGCGGCGCTGCGGTGGGCGGCAGCTCGACGACGGGCTGTCGGGCGAGCTGGAGCTGGTTGGCTGGGTAGTCGACCATCACCTGGAAGTGGGAGAGCACGTTGCTGCCGAGCAGGCCGGCCATGGGGACGACGCCGGCGTCGTCGTGGACCGGCTGCAGCGGGACCGCCACCTTGACGTTGCGCACCCGGTAGCGCCCGATGCGGACCTCGGGCATGACACCGCTGCGCGCTTCGAGCAGTCCGCTGACCTGCACGTACTGGTCGACCTGGTCCGACAGGACGACGCCCAGCTCGGCGGCCACGTCCGGCGTGATCAAGGACACGCCAGCACCACTGTCGAGCAGCATCATGCGGGGCGTGCCGTCGCCGAGGTCGACCTCGACGTAGAGCTTGTCGCCCTGGGGCCAGGCCTTGTAGAGGTCGACGCGATCGCGGCGGGGGCCCAGCAGGTCGGCGGTCGCGCGGTGGTGGGCGCAGCCTGACGCCAGGGCCAGGGGGATGCAGAGAGCGAGGGGGTGCTTCACGGGCGCAACATAGCGGCGGGGATGGCGGGGCGGGGCCGGAACAGGCCGAACCGGCGGTCTGCGGGATCGGTGATCGGTCACCGGGTGGAGGGACGGGTCAGGGGGACCCGCGTCGCGGGTCGGCCGGAGACCACGACCGACAGCGTGTCGTCGTCGTGGGCGATGACGGCATTGCCCGAGGGCTCGACCCGGCCGATGGTGGTCGGCGCCCAGCCGAGCGCGTCGCGCTGCAGCAGGACGACCGAGGAGCTGCCGGTGGCCAGGATCACAGCCGGGCCGCCGTCGGGCGGCTGGGCGACCTCGATCTCCTCGATAGCGTAGCTGCCGTCGAGGCGCGCGATGACGCGCGGCTGCCCGACGCCCGCTTCCGGGAACAGGCGCAGGGTGGGCTGGGCGTGCTCGCCGTAGGCGTAGTGCCAGCCGTCCCCGACCAGCAGCTCGGGGGAGCCGTCGCCGTCGAGGTCGCCGCTGGCGAGCGAGCGGATGCCGCGGTGGGCGGACAGCGGCCGGTCCTCCCCCCTGGCGTCGATCAGCCGCAGATCTCCAGGGGTCTTGGGGGCATCGCCGTAGAGCCGCCCTACCACCAGGTCCGGGCCGAGGGGCTGCATGCGCAGCGCCATGGAGGCTTCGTGCAGCGGCTCCAGCCTGCCGTCGACCAGCCAGCCTCCGGTGGTCGTGCGGGCGTCGGTGAACGCGACCAGGAAGACGCGGTCCGGCTGGCCTGGAGCCCCGTCGACGACGTGCAGGTCGGCGACCTGGTTGCGCGGACCGTCCCGTTCCCACAGGATCCGCCCACCGTCGTCGCCAATGGACCAGAGTCGCGCTGGCACGTCGGGCATCCCGCGGCCGATCCCGGTGGCGATCAACGCCTCTTCCCGGCCGTCGCCGTCGATGTCCCCCCGGGACACGGCCTGGGCCAGCCCGCCCAGGTCTACCTGCTGGTCGCGCCACAGCGCCTTGCCGTCGCGCACGCGGATGATCTCGTCGCGCCCGTCGCCGTCCAGGTCCGCGGCGGCGACGACCTCGGCGGGCTCGAGGGGTTGCGGCTCCCCCGCCTGGAGCAGCGGCAGCGAGGACGGGGGGGTGGCACAGGCCAGCAGCAGCACGAACACGAAGGCCTCGGGCCGAGGTGGGGGACGAACGATGCCGCCCCGGCGGCGGGCGCCGGGGCGGGCGAGGCGGCGAGCGCTACTCTTCGGCGCGCTCTTCGATGAAGATGTCCACCCGGCGGTTCTTCGACCAGGCGGCTTCGTTGTTGCCACGCACCAGCGGCCGGGACTCGCCGTAGCCGGCGCTGGTCAGGCGTTCGGGTTCCACGCCCTGGTCGACGAGGTAGTCGAGCACGGCCCTGGCGCGCGCTTCGGAGAGCCGCTGGTTCATCGAGGCCGACCCGCGGCTGTCGGTGTGCCCCTCGATCCGCACCTTGGTGATGTCGGGGTTGTCCTTGAGCACGTTGGCGACCTCGGTCAGCATGCTGAAGCTCTCGGGCTTGATCGAGGACTTGCCGGTGTCGAAGTAGACTTCTTCGGACAGCTCGATGCGCTCCTTGGTGACGACGATCTTGCTGGGCTGCAGGGTGAAGTGCTCTTCGACCCGTGCCCCCGGGGCGACGTCGATGGGCTTGCGGATCGCCATGTAGCCGCCGGCCTGGACGCGGAGGATGTAGCGGCCGGGCGCGACCTGCTGGTCGACCTTGCCGTCGTCGTCGTCGGTGAAGCCGCCCTCGATGGCCCAGCGGAAGGGCGTGGGCTTGCCCTCGGGGTCATCGACCGTCAGCACCAGCACGCCGGGGATGGCGTGCATGTTCACGACGACCTCGTGGTGCGCCGCCGTCGGCACCGTGGTGGTGAGGCTGGCGTCTTCATAGCCATCTGCGCCCGCGGTCACCTGGTAGGGGCCGGGGTGCAGCTCGACCTCGAAGGCTCCGCTGCGGGCGATGGGGTCGATGCCCTCGCCGGTGACCTCGGAACCCACCCCCTCGACTGCATAGCCGTCGTCGTCGACGAAGCGGAACATGACCTTGGTGCTGGGGTCCGGGCAGCCGTCGCTGTCCTGCCAGCCGTCGAGGTCCTCCGGATCCTCCCGGCAGTCGTCCTGGCGGTCGACGATGCCGTCGAGGTCGGTGTCGCGGTCGGGGGGCGGCTCGTAGGAGAAGGCGAGGATCGCGCGGAAGTCGGGCGAGCCGACGCCAGCGGTCAGGCCCGAGCCGATGCCGGCTCGCAGCACGAAGTCCGTGAACCGCTGCCAGCCACCGACCATGCCCTCGATGGGGGAGCTGGCCGGGTTCGACAGCGGGGCCGAGTAGGTGGAGCTGCCGGCGAGGTCCAGCGACAGCCCATTGTCGTCGGTGATGGCGTAGGCCCCGCCCAGCCGCCACAGGAACTGGTCGTTGATGGTGATGTTGTCGAGCACGACCTCTGGCCCGAAGCGCGTGCCGACGTTGGCCGCCAGCAGCAGGTCACCGAGCCGCTTGTCGGCGATGAGCGACAGCTCGCCGCCGAGGCCGTCGCTGCCGAGGGGGGCGTCGACGCTGGCGGTCGGCAGCGCCATGCGGCCGGCGAGGGCGATTCCCAGTGGCGCATCGTCCGTGTCGAGGAGCGTGCCCTTGAGGTCGACGGCCAGGTCGCCGAGGCCCGTGCCGCTGCTGACCTGCGAGCCGCTGGACGTCAGGTAGAGCGGCAGGTCGACGCCGAGCCGCAGGTGCTTGAAGGAGATCGCGGGGATCACGTCGAACTGCAGGACGTCACCGACCAGCACCTCGTCGGGCGTGGTGCCGTCAGCGAACTCGTAGACCAGCGGGTTGCGCGCGTAGCTGCCCCACAGGCGGGCGGAGAACCAGCCATCCGGCTTGAGCGAGGCGTCTTCGGTCCACAGCGTCTGCTCGGCGTCCACCGGTGGCCGGTAGTTCTGCGCGTTGAGCTGCGGCAGGGTGGGGGCGCTCTGGGCGAGGGCGGCGTGGGACAGCAGCAGGATCAGCATGACGGCTCCGGGGGGCGCGGCCCCGGGTGGCGATCCTCGCACAACCATCCGTCGCATGGCGACCGTGGTGCCGTCGGCGTCCTGGGGCCTGCATGCAGACCGTTACACTCGCGGCCCCGTTAGTCAAAGCGCGTGCCGGGGGTGCGGGCAGCTCTCCTGCAGCACAAGCAGCGACGCCCGGAGTCGCGGCTGCGGCTCCGGGCGTCGGAAGAGGGAGGGCGAAGGGGCCCCCGCCGAACTATTTCGACGGGGGGCGGCCCCCCTTCGCCAGGACCTGCCCGCGCGCAGCGCTCAGGGCAGCGGCGACGCGGAGAAGGGGTCCCGGCTGCGAGGCCCTGACCGGCAAATTCCGGACAGGGGCGGCCCCTCGAAGCCGGGGGAGCGTGGGCACCGAGGCTGCGGCCCTCGTCGGCGAATTCCGGCGAGGGGCGGCCCCGCGGCCTCGGTGCAAGCGATGGAAGGGGTGGGTGCGCACGGCGGATGCAGGCTCTGTGGTTCAGGCTCTGTGGTGCGGGGCGGCTCGGCGAGAGGACCTTGCTGTCGTCGGCCTCGCTGCCCTGCGGACACTGGCAACATACGGGGTGCGCGCTGGCCCTGGAAGTCTCTGTGTGTCGCCCTGCGTCGGCGCCTGTCGGCGCCGGTCGGCGGGTGTCGCTGGGTGGGCGCCGAGGGGCGAGAGTGCGCGCGTCAAGACCCCGCGCTCAGCGCGCCGCCGTCGCGCTCAGCGTGTCGGCCATGGTGCTCCAGGAGCGGTCC
>CAZRFD010000156.1:15627-15894 GCA_964599085.1 uncultured Enterobacterales bacterium | reverse complement strand
ACCCGCTCGGCCTTGTGCCGATGCACACCCGAGTTGGTAGGAGGTCTACCAATGATGCTGTTTCGGGCGGTACGATCAATCATGAGGGTTGGCCCTCCCCCCGCCAGCAGGAACGCACCGACATTGTCGGAGACAATGGTCGGTGCCGGAACGTCGGGGCGCGTGCAAACCAGGAGCAGCGCTTCCGCAACGCCCGCAACGGTCTGGGGCTCGATCGCAGTACGAGTTGTTCGCAGCCGGGCAGACGCCTCCCGCCGCCTGTCCCCC
>CAZRFD010000156.1:0-15527 GCA_964599085.1 uncultured Enterobacterales bacterium | reverse complement strand
TCAGCGGAACGAACGAGCCGAGGCATCGCCGCCTCCCGCCGTATGTTCCCCTCAGCGGAACGAACGAGCCGAGGCATCGCCGCCTCCCGCCGTATGTTCCCCTCAGGAAAGTCGACCCGGAACTGCGCATCGCGAGTCGACGCCGCCGCGAGTCGACGACGCCGCGAGTCGACGACGCCGCGAGGCCACAAGGCCGCGAGCCGGAAGAGGGCGAAGCCGCGATCTGTCGCCCTGGCATGCGGTTGTGCCTGGTGGGGGGAAGCCTGGGCGGTGGATCGGAACGCCCGGTCGCGTGGTCTCAGGTGGCCGGGGATCCTGGCTGACCGCCGACCGGTGAAGAACAGGCACGCTCGTCGACCTTTCCTGACGCCGCTGCGACCCGCTGTTGGCCTACGTTGGCAGCATGAACGCCACACCTGCGCACGCCACCGAGGCCCTCTTCCGCGCCGCCGTCCGGGGTGACCTGGAGCGCGCCCGCCAGCTCATCTTCGCCGGTGCCCAGCCCTGCCGCTTCGAGGAGGGCCGGGTCGCGTCGGCGGACGAGGTCGCCCGCGCCGCCGGACACGAACAGGTCGCCGACGCCATCCGAGACGCCCTCGCCCAGCGCTCCACGGACGAGCAGGACGGCCGCCGCCGCGCCCTGCTGTCCCGCTGCGCGGACCCCGACGAGGTCGTGCGCGCCATCCACGACGCCGCCGAGCCGGGCACCGAGCTGCTGCTGACCGGCGCGTCGTCGAGCCCCGACCCCGAGCTGGCGGTGCGGCTCCTGGCCTGGTCGGGCGGGGCCGAGACCGTCACGATGGTCCACGACACCTGGCTGCGCACCGCAGAGCGCGCGGGCCTCGTCCGGGAGCTGGCCGCCTCCTACCGGGTGTTCGAGGGTGGCTGCGATGCCCTGGTGGCCACCATGCCGCGGACCTGCTGGGCGACGGAGGGGCCGCGGCTGCGGGTCTGGGTCAACGGACGCCTCAGCATGGCCCTCGACGAGCGGCGCCTGCTGCTCACCCGCGGGCAGCGGCGGGTGTACGCGCGGTCCTCGCTGCGCGATGTCCGCGTGCGCCTGAGCAGCCGCTGGGACCGCCACGCTGTCGAGCTGGTCTTCGACAAAGACCACCGCCGCGAGGTCGCGGCCCGCCGCGAGCACTCGGCGACCCTGGACCCGACCTACGACCACGACATGCTCGTCATCGACGCCGCATGGGCCGTGAACCTGTCGCGCGCCATCGGGCTGGCCGCCGGTGTCCCCGTCCACCTGCCCGAAGAGCTGGACTGACGCCGTCGGGCGCTGCGGTCGACCCGGTGTAAGCGCCTTACCTGCTACGCTGCCGCGATGTCCGGCGACCGACCTTCGAACGACCCTCGGGTCTATGACTTCATGGACTACCGCGTCTTCCTCCAGGCGTGGTTCGACGCGCGCGCCGGACGGCCGAGCAAGCGCCGCTTCGCGGCGCGGGTGCACTGCTCGCCCTCCCTGCTATCGGCGATCATCGGCGGATCCCGCGTGTTGTCGCTGGATCGCGCCGAGGTCTTCGCCGACCAGCTCCAGCTCGACGACGACGAGCGCCGCTACTTCCTCGCCCTGGTGACGCTGGAGGAGGGCTTCGCCGAGACCGAGCGCGAGCGGGCCCTGGAGACGATCCTCTCGACGCGCCGCTTCCACGGCGCGCGCCGCCTCGACGACGAGACCTGGGCGCTCCTGTCTCGCTGGTACGTCGCCGCGGTGGCCGAGCTGTCGCGCTGCGAGGGCTTTCGTGGTGACGCCGGCTGGATCGCCGCCACCGTGGTGCCGCCCATCTCGATCGACCAGGCCCAGGAAGCGCTGGATCTGCTGCTGGAGCTGGGGGCCCTGCGGCGTGACGACGCCGGCGAGCTGGTCCACGGCGACGCCGTGTGGACCACCGGCCACCATGTCTCGCCCGGGATGGTCTCGCTCGCGCTCCGTCGCCAGCACCGGTCGGTCCTCAACCTGGCCGAGCGCGCCCTCGACGAGGCCCCCCCCGACGACCGCCTCTTCAGCACGCTGACCTTCGCCGCCCCCGACGCGCTGCTGCCGGAGCTGCGTCGCCGCCTCGAGCGCTTCCAGGAAGAGCTGGTGCGCCTCGTGTCGGGCACCGAAGACCGGGGCCAGCGGGTGTGGCACCTCGGCGTACAGCTCTTCGCGTTGTCGCGCCCCCGAAGGTAGCGCTCTCCCGCGGTCTACTGGATGTGGACGGTGAGCGAGGGGTTGCCGCCGTGGATCACACCGGAGACCAGCGTGAAGGGGGTCAGGTCCGACTGCTGGTCGGCGCCGACGAGCGTGACCGAGGTGCTGGCCTCGTCGTAGTCGATGGCGAAGCCCTGGCCGTTGAGCTCCATGGTGGTGGACCACACGAAGTCGACCGAGCAGTGGTCGCCGGCGGGCATGTCCATGGACCAGCCGGCGACGGGGTCGATGTCGACGTCGGTGTTCCAGATGCTGGTGCCGCCCAGGCAGTGGTGCAGGACGACCTTGTCGAGGGTGACGGCCCCGTCGGTCAGGGTCTCGCCGGTGAAGTCAGCGCCGACCGTCAGGACGGGGTTGCCGCCGTAGGTGGTGGCCAGCGCCGGGGTGCTGGTCAGGATCAGGGCGAGGGCGACGAGGGTGGTCTGCGTGCGCATGGTGGCTCCGGGGATGGCGTCCGTGAGTGGACGCCCCCGGTGAACGCACGCCCCGTGCCAGGGCGGAGATCGCGTAAGTGCTCGGTTTCTTGTCGGGTTCGCCTGGGGTTTACGGCCTGGTTCGTGAACCGCGGTGAACCGGGGCTGCACGGTTCATCATCCGGCGACCGCCCTGCGGATCCGGGCGGGTAGTGCCGAGGCGTCGAGGCCGCGCGCGGCCAGGGCCGCGGACATGGCGTCGCGCAGCGGACCGTTGGCGGGCAGCTCGAACAGGCGGCCGGCGGCCTGGGTGGGGTGCGGGCCATCGACGTAGGCGCGGAGTCGTTCGCGGTCGGGGCCGGGGACGCGGAGCTGACCACGGAGCGCCGGCGCGAGGGGCTGGCCGTCACCGAGGGCTGTGGCGACGATGTCGACGAGCAGCGCGACCTCGGCGGGAGACAGCGAGAAGGCGCTCCGACGTCCCGTGGGTGGGTGGACCGTCTCGCGGGTGGCGTCGGGCTTGCGGTCCCGGGCGAGCCGCGCGGCGGAATCGTCGATGGCCTGCTGGCCTAGGAAGGCGAAGATGCGCAGGTAGGGCTCGCCCGCGGTGCGGCGGACCCGGATGTCGACGGCCGGGCCGGTGTCCAGGCGCTGCCCGGCGGCGACGTGCACCGGAGGCCGCCCCGGGGCGACGACGTCGACATCGAGGGCGCTCCCAGGGACCCGGGCCACGGTGAGGCCGTCGGCCTGGCGGGTGATCAGCACGTGGGCCCGAGACAGCTCGGGCAGGTGGGGGAAGGGCACGAGGTCGATCTCGCCCTCGCCGGCGGTGGCGCGCAGCCAGCGGCTGCGGCGGTCGGCGGCGTCGGGGGGCGGAAGGCGCGTGGCCCGGCCGATGAGCACGGCGGCGGCGTGGTGATCGTCGCGCAGGCCCCGGACCTGTCCGTCGGCGCGGAGCACCGGGTGCAGCAGCAGGCTGATGGGCGTGCGGGTGACGGCGGCGGCCATGTCCGGGAACAGCGCCAGCACGGCGTCGCGGTCGACGGCGCCGGACACCTGCCGGCGGAGCATCGACAGCTTGCGATCCAGCTCGACCCCGTGTCCCCACCACGGCCAGGCCAGCAGCAGGTCCAGGGCGTCGCCCCGGATGGGGCGGCCGCCCAGGCTGGCCAGGATGGTGCCGAGCAGGGCCGGGCGCCCGCGCTCGGCGGGTCCGGGGACCCGCAGGGAGAGCGCGCTGAGCTGGAGCTTCTGCGCCCGATCCAGGCCGAGCCCGTCGAGCCCGGCTTCGCCAGCGGTGATGACCAGGGGGGCCCGCTGGTCCGCCGCCAGGCTGCTGGCGCCGAGGTCGCGCGGCCGGAGGGGCTGGCCGAGGGCTTCGACGGCAGCGGCCCGGAGCACGCCGTGGAGCTGGCGGATGTTGCCCGGCCAGGGGCGGTGGACCAGGGCGTCGACGGCCGCGTCGGTGGGTGGCGGGGCACCGAGCCCGTCGAGGATGCTCCGGGTCAGAGCGGGGATGTCGCCGCGGCGCTCGCGCAGCGCGGGCAGCCGCAGGACCAC
This sequence comes from uncultured Enterobacterales bacterium, assembly GCA_964599085.1. Classification (GTDB taxonomy): domain Bacteria; phylum Myxococcota_A; class UBA796; order UBA796; family UBA2385; genus J125. The sequence continues at coordinate 11,351 of CAZRFD010000156.1, read as the reverse complement.
GGTGTTGAGGCGGTAGAGCAGGTCCCGGCGGAAGCGCCCCTCGGCGACGAGGACCGCGGGGTCCGCGTTGGTGGCGGCCACCACGCGCACGTCGACGGGCTCGGGGCGGTCCGCGCCCAGCGGCAGCACCTCTCCCTCCTGCAGGACGCGCAACAGGCGGGCCTGGGTCGACAGCGACAGGTTGCCCAGCTCGTCGAGGAAGAGGGTGCCCTTGTGCGCGCGCCGGAAGGCTCCCTCCCGCGGTCGATCGGCGCCGGTGAAGGCGCCGCGACGGTGGCCGAACAGCGTGCTGGCCGCCAGGTCCTCGCTGAGCGTGCCGAGGTCGATGCAGACCAGCGGCCCGCTGCGGCCGCTGGCGTCGTGGATCGCCCGGGCCAGCAGCTCCTTGCCCGTGCCGGTCTCGCCCAGGACGAGGACGGGCGTGTCGTGCGGGGCGTGCAGCGATGCGCGGTGGAGCTGCTCGCAGAGCAGCGGGTCGCGGCCGATGATGGGGGCGAAGGCTGGGTGCGCAGGCCGCACGCCGGTCGAGGCCGCCGGTGGTGGTGGCGGCGCCGGCGTCGCGTCGCGCTGGCAGAGGTGCTGCAGGGTGCCGGCGAGCGCGGGTGTGGGGTCGGGGACCAGCACCCAGCGGCCGGGGGGCGTCGCGTGGGAGCCACCGTCCAGCACGGAGAGCGGCGTCGTCGCGAGCTGGCCGTGGGCCCAGCAGACGAGGCTGCGGCGGCCGGCGCCGTGGGGACCGATCAGCAGCACCGTCTCGCCGTGGCGGCAGTGCGACAGCAGCGCCTGGCGTTGGCGGGACAGCGTCGGATCGCTGGCCACGACGTGGAAGCGGTCCTCCCAGGCGAGGCGCGCGTCGGTCGCCGCGTCGATCGCCGCGGTCGACGGCAGCGCGCCGTCGTGGACCAGGCGGGTCCCGGTCCCGCAGCAGGCACGCGCGGCGTCGAGCAGGGCCGTGGGCACCTCCCCGGGACCCAGGTACAGCCAGCCGCCGCGGGCCTGTGCGGCGCTGTCGGCGAGCTGGTCGTTGGTGGGGCGGAAGCGCTGGTCGACGTGGACCAGCGGCGCCCAGGGGCGGTCGGCAACCCAGGCCCGCCACGCGGCCCGCACGCGGGTCAGCGCGTCGCCGGGCGGGGTGGAGACGTCGCGGGCGTCGATGTGTGCGCTCGGGGGCTCTCGCAAGCGGCAACCTCGGGTCTGTTCCCGAGGGTAGCAGCCCTCAGCGGGCGGCGGGCCGTGGCTGGGAGGGCCAGGGCCAGACGCCCACGGGCTCGTCGCAGGGGCCCGCGGTCAGCAGATCGCAGCGGTCGACCAGGGGGGCGCCGGCGAGCGCGATGTCGCCTGCGGGTGCTCGGCTGTGGGGCGCCTGGACGTGGAGGACGAGCGCGTCGGGGGTGGGCTCGACGCGCACCCAGGGCGCGTCGTAGGGCTGGCGCAGGCTGACGACGTGCGTGATGCCGCGGTCCTCGGCCCAGGCGCGGACATCGGGCGCGCGCAGGGCGGCGTCGAAGCCCGGGGGCTGGGTGAGCCCGTCCAGCGCGATCACCGGCAGCCCCGAGATCCAGGCGAGGCGTCCCGGCGCGTCGACCGTCAGGATCTTCGCGTCGGCCCCGAGGTGGTCCGCCATCCAGGCGGCCAGGGCTTCGGTGCTGGTGTCCGCTGAGACCGCGCCGCGGACGGCCCGCCCGGTGCCGCCGACCGCCGCGACGACGGCGAGGGCGCCGACCAGGGCGCGCTGGGAGGGCGGCCGCAGGCTCGGCAGCAGCCCGAGGTAGCGGCGGGTCAGCTCGGCGGCGCAGAAGCCAGCGTTCACGACGCCGGTCACGTAGTAGTAGACGACGTCCGTGGACCAGCCGCTGCCCGTGAACAGCGCGGTGTAGGCGCCGTGGAGCAGGGCCCCCAGGCCGAGCGCCGCCAGCAGGGGGCGGGCCCGGGTCGAGGGGCGGCTGGCCAGCAGCAGCGACACGCCGCCGAGGGCCGTGGCGGAGGCGCCGAGGACCCCGAGGCGGTCCAGCGGGTTCCCGGCGGCGATCACGGGGAAGGTCGACTTGATGGCGCCCGACACGGGCACGATCCCGCCGAAGAGGGCGAGGTTGGCTCCAAGATAGGGCAGGACCGGCAGCGCCGCGCCCGCGCCGAGCCACAGCGCGCGGCGCGGGCTGCCCCGTCGTGACTCGACGAGCACCACGGACAGCACGAAGAAGGCGGTGTCGAGCCGGGCGAGGATCAGCAGGCCCGCCAGCAGGCCGGTGGTGAAGCTCCCCCGGCCCTCGTCACGGGGGGCGCGCGCCCAGGACAGCAGCACGACGCCGTGCAGGGCGAGGTTGAGCATGCCCTCGCTGCCCCAGCCCCGGTCGGAGAGCAGGCCGAGGATGGCGGCGGCGACGACGAGGCCGGCGAAGTCCAGGCCGTAGCGGCGTCCAGCCCGCACCAGCGTCACCCCCGCCACGCCGGCGAGCCCGGCTTGCAGCAGGTGGACGCCGGCCCGCATCGCCGCCTTGTCGCCGGAGACCAGCCAGCCGAGCCCGGCGACGATGCCCTGCCACAGCGGGTGGTAGCCGTTCGTCGCGCCCCAGCCGTCGAAGGTCGAGCCGTGACCGAGCGCGATGTTGCGCCCGATCTGCAGGTAGAACCACGCGTCGTCGACGAAGAAGAGCCCCGGCCGCCACGCTGCCAGCGCCGCGCAGGTCGCCGCACACAGGCCCAGCAGGGCCAGCGACCAGGGCGGCAGGCAGCGAGGGCTTGGCGGCATCGCCGCGCAGCCTACCGGAATGGCGGCGCCTCCTCGGGGGTGTCTCGTGCTAGCCTCTCCGCCTCCTCCCCCCAGCCCGCCTCCCCGCATCGAGGTCGCCATGCTCCCCCTCCTCCTCGCCGCCACCCTGCCGGCCATGGCCGGCTGGTCCTCGACCGGCTCCAAGTTCGACTGCAACTACAGCAAGCAGGACGAGGGCGATGTGGTCGCCCTGCGCGCCGAGTGCACCTGGGCGCTGCCGGCGGACAAGGTCCAGGCCGTCGTCGGCGACTGGAACAGCCACGCCAGCGTCTTCGACAGCGTCACGAAGTCGACCGTGCTCGGGGGCTGGTCGGGCGGCAAGGCCCGGGTCCTCCAGAACCACCAGGCCAGCGGGATCTCCGACCGCGAGGTCGTGCTCGATGTCACGGTGGAAGACATCGACGGCGGCAAGCGGTGGCGCCACAGCAAGTCCGCCGACCAGCACGAGCTGTCCGGCGAGATGGTCGAGGTCGGCAAGGACGACGGCCTGTGGGAGGTCAAGTCCACGCCCGACGGCGGCTGCACGGTCCTGTACGAGCTTCGCTACGATCCGGCCGGCAGCGTGCCGGGCTTCATCGTGAAGGCCTTCCAGGGCGGCGGCTTCAAGGACATGCTGCTGCAGGTACGGACCGCCGCAGGAGGGTGACGCGACGGGCCGAAGCCCCTACGGTGAAGGACAGTCCCTGTCCTCCCCCTCCCGGGCGGCGCGATGCAGATCCTGTCGATGGCCTGGCGCAACATCTGGCGCAACGGGCGCCGATCCCTGGTGACCATCGCCGCCATGGCGCTGGGGCTGTGGGTCATGGTCCTGTACTCGGGCCTGATCAACGGCATGCTCCTGGACATGGCCACCGCGGTCACCGACACCGAGCTGGGGGAGCTGCAGGTCGTCGCCGAGGGCTACCGCGACGACCCCTCGCTGTCGCGGACCATCGACGACGACGCGGGCCTGCTGGAGCGCCTCGACGCGCTCGGCTACCGCAGCAGCGCGCGCCTGCTCGGCGGCGGGCTGGCGGCGGTCGACAAGGCATCGGCCGGCGTGTCGCTCATCGGCCTCGACCCCGACCGAGACGCGAAGGTCAGCGATCTGTACAGCCGCATCGCCCAGGGGGGCTGGCTGGATCCCGCGGACGCCAAGGGTGTCGTCATCGGCGGCAAGCTGGCGAAGACGCTGCACGCCAGCGTGGGCGACGAGCTGCTGGTGCTGTCGCAGGGGGCGGACGGCAGCATCGCCAACGACCTCTACACCGTCCGGGGCCTGCTCTCGCCGGTCGGCGACGCCATCGACCGCACGGCGGTCCTGATGAACAGCGTGGCCTTCCGAGACCTGATGGTGCTGCCCACGGGCGCCCACCAGGTGACCGTCCGGGCACCGCCGCCCGCCGTGCTCGACGACGCCAAGGCCGCGGTCGTGGCGGCTGCACCGGGCCAGGACGTCAAGACCTGGCGCGAGCTGGTGCCCATGGTGGCCCAGTGGCTCGACAGCACCCAGGCCCTCGTCGGCATCATCTACGCCATCATGTACATCGCCATCGCGATCCTCGTGCTCAACGCCATGCTCATGGCGGTGTTCGAGCGCATCCGCGAGTTCGGCGTGATGAAGGCCATCGGCTACGCGCCGCGCACGGTGTTCTCGCTCATCATGCTGGAGAGCGCCTTGCAGACGTTGGTGGCGACGGTGGTCGGGCTGGTGTTGGCGGTGCCCGTCGGGCTCTACCTGCAGGACACCGGCATCAACCTGGGGGCGCTGGCCGGCATGAGCATCATGGGGCTCAACATGATGGAGAACTGGCGCGCGGTCTACACCGCCGACGCCGTCTCCGTGCCCCTGTTCATGCTGTGGTTCATGGTGCTGGCCGCGGCTCTGCTGCCCGCCCTGCGGGCCGCCGCGATCAAGCCCGTCACCGCCATGCGCTACCGCTAGGAGGATCTGATGGCCGGTCCCGCGATCCCCAAGCTGGCGTGGCGCAACCTGTGGCGCAACAAGCGGCGCACCCTGCTGACCCTGGTCGCCATCACCTTCGGCCTGTTCCTGGCGGTGTTGATGACCGCCTTCCAGGACCGCAGCTTCGGCGACATGATCGACATGGCCGCGCGCATGCGCACCGGTCACGTGGCGGTCCAGCAGCAGGACCAGCTCGACTCCCCCTCGCTGTCCAACACCGTGCCCGACGCCGACGGCCTCGCCACGCGGCTGCGGCAGCTCGGCGGGGTGGAGCGCGCCGTGACGCGGATCAGCGGTCCGATGATGATCGCCACCGCCGGGCGCAGCTACGGCGCTGTCTTCCAGGCCATCGATCCCACGGCAGAAGACGGCCACTCCCTGGCCTGGTTCGACGACGTGGCCGAGGGCGAGATGCTCGAGGGTCCCGACGGCCGCGGGATCCTGGTGGGCAAGGGGCTGGCCCGCAACCTCGAGGTCGAGCCAGGCGACAAGGTCGTGGTCACGATGATGGACAAACAGGGCGAGATCGCCAGCGACCTGTACCGGGTGCGCGGGCTGCTCGCGACCGGCAGCGAGAGCACCGACCGGGCGATCGCCGTCCTGCCGCTGGACACCGTCCGCACCAGCCTGGGCTACGACGCCGGCGAAGCCACCGAGATCGCCGTGTTCAGCGAGGACGCGCGCGGCGCCGATCGCATCCAGCGGGCGCTGGCCGACATGCTGCCCGACGGGCTGGTCGCGCTGCGCTGGGACGAGATCCAGGCCGAGCTGCGGGGCTTCATCGCCATGAAGGTGGGCGGCGCCCGGTTCATGGAGGCCATCATCATCGTCCTGGTGGCTGCCAGCATCTTCAACACGCTGCTGGTCAGCGTCATGGAGCGTGCCCGGGAGTTCGGCATCATGCTGGCGATCGGCTGGGCACCCCGGCAGATCTTCGGCCTGGTGATGTGGGAGAGCTTGTGGCTGGCGCTCGTCGGGCTGGTGGCCGGCGGGCTGGTGACAGCGGGGCCCTACAAGTACCTCTACGACCACCCCCTCAACTACGCCGACATGGTCGACGCCGAGCAGCTCACCTCCATGGACGTCGGCGGTGTGGGCATGTCGACGACGCTGCGCATCGGCATCTTCCCGGAAAACCTGGCCATCATCCTGCTGGCCATCACCCTGGCGACGCTGCTGTCGGGCCTGTACCCGGCCTGGCGCGCTGGCCGCACCGTGCCCGTCGACTCCATCAAGCTGGTGTGATCATGGCCCCGCTGCTCCACTTCTCCGCTGTCACCAAGACCTACCGCCAGGGCGAAGTGCAGGTGCAGGCGCTGCGCGGCCTCGACCTGTCCATCGACGCCGGCGAGTTCGCCGCGCTCGTGGGTCCCTCGGGCTCGGGCAAGACGACGGCGCTGAACCTGGCCGGTGCGCTGGACGAGCCGACCAGCGGCACCGTCTCGCTCGAAGGCGCGGACCTCTCCGGCATGTCGAAGCGGGCCCTGTCGCACCTGCGGCGGGACCGCATCGGCTTCGTCTTCCAGGCCTACAACCTGATCCCGGTGCTGTCGGCCTTCGAGAACGCCGAGAGCGTGCTGGCACTCAAGGGCGTGCCCAAGGCGGAACGCACCGAGCGCGTGATGAAGCTGCTCGCCGACCTGGGGCTGTCGGGCATGGAGCACCGCCGCCCCGACCAGCTCTCGGGCGGCCAGCAGCAGCGGGTGGCGATCGCCCGGGCCATCGCCGCCGACCCGGCCATCGTGCTGGCCGACGAACCGACGGCCAACGTCGACTCCGACACCGCCCAGCGCCTCCTCGACCTGATGCAGGCGCTCAACGAAGAGCGTGGCGTCACCTTCCTGTTCAGCACCCACGACCCGCGGGTGATGGCCCACGCCCGGCGCGTGGTGACGCTGGTCGACGGCAGGGTGGCGAATGACGAGCGGAAGTAGACGAGCGGGAGTAGCGGTCAGCCCGCTGCGGTCGCGTCTCGGGGGCGCCGCCTCCCCGCCACCACCAGCCCCAGCGTCGCCAGCCCGGCGGTGACGGTGGCCACGCCGAACAGCGCCGGTGTGCCGTGGCTGTCGAGCAGGGCGGCGATGGCCAGCGAGCTGAGGACGGCGCCGACGCCGTAGCTGCTGGCCGTCAGCAGGGCCTGGGCGCTGGCCTGCAGCTCCGGCGGGGCGTGGCGGCGCATGACCTCGACGGCGGCGATCCAGTAGGCGCCGAAGCTGACGCCGTGCAGGGCCTGGACGCCGACGAGCAGCCACGGGGTGGTGACGGTCGCGGTCAGGCCCCAGCGCAGGGCGGCGCCCGCGGCGGCGATGACGAGCAGGCGGAAGGCGCCGACGCGGTCCAGCAGGACCGTGCCGCGGGCCATGACGGCGATCTCGACCAGCAGGCCGAGCACCAGGGCCACCGCGATGCCCTGCCCGCCCAGGCCGCGGGCCTGCAGGTGCACGGCGACCAGGGAGTCGTAGAGGGTGAGCCCGAAACCGTGGAGCACCAGCGCCACCAGCAGCGGGGCGAGGAAGGGGCTGGCGGCGAAGCGGCGCAGGGCGGGGCCGAGGCGCACCGGCGGCGCGGGCGGGGGAGCGGGCAGGCCGCGGGTCATGGCTGCGGACAGGGCCCAGCAGGCCACGGCCATGCCCAGCGCCGGGGCGGCGGTGGCGCTGCGGTCCACGCTGAGGGCGGCGACGGCGGTGACGACGAGGAAGCCCACCGTCCCCCACAAGCGCAGGCGCCCGTAGTCGCCGGGCGGGCGGCCGCTGCGGACCACGACGTCGAGCGCGGTGGCGTCGAGCAGCGGGGCGACGGGCGCGCGGAGGGCGGCGACCGCGCCGAGGCCCAGGGCGAGGATGGCGGCGCTCGGCGGTCCGAAGGCGACGGCGGCGGCGGCGAGGACCGACAGGCTCATCGCCACCGTGAGCAGCCGCACCGTGCTGCCGCTGCGATCAGCGAGCCCGGCCCAGGCCGGCGCCGACAGCATCCGCACCACGGGGACCAGCGCGAGCAGCCCGCCGATGACCACGCCGTCGTGGCCCTGGCGCTGCAGGTGCAGGCCGACGAAGGGCGCCCAGGCCCCCAGCCCGCCGAGGTCCACGAAGAAGATCGCGGCGAGGCGGCGGCTGAGCTGTCGGCTGTGCTGTGGGCGGTGCTCGGTCAGGGATGCTCCGGTGTGGACGACCGCTTGTAGACTGCGCGCCGTGTTGCGGCCGCCCGCCGTGGGGGGCCCTCGCACCATCCTCACAATCCGGAGGGCTCGATGGCCCTGCCCCGACAGGCGTGGACCTGGAGCCGCCCCGGCGGCACCTGCGGCGTGCACACCCATGAAGGCCACCTCGTCTGGTGGGACCGTCCCGCTGGAGCTGGCGGCCGCTTCGGCGAGGCAGCGACCACCCAGAGCTTCAGCGACTACCGCGCCCGCGGCCCCAAGGTCAGCGGCGCCCCCGACGACGTGCTGGCCGAGCTGGATGGGCTGTTGGGGCGGCAGGGCTAGGACGCCTGGCCGAGCTCCTCCGCGCCGCCAGCCTGCGGCGGTTCGTCACAGGTCCGGCCCGCCCGGCATGTCGAAGAGGGCCGGCGCTGTCGCGGGGCGCTCCCCGGGTCCCGCGGTGCCGGCCGGGAGGTCTGCATGGGGAAGGGACACCAGAAGGCGCGCCGTACGCATGAGGCGTCGGTACCGGACACCGACGTCGCGCCGTCCACGCGCAGGCGGGGGATGGATCGGCACGGCAACGGCTTCATCGCCGACATGCTCGCCGGCATCATCGGGGGGCAGGGGGAGGGGCCGACCGGCGACGCGGAGCTTGCGCGTGTCCGCCGTTCCACGCCGCGCGTCCCGGGCAAGCTCGGGCTGGGCTCCTACAGTGCCGGGTGGGCGAAGTTCCTCCCCTTCCGCACCGCCGACCACCGGGAGTCCAAGGGCTTGGACCCGGGTGACGGCGCGGCAGCGGGCTTCGACGGCTGGGGGCTGTTCGGCAAGGCCCGGAACGACGCCAGCGGCAGGCAGGCCGAAGTCAGCGCCGGGCAGGGCCGCGCGTCGGTGACCGCCGCCCACGCCGCGGTGGGCGACGACGGCGCGCTCACCAGCACCTCGGCGGGTGTGCTCGGGGTTGGGGATTCCTGGGGCCTCACCGCGAGCAGCTCTCGCACGGAAGCAGGGGACGAGGGCGGCCAGGGGAACCGCTCCGTCTCGGCGCGGCTCCTGGGCAACTCGGATGGCGAGTTGAGCGGCGGCGCCGGCTTCAGCCGGGGCAAGGACGCACAGTCCTTCGGGGCGGGGATGCAGTTCGACACCGCTACGGGCGCCGTCGGGCTGTCGGCCAAGCGGCGAGGACGGACGATCGGGGGTGGCGTCGTGGACGGCGGTGGGTCCATCCAGCTCGGCAACGAACGGGCGGGCCTGGGGGGCATGCTCCAGCACCAGGACGACCGGTGGAGCGGGGGGGGTCAACCTGGCAATCGGGAAGGACTTTGCCGCATCGCTGTACGGGTCCAAGACGGCCGACAGCTTCGACGGCGGCGCGACCCTGCGTTTTGCAGGGCTCGGCCTCGGCGGAGGCTACGGCGAGACCTGGGACCGGCTGCGCTTCGACACCGCCCGGGACGAGACCGGGACATGGCGCGTCGCCGACAACGAGAACGCCACCCGCAGCAACGCCGCGGCCTCCCTCCCCTTCCTGGGGGCCGACGCCGGTCGCGCCGACATCCACAAGGTGCGGGCGCTTCAGCGGGCGAGCGACCCGGGCTCCCCTGTCGGCTGGCTGGAGGGCGTCTTCGGGGCGCAGGCCCTGGCGGGACGGGCGCGGGGGATCGACCAGGCTTCGGACATCGATCTCGCCGAGCTTGCAGCGGGCGAGGGGCTCGGCGTCCACGACGAGTACAAGGAGCAGGTCGGCGTCGACGCCGGGCTGGACAACCCGCTGCTCGGCCTGCACGGTGGCTGGGGTCGGACGACGGGTGGTTCGCGCGACGTCGAGGTCCGCAACCTCGGCGACGGCTATCGCTTCACGGAGGGTCGCTCGGAGCAGCAGGGATGGGGCCTGTCGGGCGGCTACCAGGTCACGCCCTGGATCGGGCTCGACGTCGATCGGTCGGCAGGAGAGGGCACGGCGGCATCGGATACCTACACGGTGGATCCGTCGGCGCAGGCGGCGGGTCAACGGCGCCTCGACTCCGGGCTGGTTCCGGGTGCCGTGGACCAGGCCTCGGGCTGGGATGGAGTGGTCGCGCGGGCCCGCCTGCAGATGGTCGAGGCGAAGCTCCCCAAGCTGCAGTCCGACCTCGCAGAGGCCCGCAAGGAGGGCATCTTGGGCCTCCCGATGGTGCTCCTGCTGGAGAAGCAGATCGAGGACGCCGAGGCCACACGCGACGCGAGCGTGCGAACGCTCAACGACGCGCACCTCGACGCCATCCGTGTCGGCGAAGAGCTGGCGCCGGGCGTGCGGAAGACCGGGCAGGTGCGCCGCAGCAGCAGCGAGGACGGCACCGACCGGCGCGGCGAGCTGTTCGGCCTGCACATGCACAAGCGCAACGCCGACGCGCGCCGCCTCACCACCGACACCCACCTCGACGCCCACGGTCGTGTCGTGCAGAGCGAGCAGCTCTCGACCTCGCGGGAGCGGGGGACGGACTACGCAGAGACCCTCGACCTCCTCACCTCCTCGGACGCCGGCGCTCCGGCGCTGGCGTTCTCCTCGGCAAGCAACATCGAGGGCAGCGGTGCCCTCTCCCGGGCCGCTCGTGAAGACGACGCGGCGGTGCCGGCTGCGGCGGGCGCCCTCGATGTCGACCACGAACAGCTCCGCACGGACGTCGCACTTTCGCACGACCAGGCCGCCGCGCTCGCCGACGAGCTGAACCACGGCGACCGGGCCGCTGCCCACTGGAGCGGGCTGCAGGAGCGGCTCGGCGGGCTGATGCGTGGCGATGTCCGCAGCTTCACCGGCGCGGCCATGGTGCAGCGCCTGTCGGCGGATCGTGACGCCCTGCTGGCTGTGGATGGCCCGGAAGCCTTCGACCGCCTGTCGCCGGAGCAGCAGGTGAAGTGGGTTCGCGCGAGCAACCTCGCTGGCGCCGGGGAGGGTGGCCACAGCTTCGACAGCCTCGCGGCCATCGAGCGGATCGCTGATCCCGACAAGAAGCGCGACCTGTACGCCGAGCTCGTGGACGACGCCATGCAGCGCGGGGTCGACGTGGGCGACGAGTACCGCCGCTTCGCCGCGAAGTTCGAGGGCTCACCGGCCGGAGCCGTGGCCGAGGGGTCGGCCCGGGCTCGCCTGACGAATCCAGGGGTCGAGGCGGCGGCCGGGCACGATGTGGCCACCCAGGCGCAGTACCTGCGCAGCTTCCCGAGCTGGTCGGAGAGCTGCCGCGATGTGCTGCGGGGGGCGGCGCTCGCGGGTGGGCCCGCACAGGTCGAGGAGGTGCTCCAGGCGGCGGGCTGGTCGGTCGGAGACGTCTGGTACAAGCTGGCGCGGACCGAGGACGAGCGGCGCTGGATGCTGGAGACGCTGCAGGGCACGGTCATGGGGGCGCAGCTCGATCACCTGCTGCAGGCCGCCGACGCAGAGGGGCCCCTGGGCCTGGCGGATGCGGTGCGGCGCGCCCCGGAGCTGGTGGCCGACGCCGAGCAGATCGACGCGCCTGGCG
>CAZRFD010000155.1:0-15917 GCA_964599085.1 uncultured Enterobacterales bacterium | reverse complement strand
TAGATGATGACCTGGCGCATCAGCTCCTCCGGCTGCGGGTCTTGCGGTAGCGCAGGCGGCCCAGCCCCAGGCTGAGCAGGGCGAAGGGCACGAAGGCGGCGGCCCCGTAGAACCAGAGCCCCTGGCCTTCCTTGGTGTGCTGGATCTTGACGTCCTCTTCCGAGGTGGTCTCGCCCTCCAGCGACTTGTCCTCGGTCAGCCAGGACAGCGCGTCCACGGCGAGCTGACCGTTGCCGCTGTACAGCAGGAACAGGTCGCTGGCCCAGCTCGCGTCACCCATGACGATGACCCGGGACTCGGTCGGCGTGGACTTGTCGGCGTCTGCGGCATCTGCGTCGGCGTCCGCGTCGGCATCCTTGGCGTCGTCGTCGGCGGTGGGGGGGGGCGAGGCTTCCGTGGCCGCCCCTTCCACCGGGGTGGTGACGGCGACGGCGAGGCTGTAGGCCTTGCGCTGCTCGGTTCCGTCATCGAACTCCAGGTCACCGTCGAGGTCCTGCCAGGCGGCGGCCAGGGAGCGGATGGTGGTCTGGACCTTGCCGGGCGACCTGCCGGGGTCTTCGGCGATGTGCATGGCACCCGGGAAGGCGACCCCGACCTGGCTGCTGTTGCGCGACAGGGTGGTGACCGAGGGGTGGCTGCTGAACTTGTTGGTGACGACGTTGACGCGGTCGCCGGGGCCGCCGGTGACCTTCAGGTAGTAGTTGTCGATGGCCAGCCGGCTGTCGAGGTCGACGGACAGGCCCATGGGGGACAGCAGCCCCGACATGTCGGCGCCGCCGGGCTCCAGCGCGACGAGCAGGGCGCCGCCGCGGTCACGCCAGGCGTTGAGCGCGTCGATCTCTTCGTCGAGGAAGGGCTTCATCGGCCCCATGACGAAGACGACGTCGGCGTCGTCGGGGACGCGGTCGCCCAGGCCGTTGGCCAGGCCCAGCTCGTCGACCTTGTAGTTGAGGCTGGTGAGCACCTGCTTGAGCGTGTTGATCTTGCGCGTCTTGTCAGCGTCGCCGCGCCAGTACAGCTCGTCGTGGCCGACGGTGAAGTAGGCGACCTTCTGGCCGCGGGCGAGCTTGAGCAGGGACTTCTGCAGCTCCTTGTCGAGCTTCTTGAGCTTGCGGCGGGCGCCATCGAAGTCGGCACCGATCTTGACCCGCTCGACCTGTTCGCCCTTGGAGAAGACGACGTAGCCGTTGTCGCGGACCTTCAGCTCCTCGGCGAGGCCGGGCTCGAGCGCGTGGTCGACGTAGCGCACGTCCAGCTTCGGTCCGGCGATGGGGTCGAAGTAGGTGCGGATCTCGTCTTCCACATCCGAGCCGGTGGGGAAGAAGTTGGTGACGGTGATCGGCTCGTCGAGGGCCTCGATCATCGCCAGTGTCCGGGTGCCGGCCTGGGCGGTCTTGAAGTAGCCGAGGTCCCAGCGCTTGTTGTGTTCGTGGGCGAGGTAGTTGAGCGGGAAGAGCATCGACAGGGCGAAGCTCACCGCGAGCGCGCTGACGGCGCCCTCGCGCACCAGCGCGGGGATGCTGCGGACCGGCGAGAGGGAGACGGCCCGGTTGATACTGACCAGCGGCATCGTGCCGGCCAGCCAGACGATGGGGGCCAGGGCGTGCATGGCGACGCTGAGCCGGTCAGCGGCGTCGTCGTCGAGGCCCAGCGCGCCGGTGCCGGCGTCGGTGCCCAGCGCGTAGAGCAGCAGGGAGGAGAGGCCCACGGCGCCGAAGACGAGGGCGAGGCCGTAGGGGGCCTTCTGGTCGGCGTCGGCCCGGCTGCGGCGGGCGCCGACCATGGCCAGGGCGACCACGGCGAGGAACAGGCCGCCGCCGTCGAGGACCGGCTGCCAGGTGGACTCGCCGCCGCCGAACAGCCGCTCGCCGACGAAGATCAGGCCGAAGCCGACGATCCAGAGGAAGCTCGCGAGGTTCACTGCCACCTCCTCGCCTTGAGGGCGCGGGTCGACAGCAGCAGGAAGCCGAAGGCCAGGGACGCGTAGTAGGCCAGGCTCTCGGTGTTGATGCGGCCGCGCATGAAGGGCTGGAAGTGCTTGTCGAACAGCGCCAGGTAGGCGAACACCGGCTTGAGCGGCGGTTCCGACATGCGGCTGACCAGCCAGCACAGGATGAAGAAGCCGACGATGGACCCGCCGAGCACGGCGGCCAGGAGCTGGTTGCGGCTGACCGTGCTGGCGAAAACGCCGATGGCAACGACCGCGGCGCCCAGGGCGAACAGGCCGAGGTAGCCGGCGGCGATGTGGCCCCAGCTCACCTTGCCGTTGATCTCGATGAGCATCGGCATGTAGATGGTGAGCGCCTTGATGACCGTCAGGAAGCCGAGGGCGCCGATGTACTTGCCGGCGATGACCTGGGACTCTTCGACCGGGGCCGTCTGCAGCAGGGCGAGCGTGCCGGCGCTGCGTTCGCGGGCGATGGTCGGCATCGCCAGCAGCACGCCGCCGATCATCACGGTCACGGTGCTGGCTTCGAAGAAGGCTTCCAGCACGTCGCTGCTGTACTTGGGGGTGAAGCCGACGGCGTAGACGTTGAAGGCCAGGCCGTCGAACAGCAGGATGAGCGCCAGGATCACCCAGCCCCACCACGTGTTCAGGAAGTTGCCCAGCTCTCGCCGGGCGATCTGGAGGATCGCGGTCACGCCCCCTCCTCGGTCAGGTGCAGGAAGACGTCCTCGAGCTGGGTGGCCAGCCCGTCTTCGACCCGGCGCACGCCGATGCCGGCACCGACCAGGGCGGCGACCAGGGCTTCGGGTTCGTCGGCGGACAGCAGGACGTAGGAGATGAAGAGGCCTTCGCCGGCGTGGGTCTGGTGGCCGGCGACCAGCGGCGAGCCGTCGAGGAAGCTGCGCACGGTGGCTTCGTCGCCCTTCAGCGTGAGGCTGAGGTGGAGCTGGTGTTCGCCGCCGGCCAGGCCGCCGATGGTCGGCGCGATGGCGTCGGGAGTGTCGACCGGCTCGCTGACCAGCCGGCCGCGGCGCAGGACGAGGATGCGGTCGCAGGTCTGGCTGATCTCTGGGAGGTTGTGGCTGCTCAGCAGGACCGTGCACTCGGTGGCGAGGCCGCGGACGACCTTGCGCATCTCGCGGATCTGTGCGGGGTCCAGCCCGCTGATGGGTTCGTCGAGGATGACGAGGCGCGGGCTGTGGATGATCGCCTGGGCGATGCCGACGCGCTTGCGGTAGCCGTGCGACAGCTCGGAGATGAGCTGGTCGCGGCGGTCGGTGAGCTGGGCCTTGGCCAGGACATCGGGCAGGCGGGCCGACAGCTCGCTGGCCGACATGCCGCGCAGGCTGCCGACGTAGGTCAGGAAGTCGGCCACCGTCATGTCGTCGTACAGCGGCGGATCTTCGGGGAGGAAGCCGATGCGGCGGCGGAAGCTGGTGGGCGCCTCGGTCATGTCGACGCCGTCGATGGTGACGGTGCCGGACGAGGGGGTGAGCAGGCCGGCCAGCACCTTCAGCGTGGTCGACTTGCCGGCCCCGTTGCGCCCGAGGAAGCCGACCACCTCGCTGTCCGCGATGTCGAAGCTCACGTCTTCGACCGCGCAGAACTCGCCGTAGTAGCGGCTGAGCTTGCGGACTTCGATCAAGCACCACCTCCGGGTAGGGCTGCGGGGGACCCCGCAAGGGCGGGGCACCGTTATGCGGCAGGTCGGCGGCGTCAAGCCGTGCAGCCGCACTGCACAGGAAAGCCTCCCCGCCCCGTACGCCCTGAGGAGAGCGCATGCCCGCCCGCCCGGCCGCCTCACAACCCGGCGCGCACCCCGCGGATCCGTCTGCCGTGCAGCGTCGCCGCCATCCGCTTCCGCGGCTCCTGCACTACGCGCGCGACCACCGGCGGGCGGTCCGGGCGGCGATCGCCTGCTCGGTGCTCAACAAGATCTTCGACCTCGCGCCGCCGGTGCTCATCGGCATGGCCGTCGACATCGTGGTGGAGCGCCAGGACAGCCTGCTCGCCCAGCTCGGCGTGGTCGACGTCAAGGCTCAGCTCGTCGTCCTCGCCGTGTTCACGGTGGTGATCTGGGCGCTGGAGTCGGTGTTCGAGTACGCCTACGGCGTGCTGTGGCGCAACCTCGCCCAGACCATCCAGCACGAGCTGCGGGTCGATGCCTACGGCCACATCCAGCGGCTCGACAGCACCTGGTTCCAGGAGCGATCCACCGGCGGCCTGATGGCCGTGCTCAGCGACGACGTCAACCAGCTCGAGCGCTTCCTCGACGGTGGCGCCAACGACATCCTGCAGGTGTCGACCACCGTCGTCGTCGTCACCGCCGCCTTCTTCCTGCTGTCGCCAGGGGTCGCGCTGCTGTCGACGCTGCCCATCCCGGTCATCCTGTGGGGGAGCTTCCGCTTCCAGGCACGCATCGCACCGCGCTACGCCGTGGTCCGACAGCGGGTGGCCCAGCTCAGCGAGACCTTGGCCAACAACCTCGGCGGCATCGAGACCATCAAGAGCTTCGCGACAGAGGAGCAGGAGGTCGCCCGGGTCGCCGACGAGAGCCACGCCTACCGCGCGTCCAACCAGGCCGCGATCCGCCTCAGCAGCGCATTCTCGCCCCTCATCCGCATGGCGATCGTCGTCGGCTTCACCGGGACCCTGCTGTACGGCGGCTGGCAGGCGCTGTCCGGCGAGCTGGCTGTGGGTTCCTACAGCGTCCTCGTCTTCCTCACGCAGCGCCTGCTGTGGCCGCTGACCCGCATGGGCGTGACCGTGGACCTCTACCACCGGGCCATGGCCAGCACCGAGCGGGTGCTCGACCTGCTCGACACGCCGGTCCGCTTGGTCGAGGGAGACCGGTCGCTGCCGGATGTCGCCGGGGCGCTGTGCTTCGCGGACGTGGACTTCGCCTACGGCGAGGGGGCGCCGGTGCTGTCGGGGTTTTCGCTCGACGTCCCGGCGGGGCGGACGGTGGCGCTGGTGGGCCCGACGGGGGCGGGAAAGAGCACGGTCGCGCGGCTGCTCCTGCGGCTCTACGACGTCGACGCGGGTGCTGTCCTGCTCGACGGCGTCGATGTGCGGGAGCTGCGCCTGCAGGAGCTGCGGCGCGCAGTGGGGCTGGTCAGCCAGAGCGTCTTCCTGTTCCCGGGCTCGGTGCGCGACAACATCGCCTACGGCAGCCCCGACGCCGACCTCTCCTCCATCCAGGCCGCCGCCCGCGCGGCAGAAGCCCACGACTTCATCATGGCCTTGCCCCAGGGCTACGACACGGTCGTGGGCGAGCGGGGCCAGAAGCTGTCCGGCGGGCAGCGCCAGCGGCTGTCCATCGCGCGGGCGCTGCTCAAGGACGCGCCGATCCTGGTGCTCGACGAGGCCACCAGCGCGGTCGACAACGAGACCGAGGCCGCCATCCAGCGCTCGCTGGCGCGGGTGCAGGGGCGGACCATGCTCATCATCGCCCACCGGCTCAGCACCATCCGGCACGCCGACCAGATCGTGGTGATGGACGGGGGTCGCATCGTGGAGCGCGGCCGCCACGAGGCGCTGGTCGCGCGTGGCGGGCTCTACGCCCGGCTCTGGCAGGTCCAGACCGGTGAGGCCGGCCAGGCCGTTGTCGGCTGAAGCAGGGGGGCTCCAGAAGCAGCAAGACCCCGCCGGGCCTATCCCGACGGGGTCTCGTGGACCGTCTCGAAGCTTCGCAGGCGCCCCGTCTCCAGGGCCAGCTGGCACCGAATGCTGCCGGCACCGCACTATTGCGATGACCGGTTCATCGAGATCGACCTTCGACTCGATGCCTGAGAAGCCTCGTGGTCCTCGCGCCCCCTTAAAGCACATCCCGTGCCAGGTTTGCGATCTGCGCGCTGTGGGGCCCTTCGTGAGCGGTGGGACGTCGCTGCCCTAGGGACTGCCGTGGCACCTGGGACATGGATGTCCCACCTTGCCGATGGCGCCGGGACGCGTCACGGTCACCGCCGCGGGTCGGATGTGACCACCACGCTGGAGGCCGCCGTGCAGGATTCCCGACCGTCGCGGCAGCTCGGCGTGGCCGGGGCGATGGCGGTTGTCGCCGGGACCATGCTCGGCGTGGGCATCCTGCTGACGCCCCCGGTCGTCGCGGCCGCCGCGCCGAGCCCGTGGCTGTTCGCGGGGCTGTGGGTGCTCGGCGCGCTCACGGCGCTGAGTGGCTGCGTGGCCTACGCCGAGCTGGGGGCGATGCTGCCCGAAGCTGGCGGCGACGTGGTCTTCCAGGACCAGGCCTTCGGGCGTTCCCTGGCCTTAGCGTCCGGCTTGACGGCGTTTGCGTTGGCATTTGCCGGCTCTGTGGCGGCGATCTCCGTCGCCATCGGGACCTACCAGACCCAGACCCTGCTGGACGCGGCCGGGGTCGGCTGGCAGCTCGGGGAGGGCGTCGGCCCGCTCACTGGCGCCCGGCTCGTCGGCGTGGCCATCATCCTGGCGCTGACCGCGGTTAACGCCGCGGGGGCCCGACCGGCGGCGCGGGTGCAGGTCGCGGTCACCCTCGCCCCGGTGCTGGGTCTCGCGGGACTCGCGGTCTTCGCCCTCGCTGCAGGGCCGGTGGCCCCCCCCTCTGCGCCTGGCGACGTGGCCGAGCTGCCCGCGCTCGCCGACGCCTTCGGGGCCGTCTACTTCACCTTCGCGGGCTGGCCGGCCATCGTCTACGTCGCCGGCGAGGTCCGCCAGCCCGGCCGCACCCTCCCCCTCGCCATGCTCGGCGGCACGGTGCTGGTCTCCCTGCTCTACGCCCTGCTGTGCGGGGCCTTCGTCGCCGTGCTCGGCTTCGACGGCCTGGCGGCGGCGGGCGAGGCCGGCAGCGCGCTTGCGGGAGCGGTGCTCGGACCCCAGGCGGTCACCGTCGTCGCCGGCCTGGTGCTGCTGGCGCTGCTCGCCAGCGTCAACGGGACCATCCTCGGCGGCGCGCGGGTCGCCCAGGCGCTCGCCGCACGGGGCCTGCTGCCGGCGGCGCTCGCCCGGGTTGGTCCCCGCACGGGCGTGCCGGTCACCGCCCTCTGGATCCAGGCCGCCATCGCCTGCCTGCTCGTGCTCACCGGCACCTTCCAGACCATCCTCGCCCTGTCCAGCCTCGCCATGATGCTGGTCGGCAGCGTCACGGTGCTGGCGCTGTACCGGCTGCGGCGGCGTCAGTCCGAGCGGCGGCGTCCCTACCGGGCCACCGGCTACCCGCTGACCCCGCTGCTCTACCTGCTGGCCAGCCTGGGCACGCTGGCGGTGTCGGCGGCGGGAGCGCTGGCGCCGGACGCCGATCGCCTGCCCCTTGTGGGGGTGGCGCTGCTGCTGCTGCTGGCGGGCGGGCACCGGCTGGTCGCCAAGCGTCGCTGATCGCGGGCGTTCAGATCGGGGTGAGGACCCGGGCGTGCACCGTGTCCACCGCCGCCCGCACATCTGCCAGGGACGCGCCGCGGGCGTCGACCCAGGGGGCGTCGGGCCAGAAGGGACGCTTGCGCACGCCGGGAAGCGCCACCGGCAGGATCCGGTTGATGGGGCTGGCGGCGCGGTCGTGGAGCGAGCGCAGGGTGAAGCGCGGCTGGCCCACGCGGGCCGCCGTGCGGCGCAGCGAGGCGTGCAGCGCGTCCATGAGGTCGGTGCGGGCGAGCAGTTCCGGGCCCACCAGCACGACGACCGTGGTGGCATGGGACAGCAGCGCCCGGATCGAGCGCACGGCGCGGTCGTTCGGGTCGGCGTCGGAGCGCAGATCGGGCCCCGTCAGCCCCCGCTGGCGGAGCGCCACGACGAAGGCTTCGGACATGGGATCGTCTTCCGCCATGCAGACACCGACGACGGGCTGCTGGGCGAGGCGGTCGAGCGCCTGGCGGGCGCGGCGAGCGAGCCCGCGGGACGCGGCGCCGCCGCCATGGCAGACCAGGAGAGCGCTGGCCGCGAGGTCCGCGGCGCGGCCGGGGCGCCGGGCGCCGGCGTAGGCTTCGGACAGGTGGAGCAGGACCGTGGCGTGGGACAGGCTGCCCACCAGGGCGGACTCCTGCAGCACGTCTTCCAGGGCCACGATGGCGTCCACCCACCGGTGCCGGCGGGCGGCTTCCTCGGACCGTTCGAGCGCTTCCTGGAGGACGACGGCACCGAGACTGTCAGCCGGCGACAGCCCCATCACGCTGCGGGCTCCAGGAAGGACCGCTGGACCTGCCGCTTGACGCGGTTGACGTACTCGCGGCGGACGCCGTGCCGTTCTGCAACGGCGGTGTCGGAGTCGCCGCTGAGGAAGCGGTCGAGCACGGCGGCGCGGGTCTGGGCCTGGCAGCTCGGGGCGATGGAGGCGAGCGCGTCGTCGATGACGCGGTCGAGGCGCATGCGGACGTCGGCGACCAGCTCCTGGCCGGCGGCGCGTTCCGCGCGGATGTCGAGGAGCGCGTCCCCGCCGACTTCCCGCTTGTAGGCGCTGCGGCTCCAGCGGCCGCGGGCGCTGCGCCATGCGATGAGGCGGCACAGCCCCTCGACCCGGGCCTGCCCACCCTCTTCCCAGGCGCGGATGAAGCGGTCGGGGTGTTCGAGTGCGCAGACGAAGACTTCCTGCGCGGCGTCTTCCACGTGGCCGGCGCACATGCGGGGGAAGCTCCCCTGTACGTAGGCGCTGAGCCAGGGCTTCACGTGTTCGAAGATCTCTTCGAGGGTCGGGGGGACTTCGACCGAGACCGCGCTGTCTTCCATGGTTGCTCCCGTTGCCGCTCAGAGGAGTTGCAACGGGCGTGCCAGGAATATGGTTCGTGATTCCAGTGTCTTGTGTCGATCTTTAGCGTTGCCTGTTTCGTCACGAGACGTCAGCGTTTCAGAAAGGAATCCACTGGCTCGTCACAGATCCGCGGGGCGAACCATCTGAACAGGTCGCGATCCTCGGGGGCGGTCGTTGTGATGATGCCGATGGCGCCTACACCAACAGCACCGCGCACAGCGTGCTGGCGACCGCGCCGAGGGCGGCGGCGCCGAGTGCCAGCGGCATCTGCGTGCGGACGTGGTCCATCAGGTCGCAGCCGGTGAACATGGCCGACAGGATGGTCGTGTCGCTGATGGGGGAGCACTGGTCGCCGAAGACCGAGCCACCGAGCACGGCGCCGAAGCAGATCTGCAGGTAGGTGGGATCGGGGTTCAGCGCGTAGGCCAGCGGCATCGCGACGGGGAAGACGACGGCGTAGGTGCCCCAGGAGCTGCCGGTGGCGAAGGCGATGAACATGCACACCGCCGTCAGCAGCGCAGGCAGCGCCACGAGCGGGAAGCTGTCGCCCATGACCGAGATGATGAAGGCGGCGGTGTCGAGCTGCTTGGCGACGGCACCGAGGGTGACGGCCAGGCCGAGGATGATGGCGCCGATGGTCATGCTGCGGCAGCCCTCGATGAAGCCGTCCATGATCTCGCCGAGCCGCATGCCGCGGGCGAAGGCCACGACGATGGCGACGAGCACGCTGCTGAGGAAGGCTTCGTTGATCCAGTTGCCGTTGTCGATCACGCCCAGTCGCCCCAGGGCGTAGGGGATCACGGCCATGCCGATGAGGGTGCCGATGGGCAGCAGGAAGTCGAGCAGCGACGGGGAATAGCCGGGCGATGCGGCGTTCTCGGGGTCGATGCCCGGGTCCTTGGGTGGCAGCATGGGTTCGGCGTCGGGGGCGTCCAGCGCGCCCGTGTTGCGCGCCCGTTCGCGGGCCTTCGCCATGCGGCCACCGACCCAGGGCAGCACGCCCAGCGCCATGAGCAGCGTGCTGAGCACGGCGAAGATGGCGTAGAAATTGAACGGCAGGCTGCGGACGAACCACTCCGCTCCGGCCTGTTCGTCGGCGATGAGCGGCACGGTGCCGGCGACCAGCCCGGCGACGTAGGCCGGCCACGCGTTGAAGGGCAGGATGGTCGCCACCGGCGACGCGGTGCTGTCGACGATGTAGGAGAGCTCTTCGTGGCTGACGCGGTGGCGGTCGGCGACGGGCTTGACCGTGGTGCCAGCGAGCACGGTGCTGACGGTGCCGCCCTGGTGGAACACGCAGCCCACCAGCCACGCGAACAGCATCGAGCTGCGGGGGCCCTTGGCGACCTTCGCGCCCACGACGCGCGCGAAGTGCAGGGCGCCGCCTGTCTTCTCCCAGATCCCCAGCAGCCCGCCGAGGCTCCACAGGTAGATGAGGAGGATCTTGGCGTAGGACGTGCTGCCAAGTGCTGGCAGGAAGAATTCGTCGATGACGTTGAGGCGGGACCAGTCGCCGGTCTGCCAGGCGAGGATGCCGCCGCCGGCGACGATTCCGAGGAACAGGGCGGGCAGGACCCGACGGGTCGCGAACGCCAGGACGATGGCCACGAGGGCGGGGAGGATCGACAGGGCGCTGGGTTCAATGGCCGGGTCCACGCGGGCTCCTGGGTGCGAGGCGCATGCTGCCACACACCGAGGCGGCCGCTGGATTCTGATGTCCTGTCGTCAGGGCGCCCGGGTCCCCAGCTCGAGGGGCTTGCCGAGGCCGTTGGCGATCTTCTGTGCCTGGCTCGACAGGTCGGCGTCGGCCTGGGCGTCGAAGAGCACCCGGCTGCCCCGGGTCTGCAGCCAGATGGCGGCGCAGCTTCCGTTGGCGCTGTCGGTCTGCTCGTAGACCACGGCCTGGATGTCTCGCGTCGGGATCTCCGAGCGCTCCACCTCGTCGTCGGTCACCCAGCGGTCGATCTTGACCACGTCGGCCGTCGGCGGGATGTGCGTCATGCGCCGTTCGCTGGACCCGCAGGGATCGGGCTGCTCGGCCGCGGTCACCTCGAAGGCCTTGCTGCGGGAGACGCGCTGGCCGGCAGGCGTGGCGACGACGAGGTCGACGGGACCGGTGGAGAGCCCCTCGGGCACCTTGCCCTCGACCCGGTTGGGGGGCGTGACCGTCAGGTCGGTGAGGTCCTGGCGGCCCAGGCGCAGGACCGTGCCCTCCACGAGGTTGTCGCCGGTGACGACGATGGTCGTCCCGGCGGGCCCGCTGTCCGGTTCGATGGTCGAGATGGAGGGGGGAGGGGTCGAGCAGGCGAGGAGGAGGAGCGGCAGCATGCCGGGATCGGAGCACTCCCCCGGCGAGCGGTCAAGGCCGCGAGGGTCGCAGCCTGCGTCGGCGGCCGAGGGCGATCAGCGCGGGCAGGAGCAGCAGGCCGCTCGTGGAGCCGCCGGACGCGCAGCCGCAGCCGCGTTCGTCGGTCGGCGTCGCGGGTGTGTCCGTGTCCGGGTATTCGGGGTCCGGCGTGCGTGCGACGTAGGCGTAGTCCCAGATCCCACGGCCGTAGGTGCCGAAGCGCATGATGGTCTCGCCCGGGACCGGCTCGACCGACCAGTACGTCGTGATGGGCGCGTCGATGCCGGTGAGGTCCTCCCACTCTCCGTCGACGTCGCGGATGTAGGCGGCCGTCTGGCCGGCGGCGAAGACCCGGCCGCTGCCATCGCTGGCCACGGCGAGGTCGTAGATCAGCGTGTCGGGCAGACCCTGGCCCCAGTCCTGCCAGGACTGGCCGCCGTTGGTTGTCCGGTAGACGGCGGGTTCCCCGTAGCCGGAGCCCCCGACCCAGGCGACGTCGGGGTCGTCGGGGTCGACCACCAGCGCAGACCCGTAGAAGTAGTGCGAGTCGGGGCCTCGGTCGTCGGACTTCTGCCACGTGTGACCGCCGTCGTCGCTGACGAACATGCGCCCGATGCTGGTGGTGGCGTAGGCGCGGGCGGGGTCGCTCGGCGAGAAGGCCATGGCGCTGAGGAACTCGTAGGCGTTCTTGCCGAAGTCTTCGTCGGACCAGAGTTCTGGCTGCCAGCCGCCGTCGGCGAAGCTGTAGCGGTACAGGTGCGTGGCGCAGAAGAAGAAGGCGCTGGGGTCCTTGGTGTCGGGCACCAGCGGTGGCAGCCAGGCGAAGTAGCTGCCGGCTTCTTCGTCGGGGTAGTCGATGGCCCCGAGCTGTTCGCCGTCTTCGCCGAGGTGCACCAGGATGAAGCCCGGGTACACGCTGAACACGAAGCGGAAGCTGCCGTCGCCGCTGATGAGGTGCGCGTAGTCGCCGCTGATGAGCTGGTCGAAGTCCTGGCGTTCGTCGGCGGTGACGCCGGTCGAGAGCTGGTAGCCCTGGTCCTGGGCGCCGGCCGCGATGAAGTCGGGGTCGTCGACGTGGGTGAGGGTGCCGTAGTACTGGCTGACGCGCAGGCCTTGGAGCGAGAGGTTGTCGACGGTCTGCAGGTCGTCGGTGGATTGGAACAGCCCGCCGTCGGTGCTGATGAACCAGGTCTCCGTGCCATCGTCGGGGAGCACGTCGATGCCCATGATGTCGGCGTGCAGGCGGTCCTGTTCCCGGCCGTAGTACTCCCACCACTCGTTGATGCGGCTGCTGGTCTCGCCGCCGTCGGTGGAGTACCGGAACTCCATGCCGCCCCAGGCTACGACCATGGGATCGATGGTGGAGGCGGCGAGCTCTCCCCAGAAGTCGGTGACCGTGCTGGCTTCCACGAAGCTGGTGCCGTCGTCGCTGCGCCAGAGCTCTACGTTGTCGACGACCACGTAGAGGGTGGGGGCGCCGGCTTCGCTGCCGGCGATGCGCGTTGAGAGGCCCTCGGTGTAGGTGCCCAGGTCCTGCCAGGTGTCACCGAGGTCGTCGCTGACCCGCAGGATCCCGTCGTCGGCGAGGTACAGCCCACCGTCGCCGGTGCGCGGCGTCCAGACGTCGCCCGCGAACCAGCCCAGCTCGGCGATGGTCTGGAAGCTGGCGCCGCCGTCGGTGCTGCGTTGGAGGCGGTAGCTGCCGCTGTCGCCGGTGACGAGGAACACGGCGTCGCTGGTGCGCAGCAGACGGCGGACTTCTGTCGGGCTGCCGTCGAGCTGGCACTCTTCCCAGGTCTGGCCACCGTCGACGCTGCGGTTGACGTAGCCCCAGTCGCTGGCGGCGATGACGATGTCGGGGTCGCCCTGGACGTCGGGGGGCAGGAGCACCAGCCAGTGCGCGCCGCCGTAGAGGCCGTCGCCGATGGGCTGCCACGGGGAGCTGTCGTCGATGGGCTTCGTCCACACTCCGCCCAGCGCGCTGCCGGCGACCAGCGTGCTGCCGTCGGTGGACCAGGCCGCGGTGTGCATGCGGCCAGCCTGGTTGTTGCTGCCGCGCTCGATCCACGTGCCGGTGGGTGTCTTTGCGAGGGAAGCGGCCCGGCGGCGGGTCATGGCCTGCCCCAGCGACCGATCCAGCGCTTGGGTGTCGACGCCGGGGGCGGCCCGGTGCATGCGGGCCATCCACTCCTTGCGGGCCTTTTTCTGTTCGTCGGCGCCGGGCGTTGGGAGCGGGTGGGGCGGCTGCTGGCGGAGGTTGGCCTGGACGTGGCGGAGCCGTTCGTCCGCGGTGGGGGCGGGCAGGGGGAGCAGGCGGAGGCTCAGGCAGGCGGCGGCGAGGCCGGCGGCGGCGACGGGAAGGCGCATGGGGTCCTCGGTGGCGCCCCAGCGTAGCGGGCTGGTTCACGGATCGCTGAGGTCATCGCACCACCACCGCGCGATCCGGGTACAGGAAGACGTCCGCGTCGCCGAGCCGTTCGATGGCCATGAAGCCGCCGTGCACCAGGCGCAGGTGGCAGCTTGGACAGAGGCAGCAGAGGTTGTCGGGATCGTCGGAGCCGCCCAGCGAGCGGGGGGTGATGTGGTGGACGTGGATCTTGATGGTGCGCCGCCGGCACTCCGGGTTTTCGCAGGTGTGATCGGCGCGCCTGCGGGGCCCTCTGCCGGGGGCGGGCTGTACCTGGTCGAGCAGCCAGCGCGCGGCGGTGAGAAGCCCCGTCGGCACGATGATGCAGCGTTCGGGAGTGTCGGCCGGTTCCGGTGGTTCGAAGCGGAGCGCAAGCCCGATGGCCGACGCATCCAGTGGACCATCATGAAGCCGGGGGGGACCCAGCCGCCGGGCGTTGGCGGTCCAGCCGGCCAGCGCCGTGGGCCCGCCGCCAGTTTCTGTCGTCGCCGCGGCATCCAGTCGCGCCTGGCGCTGCGCGACGGCCCGTTCCACGAGGTCCGGGGCGTCGTCGGCCAGGCGCAGCAGGGCCCGCCGCTTGACGTGGGCGTCGGAAGGGTTGGCCGCCATGCGCTGCAGGTCGCCGAGGGGGACCCGGTCCGCCACCGCCAGCCACTGTCGGGCCTGGGTCGCAGTGTCGGCCAGCCGTCCCAACGCGGCCGCGCGCGCCAGCGCCAGCCCCCGGTCCACCGCCGCAGCGATCTGGGGGAACCAGAGCAGGGTGCGCCCTTCCTTGCGGAGCCGTTGGGCCGTGCGTACCGACATGTCGAGTTCGGCCCGCACGAAGTCGTGGAAGCTTTCGTGCCCCCAGTCGAGGAACAGCCAGCAGTCCTTGATCTGGTCGAGGAGGCGCCCCAGGACCGCGCGCCGCCGCCGCCGGATCGCCATCAGCCGATCGGCGAGATCGAGCGCGTGGTCGAGGTCGCGTGGTTCTTCCCACGGCCCGACCGCCGGTGTGGCCTGGTCGCCGAGACCATCCGGCATGGTCGGAGGGGACAGGTCGGGGGCGGGGCGAGGCGCCCGGGCGGCTTCCAGGATCTGCGCCGGCGCTTCACCGCTGTGGTACCAGTCGAGGATCTGCTGATCGGCGGCGTGGTCTGGCAGGGGCCGCCCGAGCAGCAGCCGGGCGAGGCGCCGCGCCCTCCGCACGGTGGCGGCGTCGTCGCCGACGAGCACGTCGATGTCGCCGTGCCGGGCGTGTCCTGCGGCGCGGTCCGCGGGCTGGCCCGCCACCACGGCCTGGATCCACGCGGCTTGATCTGTGGGACGCACCCGCCCGGGCGCCTGTACCGCCGCCGTCAGCGTCACCAGTCCCGCATGCACTGCTTTCTTGATCAGGTGCAGGTCACTGCGCAGCAGGCGAGCGAGCTGCCGCTGCCAGGAGGGCTGCCAGCACATCCGTTCACAGATGAATGCCGTGAACGACCCGTAGCCCAGCTCCCGCAGATCGTGTCGCTGGATGACGCAGCAGACCCGCGCCAGCCGCAGGTCGAGCGCCGCCGACGAGCGTGCGAGACCGACGGCGAGCGCCCGCACCTGTTCGACGCGTGGGTCGCCGGGAAGCCACGCTTCCATGGTGTCGACGGCCATCCGCGCGAGGACCGAGGCGCCGCCCATGCCCACCGACATGCCGCGGTCTGTGGCGTTGGGTGCGAGGTCCGCGGACCCCGCCGGCAGCACCGCCGGGGCGCGTATGCCCGCAAGGACTGGCGGCCCACCGCCAGGATGGTCTTCGTTCCCGGTCATGGCTTCAAGCTATCAAGAAACGGAACGTGCGGCGAGCATTTTTCCTATGAATTCAGGCATTAGTCGGACGTTTTTTGGCCTTGTTTTCGTGCTGTGCCCATGGCAGTCGCTCACCCATCCGCAACCGCCTCGCGGCCCCTCCGAATCGCAGCCCCTCCGCATCCCGGCGACCGGAATCCCGGCGACCCGCATCCCGGCGACCCGCATCCCGGCGACCTGCACCCACAGACGGAGCTACGGCCCCACGCCAAAGGTCACCGACAGCAGCCCGCGCTGCCCGCCGTCGGGGTAGCCGGCGGCGTAGATGCCGACGTCGTCGCAGCCGTCGCCGTTGGTGTCGGCGACGGCCAGGCCCGAGCCAACCCTCTCATCCGGGCTGGGGCTGGTCCAGACAAGGTCGGCTTCGTCGACGGTGACCGTGCCGCTGTTGGGGCCGTAGAAGAGGTACACGGCGCCTTCGCTGCGTTCGACCAGATCCAGGCCAGATGCCCCGACCAGCAGGTCGAGCTGACTGTCGCCGTCGATGTCTCCGACTTCGACTGCGGCAGCGACCTCCATGTCAGGGGTGGCGCCCTGGGCCTTGAAGAGAAACTCGTCGTCCGGCGATCTCAGGTCGGTGAGGGTTGCGCCGGAGACCAGATATGCCGCACTCAAGCGGGTCTCTGACGGATCTTCCCCCATCAGGCCATCCCTCCCGATCCCCAAGCCCCAGGTA
>CAZRFD010000154.1:0-15994 GCA_964599085.1 uncultured Enterobacterales bacterium | reverse complement strand
TCGTAGGTGCAGGCGTCGCTGAGGATGTAGTCGAGCTGCGCGTTCTCCTGCAGCGGCACGCAGGCGTCGTAGGTCCCACCGGCGTACTCGATGGTGCCGCACTGGTCGTAGTAGGAGCAGACGGCTTCAGCGTACTTGGTGGCGAACTTGTCTTCGTTCATGCCACAGCCGGCCAGCAGCAGGGCGCCAGCGGCGAACATCGTGCGGTTCATGGATGCTCCATGGAAGGTGGCCCGGCGGGACCGGTCCCGGGGGACCGGGCGTATTCCGCGACCATGCCCCGGGCAAGCGTTGGCATCGGCTGTATCGGGGTCAGCGACAGAGCTCTCGGGTCAGGTCCTTGGTGATGTTCTTCTGGTGGCTCTCCAGCGTGCCGCCGCCGATCTCCAGCAGCTTGGCGTCGCGGAACAGCCGCTCGACCGGGTACTCGGTGCAGTAGCCGGAGCCGCCCATGACCTGCATGGCGTTGTCGGCGACCTGCTTGCCAACGGGGGCCGCGAAGAGCTTGGCCGCGTCGCTGCCCAGCCGGTTGTGCTTGTCGGGGCCGACGTCGCGGGCCACCGTGTAGATGAGCGTGCGCGCCGCCTCGGTCATGGCGTAGCTCTCGCCGATGAAGCGCTGGATCTGCCCGAAGCGGTTGATGGGCTGACCGAAGGCGATCCGTTCGTCGGCGTGCCGGACCATGATCTCGAGGCAGCGGTCGGCGATGCCGAGGCTCATGGCGGCCAGGGTGAGCCGCTCGATCTCGAGGTTGCGCATCATGTGGACGAGGCCGCCACCCTCCTGGCCCAGCAGGTTGGAGGCCGGGATCTCGCAGTCCTCGAAGATCAGCTCGCTCATGGTGCTGCCGCGCATGCCCATCTTGTGGATCGGCTGGCTGGTGGAGAAGCCGGGGCAGGAGCGGTCGACCAGGAAGGAGGTGACCCGGCCATCGACCTTGGCGTAGACGAGGAAGACGTAGCCCTCGGGGCCGTTGGTGATGTAGGTCTTGGTGCCGTTGAGCACGTAGACGTCGCCCCGGCGGTCGGCGGTCGTGGCCATCCCCAGGACGTCGGTGCCGAAGCCCGGTTCCGTCATGCCCATGCCCCCGACCCACTCGCCGGACAGCACGGGTTCGAGGTAGCGCCGCTTCTGCTCGTCGTTGGAGCAGTGGAAGAAGTTGTTCACGAAGAGCATGGCGTGGGCGAGGTAGGCCAGGCAGAAGCCCGGGTCGCTCTTGCTGAGTTCGTGGTGGACGATGACCGCGGCGGTGGCGTCCATGCCGGCCCCGCCCCACTGCTCGCTGACGGTGATCCCGTGCAGGCCCAGGTCTCCGGCCTTGCGGAACAGATCGACGTTGAGGTGCTGCTTCTGGTCGAATTCCTCGGCCTGGGGCTCCACCTCGGTGGCGGTGAAGTCCGCCACCATCTCGCGGAGCATGCGGTGTTCGTCGGTCGGGTTGTAGATGTCGAGGGAAGCCGACACACGTCCTCCAGAGCGGTGGGGGGAAGGTCGGGGACCTATCCGGGGGGCACCACCGCCGCCGCGTGCATGGATTAGTCGTCGCTGCATGAGCACCTCCGACACCGACGCCATCCCCTCCGACGCTTCGCAGGACAAGCCGGCAAGCCTGTTCCTGATCGACGGCAGCAACGCCGCCTTCCGGGCCTTCTACGCGATCCAGTCCGACATGCGGGCTCCCGACGGCATGCCGACCCGGGCGCTCTTCGGCATGACCCGCATGCTGCTCAAGCTGATCAAGGAGCAGCAGCCGGACTACATCGCCGTGGTCTTCGACAAGGGGCTGTCCTTCCGCAACGCCCTCTACCCGGACTACAAGGGCCAGCGACCGGACATGCCAGAAGACCTGCGGGCCCAGTGGGGTGAGCTGCCGGGCCTCTGCGAGGAGCTCGGCGTCACCGCCGTGCTCCGAGAGGGCCACGAAGCCGACGACATCATCGGCACGCTGGCCGTGAAGCACGCCGCTGAAGACC
Source organism: uncultured Enterobacterales bacterium (assembly GCA_964599085.1). Classification (GTDB taxonomy): domain Bacteria; phylum Myxococcota_A; class UBA796; order UBA796; family UBA2385; genus J125. The sequence goes on along the minus strand of CAZRFD010000154.1, from coordinate 14,021 downwards.
TGCACGTCGTCATCGTCAGCAGCGACAAAGACTTCGCCCAGCTCGTCACCGACCGGGTGCAGATGCTGGACACCGGCAAGAACCGCCTCTACGGCCCGGCCGAGGTCCGCGAGAAGTGGGGGGTCGACCCTGACCGGATCATCGACCTGCTCGCCTTGATGGGCGACAGCTCCGACAACATCCCCGGGGTCCCGGGTGTGGGGCCCAAGAAGGCGGCGAAATTCCTCGGCAAGTACGGCACCCTCGACGACGTCCTCGCAAACGCCGACGACATCGGCGGCAAGACCGGGCAGAAGGTGGCGGCTGCCCACGACGCCGTGCAGCTCGCCCGGGTGCTGGTGACGATCAAGACCGACTTCGACCCGCACATCTGGGACCTCGACCACGATCTGCAGACGCTGGCGCGGCGCCCCTTCGACGCGCCGGCGCTGGCGGCGCGGCTGCGGCGCTACAACTTCAAGTCGCTGGTCCGGGAGCTGGGTCTGGAAGGTGAAGCGGCACCGCCGGGGGCCGAGGACGGCGCGGCTCCGGGAACACCGGGGGATGGCGCAGGCCCCGACGTCGGTCCGCTGCCGTCCATCGACCGCGACCGCTATCGGACCGTCGTCAGCGCCGACGACCTGGACTGGCTGGTCGCCCAGCTCCGGGCGGCCGGGCGCTTCGCCTATGACAGCGAGACCACCAGCCTCGACCCCTCGCAGGCCACCCTCGTCGGCATGAGCTTCTGCTGGCAGGACGACATGGCCGTCTACGTGCCCATCGCCCACGAAGCGGGCGGCAACTGCGAGGGTGCGCTCGATGCGCTGCTGCCGCTGCTGGCCGACCCGACGCTGAAGAAGACCGGCCAGAACCTGAAGTACGACCTCGAGGTGCTCGCGTCCCTCGGCCACGACCTCCTGGGCATCGACGGCGACAGCATGCTCGCTGACTACCTGCTCGACGTGGACCGCAAGCATGGCCTCGACGACCTGGCGCTGCGGCACCTCGGCCACGAGATGCTGCACTTCAAGGACGTCGCGGGTCCCTATGACGACCGCTTCGCCGCCGTACCGGTCGCGGAAGCCACGGCCTACGCGGCCGAAGACGCCCACGTCGCCTGGCTCCTTGACCGCATGCTGGGGGCGGAGCTGGGGGATCCCGGCGAGCGCGGACCGGCCGCCGTCTACCGCGACATCGAGCTGCCGCTGGTGCCGGTGCTGGCCGGCATGGAGCTGGCGGGCATCGGCGTCGACGTCGACGCGCTCGCGCACCTCTCCGACGAGCTGGGCGCCCGCATCGACGACCTCGTGACGCAGGTACAGACCGAGGCCGGCCAGGAGTTCAACCTCAACTCGACGCAGCAGCTCGCCCGCATCCTGTTCGAGGAGCGCGGCCACAAGCCCGTCAAGAAGACCGCCAAGCGGACCGGCTACAGCACGGACTCTGCGACCCTCGAGGCGCTGCGGCGGTCCGGCGACCCCCTGCCCGGGCTGATCCTCGACTACCGCGAGCTCGCCAAGCTCAAGAGCACCTACGTCGACGCCTTGCCGCGGGCGGTGGGCCCGGACGGTCGGATCCACACCAGCTTCCACCAGGCGGTGGCCGCGACCGGACGCCTGTCCAGCAACGACCCCAACCTCCAGAACATCCCGGTGCGGACGGACGAGGGCCGCCGGATCCGCCGGGCCTTCGTGGCGCGACCGGGGCACGTCTTCCTGTCGGCCGACTACTCCCAGGTCGAGCTTCGCGTGCTCGCCCACTTCTGCGGGGAGGGCGCGCTGGTGGACGCCTTCCGCCAGGGGCAGGACATCCACCGCCGCACGGCCTCCGAGATCTTCGGCGTGGCCATGCCGCTGGTCAGCGGAGAGCAGCGGCGCGCCGCCAAGGCCATCAACTTCGGCATCGTCTACGGGATGAGCGCCTTCCGGCTCGCCCGGGAGCTTGAGATCGGCCGCGGTGAAGCCAAGGCCTACATGGACGGGTACTTCGCCCGCTATCCCCAGGTCCAGCGCTACATGGAGCAGGCGGTCCAGGACGGCACGAGCCGCGGCTACGCCGAGACGCTGTTCGGCCGACGGCGCCCGCTGCGGGGGCTGGACTCGCGCAACTTCAACGTCCGCAGCGGTGCCGAGCGCATCGCCATCAACACGCCCGTCCAGGGGTCGGCTGCGGACCTCATCAAGCTGGCGATGATCCGGGTGGACGAGCGGCTGCGGCGGCAGCACCCCGACGCCACGCTCCTGCTCCAGGTCCACGACGAGCTGCTCGTCGAAGTGCCTGACGCGCAAGCCGACGCGGTCGGTCGCGCGCTGGTCGAGGAGATGGAGGGCGTGGCCGAGCTGGCCGTGCCGCTCGTCGTCGACCTCGGCGTGGGGAAGAGCTGGGACGAGGCACACTGACTCCGCCGCCCAGGCAAGTGGCCCGGGAAGTGGCCGGGGAACGGGCCCCGGTGTCCCGGGCGTTACACTCAGGCCCACGCAGACGGGCCCGGAGCGGCTCGACAGGACAGCAGTCAACCCGACAGGAGCAGCGATGGCTGGAGACGGCGACAGCGCCCCCAAGGGGCGGGTGACCCGCCCGGGGCAGGACCCCGACCACGCACTGGTGCAGGCGGTGCTCGAGGGGGACGCCACGGCCTACCGTGGGCTGGTGGAGCGCTACCAGGGGCGCATCCACTCCGTGATCTACGGCATGGTCCGCAACCCCGAGGACGCGCGGGATCTGACGCAGGATGCGTTCCTGAAGGCCTACAAGAACCTGCACCGCTTTCGCCAGCACAGCAGCTTCTACACGTGGCTGTGTCGCATCGGCATGAACGTGGCGATCGACCACCTGCGCCGTCAGAAGGTGCGCCGCGCAGAGCTGTTCGAGGAGGGCGTCGCCACCAAGGAGACCGGCGGGGTCATCAGCCTCGCCCACCGGCGCGAGGATCCGGGTCGAAACCTGGAGCGGAAGCGCTTGGGTCAGCGCATCGTCGCGGCCCTGGATGAGCTGCCGCCCGAACAGCAGCAGATCGTGATCCTCCGTGAGATCGAGGGCATGTCCTACAAGCAGATCGCCGAGGTCTGCGACATCCCCGAGGGCACCGTGATGAGCCGGCTGTACTACGCCCGCAAGAAGCTCCAGGCCGCCCTGGCCGATGAGCGGGAGTAGTCGGCCCATGTCGCAGTGTGTCGACCGGATCATGGCGTCGAATGAATCGGGTCCCCCCGCGTCGATGAGCTGCGACTGCAGCCGTGCCACCCGGCGCGGCTCCAGCGGAGAGCCCGCATGACCCTCGATCGCCAGCAGCGCCTCGAGCTCCTCGCCGCCGACGGGCAGGCGAGCGACGCCGAGCGTGCGGAGCTCGCCGGGCGGGGCCTGGACCCCGACGCCTGGCGGCGCCCTTCGGCCCTGCTGCGCGACATGCTCTGCGACGTCGACGCTCCAGACCTCGCGGCCAGCATCATGGCCCGCATCTCCGAAGCCGACGCCCTGCTTCACGCCCGCCTGCGGGCGCAGCTTCACGCCGTGCTCGTGCCAGCGGGGGCTCCCGATGTCTCGGACGCCGTGCTCGACGCGCTGGCGCTCCACGCCCCCGACCTCCGGGACGCGCTCGGCCTCGCCCTGGAGACCCCAGGGGTGGACGTCGCGGCCACCGTGCTCGACGCCCTCGACCTCGCTGAGGTCGACCCGGGCCCGCTGTTGCGCGAGCTGCTCGCGGTGCGGCAGCCGGACCTGTCGGGCGACGTCATGGCGGCGCTCGGTGTCGATGACGCCGTCGGGACCGAGCTGCGCGCGGCTCTCCGGGCACCGGAGATCGACCTCGCCGACGACGTCATGGCCGCGATCGGTGGGGCGGACGCCGACCTCTCCGCGCCGCTCCGCGACGCGCTGGCCGCTCCCGACGTCGACCTCGCTGACGGAATCATGGCCGCGATCGGTGGGGCGGACGCCGACCTCTCCGCGCCGCTCCGCGACGCGCTGGCCGCCCCCGACGTCGACCTCGCCGACGACATCATGGCGACCCTGGGTCTGGCACCGGCTGCCGCCGAAGACGCAGCCAGCGACGACCTCCTCGACGATGCGGAGTCGCCGACGCTCGCCCCGGTCCTGCCCCTGCAGCCCCCCACCCCGCGCACCCCCGCGACCCGCCCGGCCGTGCGCCGTCCGCGGCGCGCCCGCGGGCTCGGCTTCCCGGCCGCCGGCCTCGCCGCCGCCGCCGCCCTCATGCTCTTCTTCACCGGCAGCACGACCACCCTGGACCCTGACCAGCTCGCGTTTGAGCTGGCACCGATCAACCACGTCGACATCGAGGAGCTCTCGGCTGGCGATGAGGTGATGGTGCAGGTGCTCCAGATGGACGAGAACGCGCCGACCATCATCTACATCGACGAGCTGGACCCGTCGGGAGATGACGGAGGGACCGCACTATGAGCCGCACGCGCTTCCCCGCCCTGCTCGCCGGCTTGCTGGCGCTCGGCAGCATGCTTCCGGCCCCGGCACTCGCCCAGGGCAAGCCACCGCCTCCCAAGCCCTCGACCTCCCAGCCCGTCAAGGCCAAGGTCGATCTCCAGATCCGCGTGGTCTACGCCACCTCGGCCCACAGCCGGGTCGATCCCCAGCTCAGCTCGCTGACCCGCTACCTCTCGCACCTCCGCTTCACCGGCTACGAGCTGCTCGACACCCAGAAGGCGCAGACGGCGCTGGGTGGCAAGGCGCAGTTCTCGGTCACCGGCGGCCGCAAGGTCACGGTCACCTTGCTGGGGCGCGACGCAAAGAAGGCCCGGGTGCGGGTCCAGGTCAGCGGTGCCGGCGGCAAGCAGCTCCTCGACACCACCATGTCGGTCAACCGCAACGGCACGGTCATCGTCGCCGGCCCCAAGCACCAGGACGGCATCCTGGTCCTGCCGCTGACCGCGCGGTACTGAAGCAGGCAGCGGCGGATGTCCGCGCGCGCCGCGGCCGGCCTACAGCGAGTTGGACTCGGTCTGCTCGAGGTCGTCGCAGGCTGAGGTCTGGTTGTCGAGGTCATCCCAGGGGGTCGGCAGGTCCTGGCGGGTCTGGTCGCACGGGCCCATGGCGTCTCCGGCCAGGGTCATCAAGCCCGCCAGATCCCCGCTGTTGACCACGTCCTCGACCTCTTGGACCGTCCAGGTGGCCGGCCAGGTCACGGCGGCAATGACGCACATCTCGCCGTCGGCCGTGCCGTCGTTCACCAGGCTCTGCTCGGTGTCGTTGATGTAGTGGCAGGCCCACTGGACGCCGTCGCCTGCGTCGAGCCGGAAGCTGCCTGGCTCGAAGTGCAGGATGGGCGGCTGATCCCAGCGCTTGTTGACGTAGAAGGGAGTCGCGTCGACGATGTCCTTGCCGCCGTCGTACCGATTCAACGTGGCGCACTCCCCCCACTGGTGGTTGTGGGTGCTGACGAGCGCCACCTCGACCGCACGATCCGTCAGGCAGGTGCGGGAGACGATCTCGCGGCTGCCGGGCGGCACCTCGATGTCGCCGATGTCGTCGAAGACGAGGCTGGCCACGCTGTCGACATCGGCCGCGGGGATGGTCTCGATGTTGAGCGCGGCGTTGATCCGGACCGGGTGGTCGGCCGTGTTGTAGTAGTGGTGGTCGAAGACGAGCAGCAGCGGGACGGTCATCGGCGCGGCGACACCGGCGGGCATGGTGATCTGCTGGTCCTCGCGCTGGCTGGGGAAGACGGGGAAGGCCCGCTCCATCGTCGACAGCTCGTCACAGGGGTACTGCCCGAGCTCGGCGCCGAGGGCGGCTTCGCTCGCGCCTTCTCCGACGAAGGCGTCGAGGAAGGAGAACTCCCCGATGAGCACGTTCATGTGGTGCGAGCCCGATGAGATCAAGCTCTCGAGGCGGTTGGCCCAGAGCAGCAGCTCGCCGTCGCGCGGCTCCAGGCGCAGGACCGAACAGATCTCCACCTCGGTGTAGGCCGGAACCTCGGCCGGGGCCGTGACGAGCTGGTAGCCCTCGTCCGGAGGCTGCAGTGTGACGGTCAGATCTTCTACCGCGGCCGCAGCGGCGCCCCCGTCGGAGGTGTCGTCGTCCGTCGGTCCCTCGGCGGCCGGTTGGGGTGTGGCGGCACAGGCCAGCAGGGTCAGGACCAGGGACACGGACACTCCGGGGACCTCGTCAGCTTAGCGTCCGGGTCGATGTCCGCGAAGGCTGGCAGTCGTTGGCTGTGGCTGGTGGGCGCGCGGGCCACGCGCTATCGGTCGGGTGTCGACGGACGCGGCCCCGTCCGCCGCATCGGAGCCCCCGTGACCATCTTCCAGAAGATCATCGACCGCGAGATCCCGGCCGACATCGTCTTCGAAGACGACGAGCTGCTGGCCTTTCGCGACGTCAACCCGCAGGCCCCCACGCATGTGCTGATCATCCCCAAGCGGCCGATCGCCAGCGTGGCCCACGCCGACGGCGCCGACGCCGCCCTGCTCGGGCGGCTGCTGCTCGCCGGGGCGGAGATCGCCCGGCAGCTGGGCCTGGACGAAGACGGCTACCGCCTGGTCACCAATGTCGGCCGCGACGGTGGGCAGTCGGTCTTCCACCTGCACGTCCACCTGCTGGGCGGGCGGGCGATGGGCTGGCCGCCGGGCTGAGCGGCGCTGCTTCGTCTGCGGGCGACCCGCGTGAGGCGTCGACGCGGCGCCCGGATCAGCCCCAGGTCGCGTCGTCGAGGACAGCGACCAGGTCGGGCCGGGTGAGCGCCTTGCGTGCGCTGTGCAGGAACTCACCGGTGTCGATGTCGGTGACGGCGCCGTAGTAGAGTGCCTGCAGCCCCATGTCGAGCTTGTCCAGCTCGTGGACGAAGTGGGCTTCTTCGCTGCGGTCCTGCTCGTAGTCCTCCCACAGCGCCCACAGGCGTGGCCGCCCGGCGAACAGCGACGCGGCGGCGCTACGCTCGCGGTCGGCCTTGTCGTTGGCGGAGATCCCGTCATGGGGAGTGATGTCGCCGACGATGGCTTCGGGCAGGTCGTGGAGCAGGCACAGCGACAGCACGCGCTGCAGGTCGAGGTCCGCGGGGCAGAGGGCGAGGGCGAGGGTGGCCATGCTCCAGGAGTGGGCGGCGACCGACTCGGGCGTGTCGATGCCGACGCGCTTCCAGCCCGCGCGGTCCAGCTCCTTCAGCGACAGGATCGAGGTGAGCAGCGGGGCCAGCGGTGTCACGCGTCGCCCCCGGAGTGGCAGACGCGGGCGCGCTGCTCAGCGCGGCGCAGGCTGAGCAGCAAGGGGCGCTCTCCCTCCTGGCGGGCGAGGAAGTCGGCCTTGCTGTGCAGGCCCTGCCAGCCTCGGGCGATCATCACCTGGGCGACGGCGCCGCCGAGGTTGCCACCTGGGCCGGGCAGGATCACCGCGTCGGGAGCGTAGTCGCCGAGTGCCGTGGCGATCATGGTCGAGAAGTCGAAGGCTTCGGTGACCTGCGCGCCCAGCGTGTAGTCCCGAAGTGCTGCCGGGTCAGCCCACCGCGGCCGCCAGACCCGTCCGGCACCGTCGATCAGGGGCAGGCGCGGCGCGCGCCAGCCCAGCTCGCCGAGATCGTCGGCGGCCCGGACCGCGGTCGCTGCCATCAGCGGCGTGTGGAAGGCCGAGTGCAGCGGCAGGCGCAGCGGGAATTCCCGCTCGCCGAGGACCTGTGCTGGCAGGTGGGCGCGAGCCGCGCGCAGCGCGTCTTCGGTCCCGCCGAGGACCGCCTGGCCACCGAGTCGGATCGACCAGTGCAGGTCGGGGATGGTGGCGATCGCGTCGTCCACCGCGTCCCGCAGGGCCCGGTCGACACGCCAGTCGCCGTCCGTCATCGGGTAGACGAGCTGGCCGCCGACCACGCCGTGTTCGGAAGCGGCCTGGTAGCCACCCATGGTGTCGATGAGGCAGGCGGTGTCGGACAGCGACAGCGCTCCGGCGTAGCCGAGCGCTGTGTACCAGCCCATGGAGTTCCCGCAGACCGCCACCACCTCGACCCGGTCGGCGTCGAGCTGGTCGAGGTCGGCCAGGCTGACGCCAGCGGTGAGCAGGCTTGCCTGTTCGCCGGCGACGTGCAGCCGCGAGCTGTAGCGTTCGGCGCCGTCGAGATCGCGCACGGTGGGCTGGTCCTGGGCGACGCGCCAGGCGTCCAGGGCGTCCAGCGAGGGGGAGGCAAGGCCCGCCAGCGAGCCGAGGCTGTCGCGCTGGTAGGAGCCCCGTCCGGGACAGAGGACGACCGCCCGGAGGCGAGGGGAGGGGGCGGTCACGCGGCACCTCCGGCGAGCATGGCGCGGGCTGCGGCTTCGATGTCGTGTTCCTGCAGCAGCAGCAGGTTCGCCGCCGCACCGAGCGGGATGTAGCAGTCGGTGGCGACGATGCGATCGACGGGGACGCCGGGGCGTCGCCGGGCGATGCTGCTCACCAGGGTCTCGGCGACGCCGGCGTGCTCGCGGCACTCGTCGACGATGAGGCAGCGACCGGTTGCGTCGACCTCGGCCAGCACGGCGTCCAGCGGCAGCGGCTTGAGCCAGCGCAGGTCCACGACGCGGCAGCGGTGCCCCTCGGCCGCCAGCTTGCGGGCCACGCGGAGGCTCATCCACAGGCCGTTGGCGAAGCTCACGATGGTCAGATCCCCGCCGGCGGCGGGCGCCGGCGGGGCGTCGCCCTGCCAGGTGGCGTCGAGGTCTTCGGCCCAGGGCGTGTAGACCCCGACGGTATGGAGTGGCAGGTGCCAGCCGGGCGGCGGGTAGCGGAAGCTCCAGCGGCCGTCGCGGTCTTCGTAGAGGTCCTTCGTCATGTACAGGGCGATGGGCTCGAGGAAGGCACAGACCGTGCCCTCTGCCCGTGCCGCGCCCAGGCAGGTCCGCAGCATGCCGACGGCGTCGCGGCCATGTGCCGGGGCCGCCACGACGATCCCCGGGATCTCGAGGAGCGCACCGATGCCGTTGTCGTTGTGGAAGTGCCCGCCAAAGCCCTTCTGGTAGGCCAGCGACGCGATGCGGACGACCATGGGGTTGCGGTACTGGCGCTGGCTGAAGAACTGCAGGCTGCCGGCCTCGCCACGGAGCTGGTCGACGGCGTTGTGCAGGTAGGCGAGGTACTGGATCTCGGGGACCGGGAGCATGCCGAGCTGGCCTGCCCCCAGCGCCAGGCCCAGGATGCTGGTCTCATCCAGCGGCGTGTTGAACACCCGGCCGACGCCGAGTCGCTTCTTGAGCTCGTTCGTGACGTGGTAGACGCCACCCTTCTCGGCCACGTCCTCACCGAAGACCAGCATCTGTGGCCAGGTCAGCAAGGCGTCGCCAAGCGCCCGGTTCAGGAGCATGGCGAGGTGCCGCGGGCGGTCTTCTTCGGGCAGGCGGGGGCTGTGGAAGCGGGCTCGGGCGTCGGTGTCCGGGGCGCGGGTGGCCTCGGCGGCGATGCGCGCCGGATCGAGGGGCGACAGCGGCGAGATCACATCCTTGCGCGAGGTCAGCCGGGGCCGCTGCTCGGCCTCCCGCGCGAGGGCGCGGCAGCGGTCGCGGGTCTCCTCGTAGATCTGCAGGGCGTCGGCGGGCTGTAGCCAGCCCTCTGCGACGAGCATCCTCGCCGTCGCGAGCACCGGGTCCTTGGCTTCGGTCTGGTCGATCTCGTCGGCGGAGCGGTAGAGCTGCTCGACGTCGGAGCCGGCGTGACCCAGCAGGCGGACGACCTCGAGGTGCAGGAAGGTGGGGCGGCGCGTGGTGCGGACGTGCTCGACGGCGGCCAGGGCCGCGTCGAAGCTGGCGACGATGTCGAGTCCGTCGGCGCCGAAGTACTTGATGCCGGGCTTGGCTTCGAAGCGGGCCCGCACCCAGCCCTGTGGCGTGCGGGTGCTGATGCCGAGCCCGTTGTCCTCGCACACGAACAGGATGGGACAGGGCAGCTTCTGGTGGTCGGCGAGGGCGGCGGTGTTGAAGGCGCTGCTGGCCGAGGCGTGGTTGCTGCTGGCGTCCCCGAAGGAGCAGACGACCACGCTGTCGGGGGGGACGGGCAGCGGCAGGCCGAGGCGGCGGGCGCGGGGGATGGCGAAGGCCGCACCCATGGCCTTTGGCAGGTGGCTGGCGATGGTCGAGGTCTGCGGTGGCACCTGCAGGGGCAGGCTGCCGAAGACCTTGTGGCGCCCGCCGGCGATGGGTTCGTCGGCGCTGGCCACGACGCCGAGCAGCACGTCGAGCAGCGGCGTCTGGCCGGGGACCTGTCGGGCGCGCTGCACGAAGAAGGCGCCGCTGCGGTAGTGCAGGAACGCCGGATCGGTCGGGCGCAGGGCCATGGCGACGGCGGCGTTGCACTCGTGGCCGCTGCTGCCGATGGTGTAGAAGCCCTGGTTGCGGGCCTTCAGCTCGCGCGCCGCCAGGTCGAGGTGGCGGCTGGCGACCATGGACTCGAACAGGGCCAGCGCCTGCCGCGCGGTCGTGCGGGCGCCGGGGCGGGCGGGGCTGTCGAGGTCGCTGCGGGGGGGAGAGGGTCGGAGGGCGGCGACCGAGGTGGTGAACTGCTGGTCGACGATCGCCGCGCGGCTGACGGCCATGGGGGCTCCGGGTGCGCAGGGCGCCGCCCTATCCGGGGGCGACGCGGCTGGGGAGGGATGCTGGCGCGGGACCGGTCCGCCCGGGCGAGGTCAGAAGACCATCACCCCGAGGTCCACGCCGAGCTGTCGCGCCTGGGCGGCGACGGCGGCGATGAGGTTCTGGTCGTCGGCGAGGTCGGCGACATCGCGCGCGGCCCGCAGGCTGGAGTCGGCGTGCCCCGGCAGCCGGGCCAGGGCGAGCAGGGCCAGGACCTCGGCCTTGGCGTCGCCCGCGCGCCTGGCGTCTTCGCGCGCGTGGGTGGCTTCCGTCAGGGCGCGGGCTTCGTCACCCTGGGCGAGCGCTGCCAGGGCGCGGCCCAGGGGGGTGTCCTCTGGCGGTGGGGGCAGGCTCGCGGCCAGTCCAGGGGGTGGTTCGGAGGCTGCCCGGGCCTGGGCGAGCACCTGCCTGCGCAGCGCGCGGATCTGCCGGAGCCCCTCCTCGTCGCCGGCCTGCTTCACGGCGCGCACAGCCAGCACGAGCTGCTCCCGCGCGGCGTCCGTGTCGCCAGCGCGCGCGTGCGCTTGGGCGATCCAGGTGTGCACGCGGGCGAGCAGCGGCAGGTCGTCTTTCGCTGCCTCCAGCGCCATCTCGGCCGTGCGCAGGACGTAGCGGTGGTCGCCGCGAGCCAGCGCGGCCACCATGCCCCGTGCCCAGGTAGGCGGCGTCCCGCTTCCGGGAGACCTGCCCTCAGCCATGCCCCATGCCCATGCCCAGCCCGAGCGCTTCCAGGGCGAGGCGAGCGGCTTCTTCTTCGATGGCCGGCTGCACGGCGACTTCTCCGGGGGCGACGGCGTGGCGCGTCAGCCACTGCAGCGTGAGCGCGAGCACCGCGAAGTGCAGCAGAACGGGTTCGGGCGAGCCCGAGTTCATCACGATGTTGAGCGGGTGGCCGTCAGCCAGCAGGGCCACGACGGGGCCGTCCTCCAGGCGGTAGCGGACGACCTGGTCGGCCACCTGGTCCACCCCGGCCGCGGCGGCCTTGATGCTCCGCACATCGATCTCGCGGTTGCCGTGCCCGGCGTTGATCAGCAACAGGCCGTTGCGGGCCCGGCTGAGCCGGTCGGCGCTGATGACGCCGCGGTGGCCCGAGCAGGTGACCACGATCCCGGCGCGCTCCAGCATGCCGTCGAGCGAAGGTACGGGGAAGCCGTCGTAGTGGGCGTAGAGACGCCGCACCGGGTCGGTCTCGACCACTTCCACGGAGGCGCCGTTGGCCCGCGCGTAGGCGGCCACGCCGCAGCCCACCGGCCCGTAGCCGACGACGCCGATCTTGCGGCCGGCCAGGTGCATGCCGGTCAGCGACTGGACCGCGTGCCACAGGCCCTCACCGGTGCCATGGCGGTTCTCGATCCATGGCTTGAGCCGACCGTCGTTGATGTTCACCACGCCAAAGGGCAGCTCGAGGTCGGCGAGCCGGGTGACGCCGGTCTTGGTGACCTCGACGCCGGCCTTGATCTTCTGCGCGTGGTCGGGGTAGCGCTCCACGGCTGCAGCGATCAGCTCGCCGCCTACGTCCGCGACGAGGTCCGGTTCTCTCTCGAAGACCTGGGCATAGGGTTCATCCCGGCTGCCGAGCGCGAGCACCGTGACCCCGGTGTCGCGCAGCAGGTTGACCACACCCTGGTCGGTCGTCGCTTCGCTGGCGCCCACGACGATCCAGTCGCCGCCGCCGAGGATCAGCTCGCGCATCATCACGGCGGTCAGCGTCGTGAGGTGTGCAGAGATCGCGATGGTGCGGCCCTCGAAGGGGCGGGTACGCGCCCAACGATTGCCCAGCATCGGCATGATCGGGAAGAAGGCGTTGATGCGGGCGACATCGGCCGCAGCCCGGGCCGAGCGTTCGTCGGGAGCCATCGCGGGGTCCTGGGTGGTGGTCGAGCAGGCGGGCGGCCTATCGCGTCTGCACCGCTGTCGCCGCCGTCAACGCGTCCTGTGGGCGCACTGGCGACGCCGACTCGGCAGAGACGGAATAAGTCCGCGGGATGTCGACCTTCGTCTCCGTCCTCGTCGTCGGCCTGCTGCTCCTGTGGGCGCTGGCCAACCTCAAGCAGTCCCGCCCCGACGGCACCCTCGTCAAGGTGCCGCCCTACCGGCGGCTGATGTTCTACATCATGCCCACGCGCAACGAGTCGATCGTGTACTTCGAACGCGCGATCCCGGCCGAGAAGCTCGAGGCCTGGCTCGACGGCCTCCCGGCCGACCTGGGGGCGCACGTGACCCACGCCTGCGTCGCGGCGATCAACGTCGGGCTGGCCGAGAACCCGCGCATGAACCAGTTCGTGGTCGGGCGCCGGCTCTACGCCCGCGACGGGCGCTTCATCACCTTCTCCATGAAGCGCAAGAAGCTCGACAAGGAAGCCAAGCTGTCCGCGGTGAAGCTGCGCATGGAGGACGGCGAGAGCTTCGCCGACCTCTGCGGTCGCATGAACGGCAGCATCAAGGTGGAGCGCTCCGGCAAGAAGACCGCCGCCGACAAGGAGTACGACCTGTTCAACCTGCTGCCCCGGCCCGTCCTGGAGGTGGCGGCCCGCCTGCTGCGCAAGCTCGACCACTACAACCTCATGCCGGCCTTCTTCATCGACGGCGACGGCATGTACACCAGCGTCTTCCTCGCCAACCTCGGCAGCCTGGACATGGGCGCCGGCTTTCACCACCTCTACGAGTACGGGAGCTGCCCGCTCTTCCTGATGACGGGCAAGGTCGAGGAGCGGGCGCTGGTCGAGGACGGCAAGGTCGTCGTGCGGCGGGTGCTGCCCGTCCGCTTCTCCTTCGACGAGCGCATCGACGACGGCCTCACGGCGCGCGACGGGGTCCGCAGCTTCGTCCGGGTGCTCGAAGACCCGGACACCTGGCTTGGCCACCCCACCGAAGATGGCGGCTGGTCGCGCCCGATCTGGCCCCATCCGGCCGACGCGTAGCCCCAGGCTGATGCTGCCGGGGGGCGCTCAGCCGGCGTGCTCGGCGCGCCGCACGTAGTGCTGCACCCAGTTGTGGACGATCCGGCGGCCGTGGTCGCTGTGGCGCGTCGGGTGCGTCGCCGTCCAGCCACGGGCCGCGAGGATGGTCGAGAGGCTGTCGTCCTGCAGCTCAGGGTGGAACTGCACCGTTCGCAGCCACGGGCCGACGGCCATGGCCTGCAGGGGCGTGCCCGCGTTTCCCGCCAGTCGGACGAAGCGTTCCGGGGCGGGTTCCGTCAGCACCACGTCGCCGTGCAGTCCCTGCACCACGAGGATGTCGGGAAGCCCGTCGAACAGCGGATCGGCTCGCCCCGCCGCCGTGAGCTGGACGTCGACCGTGCCCCACTCGGGGCCCGCCGGGTTCCGGTCCACGCGACCGCCGAGCGCTTCGCCGACGAGCTGGTGGCCGAAGCACACGCCGAGCACTGGCGTGTGGGCCGCCATCGCCACCGCCCAGCGGCCGACCGCCGCCATCCACGGTTCCTCGTCCCGCACCGACGACGCCGAGCCGGTGACGATGATCCCCTCGTAG
>CAZRFD010000153.1:0-16039 GCA_964599085.1 uncultured Enterobacterales bacterium | reverse complement strand
ACCTGGGGCTTGGGGATCGGGAGGGATGGCCTGATGGGGGAAGATCCGTCTGAAGCCGTCAACACCACGCCGGGGACGTCGACGTCGGGGTCGCCGACGGCGCTGACCAGGACCTCGAGCTGGCCGTCACCGTCCAGGTCACAGTCCGCGGCGATGGCTTCACCCAGCCACTGCAAGTCGGGGTCGTGCCAGGTGCCCAGCGCGTGGCTGCTGTCCCATCCACAGGGGCCCTCGTCGACGAGGGCATCGCAGTCTTCGTCTTCGCCGCTGTCGCACAGCTCCAGCCCGAGCGGGTTGATCGTGTTCACCGTGTCGTCGCAGTCGGTGCCGCCGTAGAGATCGCTGTCGAAGCCGTCCTGGTCAGCGTCGAAGTCGCTGTCACCGTGACAGTCCTGGTCGACACCATCGTACCAGATCTCGTCGGCGCCGGGGTTGATGTCCGGATCGCTGTCGTCGCAGTCGGACCCGCCCGAGCTGTTGGCTGCGTAGCCGTCACCGTCGCTGTCGTTGGGGTCCACCGCGCCGGAGTCATCGCCCCGGTCGTCGTCGTCATCGTCACGATCGCTGTGTTTCCACCGCGAACAGGACAGCAGCACCACGAGCGGAAGCCAGCGCATCGCTACCGCCGGGGAAGGGGGAGGGTGTCGACATAATCGACGACGCGAACCATGTCGTCGACCGGGAGGAAGGGGCCGACGACCACGACATCGGGCCCGGCCTCGGCGAGGTCCCAGGCCGAGCCTGGCTGGTGGAGTCGTGGCTGCGACACACTCCCACTTGTCATCGGGTCGGCCACGCCAGTGCCTGTAGACGCTGCACGAGCACATCGCGAAAGTCCCTGAGGTCCTCCTCGGTGATGGTCTGTTCGAGAAGCAATGCCGACGGGTCGGTGTCCACCTGCTGGAGAACCCAAGCAAGCGTGGCCGGTTCCATTCCGGCGTCCTTCTCGGCCGCGTCGGCGAGGCCGTCCAGGGGGTCCAGTCCCGCCTTGGCCATGGCGAAGAGGTTCCCTGAGCAGCCTTTCCTGCAGCGGCGACAGCCCGCCAGGCGACGAGGCCAAGGCGCCTCCAACCGTTGAACAACCACACCCAGAAGGCACGACGTCGTCCGAGCCGGGGGGCGATCTGGTCGAGGTGCGCAGCGACATGCTCCGGGGATGTCCACTCCCAGACCTCGTCGGGGCGGGCCTCACGGAGGAGCAAGGCCAGCCACGCATCGTGATGCGGCGCGTCGGCGTCGTTGATCTCTACCCGGAAGACATCCTCCGGGATGTTGCGGTCGACCAGGAAGGGCGGTGGGAGAGTCGCAGCCATGCACCAAGCATAGCGGTCGGCAGGGCGCTGTGGCGACCGGGGTGGCGCTCCCCCGGGCGCCGGACCAGCGGACTCGCTAAGTCACCGGCGTCCGCCCTCCACCCGGAACCCCCGCATGCCCCGTCGCCGCCAGCCCCTCAGCGCCGCTCGCCGGATCGTGGTGAAGCTCGGCACCCAGGTGCTCACCCACGACGACGGCCGCATGGCGCTGGGGCGCCTGTTCCAGACCATCGAAGAGGTCGACCGCGCCTGGCGGCAGGGGCGCGAGCTGATCGTGGTCAGCTCGGGGGCGGTGGGGCTCGGGCGGGACGCGCTGGGGCTGTCGGCGCCGCCCGCGGACCTCGCGCTGCGGCAGGCCTGCGCGGCGGTGGGGCAGGTGCGGCTGATGGGGCTGTGGGAGACGGGCTTTGCGCGGCTGGGCCGGCACGCCGCCCAGCTCCTGCTGACCCAGGACGACTTCGACGATCGCGCCCGCTACCTGGAGCTTCGGGCGGCGGTCTCGGCGCTGCTCGACCACGGGGTCGTGCCCATCGTCAACGAAAACGACGTCGTCCGTACGGATGAGCTGCGCTTCGTCGACGCCCTGCCGGAAGCGCGGCCGGTCTTCGGCGACAACGACAAGCTCAGCGCGCTGGTGGCGACCAAGCTGGGGGCCGACCTGCTGGTGCTCCTGACCGACGTCGAGGGGGTGTTCGCCCGGGACCCGCGACAGGACCCGGACGCACCGCTGCGCTCCGAGCTGTCGCTGGACGGGCCGGCCGCTGGGACCGTGGACGCCGCTGGTACGGGGTCGGCGGCGGGCCGCGGGGGCATGGCCAGCAAGCTCCGGGCGGCCCGCATCGCGACGCGGTCGGGCTGCCAGGTGGTCATCGCCAGCGGGCGACAGCCCGACAACCTGGCCCGGATCCTCGCCGGGGATGTCGTGGGGACCTGGTGCCCGGCCCGCCCGGGCCTGGACGCGCGGCGGCGGTGGATCGCGTTTGCGACGGCGCCCCGTGGGGTGCTGCGCCTCGACGCGGGTGCAGTGGCGGCGCTTCGGGACCGAGGCGCCAGCCTGCTCGCCGCGGGCGTGACTGCGGTGGAGGGGGAGTTCTCGGCGGGCGAGGTGGTGCTGCTGCGCGGGCCGGACGGCGCTGAGGTCGGTCGCGGCGCGGTGTCCTGCGACGCGGCAACGGCCCGGGCTTGGTCGGCCGGCCACGCCCCCTCGGGCACGCGCCACCGTCACGCGCTGGTCCACCGGGACCAATTGGTCCTCGAGCCGCAGGCGCAGGACGCCCCCGCGCCCCACCCGGAGCCGCGTACGGAGCCGCAAACAGAGCACCACACGGAGTCGACCCCATGACCGACATCGCCGAGCTCGCCGCCGCCACCCGTCGGGCCAGCCGCCACCTGGCCGCGGCCCCCGGCAGCCGCCGGGACGACGCCCTTGTCGCGCTCGCGCGCATCCTCGACGAACGCCGCGACGATCTCCTCGCCGCCAACCGCCGCGACCTCGCGGCCGCCGACGCCGCGGGCCTCGCTCCGGCGCTGCGCAGCCGCCTCGCCCTGACCGGCGCCAAGCTCGACACGCTCATCGCGGGCTGCCGGGCACTGGTCGCCCAGGGGGATCCGGTGGGCCGCCCCCTGCGCCGCACGGAACTGGACGAGGGGCTGGTGCTCACCCAGGTACACAGTCCCATCGGCGTCATCCTCGTCATCTTCGAGAGCCGCCCCGACGCCGTCATCCAGATCGGCAGCCTCGCCCTGCGCACCGGCAACGCCGTCCTGCTCAAGGGCGGCCGCGAAGCCGCGCACAGCAACCGGGCCCTGGTCGCCTGCCTGCGGGCCGCGCTGGAAGCCGCAGGGCTGCCGGTGGCGGCCGTCGACGGGGTCGAGAGCCGCGCCGACGTCGGCGCCCTGCTCGACTGCGACCGGGACATCGACCTCGTGATCCCGCGGGGCTCGGGGGCGCTGGTGCGGGCTATCCAGCAGCGCAGCCGCATCCCTGTCCTCGGCCACGCCGAGGGTGTGTGCCACCTCTTCCTCGACGCCTCGGCCGACGTCGACGTCGCCGTCCACCTCGCCGTCGACGGCAAGACCGACTACCCCGCGGCCTGCAACGCCACCGAAGCCCTGCTGGTGCACCGGGGCTTCCTCCCCCACCTGCCGACCGTAGCCGAAGCCCTGCGCGACGCCGGGGTCCGCCTGCGGGCTGACGACCGGGCGCGGGCGGTGATCCCCTGGGCCGACGCCGCGACCGCTGATGATCGGGGCCGAGAGTATGGCGATCTCACACTCGCGATCTTCGTCGTCGACGACATCGACGCCGCCATCGCCTTCATCCACACCTGGGGCAGTGGCCACACCGACGCCATCTGTACACGTGACCCGGACGCCGCGGCCCGCTTCCTCGGCGCCGTGGACAGTGCCAGCGTCTTCCACAACGCCAGCACCCGCTTCGCCGACGGCTACCGCTACGGCCTGGGCGCCGAGGTCGGGATCTCAACCGGGCGCATCCACGCGCGCGGGCCCGTCGGCGCCGAGGGTCTGCTGACCACGCGCTGGTTGCTGCGCGGCAGTGGCCAGGGGGCCGGCGACTACGGTGAGGGCGGCCGCCGCTACACCCACCGGACGCTGCCCCTCTCCTGATCTACCCGCTGGCGGCGACGTCTTCGGGGCCGAGTTCTTCGGGGTGTGGCTGCTCGTCCCGGGGCGGGATCGTGTCGCCGCCAGCCTTGTCGGGTGCCTGGGGCCAGGCCACGCGGACGCGGGTGCCGTCGCCCGGGGCGCTGCGGACGAAGACCGCGCCGCCCAGTGTGCGGGCGATGCCTGCGACCGCGGACAGCCCCAGGCCGCGGCCGATGAAGCGGGTGGTGACGAAGGGATCGAACATGGAGTGCCGGATCGAGGGGTCGACGCCGGGGCCGGTGTCGCTGACCTCGATCCAGGCGTAGGTGCCAGGCCCGGCGTCGGGGCTGCGGACGTCGGCGCCGGCCAGCGAGGCTTCGGTCAGCTCGCCGCTTGCGGTGACCATCCGGACGGTGCCCCCGCCGGCCTCGGCCTGGGCTTCGGCGGCGTTGGCGACGAGGTTCAGCGCCACCTGCTCGACCTGGCGGCGGTCGGCCTGGATGGGGAGATCCCCCTCGCTCAGGCGCAGGTCGAGGAGCACGCGGTCGGGGAGGCCGGCGGAGACCAGGGCCGCGATGTCGGAGACGACGGCGGGGATGCGCAGCAGTTCCGGCTGGGTGAGGGCCTGGCCGGCATAGTGCTGCAGCTCCAGGCACAGCTCGGCGCCGCGGTCGACGCTGGCGGTGATGCGCTCGAGGTAGGCGGTGTGGCCCGGCTTGAGCGCGGCCAGCTCGGCGTAGCCGCGGATCGACTGGAAGAGGTTGTTGAAGTCGTGGGCGACGCCGGCGGCGACGACGCCGATGGCTTCGAGGCGCTGGGCTTCGATTGCGGCGGCTTCCAGATCTCGCTGGCGGTCCATGGCTGCGCGCCGTTCGGCCTGCAGGGCAGCCGAGCCGAGGACGGAGCCGCCCAGCACCGCGACGTAGGCCCAGGTCAGGCCGTGGACGACTTCTCCGACCCCGGCCAGCGGCCCGGTGCCCAGCGCGTCGGCGGCGATGCACAGCATGCTGGCACCGACGACGAGGGCGGTGGCCAGGCCGGTGCCCAGGCGGACTTGCACGGCGAAGGCCGCGGGGAAGGGCACCAGCATCAATGCGAGGGCCAGCGGGCCGTGGCCGTTGAAGCCGAGCGCGGCGGCGACGAGCACGACCAGGGCGGCGATGAAGGACTCGGCGGGTGCGCGGCGCAGCGCCGCCAGGGTGCGCAGCCGCGCCGGTCCAAACCAGGCGAGCACGAGCGGCGTGACGATCAATGCGCCAGTGGCGTCGCCGAGCCACCAGGTGCTCCAGGCCAGAGGGATGCGCGCCGGGTCCAGGCCGCCGGTGAGGAGGGCCAGCGTGCCGATGGTGGCGGTGACCGTGGGGGCGAGCACCACGCCGCGCGACAGCAGTTTCCCGAGGTCATCGAGGGTGTCGAGGCGGGCATCGAAGCCTACGCGCCGCAGCGCGCGCGACGCGAGCACCGGCCCCAGCGTGTTGCCGACGCCGATGAGCAGCGACTCCAGCGGCGGGCTGCCGTTGAGCAGGTTCACGGCGACGCTGCCGGCGGCGACTCCGACCCACATCCGCGGCCCGCCCACGATCAGCGCGCCCAGCGCCAGCCCCAGCGGCGCCCACAGCAGCGTGACCTCGCTGCCGACGGAGGCCAGCGACAGCCCGGCCAGCCCTGTCGCCGCGTAGAGCAGCGCCACGGCCACGCAGGACAGCAGCCAGCGCGTGGTGGTCATGGGGGGGATCCGGGTTCGCCGTTCGTGAGAAAAGCACACCTCGAAGCTGTTCGCAACACTGCGAGATCCTGCCGCCGTGACCCGACAGGATCGCATACCCGGGTCTCGGAGCTTCCGTGACCCCCCACCGCGTCCGCCTGTTCGCCAGCTTCCTGCTCGCCCTCGGCATGCTCTGCCTGCTGGAGGGGGCCGCGCGGCTGTGGCTGCCGGCGCCGAGCTTCTGGCAGCGGCCCGACGGGTCGAGCCTCATGCCGGCCCATCGCTACCTGCTGTGGGTCAATGCGCCAGGAGACCGCGTCGAAGAGGGCGTGCCGGTCCACATCAACAGCCTGGGGCTGCGGGGGCCGGAGCCCGTGCGGCCGAAGCCCGCGGGAGAGCGGCGCCTGCTCGTGACCGGCGACAGCGTGGTCTACGGCTTCGGGGTCCCCCAGGAAGCGCTGCTCACCAGCTTCGTGGGCGAGCGCCTCGGGGTCGAGGCCTGGCCCGTGGCGGTGCCCGGCTACAGCAGCCTGCAGGCGCTGAACCTCCTGCAGATGACCGGGCTGTCGCTGGAACCCGACCTCGTCCTGGTCAGCAACATGTGGTCGGACCTCTCCGCCATGGGCTTTCGGGACCGCGACCTGCTCGCCTCCTGGGAGTCGCCGCCGCGGTCGCCGCTGTGGTGGTTGTCGCGCCACAGCGTGCTCTTCGCCGGGCTTCGGCGGGGGCTGCACCGGCTCGATGGCCGTGGAGAGGCGCGGATCATCGCCTGGCGGGAGCACGCCGCGGACGGGGAGCCCGGGCGGCGGGTGCCCATCGAGGAGTACGCCGAGACCCTCGACCGCATCGTCGATGTCTGCCGCGCCGCCGGTGCCGAGGTCGGCTTCCTGCGGCTGCCCATCCGGGCCTCCGTCAAGGGGCTGCCGCCGGGCGGCTCGCAACAGGCCTACGCGCAGGTCATGGCCGACACGGCGGCCCGGCGGGGCAGCCCGCTCCTCGACGCCGCCACCCCACTGCGCGCGGCGGGCCAGCCCGAGTCCGCGCTGTGGCGGGACGCGACGCACCTCACGGCCAAGGGACACGCCGTGGTCGGCGCCTGGCTGGCCGACCAGCTCGCCGCTTGGGCGGCCGGTTCCCGCGTGGAGACCGCGGGCACCGGCCAGCCGCGTCCGCGCTACGTCGACCCCGACCCGGCGCCGGCGCCCTCCGGGCTGAAGCGTCCCGACGACATGATCCCGTGACCGGCGGCTATGGTCTCGCTCGATGCGCGCCTTCCTCCCCCGTGTCCTCCGCGATGCCCTGCTGATCCTCGCCCTGATGCTGCTTGTCCTGGCGGGCCTGGCCTTGTTCGGTGATGACGCGCGGATGCTGCCGTTTTCCTATGAAGGCCATGACCCGGGCTGACGCCGTGCGCGGCCTGCTGTCGGCTGTCCTGGCGGTGGCGCTGCTGGCGGCCATCGAGATCGGCGTGCGCGTCGCCGGACCCGACGCCTCCTCCCGCCTGCCCTACCAGCGCTTGTCGCTGCCCGTGTTGGAGCGGCAGGACGATGCCTGGGCCACCACGGACCCGCGCATGGCCGCGCAGCGCCTGCCCGACGCCGCCGCCCCACGGATCGTCGTCGTCGGGGGCTCGGCCGCCGCGGGGCTCGGGTATGGACCCAATGCCTCCATCTCCGCCCACCTGCAGCGCATCCTCCGCCGACAGCAGCCCGATGCCGCGGTGCTCAACCTCAGCCTCGTCGCCGCCGGCGCTCGCGAGGTCGGGCGCATCGCCGCCGACGCCGTCTCCCTCGCACACCCCGACGTGATCGTCGTCTACAGCGGCAACAACGAGTTCCTCGAGCCCCTCGCCCTGCGCGTGGCCTGGTCGCGAGCGGGGGCGCTGGACCGGGCCCGATTGCTCGCCGCCGGCAGCCGGACCCATGGCCTGCTGCGCGAGCTGTTCGCGCCGGTGGCGCCGGCCGCTCCCCCGCGTGGTCCGGGCGCCACCCTCGACGGCGACGTCGCGTTGAGCGAGGCCGAGGAGCGGGCGGTGCTGTCGGCCTACGAGGACCGCCTGCGCGGCATCGCCACCCTCCCCGGGGTCGAGGTGGTGCTGGCCACGGTCGCGACGAATTCGGGCTGGCAGGGCGCCACCCACCGCCGGGCGAGCCCGGCCCACGCCGACATCGTGCGTCGGGTCGCCGCCGACTCCGGCGCGTCGCTCGCCGATGTCGCCGCGGCCCCGGACATCGACGGCTTCGACAGCTTCTACGACCACATCCACTTCACCCCCTACGGGGCGGCGCGGGCCGCGGTCGTCGTGGCAGCGGCGCTCGGCGTCGATCCGGGAGGCTACGCGGACACCTGGCGGCAGCTCCCCGACCGCGACGCCTATGCCGTCGACGCCTGGCTGGGCTTCGATCCCGCCCACCCCCGGGACCGCGACCTGTGGAAGTACGACCGGCTCATCGACGAGCTGGACCG
The DNA here is from genome assembly GCA_964599085.1 of uncultured Enterobacterales bacterium. GTDB lineage: Bacteria > Myxococcota_A > UBA796 > UBA796 > UBA2385 > J125. The sequence goes on along the minus strand of CAZRFD010000153.1, from coordinate 7,948 downwards.
CAGGATCGCGGCGGACCCCACCGACTTCGACGCCCTCGTGTACCGCGGCAACGCCTGGTGGTTCACCCTGGGCGGGGGGAAGCAGGCCCGGGGCTGCTGGCGCCGGGCGCTGGAGCTGCGCGACGATCCGGAGGTCCGCGCCAACCTCGCCCTGCGATAGGCCAGACCATACACCGACCCGGCGTCACCCTGCGCGGCATCCCCCACTACCTGCTCGTCGACACCGCCACCGGCGAACGCATCGCCTGGGTGCCGGCTCCGCCCGGGACCACGGTGTACGAAGCCTGCGCGCGCTCCGGCGTGGCGCTCGCGACGCGGTGTCGGGGCAGCGCCATCTGCGGCCTGTGTCGGGTGGAGGTGTTGGAGGGGGGCGAGGGGCTGCCGGCGCGCGCTCCCGACGAAGATGCGGTGTTGGGCGACGCCATCGCCGATCAGGGTGGTCAGCGCCTGCGCCTCGCCTGCCGGATCGCGCTGCCGGCGGGCATGCGACGCCTGGTCGTCGGCGTCCGTCCCGCCGACCGCGTGCGATAGGCTGACAGCGTACCGGAGGCGTCGTGCACCTGCGCTGGACCGAAGAAGACTACGGCACCGGCTTCGCGGAAATCGACGCCCAGCACCAGGAGCTGTTCGACCGGATCAACCGGCTGCTGGACGCCTGTGACGCCGGCCGCCCGGAGCGCGAGGTCGACCTGCTGCTCGGCTTCCTCTCGACCTACGTCGTCAAGCACTTCGTCTGCGAAGAGCGCCTGATGGCGAAGCACAAGTGCACCGGCTGCAAGGCCAACCGTGACGGCCACCGCTGGTTCGTCGGCCGCTTCGGAGAGCTGCAGGCCGACTACAGGGCGCGTGGCGTCGATGACGCCCTCATCGCCGATCTGCGCGAGCTGCTGCTCAACTGGGTCGACCAGCACGTCCGCCAGGTCGATCGCAGCCTCGCCGAGGTCGGTACAGCGTCCGGCGGCGGATGAAGCCCGGCCCGGTGCTGACCTGGGTGGCGGTGGCGGTGCTCTGCGTGGCCATCGCCGCGGGTTGGTTCGGGCTGGATCCGGCCGAGCGGCGGGCCTACCAGGACCGCCAGGCGCGGCTGCAGGAGCTGGTCGACGCCGCAGCGGCCGACCGCGATGAAGCGCAGAGCCTGCGCGAGGAGGCCCGCGCCATCGAGGTCGAGAACGGCGTGCTCCGCGAGCGGCTGGGAGAGTGCGCCTCCGAGAACGACGTGCTCCAGGCCGAGGTCGACACCCAGGCCAGCCTCATCGAGGAAGCCGAGGCCCGCATCGCCGCGCTGTCCGGCGAGACGCTGGCCCTGCGCGAGCAGGTGCAGCAGACGCAGCGGGCGCTGGCCCTGGCAGAGAGCCAGGGCGACCGGAACCAGGCCGAGATCGGGCGGCTGATGGCCACCCTCGCCGAGCGGGAGCGCGATCTGCAGGCCAAGGAAGCCGAGATCGCGCGCGAGCAGGACCGTCGGCGCCAGGTCACCCGCGATCGGGACATGCTGCAGGTGCGGGCGACGGTCTGTGCGACGGCCGGGCGCGAGTCCAGCGTCTGCCAGGAGCAGGTGCGCCGGACCCTGGCGCGCCTGGTGCGCCGCTGGGACCGCTGTGTCGACGGCGGCTTCGGTGCACCCATCGCGGTGTCGTCCGGGGTCCGAGACGCCGGGCCGCCGGGCGGTGAGGACCTGGGTGCCTGGGGTGGGCGTCGGTGGTGGCTCGATCTCTGCGACGAGCGGCTGGGTGACGTGCCGGGGTGATCACGCCTTGAAGCGGATCCGCCAGGCCGCCCGATCGAAGCCCACGCGGCCGCGTTCGAGGCGCAGGACGTCGGGCAGGTCCAGCCGCTTGAGCCGGTCGCGCAGGTCGGAGATGGCCTTGTCGTAGTTCTTGCGGAGCTGGTTGTCTTCGCGGCGGGGGTAGGCGAGGCGGGCGACGTCATCCCACCGGGCGGTGGGTGCGCCCGCGCACACCTGTCCCACGCAGAACAGCAGGTTCCAGTTGGCGTCGCTGAGCGGGATCCGCTCCTCACGCGGCCAGTGGGGGGCCTGCACCGTGGCGCGCTCCTCGTCCACGCGGAGGGTCGGCTTGGGGCGGCCCAGGGTGTGACGGTTGGCGGTCGGCACGCTGCGACGCTCGCCGATGTGCACGGTCTCGGCGCCCAGCGTCAGCCGGTCCCCGGGAACCAGCAGGTGCCGGCGGCCGTCGGGCAGCAGCGCGACGCGCTCGACGCCGTCGATTTCGAAGCGCAGGGCGAGGTCGCCGGAGGGGTGGGTCACCAGCCGCGGGTCGGGATCGAGCACGAGGCCGAGGTGGTCGGCGGCCACGACCAGGGCGCGGCCGCGTACGTGCAGCACGAGCTGGCGGTCGGCGAGCGCGACGCCGAGGACGTGTAGTTCGACATCTTCGCCCAGCCGCACCCGGGCGCCCGCCTGCAGCGCCTGCTCTTCAACCGGGCGCCCATCGACCCACAGCTCGCCGCGGAGCCGGCGGAGCACCAGCGCGCCGTCCCGTTCCACCACCTCGGCGTGGCGGCGCGAGACCGTGTCCGCGGGGACGACGAGCTGGCAGTCCGGGCTCCAGCCGATGGTGTCGCCGTGCCGCAGGCGCGACCTGCGGCCGTCGATGTCGACGAGGGCGTGGCTGACCTTCGGGGCGGTGGCGTGGGTGTCGACCAAGGCAGGCTCCAGGACCGGGGGAAGCTGCGCACAGCATCCTATGGATGCTGCGTGCACGGGGCCGCGTGCAAGGCCGGCGTGGGGGAGTCGTGGGGTTGGGTGTGGGGTTGGGCGCCCGGGGGCGTTCAGTCCGCGCCAGGCCACTCTGGCTCCCGTGTCGTACTCGTTCATCAGCTTCCTCGCCTGCGCCCCTGTCACCACCGGCTCCACCTCGGGTCTCGAGAGACTCGGGGCGTACCGGCCGGCTCAACAACGCGCTCTCGGGTGGGGAGAAGTAGTTGTCGCCAAGGGGGAAGAGTAATTGTCGTTGCGCACTAGTGGTGGTCCAATGCCCCCCATTGAGCCTGAGCGTTGTCCCGTCCAGACCGCATGCGCCACTCCAATCGCTTCTCGACGCCGAAGTCATCACGTTGGAGAAGGTCGGCGGGGGCCACTGGATATGCCTTGATCAAACCCGAGCCCGCCACCATTGGAGTCGAAGTGACCGTTGGACCACTCGTTTCCAAGTTCCAGACCTCACACTTGTGGGGCGCAACCCCACTGCCCTCACTCGAGTTCAGCCACAGAATACAGGGAAACTCACCGCAATCGAGGACCGGTCGGGCTTCCCGCAGCGCTGGACACATGTCGACGGCTTCCTCCAATGCGGCCTCCACTTCACGGGGGCCGTAGGCACCGTCAAGCCCATCGGGCCACTCCAATGGGGCTCCGACCAAGAGCGCTTCCTGGATCTCCAGTGCCGCATCGACGGTCAGTGCGCTGTTCCTTCCAGCGGGGTTGGCCTCGCCGGGGTGGGAACCTCCAACCGGTTCCATCTCTGACGGAATGCAAACGCAATCGCAGGTTGGTGTTGTATCTCCCTCTGGCGAGTGGACAGCCAAGCTGCGGTCCACCGACGAGCCTGGCGTTCCACGGGCATGCTGAGCCCCCAGGGCGAAGCCGAGTGCTCCAGCAAGGGCAACGCCGCCCAGACTCAAGAAGACCCAAGGTCGAGAAGGAAGAGGCAACTCAATACCTCGTGCCATATGCGTTGTTCTGAGTCCGCATGGCAGCCTCCTCAAACACACTGATCGGTGGTCCGCCACCAGCCGGATTGCGGCACTCGACACATGTCGCGGTGACCTCGCACCCGATCGGCAGCGACTGCCACGAACAGCTCTTGATGCTGTTCCTCCCCTCGCCCTTCTCCAAGCACAGATCCTGGCACTCTTGCGCAACAACGACGTCCTCGCAGGCGCCTTCACTGCCGCCGCCGTCTGTGGCTCCCCCCTCCGTCCCACCACCCTGGTCCCCGCCCTCCCCACCGATGGCGGTGACGGAGCCAAGCTTGTCGAGGCCGGAGAGGCGGTTGACGGTGGCCAGGGCGGCCATGGGGTTGCGCCAGTTGATGCCGTCCAGGGTGGACTGCATGACCACCTCGACCTCTACGTTGAGCGCGCGGTTGTCGACGATGAGGGTAGCACGCACCTGGCTGAGCATGGGGGCGACCTGCATGATCTCGACGCCGGTGAAGACGAAGATGTCGCTGAGGCCCCGGTTGGTGGCGCCGCCCTGGGCTGCTCCGCGCTCAATTCTCCCGCAGCCCCATCTCCAGGCTCTCGTACCAGCCCTGGACGGTGTGGGCGTTCCACCAGCCCATGCAGTCGTCGAGGGGTAGCGGCGCTTGCAGCTGGAGCTCGAGGTCGACGGGCTCTTCGTCGCTGACCTCGATCGTGCCGAGGCTCCAGCAGCTCTGTTCGTCGTCATCGGTGGCCAGCAGGGTCAGCGCGCAGGGCCCGGCTGCGGCGGGGACGGTGAAGCTGCCGTCTGCGGCGAGCTCGGCGCTGCCGGCGCAGGAGGACACGAGGCCACCCATGCCATCATCCTGGCCCCGCACGGTGCCGCCGACGTCCACGAGGGGCTTCCAGGCGACGGTGTCGCAGGTCCACCAGCCCTCGGGCCGACGGCGGCCGCGTTGGACGTCGAAGACGCCCTCGCCGCTCCGGAGCGCCACGACGCGCTCCTGCTCGTGGCCCGCGGCAAGCAGCAGCCAGCCGCGGTCCAGGCGACCGGGTGTGGTCAGCGGTGGGGCCCCCGCTCCGATGTCGAGGCGTGTGGTCAGCAGCGCCCGTTCCTCCTGGTCGGTCCGGCAGACGAGGAGGTCCAGGTCCAGCTCTTCGGTGGTGTCGAGCAGGGCGTCGAGGGAGCGCTGCAGGCGGGGGGGCGGTGCATGTGTGTCGGAGACGCGAACGGCAGGTCTCACGCGGGGAGGACGCGTGTGCTCCTGTTGGGGGGTGGCGACCGGCGAGGCCTTCGGGCTGGGGCTGGCGGAAGGTGCGGGGCCCCGGGCCGGCTGTTCGACCCCAGGGGAACACCGCGTTGGGAGCGCGATGCCCACGAGAGCCGCCACCAGGGCGAGTGGGAGCGCAATGAGTAGCATTCGCGGGCCGGCGGACCGAGCACGGTGGATTGCGTCTCTCCGCAGGTCGGGAAACACTCAGGACACCAGGTCGGACTGTCCGCCGCGGCAGGGACACTCCTTGTCGGCGCACGCCTGGGCGACCTCAGCCAGTTCGTCGAGTTCTTCGTCGAGTTCTTCGTCGAGTTGCCCCTTGAGCCACTGCCATTCTGCTGAGCCGGGTGTTTCGTACCCCATCGTCTGGGTGATCGCGTTCACTTGTGACTGGTGGTAGTCGATGTCGTCGCAGAGCTGCCAGCACCGCAAGTGCTTGAGGGGCGTGATGTCGCCCCTTCGGTGCGGGCTCGCGGTTGCCCCACCCCCCTGGTCCCCTCCATCCCCACCGATGGCGGTGACGGAGCCGAGCTTGTCGAGGCCGGAGAGCCGGTTGACGGTGGCCAGGGCGGCTATGGGGTTGCTCCAGTTGATGCCGTCCAGGGTGGACTGCATGACCACCTCGATCTCTGCGTTGAGCGTGCGGTTGTCGACGATGAGAGTAGCACGCACCTGGCTGAGCATGGGGGCGACCTGCATGAACTCGTCGCCGGTGAAGACGAAGATGTCGCTGAGGCCCGGGTTGGTGGCGCCGCCCTGGGACCACACGGGCTGGTTGCGGGCGACCGTGAGGGTGCGTACGGGAGGGGTGCAGGACATGGGTGCTCCATGGTCGATGGTTGTCGCATTCCGCCCGTTCCCCTGGCGCAATCTTTCCTCGCGACCCTGCGGGGGATACCGCACCCTGCCCTACCCGCGTCCAGCGCTCTGCTGGGATCGTGACCTTTGTGACAACCGCAGGCAACGCTCAAGGAAGGGCGATGTCTTGTCCGGGGGCGATGCTGACCGACGGTGCGGGCGCTCCGCCGCAGTCGACGCGGTAGGTGCTGGAGTGGACATCGGTACAGTCGGTGACTTCGTAGCTGGGCCCCTGTGGAGTTTCCTCGTCGGTGAGGCGGCACGCGACGTCGCGCGCGGGCTGCGAGAGGCACGCGGACGCCAGCTCCTCGAGTGCTATGTGGCCGCACGCGTGGGCGTGGCCTGCAACGGCGACGCCTCGCCCCGAGACATACCCATCCGAGCAGATGACAAGGACGGGGATGGGGGCGCCAGCGTCGGCGTCGACGAAGATGTCTTCGCCAGGCACAACTCCGTCAAAGACCTTGGTGTGGGGCAGTCCATCCTTGTATGTCGCGACATAGGCGTCGCAGCGACCCCCGGGCTGGTCGAAGTCCAGGCAGATCGTGTCTGGCGGTGGCTTGAGTATCAGGTCGACGGTTGTGGCGGATGGGGGGACTTCGGCTGTGGTTCCGGTGCCGTCGAGTCTCGCGCGGACTTCAGCGTTGTCGGTCGCCGTGCATGTCCAGGTGCCGATGCCCGTCCACGTGCACGGCTCGGGGGCGCCATCGTAGTCGTCTGTCCATCCGGCGCTTGCCTCGATAAGGGTCGTGGATGGGCATGGGCTGTCGCCGGCGTGGCAGAACACGTCGACGGCACGGCCGGGGAGCAGCGGGATCAACTTCGACCCGGTGGCGCCCTCGGGCAGGAACACGAGTCGGTCCATGTACCCCTCAGCATGCAGCCGGAAGCCGCCGTCATCGTCGGTACGCACCGAGACTCGGCCGTCCATATCGGTCATGAGTTCGTCAAACCACAGCCCCTTGCCTAGGATTCGCGCGCCGGGAATGGGCTCGTACGAACGGGCATCCACGACATGTAGGCCGACATGAGCGATCGGGTGGAGTTGGACCGTCTGCTCGATCCAGAGGTTTCCCTTCGGGTTGAGGAGTACGAAGTCGTCGGCACACTCTTCGGACCGCACCGTCGCGATGGTGTTCGTGCATGGAAGCCCATCCAGCTTGACCGGGATGCCACTGCTCCATGCCGCAGACCCCATCGGCTCGCCCAACCGCGGCGCGTTGCTCCACACCTCGATCGTGCCCGCAGGGCCGCATTTCTTCGCCGAGTCCACGGTGACGGTTGCGGAGCACTCCGTCGTGCAGTTGAGCGATTCATGGAGGTGGGTCCTTGCGGTGCTCTGGTGCAGGGCATTCAGCCACATGAATGCCGTGGCGGGGCCCTGGACCACCTGGTACTGCCCCGGGGCGAGATCGGCGAATTCGCAAGTCGGCGGTTTCCCGGACGGTTCGCACTCCGAGACGACGAAGTGATCCCCATGGAAGTCCATGCTGTTGCCGACGCCCGCCCTGATCAGGTGGACCGGTTCGGCCACACCCGGGCACGCCGTGACCGTGAGGCTGGCGAGCACTGGGCGGAGAGGGTCTTCGACAGCGTCTGAGTCCTCGGCGTCATCGCCGGGCCGTTGTGGCGGCTCATGCAGGGGATTCTTCGGCGGCGGATGGGTGGGCGCCGTGGGAGTACGGTTCAGTTTTGGGGAAGATGTGTGTTGTGGGAGCGCAAAGCGAAGGAGCCACACCAGTCCGATCGCGACCAAAAGCGACAACGGCAGCCACGCCGTGGGACGTGACTGCGTCGGGTCTTGTGGGGTTCGCGGCGCATGCACCGTCAGGTCCCGAGCAGGCTCCCTGCGGAGCAGGTCGCGCCGCTGGACGTGCCAGACGCGCAGCACTCAGACGCGGGCAGGCACTCGTTCATCGGCTTGCACACGCCATTCGAGTCGCATTCATACCACCTGTGTTCGCAGAATGCGTCGGTGCCCCCTTCATTCTCGCAGTGGTACTCGTCGCGGCGCGGGCAGGATGTCGAGTTGCATCCCGCGCTGCTGCCTCCCCCCTCCGTCCCACCCCCCTGGTCCCCGCCCTCCCCACCGATGGCAGTGACGGAGCCGAGCTTGCTGAGGCCGGAGAGGCGGTTGACGGTGGCCAGGGCGG
>CAZRFD010000152.1:0-16055 GCA_964599085.1 uncultured Enterobacterales bacterium | reverse complement strand
ACAGGCGCTCGAAAGTGGGGGGACATCGACGATGTACCCCGAGAATCGAGCGCCTGGATGCGCGGCCTCCACACAGGCTCGCAGCTCCAGGCCGCGCCGCCGCACGCCGCCCCCCGGGCCAGCACTCGGCGCCCTCCTGTACGGCGCGGCCCAGCTCGCTCTCGCCCTCGTCGTCTTCAGCCAGCGGGTGCGGCGGGGGTGAGGCTTCCCTGGCTATGATGTGACCGGCTCCAGCCGGAGGCCCTATGTGGTTGCTTCTCCTCGCCCTCAATTGCACCAGCACCGCCGACGACGCCGCCGGCATGGACAGCGGCGGGGGGACCGTCGACGATCCCGGGGTGGACTCGGCCTGCAGCGAAGCCTGGGCCATCGACCAGGGCATCGGACAGACCTGGCAGTGGAGCATCATCGACGACTGCATCGACTGCTCCTGCTCGTACTCGCAGACCCACCGCGGTCTGGAAGACCACGACGGCGGCAAGCTCTACCGGATCGACGAAGAGGGCAAGTGGGGCGGAGAGGGGCTGACGGTCACCGGCACGCGGACCCTGTGGCTGCGCTGCGACGACGACGGCATCCACCTCGTCGCCGACGAGCGCCAGGAGAGCCATGACGACTGGGGCGGTGACCCCGTCGACTACGCCTGGAGCACGACCTGGGAACCCGCGTTGGACCTGCTCCCCCGGACACTCGCGGTCGGCGACACCTGGACCTGGAGCGCCGTCCGCACGGTGAGCGGCTCCCCGGCCCCGGGGCTGGAGCCCGGCGACGAGAGCTTCGAGGGCACGGCCACCGTCACTGCCCTCCACGAAACCGACACCTTCGTGGGCCCCCTGCCGGCGTGGCGGATCGAGGGGCTACCGCCCGCCATGCACCTCGGCACCCCCGACGCCTGGTGGAGCGGCGCAGGCGGTGGCCCGGTGAGCGACGACTGGCACTGGCCCGCCGCCGCGCCCTGACCCGCCCGCTGCGCGTCAGGCCGCGCGCCCACGGCAGCCCCGAACACCCTTCGTCGTTGCCCCACCCCGCCGCCTGTGCGACCCTGCCGGCGCCGTGCTCCCCCTCCTCCTCGCCACCCTCCTGTCGCTACCGGTCCGCGCCGCGGCGCCGGTCACCGACCTGCAGGTCACCGCCCCCGACTTCGGCGACGGGCTCAACCTCGACCTGAGCTGGCAGGACCCGACCGACCCCGCCTTCACCGGCACGCTGGTGCTGCGCAGCGCCGAGGGTCCTGATGGCCCCTGGGTGATCGCCGCCGGCCCCCTGCCCCCGGGCAAGGCCGAGCTATCCGACAAGGTCACGACCGACCCGCGCAACGACCCGCCCGGGGACAGCTACTGGTACCGGGTGGTCAGCCTCGCCGCCGGTGTGCCAGCCTTCGCGCCGCCCGCCGACGCCTCCGCCGACCAGCTCGCCACCGCCCAGGACGCCTACGCCCGCGACCTGCTGCGCTCCCAGGGGGCGACCGACGCCGTCCAGGCCCACACCGACCCTTCCTGGCTGAACGCCTCGCCCGGGCACCTGCTGCTGCTCGCCCTCATCGCCACGGTGGGCGGGCTGATGCTGTGGTTCACCGACCGGGCCCGCAAGGGCGCGCCGATGTTCATCCGCCGCATGCCCGGCATCGACGCCATCGAAGAGGGCATCGGCCGGGCCACCGAGATGGGCAAGCCCGTGCTGTACGTCCCCGGCATCGACGAGCTTCAGGACATCCAGACCATCGCCGCCATGCTCATCCTGGGCCAGGTCAGCAAGACCATCGCCGAGTACCAGACCGACGTCATCGTGAGCTGCTGCATCCCCATCGTGCGCGAAGTCGCCGATGAGGTGGTCCGGTCGGGCTTCATGCTGGCCGGCCACCCCGACGCCTACGACCCGCGCAACGTGCGCTTCATCAGCAGCGAACAGTTCGCCTTCACCGCCGGCACCAACGGCATCATCCTGCGCGAGAAGCCGGCCACCCACATCTTCCTGGGTCGCTTCTTCGCCGAGAGCCTCATCCTCGCAGAGACCGGCTACGTCAACCGCAGCGTGCAGATCGCCGGCACGGCAGAAGCCACCCAGCTCCCCTTCTTCGTCGCGGCCTGTGACTACACCCTCATCGGCGAAGAGCTGTTCGCGGTCAGCGCCTACCTCTCCCGCGACCCCCGCCTGGTCAGCTCGCTGAAGGCCAGCGACTACGTCAAGGTCTTCGTCGTCGTCATGCTCCTGGTCGGCACCGTCGCGGCGTCGCTGGGCAGCACCGCCTTCATCGACCTGTTCACGATCGCTGGCTGATCCATGAAGCGCACGCTCCCTCTGATCCTGACCTTCCTCGTCGGCATCTTCATGGTGGGGGAGTTCTTCATCCCTCACTACCGCTACCGGATCTGGACCGCCGAGTTCCTGGAGTGGGGGCTCATCCTCGCGGCGGCGGCCTTCCTCCTGGGCCTCGTCAACCTCGTCCAGGTAAACCTCCCCAAGGTGCTGCACCGCGACAAGGACTGGGTCTACAAGCTCATCATGCTGGTGTCGCTGGCCGCGACCCTGCTGGTGGGCGCCTTCGGCGGACAGGCCCGCCAGGACCCGGGCGCCACCTACAAGTGGCTCTATGACTACGTCTTCGTGCCACTCAACGCCACGATGTTCGCGCTGCTGGCCTTCTACATCGCGTCTGCGGCCTTCCGGGCCTTCCGGGCCCGCAACCTCGAAGCCGGCCTGCTGCTGGGGGCGGCGATCATCGTCATGATCGCGCGGGTGCCCGCCGGAGAGAACCTGCCGCTGGTCGGCGAGAAGCTCCCGCAGTTCATGAACTGGATCATGGACGTGCCCAACATCGCCGCCCGCCGGGCCATCTTCATCGGCGCGGCGCTCGGTGCGGTCTCGACGGGCTTGCGCGTGATCCTCGGCCTCGAACGCAGCCACCTGGGGACGGACGGATGAACGGCGCCTCGCTGCTGCGGCTGCTGCTGCGCCTGTCCAACATGGACCGGCGGTGGATCTTCCTCGGCATGGGGCTGGCCATCGTCCTGCCGCTGATCTTCCCGGTGAACTTCGGCTTCAAGGTCGACGAACGGGTCCAGAGCCTCTACGACAGCGTCGAGGAACTGGACGCCGGCGACACGGTCCTCATCAGCGCCGACTTCGACCCCGCCAGCCGCCCCGAGCTGGAACCCTTCTTCCGCGCCAACCTCGAGCACCTCTTCCGCAAGGACATCAAGGTCGTGGTGCTGACGCTGTGGGACTACGCCCCGCCGCTGGTCGTGCCGATCCTTGAAGAGCTGGCGGCCCGTCACGACAAGGTCTACGGCACCGACTACGTCTTCCTCGGCCTGAAGCCCGGCAAGGAGCTGGCCATCAAGGCCATCGGCGAGAACATCCCCAAGACCTTCCCGACGGACAGCCGGGGCACGCCCATCGGCGAGATCCCGGTGATGCAGGGCTTCAAGCAGGCCAAGGACTTCCCGCTGCTGATCAACGTGTCCGCGGGCTTTCCGGGCACGCGGGAGTACGTCCTGCAGATCCAGGGGCAGTACGACCTGAAGCTGGCCAGCGCCTGCACCGCCGTGTCCGCCCCCGACTACATCCCCTTCTACAAGGCCGGGCAGCTCGTCGGACTGGCCGGCGGCATGCCGGGCTCGGCACAGTACGAGAAGCTCGTCTACCCCGACGGCCCGCCGCCGGGCGTGCGCCTGCTGGCGACGCAGGCCATCAACGTGCTCAACCTGGGGCACCTCTACATCATCGGCCTCATCCTGCTCGGAAACATCACCTGGCTGCTGGCCCGACGCATCGAGGGCGACGCCGCCCCCGCAGCCGGAGGCAAGCGCTGATGGACGCCGCCACTGCCCTGTCCGGCACCGCCCTGACCACCGTCGACCTCGTGGGCGCCTGGGTGAGCATCTTCCTCACCCTGGCCATCCTCAGCTTCCTCTACGCCGACAACCCCGTCTACAAGCTCGCCGAGCACATCTTCCTGGGCGTGTCCATCGGGGTCGGCCTCATCGAGGTCTACCACGGCGTCTTCAAGCCGAACCTCATCGAGAAGCTGGCCGCGGGCAACCTGCTGTCCCTGGTCCCGCTGGCCATGTGCGCGATGCTCTTCGCCCGCAGCTTCAGCAAGAAGCTCGGCTGGCTGTCGCGGATCCCCATCGCCTTCATCGTGGCCGCCTACGCCGGCGTCAAGCTCACGGGCGAAGCCAACGCCAACCTCATGACGCAGGTCGCCCAGTCGATGCCCGACCTCTCAGCGCTGTGGGCAGAACACGGCCTGTGGGACTGGAGCGCCGACGGTGCCGGCGTGATCTCGGGGGTGCTGCTGGTCGCTGGGCTGTGCGCCTGCCTGCTGCACTTCTACTTCAGCGCCCGCCACGGCCCGGCGATGCGGGTGGTCTCGCGCTTCGGCGTGCTGGTGCTGATGCTCAGCTTCGGTGCCAGCTTCGGCTACACCGTCATGGGCCGGATCAGCCTGGCCATCGGTCGTGCCCAGGAGCTGCTCGGCCTGGACCGCTCCGCCGCCGACGTGGCCTTCGTCCACCCCCAGCTCGCCACGTTGGCCTGCGCGGTGGTCATCATCGCCATCCTGGCCGCCTGGCGGATCCGGGGCGGCGGCGCAGAGGACGCTGCGGCCTGAGCCTCCAGCCGATCCCGCCCGCGCTCCCTCGAAAATTTCGCGAATTTTTTCTCACCGCGACGACCTGTCCCATGGGTTGTTGCGGCCAGAAGCGGAGGGTCCAGGGACTGCATCCAGCGGATGCAGGCTCGCGCAGCAGTACGGGCGGCCGCGTCCAGCAACGCGTGCGGGAGGGAGTCCATGCACAGCCCCATCTCCTGGGTCCTCAACGAGAAGGGACACGTCGTCCACACCATCAGCCCGACGGCCACGGTCTGCGAAGCCGTGCGCGCCATGCGGGCCCACGCCATCGGCTGCCTGGTGGTCACGGAGGGCGGCCGCGTCGCCGGGCTCGTCGCCGAACGCGACGTGCTGATGCGCTGCATCGCCAGCGGCCGCGAGGCTCGTCACACCCCGGTGCGGGACGTGATGACCGAAGCCCCGCAGGTCGTCACCCCCAGCGCTTCGGTCGGCGACGCCATGACCGAGATGACCGACCGCCGGACACGCCACCTGCCGGTGGTCGACGGAGACGATCTGGTCGGGCTGGTCTCCATCGGGGATCTGACCCGCTGGATGACGCGGCACCTGGAGGGCCAGGTCCGCACCCTCGAGAGCTACATTCAGGGCGCCTATGCCTGAGGGGCGGGCGCCCCGCGCGGCTGGAGCTGATTCAGGCTCCAGCTCCAGTCGCGCGTTGCCTCGAGCAGGTGCGTAGCCAGGCGGGACACCCGGACGGGCACGTGGGACCGGTGCGGGGTCACCAGGAAGAAGGCCTCGGGCTGGGCGAGCGCTGGGAACAGCGGCACCAGCTGGCCGTCGAGGATGTGGGGGTGCAGCAGGAAGTCCGGCTGCCGCAGGATCCCCACGCCCTCGAGTGCGGCCTCAAGGCAGAGCTCGAGGTCGTTGGTGATGACCGGCCCGCTGACCTCGACGGCGACCCGATCCGCCCCCACACCCAGGCTCCAGCGGCTCGGGTGCGGGTTGCCCGAGAAGCGCAGGCAGCGGTGCCCGGCCAGCGCCTGCGGTGAGGACGGCCTGCCGTGCCGCGCCAGGTAGTCGGGAGAGGCCGCGACCACGACCTGGAAGCCGCAGAGTCGCCGGGCGATGAGAGTGGACGAAGCCAGGTCCCCGCCCCGCACGACCAGGTCGAAGCGGCCAGCGAGGACATCGACCTTCTCCTCGGCGAAGTGCAGGTCCAGCTCGACGTCTTCATGCAGGCGCTGGAAGTCGAGGAGCGGTCCGACCAGGTAGCGGCGACCGAAGGCCGCCGGCAGGCTCACGCGGATCGGCCCGCGGAGCTGTCGGTGTGCCTCCTGCACGCGTCCCTGGGCGCGCTCGAGGTCGCGCAGGGCCGGTCCGACCTCGGACAGCAGGGCACGTCCAGTGGCGGTGAGGGTGACGACCCGTGTCGAGCGCTGCAGCAACCGGGTGCCGAGCCGGTCCTCGAGCGCCGAGACCACTCGGCTGACGTAGGACCGCGAGACCCCGAGGACCTCGGCAGCGGCGGTAAAGCCCCCCTCCTCGGCGACGGCCACGAAGAAGCTCAGCTCGGTCAGGGAGTGAATTGGGACCTCTCTGGAATCAAAGCTGTTCCACTGCGTCTCTTCAACCCCGAGTGACAGGGCAGTAAGTTCCAAGGGCGCGCCAATATGGCTGCACACCCACCACTGTCCCAGGAAAGTCCCAATGAAGCTCCGCGGCCCGCTCCTGCTTCTCGTCCTCTCGACCACCATCACGGCCGCCTGCGGTGACAAGACCGGCGACACCGGCGACGCCTCGGGTAGCGACGGCGGCAGCGCCGACGGCGGGGCCGGCGACGGCGGCGGTGGCGACGGCGGCAGCGCCGACGGCGGCGCCAGCGACGGCGGGGCCGGTGATGGGGGCAGCACCACCGCCGACTGGGTCGACATGACCCGTGAAGAGCGCCAGAAGTACATGAACGACGCGGTCCTGCCAGCCATGACCGAGCTGTTCCAGGCGCAGGACCCGACGCGCTACGCCAAGATGGACTGCTCCCTCTGCCACGGCCAGGACTTCTGGGAGTCCGACGTCGACTACGCGATGCCCAACGACGCCAACGCCGATGCCACCCGCATCGGTGACGGCGCACCGGGGGTGATCTCGTGGTCCGGAGGCAGCGGCGACTACGCCACCTTCCGCGACGACTTCATGCCCAACGTGGTCCTGCCGGCCATGGCCGAGCTTCTGGGTGTCGAGCCCCGGTCAGAGAGCAACCCCGACGGCCTGAGCTGCGCGGCCTGCCACCCCACCGGCGGCTGAGCGATCGGCTTCCCCACCGCCGTCGCCCTCGACAAGGCCGGCCCACGGGTCTACGAAGCCCCGATGGACACCGACGCCCCCGAGATCACCGCGCGCGTCCGCGAGGTGCTGGCCGCAGAAGCGGCAGCCATCGCGGCCGTGCCCGTCACGCCCGCCTTCGCCGACGCCGTCCGGGCCCTGGAGCAGTGCCCTGGCAAGGTCCTGACCACCGGCATGGGCAAGGCGGGCCACGTGGCTCGGAAGATGGCGGCCACGCTGTGCTCGACGGCGCTGCCGTCGGTCTTCCTCCACCCCGGGGAAGCGCTGCACGGTGACCTCGGCCTGGTGGGACCGGGCGACGTCCTCGTCGCCTTCTCCAACAGCGGCAAGACGCGCGAGGTCATCGAGGTCATCGACCTCGGCCGCAGGCTCGGCCTCGGGACGGTCATCGGTGTCACCTCGCACGCCGAGTCCCTGCTCCGGGGACGCTGCGACGTCCTCCTGGACATGGGGCCGGTGACGGAAGCCTGCCGCCTCGGCCTGACCCCCACCGCCAGCATCGCCGTGATGCTCGCCATCTCCGATGCCCTGGCGCTCACGACGATGGAGCGACGGGGGATCACCGCCGCGGACTTCGGCGTCCGCCACCACGGCGGCTACCTCGGCCAGAAGGCCCGAGGGGCCGAAGACTGAGCAGATCACAGGTCTTTCGATGGATCTGGCCGACGTCTGCGACGCCACGACGCACCCTGAGACAGGCACAACGCGGGAGGATGGACCCATCCCATAAAAACCGAGCAAACCGGGAGTTCGCCGTGCCCGCCGACCTGCTCGACCCGACCCCGACCGACCCTGACCGCCGGCTCAGCGCGCCCCCCTCCCGGATGGCCCGCATGGTGGGAGCCCTGGCGATCGTCGCCGCCCTCTGCATGCTGCTGCCCGGCCTGCTGTGGAGCGGCGGCCTGATCTATGGCTGGCTCGCGGACCGAATCGGCGGCGGCATGCTGCTGTCGCTGCCCGTCGCGCTGCTGATGGTCCTGCTGTCGCTGGTCCTGCTGCAGTTCGGCTGGGGGCGCATGCGCAGCACCGTGCCCTCCCTCGACCGCCGCAACCCGGCCTGAGCGACCCGCGCGCTCACTGCCCATCGACTCCGGACAGGTCGATGGGCGGGAGGAAGTCGCAGTCGTTGGCCCCGAGGCAGGGGTCGTCGACGATCTCGGTGCCACCGGTCGCGAAATACCAGGCCAGCACGTTGGACAGGTAGATGGCCGTGTCCCACGGCTTGGTGCCGTCCGGGGGCTCCACGCCGTGCATGCCGGTGGTCTTCGGGTAGGGCATGCGCAGCCCCGACACGCCGTTGCCGCTCGGTAGCGTAGTCCGCATCGGGGTCTCCGACGGTGCGCCGGTGCCGTCCAGGCCGAAGTCGAGGTCGTCGGGGTCGAACAGCGCCGGGTTGCCGTCGGCGTCGGTGTAGGGCCCGAATTCTTCGAGCCCGTGCAGCACCTCGCGGTCGATCAGCCACTGGTCGACGGTCATGCCGTAGCGATCGTCCACCGCGTGCCGCTCCACCAGCCCGGCGGCCCGCGCGATCCCCAGCCCCCCGCTCACCGTCACCCCCTGGTCGCCGACGTTGGGCATCACCAGAACGTTGGCCGGGGCGCTGCCCAGCAGCGGGAAGGGGTCGAGGAACCAGTGCGGCGCGTAGGCCACCGGATCGCCGGGCTCCAGCGCCATGGACGTGGCCATGGCCAGCCGCCGCAGGTCGGGCGTGCCGCGGATGTGGCCCGAGCCGTGCGAGGCGGCGACGAGCGGCGAGCCCGCCGGCATCGTGATCCCCTCGTAGACCGTCTCGTCCTGCCAGGAGTCCAGGGTCGCCAACTCGGCGCCGTCGGCGTCGTAGAGCGAGATGACGAGGTGGTCGCCGAGCCCCTCGTTGTCGGGCACACTGTAGGTGACGCCGATCTCCGGTCCGGTGGCGGGCATGCCCGTCAGCTCGCGCTTCTCGACGCCGCTGAGCGCGTCGGCCGGGATCGCCACCCGGAAGCGGCCGTCGTCGGGGACGTAGCCCTCCCGCACCTCCCCGTTGTCCAGGTTCTCGACGACGACCCGGCCGCCCGCCGGCACGCTCGGCAGGGTCGCCACCGGCACGCTGTGCATGTCGAGGTAGCCGTTGACGTACTGCACGACCTGCAGCCCGCCGTCGTCGGTGGGCAGCCCGAGGATGAGCGGCGAGATCATCCGTCCGATGACCGCCGAGACCACGCCCCCGAGGTCGCTGCGCACGGCGACGTCGAGCAGTCCACCGCCGGGCACGATGGGGGCGAAGGCCCGCACGTCGGGCATCACCGCGGCGGCCACGGCGCTGTTGATGCCCCCCAGCGAGCCGCCGAACACGTAGTAGTCCACGTCGGGCCCGCCGAGGTCGGCGGCGCCGTCGCCGTCCCAGTCGCAGCTCGTCACGGTGTCGACGACGGTGCCGTCGGGCTCGACGACGTCCATGCTGTCGGCCCCGCAGGTCTTCAGCGCCCGCACGAACTGCATCTGCTCGACGACAGCCTGCCGGACCGTGTCGCGGCTGTGGAAGGGGTCCGAGATCCACTGGTCGGCGCCGGAGTCGGGGACGCCGTCGTTGTCGAGGTCGCGGGCCCGCGAGTCCTTGATGTGGGTGTAGAAGGCACCGAGGCCGAAGCCATCGAGCAGGGTCTCCACCAGGGGTTCCAGCTCGGCGTCGAGGGCGAAGCCGTGCCCCGGGTAGTCGACGGCACAGCTCGCCATGCCGACCCGGTTGATCGCCCAGCCGAACAGCAGCATGTCGAGCCGCGAGGTCGTGTGGCCGTGGCCGAAGAGCACCACGTCCATGGGCCCGTCACCGGCGGCCGTGTCAGGGATCAAGCAGGTGAACACCAGGCGCTCGGGTTCCACGCTCATCGTGCCGGCGACCGGGTCGAGCTGCCACCAGCCGTCGGAGTCGTCGCCGAGCCCGTCGCGGTCCAGCAGCAGGTCGGGGGCGGTGAAGCTGCCGCCGACGATGGCGCCGCCGTACTGGCCATAGGCCGCGCTCATCAGCTCGCCCTCCGGCCCCTCGAACAGGCCGAGGCCCGCCAGGGAGTCGATGAGCACGCTGCTCGGCAGGTACTGCGGTGGGTAGTCGTCGAGGTCGTGCATCCGGGCGGCGGTGTCGATGCCCGGCGGGAACTGCTCGGCGAGGAAGGGCCACGGCCCCTCGCCGTCGAAGCCGCGGCGGATGTCGACGAGGTCGCCAGTGACGCGACCGGTCGAGAAGACCCAGGCATAGGCGACGTCGTCCACCGACAACCCCCACTGCCGCAGGGCGTCGAGCACCGGCAGCAGCGCTTCGGTCTGGCGGGTGTGGTTGACCATCTCCCAGGGCGAGCGGACCGGCTGGCCGTCTTCGCCGACGAGGCGCTCGGTCAGCACCATGGCGTAGCGGCCCTCTTCGCGCAGGGGCACGACGGGGCGGACGATCAGCGTGTTCGTCTCGCGCTCGTAGAAGGTCAGCAGGTCGTCCCGGACATCGCCGCCCTCGGGGTAGACGTTGGGCTTGTCGAGCACGCCGTCGTTGTCGGTGTCCTCGCCCCAGTCCAGCACACCGTTGCCGTTGGCGTCTTCGTCGGCCGACTCGAACATGATGGTCGGCATGTCGGCACGCGGGTCGTTGGCGAAGTAGCGATCCGTCCCCTCGATGTCGACGGGGTAGCGGCCGTGCCCGACGTCCAGCTCGACGGGTTCGAGGTAGTGGGGCGAGCGGGGGTCGACGTCGATGAGGTAGAAGGCGTCGTCGTCGAACGCCGTCGGCTGGTCGAAGTCGTTGGCCTGCCGGGCGACGATGTTGCCCAGGTCGAGCGGCGCGTCGAAGGCCACCGTGATCGGCGCGTAGATGCCGAAGCCGGTCAGCTCGTCGAGCTTGGCGCGCGCTTCGGACTCCGCGACGGTCACCGCTTCCTGCGAGATGTTGACCCGCAGCCCCGTCGGCGAGCTGCGGTCCACCCGGGCGGCGAGGTCGTTTGGGAAGGGGATCTCGGGCAACGGCTCGGCGTCCCAGTCGACGACGATGGTCGGGCCGTCGCCGGCGGGCGTGGCCCGGAGGCCGTCGCTGGGAGGAGCGCAGGCCGACAGCCAGGCCGGCGCGAGGAGCAGCAGGTGGAGGGGACGCATCCCCGCACACTATTGCACCGCCACCGCCCGTGCAGCGCCACTCCCCACGAGGCCCGCCCGCTTCAGCGCGACAGCATCTGACGCTGCAGGCTGTTGTCGTGGCGGGCCTCCTGGTGGTCCAGGGGATCCTCGGGGACCCGCAGCGGCACGGCGGGCCCCGGCACCAGGGGGGCGCCAGGCCAGCCAGCCGCCACCAGCGCCCGCACGATGGCGTCGGCCAGCACGCGATCGCCCTCCCCCGTCGGGTGGAGGTTGTCCCAGATGAGCCGGTCGGCCGACAACCCCGACCGACGCCAGGCCTCCCCGGCGTCGACTCGCGGGACGTGCCGGGCCCGACCGAGCTGGTCCTGGACCGCGATGTAGGGCGCACAGCTCCCCGGCTCGGTCGGCCGCTCGATCGCCCGGCGATCGGCGAGGGTGAGCAGCAGCACGCCCACGCCGCGCTCCCGCGCGGCATCGAGGAGCCCGTCGAGGAGTGCCGCGTAGCGTGGCAGCGGCACGCGCCGGACGCCCTCGGACCCCGGATGGGGCCAGCTCACCTTCCAGCTCGTGGGACGCGACAGAGTCCGGTTGACCAGCCCGCGGAGCTGCCGGAACAAGGCGAGGCGGGACAGCAGCCGCTCGGCCCTCGCCCGCGGAGAGGCGATGGCGGCGAGCAGCTCCTCGTCGCGGAAGTCGTCGTGGTTGCAGTCGCTCCACAGGTTGCCGACGACGAGCAGTGCTGGGTGCAGCGACCAGCCCAGCTCGTCCATGAAGATGCGGCTCTGGACCAGGGAGTAGCCAGGCACGGCCAGGGTCTTGGCCCGCACGGCCCGGCCCGCCGCCGAGAGCGCCGGCACCAGGCGATCGTGCAGGGTCTGGCCGTCCGCCACCCCGTCGCCGAAGACGCTGCTGTCCCCGAGCGTGACCACCAGCGGCGCGTCCGCCGCCCCCTGGCGAACGGTCGCCCGCAGCCCGTCGGCGTCCAACCGGTAGGGCGGCGTCCCGCCCGCGCCCACGGGCGCCGAGAGCGCCCAGATCCGCGTGGGGTGCGGGTCCAGGACGATGCGGAGGCCGTCATCGCCGGCCTCGGGCAGCAGTCGACACAGGCCCTCGGCCGCAACCAGCACGAGCAGGGACACGGACAGCGCAGCGAGGCGACGACGGGCGAGCATGGCGAGGGCTATCCCGACCAAGGTGTCAGGCGAATTCCATTTCCCTTTTGAGGGAAATGGAATTCGCCTGACACCGCCGGTCGGCACCGCCGCCCGACCGACACCGTGGCGCGACCATCCACCGGACCGTTCCTGGGCTATGCTCGCCTGCGACGGTCCGCCGCATCCGGGCCGGGAGGGAGTGCGGTGATGACGGCGACGGTGTCAGTGCTCGGCCTCCTGCTGGGCTGCGGGCAGCCGCTACCCGACGGTGGCAGCGCGCCTGCAGGCCGCACGCCGACCGGTGCCCCGGTCCCGGTCCTCGACGCCGTGGCGGGCAGCCAGGGCACCGTCGTGTGGATCGACGCCGCCCCGGACCCCACCCGTCTGCACGTCGCCGTGCGTGCGGGGGCGGGCTGGGACGAGATCTGCACCGGCGAGATCCGCTGCTGGACCGGCCAGAACGCCACCGCTGTCCGCGCCTGGGACGACTACTCGGGCTGGTCGTCGGTCCTGCGCTTCCCCGCTGGTGTGCCCCTGTCCCTCGACCCGGACCGCAGCGACGCGAGCTGGTGGGTCGACGAAGCCCCCACACTCGACGTGAGCGCCCGCCTCGCGGGCACCTCGACGTCGCTGTACCTCTCCCGGGTCCAGGACGGCGCCACGACCTGGTGGGACGTCGACGCCGGCACCTGGCGCCCCACGCCGGTGCCCTACCTCGGCGCCCTCGACGGCCCGCTGACCCTCCCCGCCGGCGCCCTCCCCCCGGGCCAGGCCGACCTGCAGCTCGTCGCCGGCGTCGCCGACACCGGCTGGGCCACCGACGGCAGCCACCACCCCCTCGGGATGCTGCCGGTGGAACAGGCCAGCGTCCCCGTCGTCTCCTTGGGCCGCCAGTACCTGTGGGGCGACCTGCACGCCCACACCGATCTGAGCCACGACGGCTGCTCCGACCCCGACGACGGCTGCGTCGCCGGCGGGGCCTCGCCTGCGGCCGGTGCCTTCGATGGCGCCATCGAAGACGGCCTCGACTTCGCGGCCATCACCGACCACGCCGAGTGGATGACCTGGCAGGATGTCGACGGGCTCTACACCGTCGACATCTGGGACCGTGGCCAGGAGCTCGTCGCCGCAGCCGAAGCCGCAGCCGAAGCCGACGGCAGCGGCTTCATCCCCCTGCTCGGCTACGAGTGGACCAACGGATCCTCCCACGCCCTGCCCGCCGACGAGGGCGGCTACTGGCCCGGCGGCCACCGCAACGTCGTCTTCGAGGACCTCGCGGTCTGCGCCGACGCCCGCATCGCCGGCAGCCCCTCACCCGACACCCGCACCTACACCAAGGCCGAAGCCGGCAGCCTGATGACCGGCGGCAACGACCTCTACGCCACGACGAAGTCCAACCTGCTGCACCAGGTCGACACCGCCATGACCGCCTGCGACCTCAGCGGTCGCGTCCTGATGGTGCCGCACCACCCGGCCTGGTCCCCGCCCTCCCCGGTCGACTGGACCAACCCCGACAACGTCCCCGATCCCGACCACGAACCGCTGGTCGAGATGTACAGCGAGCACGGCGCCAGCGAGTGCCTGGACTGGTCCGCCGACTACTGCACCTGGCGAGAGAAGGCCGAGTCCGACTACATCCCGGCGGGCTCCTTGCAGTCGGCGCTCATGGAGGGGATGCGCTTCGGCGTGGCCGGCTCCACCGACAGCCACGACGGCAAGCCCGGCACGGTCACCAACGACCCCTCCTGCACCGCGATCTGGGACCCCGACCTCGGCGAGGTCCGCTGCCACGGCTGGCGCGGCGGTCTGACCGGCGTCCTGGTCGAGGGCTCGCCGGGCCGCAGCACGCTCTTCGACGGCATCTTCGACCGGACCACCATCGCGACCAGCGGGCCGCGGTACCCCGTCCGCGCCTTCGTCCTGCTCTCCGACGGCGGCGTCGCGCTGCCGGGGCAGGACGTCGACGCCAGCCTCGCCACGCGCCTCGTGGTCTCGGTCGAGGATCTCGTCGACGCGGTCGCCTACGACACGGTCGAGATCGACCTCATCGACGCCGACGGCACCATCCTCGACCAGTCCGACAGCGGCGTCTTGGACCTCGATCTCACCGCCGCCCCCGGCGACGTACACTACGCGCGCATCCGCCTGTACGCCCCGGGCGACACCGAGGGCGAGCGGATGTGGATCTCCCCCTGGTACTTCGACTGATCGCCATGATCCCGTTGCTGTGGACCCTGAGCTGTGGCCCGCGCCCCCCGTCGGTGGCGCTGGCGACCCCCCGCACCGACGCCGCCTTCTGGGCGGGCGAGACCGTCACCCTCGACGTCCGCGCCGACGGCCTCGACGGCGCCGTCTTCCTGCTGAAGCGGGCCGACACCGCGCAGTGGTGGGACGCGGACGCCGCCACCTGGACCGACACCGTCACCGCCCTGCCCGCCGCCGGCACGGTGACGCCGGCGCTGTCGGCCGACGATCCGACCGCCGTCGATCTGACCGTCATCGCCGCCGACAGCCTCGCGACCATCGGCGCGCCGCTGGCCACCTCGACCACGACCGTGCGCCTGCTCGCCCGCCGCTGGCTGTGGGGCGACCTCCACGGCCACTCCGACCTCAGCCAGGACGGCTGCTCCGACCCCGATGACGGCTGCATCGCCGGGCCCGACGGCCTCGCCCAGGACTTCTTCGACGGGCCCCGCGCCGAGGGCCAGGACTTCGGCGCCATGACCGACCACGCCGAGTACCGCACCTGGCGCTCGGCCGACGGCGGCACCGACGTCGACGTGTGGACCCGCCAGCAGGAGGTCGTCGCCGACGCCAACACCGACGACTTCATCGCCCTGCTGGGCTTCGAGTGGACCCGCGGTGCGACCGAAGACGACATCACCGACTACTGGCCGGGCGGACACCGCACCATCGTCTTCGAAGACGCCGCCGTCTGCGAAGACGCCCGCATCGCCTCCCACGCATCCCGGGCCGACGACATCTACGTCAAGGCCGAAGCTGGCAGCCAGCTCCTCGGCGGCACGCCGGTCTTCGCCCCCCTGTGGCCCGACGTGCTCACCACGCTGCACGACGCGCTGAAGACCTGCAAGCAGCCGGGCCGCGTCCTCCTCGTCCCCCACCACCCGGCCTGGGTGCCCCCCTCCCCGGTCGACTGGACCAACCCCGACAACCAGCTCGAAGACCCGGGATTCGCCCGTCTCGTCGAGATCTACAGCGAACACGGCGACAGCGAGTGCGCCGATCCCGCCGGCGAGCTGTGCAACTGGCGCCACAAAGAAGCTGCCACCTACATCGTCGAGGGCGCCGTCCAGACCGCGCTGATGCAGGGGCTGCACCTCGGCATCATCGCTGGCACCGACAGCCACGACGGCCACGGCGGCACGCTCGACGACGACCCCTCGTGCACGGCCATCCTCGACCCCGACACCGGGGCGCTTCGCTGCCAGGATCACCCCGGCGGCCTGGCCGGGGTCATGGTCGCCGACCCCGGCGACCGGGCCGCGCTCTTCGACGCCTTCTTCGCCCGCCACACGGTCGGCACCAGCTACCCCCGCCTGCCGGTCCGCGCCTTCGTCCAGTCCGACGACGGCAGCCTGCGGCTGCCCGGCGACGGCGTCCCGGTCGGCGGCACCGCCAGGCTTGTGGTCTCGGTCGAGGGGCTGGTCGACGACGCCGTCTACGACACGGTGGCCATCGACCTCATCGACGCTGACGGGCACTTCATCGCCCAGGCCGACGGCCCCGTGCTCGACACGCTGCTGTCGCCGTCGGCGGGCGACATCCACTATGCCCGCCTTCGCTTCTACGCCCCCGACGACACCGAGGGCGAGCGGATGTGGCTGTCGCCCTGGTACTTCGAGTAGTCGCCGCCGCCGCGCCCCTCGGCG
>CAZRFD010000151.1:0-16215 GCA_964599085.1 uncultured Enterobacterales bacterium | reverse complement strand
CGAGCGCGTCAGCCGACGTGAAACGAGGCGGGTCGGGGGGCGTGGAACGCTACAGAAGGCCCGCAGCAGAGAAGCTCGCTGCGATGCTGCGGGGCTCCTTTGAGCTGCTTCCCTGGTGGGACGGCGTCTTCTCTCCTAGTCACACGTTCATCCACGACCTCCAGAACGCTGCGCGACGGGTTGACCTGGCTTTCTTCGTCATCACGAGGGACGATGTGAGGACCAGTCGAGAGACCACCGAGGCGACCCCGCGCGACAACGTGGTCTTTGAAGCGGGATTGTTCTGCGGCAACCTCGGGCTTGAACGTTGCCTACTGCTCGCTCCTGACGTTCCCGTCCCTACCATGCCAAGCGACCTGTCTGGCGTCACCCAGCTCCGAGTCGAAGAACACGACAGCTCTGACCCGGCCGCTGCCGCAAGCGCACTCACCGAGCTCGCCGGCAGGCTCTCCGTGACTCTCAGTCAACGGTGGAGCTCCCATCTCGAGGCTGAGCGCAGACGGACAGAGAGGCAGATCGCTTCGGCTCGCGGCGAAGCGATCATGAAGCTGCATGTCGTCGTCTCTGAACTTCGCGGCCTGCTCGCCCATCTGCCGGGGGAAATGCTGGAGTCGCTCGCCCAGCGCGAGGACTTCGAACGGGTCAAGCGAAACGCTTCGGATCGCATCAACTCCCTAGGCCGAGCGCTTGAGGAGGACGCAGAGTTCATCGGTGTTGCGCATGAGTTTAGGGACCTCGTCGAAGCCGCGCGCCAAGCTGTGGTCGCCCTCCCTTTTCCCTCGCCGATCGCCTTGTCCGAATCGGGCGCCAAGAACGAGCTCGTTGAAGCTGCGCGGAAGATCCTCCCGCGCGTGCTCGGGGCTGACGACAGAGTCGCGGCGCTGGGCGCTGAATTCGAGGCTGAGGTGCAGGGACGCCTTGTGCGTCTGGTCGGGTCCTATCGCGCATGGTGGCGGACGACGCAACGCGCGCTTGGCGAGCGCTCTGAGCGGCTCACTACCTCGCTCGTCAGGTCTGCCGTGGCTGCCGGACGTCTGCGTCTATTGCCTGGGCCGGAAGGGGCCGGCGACTAACGCGTGGTGAAACGCCATCCCCTTCCGCCGACCTACGCGGGAAGCCAGCAGACGCTGGCGCGTCTTGCCGGCTGCCCGCTTCGGCCAGCTCCAGGGGACGTCGTTTACCACAATACGTTAGGTGACATGTCGCCTATCGGTGTGGACAGCGCCCAGCGGAATCCTCCCGCCCCAGCCATAGACTCGTGCTATGGTGCTCTGGGGCGCCCAGCGTCCGGCTGATCCTTGACCTGTCGAGAGTTCCTAACTTCAAGCAGATGGAGGTGAGAGCCGGTAGAGGTGGATCAATGGGGACCAGGGAGGAACCTCCCTCAACTCATCCGCTGGTAAAGATGTGTTGTCCACCATAGCATGTGGTGGTCCGGACTCCGGTTACCGTCCGCTGGGTTAGCCCCACCTTCACTTCGGTCCCCCAATATGTACAACCTGGACGCAATCTTCTCCGATAAGGTGATCATCCGGATGCTGGCGAGGATTCGCGCCAGCAAGGCAAAAGACAGACACGACGTCGAGTTCTACCAACGGATTTCCCGAGGTGCCCGGGCCGGCCCTCGGACAGGCGGGGTGGACCAAATGTTTCCACCTCGGCGCCTCTGGCGACGCCCCAGGAAGGAACGCCGCCGTGGCCTCAGCTCGGTTGACGTCACTGCCCTGACCCTGGTACGGACGACCATTGCCCTCCGAAACAACCCTGAGTACGCATCTCAGCCATGGTGCATCAAGCTGCAGGAATTCATCAACACTGTGCGTCACCGGGCCCTGGGGGCGGACGAGTGCACCCTGGGCACACCCCGAATTGTACCACAGCCGAAGTCCGGAGAATGGTACCGACCCATTGCAGTGTACCCCCTTGCGGACCGAGTGATTCTGAGTCTTGTCGCGAGCTACTTGCGAAGTACATTCGACGACCAGTTCCTTCCCTGTTCCTACGCGTTTCGAGGGCCTCGGCCGGATGGCACGTTTCCGACACATCATGATGCTGTGATTGACCTCGATGCATTTCGAGCCGAGACTACTCAAGCGCAACTCTGGGTAGCCGAATGTGACATTCGAGGCTTCTTCGACTGTGTATCACATGCGCAAGCGCGGTCAGCATTTCAAGACGCCGTCAACAGCGCGGCTGCCAACGGGGTGGTGGTAGATGTTCGAGCTCGCAGGGTATTTGAAGCCTATCTAAAATCGTATACCTTCTGGGGAGTTGCGTTCCCTGGGGCACAGGAATCCCTATCACGAATTGGCAAGACCGGGTCCCTGAAGTGGCCAACTCGACCAATGCTGAGTTTGGGAATTCGCCCTTCCATCGACGCCGTAGGCGTTCCTCAAGGCGGAGCCCTCTCTTGTCTTATTGCGAACTTGATGCTCCATAAGGCGGACTTGAGCGTACGGGATGTCGCCCCTTCCCAGGAACTCTTCTACGCACGGTACTGTGACGACATGATCATCGTTGCTCCGGATAAACCTGTGTGCGAGGAGGGCTTTCAGAGTTACTTGGCCACACTGAGAGCCCTGCAACTTGCAGTCC
Source organism: uncultured Enterobacterales bacterium (assembly GCA_964599085.1). Lineage (GTDB taxonomy): Bacteria > Myxococcota_A > UBA796 > UBA796 > UBA2385 > J125. The sequence continues at coordinate 13,620 of CAZRFD010000151.1, read as the reverse complement.
ACCAGCCGATTGAGGTGCTGGCCTACAACAAGGCTTTCTGGAGTGTGAAATCAAAGTTGCCCTACTCCTGGGCCCCCAAGAGCAACGGTTCCGCTTCAGTTCCTTGGCTCGCATTCGTTGGCTACCAACTGCGACATGACGGAACATGCAGAATCCGGCCTTCATCCATCAATCGGGAGTTGCGGAAGCAAGTACAGGAGGTTGACCGGGTCCTGAATGTAGTTCGTACGCCAAGCAGCGCATCGGCCGCCGTCGGCGGCTACTCTGATCAGGTCACCAAGCGCAAAGGTCAAATTGAAAGCAGGGTCCACCAGCGATTGATTTGCATGTCCGTAGGGCGACAAGGACTAACGCCGAACCCCGACGCCGGCTTCTGCTGGGCTGCAGGCTTTCGAGTTCTGAAGGGCCGGAACCATGTTCGGGACCAGCTACGCACTCTCGATCGAGGACGAGAACGGCAGATTCGACGATTGCGTCGTGCACTGGCGGCTTTGCCAGATCCCAACGACAAGCCATCGGAGCCTGTCGGTCGGCCTCACTACGGTGCCCCATTCAGCTATGCGCGTCAGTTTTCGCAGTGGTCGGACGAAACCGATCAGCAGAATGACGATGACTAGCAAGGCCGGCGCCACGTCACCTAACGCGGCCGGTGAGCCGCTCGGCCCCTTCGGGGCCCGCCCTCCGCCCTCTTCTGCGACGCGGTGCTCTTTGGTCTCGAGATCGGCCTCCTCCACCAGGTGCTGGTGGTGCCCCGGCGCCCCGCCCGGTCGGCTGCTGCCGAGCCCGACCGAACTCGGCTTTGATCTGGAAGCGCAGTCCCGCAGTCTCGCTCCCCTCCGACCGACGCACTGTCTTCGCCCTCCGCTCGCAAGCTCGCTCCGGGCAAAGCACAGTGGTCGGTCTCCGGCTCGCTGCTGGGATCCTGTCGGGCGCGGCGCCTGTCGCTGACGGGCTCCGGGAAAGTCGGCTCCGCTGCGCTCCGCCGACCTTCGGCTACCGGCTTCCGTTGGATGCAATCGGGCTCAGCTCACGCTGTAGCACCCGCGTTCCCCAGCGACAGCAGGGGCGCAGAGTCGACGAGCCGCACGGGTCGCGGTATTGCCTATCGGTGCGCCTGGAAGTACACTATCCTGTACAGCAGGAGTACTCATGACCGCGCCTCTCTCCATCGACCTCGAGGCCGACATCCAGCCTGTGTCCGACTTCCGGGCGAACTCGGCAGCGATGCTGAAGCAGGTGCAGGAGACCGGAAGGCCCATCGTCCTCACCCAGCGAGGGCGTTCCGCGGCGGTGGTGATCGACATCAAGACCTACCAGGCGCTCGTCGACGAGCTCGATGAGCTCAAGGACCTGGCCAGGGGCCTCGCCGACGTGGAGTCCGGGCGCGTGGTGGGCCACGACGATGCGATGGCACGGCTCCGCGACTTGACCCGGTGAAGTACGCGGTCGTCTGGACGGAGAACGCGCTCAGGTCCCTCTCCGATGTCATCGCCTACATCGCTCAGCGGGACGGTCGGGCGGCATCGCGTCTTGTTGACCGAATCGACCGACGGGTTGTGGCCCTGGCCACGCTTCCCCGAACCGGGAAGCGCTACCCCAGGTCTGGGGACACCAACATCCGCCAGGTCGTCGTCGCGCCGTATGTCGTGGTGTACCGCGTCGACGAAGCCGAACGCGGTGTCACGGTCCTCATGGTCCGGCACGTGCGCCAGCGGCAGCTCAAACCCGAGGACCTGGAGTAGCGGCAAGGGGCGCAACGCGACGACCCGCCGCCACCGCGTTGACCGGGTCGGCTACAGGCGGGCCCGGATGGAAGCCCACACCGCTCCGGGCCCCGGATCACGGTCGAACTCGGTCGCGAAGACGCCATGATCGCGCCGGACTTCCCGCCCTCGTCCCCGCCTTTCCCGCAACCAGCCCCCACGTTCCACGCGACGGAGACCGCGTCACCCACCCGAGAACCCCTCAAGAGAACTGCCGGAAGTCCGGCTCGCGCTTCTGGAAGAAGGCCATGAAGGCCTCCATGGCTTCGGGGCTCTGCAGGCGGGCGAGGAACTCGTGGCCCTCGGCGCGCATGACTTCTTCGAGGACGGCGCGGACCGGCGCCCGCATGAGCTTCTTGGTGGCCTGCAAGGCACCGGTCGGCAGGGCGACGAGCTGGTCGAGGAGCGCAGCACTGCGGGCGGCGAGCTGATCGGCGGGCAGGACCTCGGTGACGATGCCGGCAGCCAGGGCTTCGTCGGCGCCGAAGGGCTCGCCCAGCATCAGCAGGCGCGCGGCCTGGCGGTGGCCGCAGATGGCCGGCAGCAGGTAGCTGGACCCGGCTTCTGGCACGACGCCGAGGCGCACGAAGGGCAGGCGGAAGCCGGTATCGGCGGCCGCCAGCACGAAGTCGCAGTGCAGCAGCATGGTGGTTCCCACGCCGACGGCGTGGCCCTGCACGGTGGCGACCAGGGGCTTGTCCAGCGTCACGAGCGCCCTGAGGAAGTCCATGACCGGCCCGCCGTCTTCGCCCGGCGGGTTGCTCATGAAGTCCTGCAGGTCGTTGCCCGACGTGAAGCTGTCGCCGGTGCTGGAGACGTGGACCACCCGCACGGACGGGTCGCGCTCGGCCTCGGCGAAGCCGGCGGCGAGGGCGGCGTACATGTCGGTCGAGATGGCGTTCTTGCGCTCCGGCCGGTCCAGCAGCAGGTGGAGGACGCCGTCGTCGAGGGTGCGGCGGACGTGGGCCGACCCGGACTTGGAGGACTCAGCAGCAGCGGCAGCAGGCGGGGCGGTGGTCTCGGACATGGGGCGCTCCGGACGTGACACCGCCGGGACCGACCGCCCGGCGTCCGGTCGCGATATCCGGATGCGGTGATCCTCGCCCTGCTCAGCGCCGCCGCCCTCGCCCAGGACCCGGTCCCCGTCGGCCTCGACGGCGGCACACTCCCCGGCGGCAGCTCTCTGGGCGGCCCCGTACACGCCGGCATCCCCATCGCCGACGTCCAGGCGCTGCACCCGCGGGAGGGCAAGCCCCCACGGGACCCGGCCTTCGGCACGGCGCAGACCGGCTGGAGCATCATCGTCCCCGGCGGCATCGTCTTCGTCTACGTCGCCCCCACGGCCGCCGACGCCGACACCTGGACCGCACTGCAGCTCACCCGCCAGCGGCAAGCCCCGCTGCCGGTGGAGCAACCCGTCGCTGGCGTCGAAGCCGCCTGGCGCCGCGGCACCGACTTCTGCATGCTCCGCGACGACAACATCGGGATCATGGTGCAGGGCACCGACGAAGCCGGAGAGGAAGCCGCCCTGGTCCGCAGCCTCATCGTCGACGTGGCCCCACCCTGGCCAGCACCTCCCTCCCTCGTCGCCCAACCCGACGGCACCTGGCTCGTCGACGCCCCCGACGCACTCCAGGTCGACTGGCAGGGCGGGCGCCGCGTGCCTGGCGGCGGCCTGCGATTCTCTCAGCCTCCCGCCCGGCTGGTGGCCTGGGACGCCCTCGGGCGCGCCGTCACCTGGTGGCGCGACGGCCCGCCGGACACGCCCACCTCCCCTCCCCCCGATCCGTAGCGAGCGTCGCGGCCCATGCTCGAACAGCTCACCCACCCCGACGCCTGGATGGCCCTGGCCACGCTCACGGTGCTCGAGATCGTGCTCGGCATCGACAACATCGTGTTCATCGCCATCCTCGCCGGCCGCCAGCCCAAGGAGAAGCGCGCCCTGGCCTACCGTCTGGGCCTGGCCGCAGCACTGTTCAGCCGCCTGGGCCTGCTGCTCGCGATCTCCTGGGTCATGGGGCTGACGCGCGAGCTGTTCACCGTCGCCAACCACGCGCTGTCCGGCCGCGACCTGGTCCTGCTCGCCGGCGGCCTCTTCCTGGTCGGCAAGGCGGCCCACGAGATCCACGAAAAGCTCGAGATCCCCGAAGCCGAGCAGCTCGAGGCCCCGGCCCATGCACCGTCCAGCCTGCTGTTCACGGTGCTGCAGATCATGGTGCTGGACATCGTCTTCAGCCTCGACAGCGTGATCACAGCCGTCGGCATGGCCCAGCGCCTGTGGGTCATGGTCACCGCCATGGTCATCGCCGTGGGCATCATGATGGTCTTCGCCCAGCGCATCGGCGACTTCATCGACGACCACCCCTCCATGAAGCTGCTGGCGCTGTCCTTCCTGCTGCTCATCGGCGTGGTGCTCGTCGCCGAGGGCTGGGGCGAACACATCAACAAGGGCTACATCTACGCCGCCATGTCCTTCGCCTTCCTCGTCGAGCTGATGAACATGCGCATGCGCCGCGCAGAGCTGGCGAAGCGGGGAGAGGGCGGGGTCGAGTAGGCGATGTCCCCCTCAGCAGAGATCGCGCACGCCCTCGGAGAATCCCCGCATGGTCACCCCGGAGGCCGCCTGCAGGTCCGTCGGGTCGGCCAGCTCGTCCTCGTCCACGGCGGCGATCAGCGCCGGGTCGAAGTCCGGCGACAGGCTGGCGAGGCGCACGAAGAGCGGCTTGGGCAGGTGCAGCTTGTGGACAGAGCGCCCCATGGCGGCGGACAGGGTGTCGACGATCTCGTCGAAGCTGAGCGCATCGGCGCCGCCCGCATCGAAGCTGCGACCGGGCAGCCCCCCCTCGACCAGCGCCAGCATGGCCAGGGCGAGGTCTTCGACGTGGACGGGCTGGCGGCGGTAGCGGCCGTCGCCGATGACCGGGACGATGGGGCTGTGGCGGACGAGCCCGGCCAGGGTGTGGAAGCTCTCGCGGTGCCGCGGCTGGTGGTTGGCCAGTCGGGGGCCGTAGGGGGCGCTGGGACGGACGACCGCCCAGCGCAGCCCGCTCTCGGCGAGGCGGCGCTCGTCGAGGCGACGGCCGCGGGCGTAGGGCGTGTCCTGCCGCCAGTGCACCACCGTGCTCGACGCATAGAGCACCGGCAGCCGCAGCGCGAGCACCGAGTCCATCATCGCCGTGTTGGTACGCAGCGCGGCTTCGGCCGGGTCCTCGCCCTTGCTGCCCTGCGCGCGGATCTTGCTGGCGACGTGCAGCACGGCGTCGGCGTCGAGGCCCTGGAGCACGGCGAGGTCCCGCTTGCGGCGGAGGTCGACGCGCACCGGGGTGACGCCGTTGAGCTGCAGGCGCGTGCTGTGGTGCAGCGCGAAGACGTCGTGCCCCCGCTGCGCCGCCACCCGGCAGATGTGGGCGCCGACGAAGCTCGAACCACCGGTCACCAGCAGGCGCATGCCGTCTCCTCCTGCCGGCTGCGAGCGCCGGCGCTTCCGGGCACCGCTGCCGGTGTACCACGCGCGGCCGGGGCGCTCACCACCAGCGGGTCGACGCCGTCAGCCGCTGCTGGAACTCCGCACCGCGGGCCCGCACCCTGGCGGGCAGGCCCTCGTCACCGAGCTGCAGCCAGGCCCGCTGGACGCAGGCCCCCCGCACCGGCCCGCCGTTCTCGCACAGATCGACGCCCGGCGGGGCGTCCCGGCCCGAGACCAGCGCCAGCACCGCCGACAGCTCGGCGCTCTCCCACTGGTCGACCACGACGGCCCCGTCGGGCAGGGGGTGGCCGTCGGTCCGCCCCTCGACGCTGAGGTAGTACACCGGCTCGCCGTCGTAGAGGCTCACGATCTCCGGCACCCGGTCCTGCCAGTTGGCGAACACGAAAGCCGCCGGCCGGTGGTGCCGCAGCGGGACGAGGGCGTCGATGTTCTCGACCCGCCCGCTGCTGACCAGCAGGGGTCGGTCGCCCACCCACTCCATGGCCCGGTCGATGATCTCGGCGGGCTCGTCGGGGCCGCAGGGCCAGCCCTCGGTGTGGATGCGCGGGTGGCGGTTGCGGTCGGCCTGGACGAGCCGCGGCGTCAGCGCCCGGGCGGACGGCAGGGCGAGGGCCAGCAGGACACCGGCGAGGACGAGCTGAACCGGCCAGCGGCGCCACAGCAGGCCGAGCCCGGCGATCCCCGACAGGAACAGCACGTGGCCGAGGAGGTAGTACTGCGGAGACTGCTGGGCCGACAGCAGGAAGGCGGCGAAGGGCAGCAGCGCGCCGAGCCCGACCAGGACCGCGCCGCGATCCCGCCCCCGCAGCAGCGCCAGCACCCACCCGAGCAGCGCCAGGGCCAGCGGGATGGGCATGACGTCGAGGTAGAGCAGCGCGGCGGCCGAGTCGGCGGCGGCCCCGGCGTGCCCCGTGCGGCCGTAGCCGAGCAGCGCGTCCAGCCCGCCCCAGGGCGACAGCCCCAGCGAGAGCGGCAGCGGCAGCGCACCGGCCGCCACCCCCAGCACGACGAGCAGCGCCGAGCCGAGCACCGGCTCCAGGCGACGATCCCGCCACGCCGCGAGCAGCCAGGCCACCGAGAGCGCCCCGAGCGCCGGCCCGACGGTGAACTCGCGCGCCAGGTAGGTCAGGCCGGCCAGGACCCCGCCGAGGAACCAGGCCGCGCCGCCCTCGCTGCGGGCCCGCGCCGCGGCGGCCACCGACAGCAGCGACAGCGCCACGGCCAGGGTGTCCGGCCGGACCAGCCCCCCGCTGGCCAGCAAGGGCGGGAAGAGCACCGCCACCGCCGCCGCCAGCCCCACGAGCCCGCCGCCCGCCCGCGACCAGAACAGCGCGAGCGCCACCCCGCAGATCCCCACCGCCGCCGCCGCCAGCCGGTGGGCGGCGACCACCAGCGGCGTGCCGACCTGCCCCGACACCGTCAGCAGCCCCGGGTACAGCGGGTTGTAGGTGGTGTTCGGCACCAGGCTCACGGCCGCCGCCGCCTTGTAGTCCCCCACCCGCTGCACGAGGTCGACGTGGGCGAGGATCCACGCCCCCGTCGAGCTGCGCACGGCGTCGAAGTGGCCCAGCCAGGCCTGGAGCCACAGGGTGCTGCCCACGGCGGCGCTCAGCGCCAGCAGCCCCCACGCCAGCGCGGCCAGCCCCCTGCGGCCCGGGCCGCCGCCCTCAGCGCCGGACACGCCGACGCGTCGACGGCGGGTCGATGGCGACAGCGACGACGGTGGCGTCATCGCGGGCCGCGCGCCGGTGGCTCTCCATGACCACCCCCTTCACGAAGCGGCCCGGGTCGCGACCGGTCCGCAGCCACCAGCCCGCCAGTTCGGTGTGCCGCATCACGGCGCGCACCCCGTCGGTGACCAGGAACAGCCCGTCTCCGACCTGCTGGGCTTCGCAGTGGACCTGGAGCTGGTCGACGACCGACGGCCCCATGCCGAGGAAGCTGTCCAGGCGGGCGCCGTTGGCCATGTCCTGCGACAGCCGCAGCACCCGCCCCTCCCGCACCCGGAAGATGGCCGAGTCTCCGACGTGCAGCAGGCAGGCGAAGTTGTCCCGCAGCCAGGCCACCGACAGCGTGCACGCCGCCGAGCCCTTGCCGTGCTCGCGCAGCTCCCAGTCGACCTCTCCCACCAGCTCGACGAGGTCGTCGAGATCGCGCGACGCCCCGTCGTCCAGGAAGTGGCTGAGCCGCTCACAGGCCTTCCGCGCCGCCCAGCGCCCGCGCGGCACGGTGCTGACGCCGTCGGCCACCGCGTACAGCACGCCGAGCCCCGAGCCCTTCGGCGCGTGCGAGATGCACCACGCGTCCTGGTTCTCGTCGTGGCCCGCCCCTCTCAGGGAGCCGGCCGCGGCGCTGAGCTGGTAGGGCGGCGCGATCACAGCCGCACCTTACTGCGTGCGGCGCCTCCGGCCGACAGCGACCAGCGCGACGCCCAGCAGCAGCCCCAGCATCGTGCGCGGCTTGCTCTGCGTCGAGGCGCAGCCGCAGCCCTTGACCTCGCTCTGGATGACGGCGCCGCCCGCGTTGTCGCCGCCACCGGTGTCCGTGCCGCCGGTCGTGCCCGTGTCGATCTCTTCTTCGGGTTCGACGCCGATGCCGTGCAGCGTGATCTCCATGGCCGGCTGGGCCGGATCGTTGCTGGCCAGCAACAGCGTGGCGTCGAATTCCCCCGCGGCTTCCGGCGCGAAGCTGACGACCAGCCCGTCTTCCATGCCCGGACCGGCCTGGAAGTACTCCGGGTACATCGAGAAGTAGGGCGAGCCGGTGAGCGCGGGGACGCCCTCCAGGTCCAGCAGGCCGTCGTTGTGGATCGCCAGCTCGAGGTTGGCGAGCTGCCCGACCTCCAGCTCGCCGAAGTCGTAGCTGTCGAGGTCGGTGCGCAGCACCGGCAGCGGGAAGCTCATCCGGGTGACCGGGAAGAGCTGCTCGAAGGCGCTGGTCGCCAGGGGGATCGGGATCTCGAAGCGGAGCACCTCGTAGGACCCGAGGATGCCGGCGTCGACGGTCAGGGAGGGTTCGATGACGAGGCTGAAGCTGCCGTCCCAGCCGCCCAGGAAGTTGGCCACGACGTCCTGGGTGGACTGCCCCTCGGCCGGGAAGTTCACGACATCGGTGCTGTAGGGGTACTCGACGTCGTCGATGACCCAGCCGAGGCCCTCGAAGCCCGCTTCCATGCGGGTGTTCATGTAGGCGTCGAAGGTCAGCCCCACCCCGGCGAAGACCTCCAGCGAGTAGGTGATCAGCTCGATGGCCGTGCCGTCGTCGATGACTTCCACGCGGCTGGGTGACTGGTCGACAAGGGCGAAGGGGTTGAAGACCTGCTCCCCGGCGATGTCGATGCCGCGGCTGTCGATCTCGTTCTCCCAGACGTAGCCGAAGATGTCGAAGCGCACCGAGGTGATGGCCGCCAGGCTGGCGTCGACCACCATCTCGCCCGTGCCCGCTTCGGGGTAGAAGGCGAGGTTGAGGTTGTCGGGCCAGTACAGGTCGCCGTCGCCCTCCATCACGATGCCGGAGGCGCCGAGGCCCGCGATCTGGAAGCGCGCCTGCAGGGGGCTGTCCTTGGGCAGCCAGCCGCTGTCGATCTCGGCTTCCTCGAAGACGTTGGCTTCGTCGGAGAGCACGATGTGCTGCAGGTCGGAGCTGTAGGTGCCGGCGGCCTGGGCCGACGGTGCCGCGATGGCCAGGAGGAGGGCGGAGCAGATCATGACGGGCCTCGACGGGCGGTGCACGGAGCCGGTGCAGCCGTGGCGCGAAGGAGAGGGGTGCATGCGCGAGCCGCGGGAGCCGGCCCGGTCGTCGCGAGTTGTCGCGGACGCATCATAGTGGCAGCGGCGGGTCCCCGTCCACGATGGCGCGGGCGCTGCGGATCGCCGTCAGCGGCCAGCCGCTGTCGTCGAGGAGGGGCTCGACGGCGTCGCGATCGCCGGTGAGCACCCAGACGAGGCCGTCGGGATCGAGCAGCGCCGCCACCGGATCGAGGTCCGCCGCCGACATCGCGCCGGTGGCCGCGAGCAGCCGCCGGTCCTCGTCCGGTGGCCCTCCCCAGCCCTGCAGCACGGCGAGCTGGTGGGTGCTACGCGACAGCCGGAGCTGCCGCAGGGCGGCGTCCCGACGCAGCGCCGCCCGGGCACGCCGCAGCTCTTCGCCCCGGGGCGGCTCCGCGGCGACCGCGGCGATCTCGTCCCGGACCGCGGCGAGGGCATCCGGCAGCACCGAGGGATCCACCGCGAAGCGGATCTCCATGACGCCGTGCCCGGGCCAGACGCGCAGCAGGCCGTGGACCCCGTAGGTCCAGCCGGTCTGTTCGCGCAGCAAGCGGGAGAGCCGGCTGTCGTACTCGGCGGAAAGGGCCCGGTGCAGCAGCTCCAGCGCCGGCTGCTCGGGCGAGAAGGCTTCGGGGACGGTGAGCAGGGCGCTCACGAAGACCCGCTCCAGGCCCGGCACGTCGACGAGCAGTGTGCGGGGACCGGGCGGCGGCGCCGGCAGCGAGGGCAGCGGCTCGGGGGCCTCGCCCCGTGCCGGCAGGGTGGCGAGCGCCCGCTCCAGGACGGGCAGGATCCGCTCCGGCGTGGTGTCTCCTGCGACGGCGACCGCGGGGCTTCCAAGCGCCAGCTCCTCGCGCCACGCCCGCCGCAGCTGCCGACGCCGCACGTGGCGCTGCTCCTGCTCCGAGAACACGCGACCCAGGGGGTGGTCGGCCGGGTACAGCGCCCGCTGCACGGCCATGGCGTGCAGGGTCCCGGGGATCAGCCAGGCGTCCGCGGCGTCGCGGGCCGCTCGGCGTCGCTGCTGGCGGAAGCGGCGGGCGGGGAAGCGCGGCTTCACCAGCGCGTCGACGACGAGCGGGAGCGCGGCGGCTTCCCCCCCGGTGGGGACCTCGACCTCGGCCCAGGCCCGGGCCATGCCCACGCCGAGCGACGCCTCGGCACCGAGGTCGGCGAGGGCGTCCTGGAAGCGCGTGGCCGACAGCGCCGCGCTCCCCTCGTCCAGCAGCGCGCCGGCCTGGATCAGCGACAGCGGGTCGTCGGCCTGGAGCACGCCGCGGCGCAGGCTGACGGCGATGCGCACCAGCGGGACCTCGGGTCGCTCCAGCAGCCACACGGGGGTGCCGTCCGACAGCGACAGCAGGGCGGGCTCGGGCGGGGCCCAGGGCGACGGAGTGGGGACATCCGGCAGGGGGCGGTCGATGGGGGCCGGCGACGCCAGCGTCAGCGGTGGGCTCGGTGGGACCGTGCCGAAGAGGTCGAGGTCGAGCGTGGGCAGCTCCGACTCCGAGGTGCTGGTGACGACGAGCAGGTCGCGATCGTCGGGCGCCAGCCAGCGGCGAGCGGCGGCGGCGACATCGTCGGGCGTCACGGCGAGGTGGTCGGCGACGTGGGCCGAGAAGCAGTCCGGGTCGTCGTGCTCTCGCAAACAGCCGGCGAGGATCTCGGCCCGCTCTTCGGGGTCCTGGAGCGCCCGCGCGGCCCACGAACGCCAGCGGGCCTTCGCCCGGGACAGCTCGGTGGCGTCGGCGGGGTGGCGCGACAGCCGCGCGAAGAGCCGGTCGTGGTCGCGGCGCTGGGCGTCGGCCGGCCGGTCGGAGGCGCGCGTCTCCAGCACGAGGAAGCTGCCGAGGCGGCCGTGCCAGGTCCAGGACTCCGCCCCCTCCAGGCGACCGCGGCGGATGTCGCCGGACAGGCGACCGTGCTGCCGGTCGGCGAGGACGTCGGTGAGCAGGTCGAGGGCGGCGGCGTCGGCGTCGCCCGTCGGCGGCAGCGGCCAGGCCGAGTAGACCGAGGTGCTGTCGACGTTGTCGAAGTGCACGGCCGCGTGCCCGCCGGGCACCGCGAGCGCCGGCGAGGCGGGTACGGCTGGCAGGGCGGGCCCCGGCCGCGCCGGCACGGGGGCGAAGGCGGCGCGCACCCGGGCGAGGGCGTCGTCGGGGTCGAGGTCGCCGACGAGGGAGAGCACGACGTTGCCGGGCGCCCAGGCGGCTGCGTGGAAGGCGATCACGTCGTCGACGCTGGTGCTGGCGAGCGTGGCTTCGGTGCCGTCGATGCCGGCGGCGTAGGGGTGGGCCGCGGGGAAGATCAGGGCGCGGAGCGCGTCTCCATCCCGCCCCCCCGGCGTGTCGCGGGCGATGGCGCGCTCCCGCTCGACCACGGCCAGCTCCACGGGCAGCCGCTCGGCGACGCTGTCGCGGTCGAGCGCGGCCATGCGGTCGGCCTCCAGCGCCAGGGCGAGGTCCAGCGCCTCCACCGGCCCCACGAGGTGCAGGGCCATGGCGTCCTGCTCGGTCCAGGCGTTGTTCTCGGCGCCCACTGCGGACAGCAGCGCGTCGTAGTCGCCGGCCGGGGCGGCAGGCGAGCCGGCGAACAGCAGGTGCTCGACGAGGTGGGCGAGGCCAGGGCGGGCCGGGCAGCCGCCGGGGGGGGCGAGGTCGAGGGAGGCCCCCCCGGCCGCCTGGAGCTGCAGGGCGAAGACCGGGGCCCGGTGATCCTCGGCGATGATGACGCGCAGGCCGTTGTCGAGGGTCTCCGACCTCACCGCCTGCGACAGGCCGGCCAGCAAGGCGGCGTCGTCGAGTCCCGCGGCTACAGCCGTAGACCCGTCGGAGGCAACACCCGGATCGGCGGCGGCGGGGACAGCCAGGATCAGCAGGACGGGGAGCACGGCAGGACAGGCCACGGGGCGAGCGGAAGGCCCCACGGTACAGCGCGAACAGGCCACGCGAAAGCTGTGCGCAGCGGCGAGCCCCGCGATAGGTCTGCCTCTTCCGCGCGCCCCGGAGCAGCGATGTCAGCGGAGTCAACAGCCGAAGCCCTCATCGCCCGCCTGCAGGCCGGGGACGTCCAGGGCTTCAACGCGCACCGGCCCTCGGGCAAGCTCGACCTCTACGCCGCCGACCTGCCGAACATCCAGGCGGCCGGCGTCGACCTCTCGGGCGCCAACCTCGAGAACGCCGACCTGTCGGGCGCCGTCCTCTCCGACGCCATGCTGGCACGGACCGACCTCTCCGGCACGGACTGCACCGGCGCCCGCCTCGACGGGATCATGGCGCTCAAGAGCCGCTGGCGGGGCGCCTACATCGGAGAAGCCGACCTGTCGTCGGCGGACCTCACCGGCGGCGAGCTGCAGGACGTCGAAGCACCCGACCTCGTGGCCGTGGGCATCACCCTGACGGGGGCCAAGCTCAACGGCGCCGATCTCACGAAGGCAAAGCTCGCCCAGGCATCCATGGAGGAAGCGCGGCTCAACGGCGCCACCCTGGTCGACGCCGACCTGACCGAAGCCTCGCTGGTCGAAGCCTCGTTGCTGGAAGCCGACCTGACGCGGAGCACGCTGGTGGGCGCCGACCTGTCGCGGGTCCGGCTGTCGTCTGCGAAGCTCCCCGGCGCCGACCTCGGCGATGCCAACCTCCGCGACGCCGACCTGACCGGGGCGGACCTGCGGGGCGCACGCCTCGCAGGCACGGACCTGCGCCGGGCCGATCTGACGGACGCGATGCTCGACGGCGTCGACCTCTCCTCGGCCGACCTCACCGACGCGCTCCTGGACGCCGATATTGCCGCCGCCGTGGGCCGCAAGCCCTCCTTCACCGAGCTGCCGGACGAACTGTGGGCCGACGACCCGATCTTCGCCGTCAACGGTGACCGGGTCGCCATGCTCTGGGAGAACGAAGAAGAGGGCGGCAAGCGCCTGCGCGTGGCCGCCGGGCCGCTCCGCGGCAAGCGCGCCCGCAAGGCAGCCGGGCTGCCCATCCCGCTGGACCTCACGCTGGCCAAGACCATGGTCCCCTACCAGGACGGCTTCATGGTCATGGCGCTGGTGGAACGCCCCGCCGGCGCCACCGCCACGCTGTGCCCCATCGACCGCGACGGCATGCCCGGCGTCGCACGCACGCTGCGCCTTCCGTACACCCCCTCGGTCCGCCCCGTGCTGCGTGAAGTGGACGGCGACCTGTGCATCTTCGGCGTGTCGCGCGAGGGGCCGGGGCTGCACGTGCACAAGGTCACCGAAGACGGCCTCGACAGCCTGCACGCCTCGCGCATGACCACGGCCCGCGGCTTCGTGAGCACCCGCGACCCGGTCGTGCTCAGCAAGGGCGGTGTGCTGGTCGACCTGACGCCGAAGGGTCCAAGCCGCCCGTCGAGCGCTCCCGCCGGCTTCCCCGGGCGCAGCCCCTGCGCCTGCGGCGTGGAAGGCGGCATCGCCCTGGCCTGGGCCACGCGCGGGCAGCCTGGGCTGTTCTTCACCATCACCCGCCCTGGCCAGCACGTCGACGTCCTGCGCCTGCTGCCCGAAGACCTCGCGGGGACCATCGACCTCGACAGCGACGGCGACAGCGCCTGGCTCGCCTGGACCCAGGAGCCGCTGACCCCGGGC
>CAZRFD010000150.1:0-16434 GCA_964599085.1 uncultured Enterobacterales bacterium | reverse complement strand
TCGCGGTGTCCAGCGTCCGCACGAGGCGCTGGCCCTGGGCGTCGAGGCCGGTGAGCACGACGCCGTCCTTGCCGTCCGACTGGAGATCGCGCAGGTCCGAGAGGGGCAGCTTGAGCTCGTTGAGCGTACCCGCCGAGCGGTTCAGGAGGGCGACGCGGCTGTTGCCGTCGGTCGCGTCCTCTGCGGGGCCGAGCGGGATGGCGAGCAGGTCGTTGCGCAGCCAGGCAGCACCCGAGATCGGCGCTTCGGTCGGCACCGTGAGGATGTCCTTGGTCTCGCCGTCGAGGATGTAGCCCCCGTGGGTCAGCTCGAAGTACAGCCAGCGGCCGTCCGGCGACCAGGACATGGCCGCGAAGTTGTTCGAGCCGCAGTTGGCGAAGGCGGTCTGCAGGCCCTCCTTGCTGGCCAGGAAGCGGATCTCGGACTCGTTGCAGTCGGCGTAGGCCTGGGCGACGGTCTGGGTGAAGGTCTGACCGCCGTAGAGGTCCTCGCGGCTGCAGGCGCCCGTGAGCGAGAGACCCAGGGCGAGGGGGAGCGCGAGTGCGCGGCGGGCCGGTCGGGTGGGGGCGATCGTCACGGCTGTCTCCGGCGACTGAGGAGGGGCACCAGGCCCAGGAGCAGGGCGGTGAGGGGAGCGGAGCCGGCACCGGCGCAGCCGCAGCCAGCCGCCTTGGGGGACTCCGTCCCCGCTCCGGACCCGTTGGTTCCCGTGTCACCGGTCGGGGCGCCGCTGTCCAGGGCGCCACCGTCGCGGGCGCCACCGTCGCGGGCGCCACCGTCGCGGGCGCCACCGTCGCGGGCGCCACCGTCTGCTGCGCCCCCGTCCGCCAGGCCGCCGTCGGGGGCGCCGGAGTCCGCGGCGCCGCTGTCGCGGGCTCCGGTGTCGGTGCCGCCGGTGCGGGCGTCGCCCAGGACATCGGAGACGGCGAGCTGCTCGCCTCGAGTGAGCAGGACGAGGTCGACGGGCTCTGCCGCGTCCGCCCAGGCGGCCAGATCGAGCACCAGCTCGACGGCGCTCTCTTCCCCGACGGCGACGGGCTGCGGGCTGCGGGTGGTGCCGGACAGCGCCCACGCGCGGCTGCCCCTGCCGAAGCCCTCGCCCACGATGCGCACGCCGGTGGGATCGTCTGCCTGCACCTCGTCGATGCGGGCCGTGGCGGAGGCTTCGGCGACGAAGATGCTGCGCGGCGCCACGCTGCCGTCGACCACCAGGTCCCACGGCCCGGCGGCCAGCCCGGCGGTGGCCAGGGTCCAGGCGCCGTGGCTGCTGGTGGCCACGACGGGGTCCTCCCCGGGGCGCTGCAGGCTGACCACCGCGGCGTGGACGGGGAGGATGAAGTGCGCGGTCGCCGAGGCCGACAGCGCGACCGGATCGGGGCGGAGCTTCACGACGGTGTCCGGCTCGAGCGAGATGGTGGGTACCTCGCCGTCGGGTGTCAGCGTGATGTCTGCCGGCGCGTAGCCGGGGGCCGAGACGGTGGCCGACAGTGGCGTCGTCTCCAGGCTGCGGTGGGCGAAGCGCCCGGCCGGGCCGGTGTGCTGGTCGTGGCCGCCGTCGGGCCAGGACACGGTGGCTGGCAGGGGCAGCCCTATCTCGGCGTCGACGACCCGGCCGGCGGCGAGGTGCCCGCCGAGGAGGAAGGCCCGCACCCCGGGCCAGTGGTCATCGAGCAGCTCGGGCAGGCGGCTGTCGTCGGGGGTCTTCACCTCGCTGACCTCGACCGTGTAGTCGAGCACGCCGCGGGTTCCGTAGGCCCAGTCCGTCGTGTCCCCGTAGGTGATGTACCACTCCGCCCCGTTCGTCTGCCAGAAGCCGTCGGCGGTGCAGGCGCTGGCGTAGAGATCGGCCAGTCCGGTCACCACGGCGTCGTCATCGCTCGGCGTGGTGGTGTAGTTCCACACCCACCCGATGTTGAGCGCACCGCTGTGGAAGGTCAGCCCCGCGGTCGCCGGCATCCAGGCGTGCAGCGCCCGCAGGGCGCGGGGTTCGGGTTCGCTGAAGGGCGCATCCCCCGACCGGTACTCGCTGTCGCGCCACTGGTAGCCGTAGTTGCGGTTGATGTCGACGTTGTTGGCGTTGTAGCGGGAGTTGCGGGCCACCCCGTCGGGGTTGGCGTGGGGGATCACCCAGACCTCGTCGCGGTCCAGCAGGGCGGTGAGCTCGGCGTCGCTGCCGTAGGCGGCGACCAGGCGATCAGCGGCGTCGAGGGCGACCTCGGCGCTGGACCACTCGTTGCCGTGGTGGGCGCCCACGAGGCGCCAGGTGGCGACCGGGGCATCTGCCGTCGACAGCCGCAGGCCGACGATCTCGCGGCCCTCCACCGAGCGCCCTACCTCGACCAGCTCGACCAGGTCGGGAGCGGCGTCGGCGAGGGCTTCGAGCGCTGCGATGGTCTCGTCGACGTCGTGGTAGGCGTCCGTCGAGGGCGGAGCGGCAGGCGTGGCGTCGCGCCACCGCAGGCCCGCATCGCGCAGCCGGCGCTGCACGCCGTCCGGACCGTCCATCAGCAGCCAGTCGTCGTCGCTGCCCTCAGCGAAGGACAGGCCGAGGGCTTCGAGCTCGCCGCGATCCAGGTCGGGGCCGACCTGCACCCACAGCTCCACCGAGGGGGCGTCGGTCGTCGCAGGTGCGGAGCAGGCCACCAGGCCGAGCGAGATGAGGACGAGCATGCCCCGCCCTAACCGGCGGTCCCGCCCTGGTCGCTCGGCTCGCCCTGGTCGCCGGCTGCTGGCTCGCCCGTCGACCCGTCGCCCTCCGAGGGGCCCTCCTCCGCCGTTGGAGCCGGTGCCAGCACGTCCACCGCTTGCGCGCCGTCGAGCACCGACACGAGCAGGTCACGTCGGGCCTTGAAGTCCGGCATCGCGGCGGCCGGCAGCCGCTCGTTGCGTGGCAGATCGGTGTGCAGCGGGTCCTTGTAGGTCCCGTTCACCCAGAGCTGGTAGTGCAGGTGGGGGCCGGTCGCGAGGCCGGTCGCCCCGACCTCTCCGATGATCTGCCCCTGGGCGACGTGCTCACCCTGTCGCACCCGGATCTTGGAGAGGTGGCTGTAGCTGGTCTCGTAGGGACCGTCGTGGTCGAGCTTGACCATGTTGCCGTGGCCGCCGGCGCGGCCCGCGCGGGTCACGACCCCCTTGGCGACCGCTCGGACCGGAGTCCCGGTGGGGGCACCGAAGTCGACGCCGTTGTGGGGTCGCTTCTTCTTGAGGATGGGGTGGTAGCGGCCGTGGGAGAAGCCGCTGGTGACCCGCGAGAATTCCAGCGGGCTGCGCAGGAAGGCGCCCTTGCGGTTGAAGCCCTCGTCGTCCCAGTACTCGGCCTTGGCAGCGCCGGGGGCCTGGTGGCGGATGGCGGTCAGCAGCTTGTCGCCGGTGTGCAGGCGGACGGCGTGGGGCGGGCCGAGCTTCTGGAAGCCGTCGTCCCGGGTCAGCTCGTCGAACACCAGCTCGACGCGGTCGCCCTGGTGGATCTCGGTGTTGAAGTCGACGTCGGACTCGAAGACGTGGGCGATGGCCACGATGTCGGCGGGTCGCAGGCCGGCATCCACAGCGGCCTGCCACAGGCTGCTGTCGACGTCGAAGCTGCGCAGGACGGGACGGTGGGCGTACGCCACGGCGTCGACCCGGGCGGTCCAGGCGTCGTCCTGTCGCTCGACGACCAGGGTGTCGTCTTCGCCCAGGGGGTAGCGCAGCGCCACCACGTCGCCGGGGACGTCACCCTCGACCAGGACCAGCTCTCGGCCGATGCGGACCTTCGACAGGTCGTAGAGGGGGCGGGCGGCGTCGAGGACGGCCTGCGTCGGTACGCCAAAGGGCTGCAGGATCGTGCCGAGGGTGTCGCCCCGGGCGATGGTGTGGCGGTGCTCGACGACGGGGGCCGGCCCTGGGAGCGAGAAGGCTTCGGATGCGACGGGCGGATCCTCGAACAGGGCCTGGCGAGCGCCCCACTCCTTGTAGACTGCGGTCGACAGCAGCACGACCGACGACAGGGCGAGGCCGGCCAGCAGCAGCCGGGCGAGGAGGCGGGCCATCAGGTCAGCCGGTTCAGGGGGACAGCGCCAGGAGGGCCGCGGACAGCAGGCCCAGGAGGACGACGCCGACGACGCCGCCGATCAGCACGCCCTTGACGACGTCGCTGGACAGCAGGCCGGGGCGTGCATCGTCGGCGGCGGGCGTGGGCGGCGGCGACACGTCGGTCGCCTGGGGCGTCAGCGCGGCGATGGTCGGGGGCGGGGAGGGGGCGGTGGAGCGGGCCGGTGGCGCGGGCGCCGGGGCCACGGGCGCCGGCGTGGCGCGTGGCGGGCGCGAGGGTGGCGTGGGGGCCGGCGTGGCCGAGCGCAGCGACGCGCTGGGGGGGACGTCGATGTCGCCCGGGTCGGGCGGCATCAGGGGCGAACGCGTCGCCCGTTGCGGCTCGCGCGCCTGGGGTGGGGACACCGCGACATCGGCCGGGTCTTCGGTGACCATCGGCGTGGAGCCGAGGGTGATCGTCCGGCCGACCAGGCCCAGGCGGTCTTCGGTGACCTGCCGCGCGGCGAGCACCTGCGGCACCGCGCTGCTCGCCCACTGGCGGAGCCCGGGGCCGGCGCACCTGCCGGCGATCTCCCACAGCATGCGCTCGGCCTGTCGGCCGTCGGGCCGGGCGTCGGGGTCCCAGGCCAGCAGGCGCTGTAGCGCGGGGACCAGGTCGGGGTGCGTGCCCGAGAGCTTGTGGAGACGCTCGGCCAGACGCCGCTCGTGGCTGTCCTGGCGGACCTTGGGCTGGCCGTACACCTCGCCCGCGGCGGCTTCGTACAGGCAGAGCCCCAACCCGAAGAGGTCGGCCGCCGGCGACAGGGTGTTGGCCACGATGTACTCGGGTGCCATGTAGAGCAGCGTGCCCAGCACGAGCTGGCCGGTGTGGCTCTCCCGCGCGTCGAAGCGGGCCCGCGCGATGCCGAAGTCCAGCAGGCGCACGCCGCCGCTGCGGGTGATCATGATGTTGGCCGGCTTGACGTCCCGGTGCACCACGCCGAGGGGCGACCCGTCGGCGGGGTTCGTCGCGGTGTGTGCGCGGAACAGGGCGCCCGCGACCGTCGCGCCCAGCTCGGCCAAGGCCCGCGAAGACTTCGTGAGCTGGTGTTGGATCAGGCTGTCGAGGTCCACGCCCTCGACGAACTCCATGACCACGGCGTCGCGGCCCTCGACCTGGACCATGTCCAGCACCTTGAGGATCGCGTCGTCCTGCAGCAGCCCCAGCAACCGGGCTTCGTCGCGGATGCGCGACAGGAACATGGCGCCGTCGGGACCGCTGGCTTGGATCACCTTGACCGCCACCTGCCGGCGGAAGCCGCGCCCGCTGTGGAGCTCGGCCTGGTAGACGGTGCCGAAGGCTCCGGCACCGACGGTGCGGCTGAAGGTGAGCTGGCGCATCGTGCGCGTGTAACGCTGCGACGTCGTCCACGCCGCCCTGAGCTACTCGCTGATGGGGTCCATCCACACCGAGCTGGCGGTGAGCCCGAGCTGGGCGAGCGCGCGGTCGTAGCGCTGGTCCAGGGGCGTGTCGAAGACCAGCGCGGGATCGACGTCCGTGACCAGCCACGAGCCCCGCGCGATCTCGGCGTCGAGCTGTCCCGGCCCCCAGCCGGCGTAGCCGAGCGCCAGGTGGAAGCGCTGCCCCTCGCGGACCAGCGTGTCCAGCCGCGCCGCCGAGGGCGACACGGCGACCTCGCGGCCCAGCGTCCAGCCCTCGTCGTCGGCGGCCTGGCCGCGCCACAGCACGAAGCCCGCGCCGGTACCCACCGGGCCGCCCCACAGCGTCTGCTGGTCCGGCTGCTCGGCGCCCTCCACCTCGAGCTTCTCCAGCACATCTCCCACCGTGACGGGGCCGTCGCGGTTGATCACCAGGCCCAGCGCCCCGTCGTCGTCGTGCTGGCAGAGCAGCACCACCGTCCGGTCGAACCAGGGGTCGTGGAGCTGGGGAGAGGAGATGAGGAGGCCGGGCTTCACGACGGTGCTCCTGCGCGGTCAGCCGGGGACGCCGTAGTCCCGCACCGGTTCGGTCAGGGGGTCGACCCCGTCGGTGACCACGTCTTCGGTGATCACGACCTCGCGGATGTTGTCCTGGCTGGGGATCTCGTACATCACGTCGAGCATGACCTGCTCGATGATGGTGCGCAGGCCGCGGGCGCCGGTGTTGCGGCTGGCAGCCTTGGCGGCGATGGCCTTGAGCGCTTCGTCGGTGAAGCTGAGCTTGACCTTCTCGAACTTGAAGAGCTTCTGATACTGCTTGACCAGCGAGTTCTTGGGTTCGGTCAGGATGTGGACGAGGTCGTCTTCGACCAGCGGATCCATGACAGCGATGACCGGCAGCCGCCCGATGAATTCCGGGATGAGCCCGAACTTGTCGAGGTCTTCGGGGACGACCCGCTGGAGGATCTGCTTGGCCTGGGCGCGGACGTCTTCGTCGCTGTCGTCCTTGAGGAAGCCGACGGTGCGCTTGCCCGTGCGGGCTTCGATGACACCCTGCAGCCCCTCGAAGCTGCCGCCGCAGATGAACAGGATGTTGCGGGTGTCGATCTGCAGGTATTCCTGGTTGGGGAGGCGCTTGTTGCCGCGCACCTGGATGTTGGCCAGGGTCCCCTCGATGATCTTGAGCAGCGCCTGCTGCACGCCCTCTCCCGAGACGTCGCGGGAGACGGAGCTGGTGAAGCTCTTCTTGGCGAGCTTGTCGATCTCGTCGACGTAGACGATGCCCTTGACCGTCCGGTCCAGGTTGTTGCCGCTGGACTGGTACAGGTTCAGGATGATGTTCTCGACGTCTTCGCCGACGTAGCCGGCTTCGGTCAGCGTCGTGGCGTCGGCGATGACGAAGGGGATATCGAGGAAGCGGGCCAGCGTCTGCGCCAGCAGCGTCTTGCCCGTGCCCGTCGGGCCGATGAGCAGCACGTTGCTCTTCTGGATCTCGACGTCGCCGTCACCCTCACCGGCGCGGGCGTTGGCTTCCAGGCGCTTGTAGTGGTTGTAGACCGCGACGGCGAGCTTGCGCTTCGCGGCGTCCTGGCCCACCACGTACTGGTCGAGGAAGCTCTTGATCTTGGCGGGCGGTGGCACCCGCTGCTGGCCCCAGGACACCGGCTTGGACTGGCTGTTCTCCCGGATGATGTCCAGGCACAGCTTGATGCACTCCGAGCAGATGTAGACGTTGGGCCCCGCGATGATCTTGTCGACTTCGCGCTGCGTCTTGTGGCAGAACGAGCAGGCGAGGCCGGAGGGGTTCGAGTACTTCGGCATGAAGGAGGGGCCTCAGGATGAGAGCAGCGGGCTCGAAGGGCAGAATATCGGCGCCATGGTGACAGCGTCAACGGTGAGCGCGACACCATTCGCTATCATCCTGAACCCGTCATCCAGGCACGCCGTCCGGGCCCGTCGTCCGGACGCCCATGCCTGCCCCTGCAGCCCCCTGTCTCTTTCCACCACCGGGAACGCCATGTCCGGGGACGCCTCGACCCCCTACGTCGGTGACTTCTACGACACGCTGGGCGTGTCACGTGATGCCACCAGCGACCAGATCAAGAAGGCCTTCCGCAAGCTGGCGCGGGAGTGCCACCCCGACGTGGCCGGTGACTCGCCGGACGCCAAGGCCCGCTTCACGCGGGTGCGCGAAGCCTACGAGACGCTGGTGGACCCCATCAAGCGCGCCACCTACGACCGCAGGGGCCGCGCCACCTACCACGCCGGTCCCGGACGCTTCGGCGGCAAGTGGCGGCCGCCCGGGGGCTTCGACTTCGAGCAGGTCGGTGACCCCATGACCGGCGGACGCGCGGGCGCGCGCCGACGGCGCCGGGACCCGGGCAACAACATCGGCCTCGAAGACATCTTCGGAGACTTCAGCGGCAGCCCGGGCAGCGGCTCCGACTTCGGCTTCGACGCCGCCGGCCACCAGAAGAGCAACGTCAAGATCAACCGCGGCAGCTACGGCGGAGGTCGGCCGGGCAGCAGCGGACCCGTGGGGGGCGGTGCGCCCGGCGGGCAGGCCGCCGACCCTCGCCCAGGTCGCGACATCCAGCTCCGCGTCGACGTGCCCGCGCAGGTCGCAGCGCGCGGCGGCACGGTCACCCTGCGCTACCCGCGCCTGCGCCGGACCGAAGATGGGCGCGGGTCGGTGCGCTACGACGAGATCCACGACCTGCGCGTGCCCCCCGGCACCCGCCACGGCAGCACCCTTCGGGTGCCTCGCATGGGCGACGCTGGCGGGGGCGGGGGCAGCTACGGCGACCTCGTCTGCGACATCACCGTCGTGCCCGGCGACGTCCAGGCTGAACAGCGCGGACGTGGCGTGCGGCGCGACCCGGGCACGGGGCCGGAACCGGTGGGCGACGCGTCCAGCGCCGGCGCGGCCGCGACCGCCGACGCCACCGTCGTGGCGATCTCCGTCGTCGAAGCCCTGCTGGGCGGGCGGGTGCGTGTCGACACGCCCGCGGGCCCCGTCCACATCACCGTGCCGCCGTGCACCGACGGCGGCACCCGCCTGCGCCTCCGCGGCCGGGGACAGGGCGGCACTGACCATTACGTCGAGCTGCGCATCAAGACCCCGTCACGCCTCGACGCCGAGAGCCGCGCCCTCATCGAGCGCTTCGCCGAGCTGAACCCCGAAGAGCCGGGCTAGCCGATCCGGTCGCGCCGGGTGGATGTGTGCCGGCTCCGTCGCGACCCTCGCCTTCGATCGAGAGGGCGACTGTAAGTGGTGGGTCTCAAACAGCTTCCGTGCCGTCCAGTCCCAGCTCCAGGACCTCGTCCACCGTGTCCACCAGGCGGATGTCCAGCTCTTCGCGGACCTGGGCTGGGACGTCGACGAGGTCGCCCTCGTTCAGCCGCGGCATGAGGATGCGCTGCACCCCGGCCCGGCGGGCCGCGAGGACCTTCTCCTTGATGCCGCCCACGGGCAGCACCTTGCCGCGCAGGGTGATCTCGCCGGTCATGGCCAGCTCGTGGCGGACCTTGCGGCCCGTCAGCAGGCTGGTGAGGGCCGTGAGCATGGTCACGCCGGCGCTGGGGCCGTCCTTGGGGATGGCGCCCGCGGGCACGTGGAGGTGGAAGTCCCAGCCCTTGAAGTCGTCGGGGGACAGGCCGAGGCTGTCGGCGCGGCTGCGCAGCAGGGACAGGGCGGCCTCCACCGACTCCTTCATGACGTCGCCGAGGTGGCCGGTCAGCTTCAGCCCGACGGCTTCGCCGCTGCCCCTGTAGCGGGTCGCTTCGATGAACAGGATGTCGCCGCCGGCCGCGGTCCACGCCAGGCCGATGGCGATGCCGGGCTGGTCGGCGCGCTCGGCGAGCTCGGGGAAGTGGCGCGGCGGGCCCAGCAGCGTGCGGACATCGTCGAGGGTGGCGACGACCTGGCGGCTGTCGTCGCCCTCGACCACCTTGCGGGCGGCCTTGCGGTGGACGGCGGCCAGCTCGCGGTCGAGGTTGCGCACGCCGGCTTCCCGCGTGTAGCGCTCGATGAGGGCGGCGATCGCGTCGTCGCCGATCTCGAGCTGATCGGGCTGCAGGCCGTGGGCCGCCATCTGCCGCGGGACCAGGTGCTGCCGCGCGATCTGCAGCTTCTCCTCCTGGATGTAGCCGGGGATCTCGATGATCTCGAGGCGGTCGTGCAGGGCCGCCGGGATGGGATCGGCGAGGTTGGCCGTGCACAGGAAGAGCACCTGCGACAGGTCGAAGGGCACGTCCAGGTAGTGATCGCTGAAGTACTTGTTCTGTTCGGGGTCGAGGACCTCGAGCAGGGCGGAGGAGGGATCGCCGCGGTAGTCGCGGCCGATCTTGTCGATCTCGTCGAGCACGATGACCGGGTTCTTGCTGCCGGCCCGCTTCAGCGCGTGGATCAGCCGGCCGGGCAGGGCCCCGACGTAGGTGCGGCGGTGCCCGCGGATCTCGGCTTCGTCCTTGACGCCGCCGAGGCTGACCCGCTGGTAGTCGCGCCCCAGCGCCCGGGCGATGGAGCGGCCGAGGCTGGTCTTTCCAACCCCCGGGGGGCCGAGGAAGCAGATCACCGGGGACTGGCCGGTGGGGTTGAGCTGCCGGACCGCGAGGTGCTCGAGGATGCGGTCCTTGACCTTGTCCAGGCCGTAGTGGTCCTCGTCGAGGACGGCCTTGGCGTGGTGCAGGTCGGCGTTCTCCTCCTTGAGCGTCTGCCAGGGCATGCTCAGCAGCCAGTCGATCCAGGTGCGGGCGACGCTGTACTCGCTGGCGTCGGGGTGCATGCGGCTGAGCCGCCGGACCTCGCGGAGGACGTCTTCGAGGTGGTCTTCGGGCAGGCCGGCGTCGCGCACACGCTGCTCGAGCTTGTCGGCGTCCTCCCAGGCGCCACCCTCCTCGCCCTCCTTGCCCTCGCTCAGCTCGGCCTGCAGGCCGCGGATCTTCTCGCGGATGAAGTAGTCCCGCTGCTGCTTGTCCATGGTCTGGACGACGGTCTGCTGGACCTTCTGATCGACGCGGCGCAGCTCGCGTTCGCGGGCGACGGCGACCAGCGCGTACTCCAACCGCTGGACGACGTTCGTCATCGCGAGCAGCTCGACCTTGTCGGTCCACGGCAGGGTGAGGTTGCCGATGGCGAGGTCGGCCAGGCGCCCGGGCGCCATGTCCACGTCGGCGATGCGCACGAGCGCCTGGTGGTGGGCCTTGTCGTCGGTGACCAGGCCCCGGAGTTGTTCGCGGAGCTGGCTGGACAGGAGGTCGATCTGGCCGGGATCGGCGGGTCCGTCGCGCAGGACGCGGGCGGTGGCTGCGAGGCCGGCGTCGGGGTCGGGGCGCAGGCCGGTGACGCGGACCCGGTCGATGCCCTCGATGAGGCCGCGCACCGTGCCGTCGCCCAGGCGGACCAGCTTCAGCACCCGGGCCGTGCAGCCGACTTCGTAGAGGTCGTCAGGGCCGGGCAGGTCCAGCGCGGTGCGCAGCGGCACCGCCAGCAGCGGCTGGCGGCTGGCGAGGTGCAGCTCGACGGCGGCGACCGCGTCGGGCGGCTGGACCTGGATGCGCGTGACCATGCCGGGAAAGACGACGGTGTCACGGAGCGGGAGGACAGGGAGCAAGCGGGCCATGGAAACCGGCGTGGTCGAGCGGGATGACGGCGGCCGCGGCGAGCAGGCTGGCTGCGGACCGGCGCGGCGAGGGAGCCGTGGTGCATAACCGCCGGGTCCCGGTAGAGCCTCACGCTGGCGTGGAGTATCCTCCCGCCCGCGATGTCGACCGGCCACCCCGCCCTGCCCGCCCGCTTCGGCCGCTACGAGCTGGTCGACCACATCGCCACGGGTGGCATGGCCGAGGTCTTCCTCGCCCGCAGCTTCGGGGTGCAGGGCTTCCAGAAGCACGTGGTCGTGAAGCGGCTGCGCCCGGGCCTCGCCCAGACCCCGCGCATGGTGCAGCTCTTCGTCCAGGAAGCGCGCATCAGCGCGGGCCTGGTCCACCCCAACATCGCCCAGATCCACGAGCTGGGGGCGGCCGCGCACGGCGGCGTCGACAGTCACTACATCGCCATGGAGTACATCCACGGCCAGGACCTGACGCGGGTCCGGCGGGCGCTGCACGACCGCGGCGAGACCTTGCCCGTCGAGCTGGCGCTGTTCTGCGCGGTGCGGGTGCTGCGGGCCCTGGCCTACGCGCACGGCCGCACCGACGCCCACGGCCGGGCACTGGGGCTCGTGCACCGCGACGTGAGCCCCCACAACGTCCTGGTGAGCTTCCAGGGCGAGGTGAAGCTCGTCGACTTCGGCATCGCCCGGCTGGAAGGGGACGTCTCCGGCTGCCAGCTCCCGGGTGGCGGCAAGTACGCCTACATGTCGCCGGAACAGGCCGCCGGAGCCCCGCTGGATGGACGTAGCGACGTGTTCTCGGCCGGCATCCTGCTGTGGGAGCTGCTGGTCGGACACCGCCTGTTCCAGCACCCCGACCCCGACGAGAAGCTGCGCCGCGTGATGGCGGCCGAGGTCCCCGACCCGGGGCTGGAGCGCCCCGAGCTGCCAGGGGCGATCTGGCCCGTGCTCCGCCGGCTGCTCGCGCGAGAACGGTCGGAGCGTCCCCGCGCCGCCGACGCTGCCGATCAGCTCCAGGCGCTGAGCTTCGACCTCGGCCTTCGGGGGGAGGGGGCCCACCTCGGCGCCCTCCTCCAGGAGCTGTTCCCCGACCTCGCCCGCCGCGACCCTGGCGGTCTCGACCTGGACGGCCTGGTGGCCGATCTCGCCCGGCTCGCGTCGCCGGGGTCCGGCGCTGGGGGCCTGTCGACCCCCAGCGACGAGCTGACCGGCAGCCTCACCGGCTCGGCCACCACGGCCAGCGGTGCGGCATCCGCCGACCGTGCGGCCGCCCTGACCTCGCTGCCCGCGCTCCGCCGGCTCGCACCGGGAGAGCGTAAGACCGTCGTCGTCGTCGCCGCTGAGGTCACCGGCCTCGCCGAGCTCTCCCTCGCCGAAGAGCCTGAAGCCGTCGGCCGGGCCCACTACCGGATGCTGCGCCGGGTGCGTCGCATCGTCGACCGCCATGGCGGCTGGCTGGACCGCTTCCAGGACGACGCCCTGGTGATCTTCTTCGGTGTCCCCCGCACCACGGAACACGACCTGGACCGCGCGCTGGCCTGTGCCGCGCAGCTCGTCCGCGAGGTGCGAGGGCTGCGCCGCCGCGGCCTGCCTCTGCATCTCTCCCTCGGCGTCCACCAGGGGGAGATCAGCGTCGGCCGCATGGACGCCCGGGCGGGTCGTCGCCTGCGCTACCTCGCGCGGGGGGACACCACGACCCTCGCCAGCCGCCTGTGTCGCACGGCGGGCCTCGACCAGGTCCTCGTCAGCGAACGGGTCGCCGGACAGGCGCGCGGCCGCTTCCGCTTCACCAGCGGTCCACCCGTGCCGCAGCGTGGGGGCACCCACGACGACAGCTTCCGCCTGGTCGGGCGTGACACGCGTGTGCGGGCGAGCGCCGGCCGCTGGCTGCCCCGGGGCGACGAGCTGGACCGCCTGGGGCGTGCCCTGCGGCGCGTGGCGGGCGGCGATCGGGTCGTCGTGGCCATCTGCGGCCCCGCGGGTGTCGGCAAGAGCCGCCTGCTCCAGGAGCTGCGGGACCTCGCGCGAAGCCGCGGGCTGCCCGTCTACGCGGCGCGTGCCGTGCCGTACACGGTGGACCGGCCCCTGGCGACGCTGCGGGACCTCATGGCCCGGGTCATGGGGGTGCCGGGGGACGGGCTCGCGGCCTCCATCGAGGTGGGCCTCGCCCGCCTGCGGGAGCTTGGCCTGGACGCCGCCGATGTCGCCGTGATCGCGTCGCTCTTCGGCCTGGAACGGGCACCGGCCGGCGGTCGTGGCGCGCTGCTGGGTGCCGCCGGTCGGGCCGTGACCTGCATCGCCGAGCGCGGGCCGGTCCTGCTGGCCATCGAAGACGCGCACCACCTCTCCGGGCTGGAGCGGGAGATCGTCCACCACGTCATCGCGGCGACCACCGGTGTGCCGCTGCTGCTGCTGCTCACCGCCCGCGGCGAGCTGCCCGTGGGGCTGGGGCCCGTCGACGAGAACATCGCCCTGGGCGCGCTGGAGCCGCGCGTGCAGCACGACCTCATCGCCCACCTGTTGGGGGTGCGCGCGCTCGCGCCCGAGCTGTTCGCCCTCGTCCAGCGGCGGGCTGAGGGCAACCCTCGCTACGTCGCCGCGGTGGTCGACGCCCTCCGCAGCGCGGGTGGGATCGAGGTCCACCACGGCATGGGGCGCCTGCGGACCGGTGGTGCGCTGCCGCCGCTGCCCGAGGGGCTCGAGGGGCTCATCGCCGCGCGCATCGATGCGCTGCAGGGCATCGAGCGCCAGGCGCTGCAGGTCGCCGCCGTCATCGGGCGGAGCTTCTCGACAGAGCTGCTCGCCGAAGCCGTCGGTGCGGACGAGCTGGCCCCGGCGCTTGCTCGGCTGAGGGCGGCGGGGCTGCTCGCCTGCGAGGCCGGACGCTGCCGCTTCACCAGCGATCTCGTCTTTGAAGCCGCCGCCCACGGCATGCTGGCCGCTCGCCGGGCCGAGCTGCACGTGCTGGTGGCTGACGCCCTGCTGCGCAACGCGCCGCGTGATCCGACCGGCATGTTCGAGCTGGCCGAGCACCTCGCCGCGGCCGGTCGCCCGCTGGATGCCGCCCGCCAGGCCGACCACTCCGGCGAGCTGCTGCGTCGGCGCCAGCTCCTGCCGCGGGCCGTGTGGACCTGGCGGCGGGCGGTGCGCTGGCTGTCCGACGCCCAGGCCGCGGGCGCGCCGCTGGCGGCCTGCCTCTCCGGAGAGGCGGTGCTCCAGGGCAAGCTCGGCGAGGCCCTGCTGCTGCTGGGTGAACCCGAAGCCGCCGAGCGGCACCTGCAGGCGGGGCTGGACGCGGCCAGCGAGTGCGAAGACCTGGAACTGGAGGCGCGCGCGACGCTCGCGCTCGGTCGGCTGTTGCGGACCCGCGGGGACCCGGCCCGTGCCCGCGCACACCTGGAGCTCGCCCGCGAGCTGGCGGCCGGGGCGACGCGGCTTTCCGGCTGGCGACGCGAGGTCGTGGTGGCGGCGCTCGACGGGCTCGGCCAGCTCGCCCACGACGCGGGCGACGCCGACAGCGCCGCCGCCTGCTTCGCGCGAGCCCTGGAGCTGGCTGGCGACGACGACGCGCTGGCGGCCAGCGCGCTGCTGGGGCTGGCCGCCGACCACATCCGCGCGGGGGCGGAGTCGAAGGCCCTCGGCTACCTCGAAGACGCACGGCGGCGCGCCGGCGCGGCGGGCGATCGCATCCTGCTCGGGCGCATCATCAACAACATCGGCCTCGTCCACCACGGGGCCGGGCGCCTCAAAGAGGCGCTCGCGTGCTTCGAAGAAGCGCGCGAGCTGCGGCGGGACACCGGCTACCAGCACGGGGAAGCGGTCAACCTCCACAACCTCGGCGACACCTGGCTGCGGCTGGGAGAGCCGGGGCGGGCCTGGGCGAGCTTCGAGCGCAGCCGCGACCTGGCCGCGTCCATCGGCTGGGCGCAGGGCGTGGCCCTCAACGAGCTCTGGATGGCCTGGCTGGAGGCCGGCCGCTCCGGCGGGCCCCTCGACGCCGTCGCCGCCGCGGGTGAGCGTGCCCGGGAACTGGGCGACCTCGACACCGCGGTGACCGCCCGATGGCTGGTCGGGCGCCTGCAGCACGAGCGTGGCCAGCTCGGAGCAGCCGCCGACGTGCTCGCCGACGCGCTGGAGCAGGCACGTCAGCTCGGCGCCGGGGTGCTGTCCCGAGACATCAGCGCCGAGCTGGAGCGGGTGAGGGGAGCCACGGCGGGGCAGCTCTGAGCGTTCCAATCCGGTGTCCTGTGGCTGACAATTCCCAGGAGGGCTCGGATTCGTGGTAAACGCGGGCGTCGAGACGTCGGCCCGGTGCCCCAGGCCGTCTCTCAGCCGCCTCGCTCCTCCTGCTGCTCGTTGCCCGCGGAGTCCCGATGCCGTCGCGTCCCCGGACCGCCCCTCTCGCCCTCCTCTCGGCCCTCGCCGCCTTCCTGTTGATGACCTCGTCTCCGGCGCATGCCGAGGACGACGGCCAGCCCCAGGCCTTCGAACAGATCGACCAGTTCTTCGGAGAGTGGTTGGTCACGCCGCTGTTCAAGGTGCTGTTCTGGGACGTCTGGTTCTGGGACAACGCGCTGCCTGCGGGTGAGGGCGTCGGCACGACCGTCGATGGCAAGACGGTCGTGGCCTCCAACGACGCCGGCTACGAGCTGCGTGAGACCCGCACCGTGCCCGTCTTCGCGGCCCGGCGGGTGTTCGACAAGCCCGAGACCATGCAGCTCGGCGACCTGAAGCTCACCGTCACCGAGGGGCCCGGTGACCTGCTGCTGGGGACCATCGCCGCTGGCACGACGCTGTCGCTGGGCGAGTGCGAGAGCGCTGAGACCTGCGGGCTGCCACTGGAAGAGGCCCCCCAGGCCACCGACGACCGCGGCCTGATGCTGACCGGTGGCGCATTCGCCAGCCGCCCGACGCTGCCCCAGGGGATCGCGACCGTCCGGGTGCTCGACGACGTCGCCCCCTTCGCCGTGGCCGTCGATGCCGCCTCCGGGCAGCTCGTGACCCTGGCGCAGACCGTCGATCTCCCCCAGGGCGTCGCCATCCCACGCCCCGGCGACCACGCCGTGGTCGGCGACGAGGAATTCGAGGTCGTCGCCCTGCACGGCCACGCCCTCGACATCCAGGGCCTGCAGACCGTCGCGATGCCCGGCCGGCTGCCCAACCCCGACCAGACCAACATCCCGCTGGTCGTCGCCTGGCTGGTGTTCGGCGCCACCTTCTTCACGCTGCGCATGGGCTTCATCAACCTGCGCGGCTTCGGACACGCCCTGCAGGTGACCAGCGGCGCCTACGACAACCCCGACGACCCCGGTGAAGTCAGCCACTTCCAGGCCCTGTCCTCGGCGCTGTCGGCGACGGTCGGCCTGGGCAA
>CAZRFD010000149.1:0-16520 GCA_964599085.1 uncultured Enterobacterales bacterium | reverse complement strand
GATGAGCTGGCACCCCTACATCTTGTACCTACCGCACTTAGATGGATACCCCTTAAGGGTAATGGAATTCGCCTGACACCGATCGCCGCTACTGCTCCAGCAGCTCGCGGTCGAGGTCGTCGATGGTCTGCGCTTCGGGGAGGGTCGGGTCGCAGAAGATGATGTACCAGCCCTTCTTGGTGAACTTGTTGTCGTCGGGCAGCCACTCGGCGAAGGCCGGCAGCTCTTCGCCCTTCTCGGCCTGCTTGAGCACCGGTGTGGCCTGGTAGGTGTTGACACAGGTGGCGTACTTGTCACGCACGCTGGGGCCGAGGGCGGCCTCGACGGCTTCGTGGCACTTGTCGTGGCGCTTGCGGCTGCCCTTGTCGCAGATCTCGACCTTGGCGCCGTTTTCGAAGGCCAGCCAGGAGTTCTCGGTGGACTCCCGCTTGTACTTCTTGGCCTTCTTCTTGAAGGTCTCGGCGCGGACGATCTGGCGGTCCAGCTCCTTGAGCGTCTGCTTCAGCTCGGTCCGCAGCTCTTCACGCTCGGCGACGGCGGCGTCGCGTTCTGCCGTGAGCTGCTCGATCTCGGCTTCCATCTGCTTCCACTGCTTCGCAGCGGCCTTGCGGCGGTCCTCGTCGACTTCGTTGGCCGACTTCAGTTCGGCAAGGGCGGCTTCCTTCTCGGCGAGCATGGCTTCCAGGTCTTCTACCCGGCGCTGGGCGCCCATGAGCCTGCTGCGCTCGTCGGGGCTGATCTCCTCGCACATCGCGAGCAGATCCTCGTCGCTCAGCTCCTGCTGGACGACCTTCTCCTTCTCGACGATCTGGGGTTCCGCCGTGAACGCGTGGATGGCGTAGCCGATGACGCCTCCGCAGATGACGCCGATGGCGAGACCCGCCAGGGCCAGGGGAGTGCTGCTGCCGTTGCCTGCCACGAGACCTCCTGCGGTGCCGTGCCGGGGAGCCTACAGGCCGGGGGAAGCCGTCACTGCCCGGGCAGGCCGGGCTTCGCCAGCAATTCACACGCTGCAGCGTCGTCTCCGAGGGCGCGGAGCTGTCCGGCGGCCAGCGTCAGGGCGGCGCGCGCGTCGGCGACGCGGCCAGCCTCCAGCGCCTTCGAGCCGGCCACATCGAGCACCGCGGGGATGTCGCGATCCACGTAGCCGGCAGCCCCCAGGAGCTGGTCGGCCATGGCGAGGTGGTGGGCCAACTCCTCCCAGTCCGCGAGGAGCGCCGAGGCGCCGGCGAGGCCCGCATGCAGCGTGCCCATGAGCCCCGGGCCGGGGCGATCGCCGACGAGGCCACGGGCCACGACAAGCTCGCGGCGCGCGTCCGTCCCGCGGCCGGCCTGGACCAGCGCCAGTCCGAGGTTCACCTGGGGCACGAGGGCCAGGTTGCCGCCCAGCGCGCGGTTGCGGTGGACCGCCGCTTCGTAGTGGTCCACGGCCGCGTCGAAGTCGCCGCGGAGCCTCGCGATCTCGCCCTCGAGGTTGTGGGCGTTGGCGACGCCCCACCGGCTGCCGACCCGCTCGTAGAGGCCCCGCGCACGCGCCGCAAGGTCGGCGGCGGTGTCGGGGTCGTTGCGCTGGCGCGCGACGTAGGCGAGGTCGAGGAGGGCGCCGGCCACCCGCAGGGGATCGTGCTCGGCATCGACGAGATCGATGGCGGCCTGCAGACGGGCCGCAGCGGGGGCGAGATCGCCGCGCTGCATGAGCACGGCCGCCTGAGCCCGCAGCGCGTCGCAGCGCAGCTCGGCGTCCCCGAGCTCAGCGGCGCGGCGTTCTGCCTCCGCCAGGCGCCGCCAGGCGTCGTCGGCGCGGCCCGCTCGGATCTCGGCCCGGCCGAGCACGACCAGCGCCTGGGCCACCTGCTGGTCCCAGCCGTGGCGTTCGCCGAGGGCCGCCGTGCGCGCCGCCAGCTCCCGCACCTGCTCGGAGCGCCCGCGGACGCGCATCAGGCGGCACCACAGCAGCCAGCCCTGGCCCCAGCGGCGGTCGTCTTCGTCGAGGTGGGCGTCGCGCATGGCCCGGTCGCGCTCGATGAGGAGCACCTCTGCGCGGAAGTAGGCGCCGAGATCCATGGCCGTGCCCGCGGCTTCGGCCAGCGGGGTGAGTGCGGCCACCGGGTCGCCCGAGGCGAGCAGGTGCCTGCCCAGGCGGTCGTCCACCGTCCCCGCCGGGGCCGCCGACAGCACCCGCGCACAGGCCTGGTGGTGCCGCTGCAGCCGACCCGCCGCCGCCGCCCGCCCGATGACCGCGTCGCGCAGCATCGCGTGGACGAAGCTGAAGGCTTCGGGGCCATCGACGCTGACGAGCCCTGCGTCCGCCAGGGCGTCCACCAGGCCCCAGGGACGATGCAGCCCCAGCGACGCGCACACCCCGCCCCACTCGTCCCGGTCGACCACCTGGCCGAGGACCGCCGCCAGCTCCAGCGCGTGCCCCGCCGTGCTCGACCACTGCGCCAGCAGCGGCTCGACCCGGCCCAGCCAGACCTCGTCGGCGCCCCGCGGCAGCGAGAGCTGGACACCGTCGGCCAGCCGCCAGCCCAGTGCCGACGACTCCAGCCACCCGCGCTGGGCCCAGGTCTCGACGAGCTGCAGCACGTAGCTGGGGCTGCCACCCGCCTTCTCGTCGACCCGGACCGCCAGCTCACCGTCCAGGCCGAGCCGACCGCGGAGGAGCGCCCGCATGGCCCGCTCCGGCAGCGCGTCGACGGCGATGTCTTCGACCGCCGGGAGGCCGGCGACGGCGCGGATCTCGTCGGCTACACCCGGATGGGTGCCCGCGCGGTCGGTGCACCAGGTCGCGACCACGAAGACCGCCGCCCCGGGATCGGGCGAGGACAGCAGCGCGTGCATCAGGCCACGGGCTTCCGACCCCCACTGGATGTCGTCGAGCACGAGCAGCACCGGCCGATCGCGAGACAGGTCCCGCAGCAGGTTGACGGTGAAGAGCTGCCGTTCGAGGGGGTGGCTGAAGGCGAGCGGGGCGCCGACCCGCCGGGGTCCGGGGACACGTTCGCCCGCCAGGTAGGAGAGGATCAGGGTGGCGTCGGTGTTGTCGACGCCGTAGCTGGCGAGCCGGCTGTCGATGGCGGGCATGGCCTGGTCCGGCGGCAGCCCCTGGATGTGCATCCAGCGCGCGAACATCGGCCCGAGCCCGTGCTGTCGACCAGCGACCTCTGCGTGCCGGGCGACGAGAGGCTCGGCCAGCCCCAGCGCGTCCGCCTGCTCGGCCAGCCACAGCGCCAGCGCGGTCTTGCCGAAGCCGGTCGGGCCGTGGAGCAGGACCCCACCGGGGACCTGGCGTTCGCGCACGCGAGCGAGCGCCAGCCAGAGCTGATCGCGCTCGTCGCAGCGCCCCACGAGGGGCACGGGGCGCAGGTCGAGGCGACCCAGGGCCGGGGCGGCGGCCTCTGCGTCGTCGTCGGCTGGTGGCGGGCCGCGCCAGGCGACGGGCTGTGCCGGATACGGGGCGTCGGCCTGGGCGCGCCCCTCGGCTTCGGCGACGAGCAGCTCCAGCTCTGTCGGGGGGCGGCCGAGCGGGGCGGGACGGCCACCGCAGATCCGCACCAGCCCACGCATGGCGTCGGCCGCACTGCGGGGGCGGACGCGCACCGAGGCCGCGCAGAGTTCGTGCAGCCAGGCCTCGACGCCATCGGGGACAGCGAAGCGCGGCGCAAAGGGCAGGAAGCGGCCGCGCAGGCGGGCCTGGGTGATCTCGTCACCCGTGGTCCCCCCGTGGGGGAGCTGGCCGGTGAGCATGCGCCAGAGGACGCAGCCGAGCGCGTAGAGATCGGAGGCGGGCCCCTCCTCCCACCAGGCCGCGCGCAGGCGTTCGGGCGGCAGGTAGGCCGGCGTGCCGAGGTTGGGGGCGGTCGCGGGGTGCTGGGAGCGGCGGAGGCTGCCACCGAAGTCGGTGAGCCGCGGCCCGGGGCGCGGGTCGTCGCGGCTGCCGACCAGCACGTTGCCAGGCTTCAGGTCGCGGTGGACCACGCCGCGGGCGTGGGCGTGGGCCAGGGCGGAGAGCAGCGCCATGGCGAGGTCGGCGACGTCTTCCCAGGAGCGGAGGAGGTCGGCCTGGAGCGACCCGCCGCCCACCCACTCCATGACCGAGTAGGGGGCGCCGCCGGGCAGGCGCCCGTCCCGTTCCGCGAGGGCGGCCGGGATCCGCCCGTGGTCGTAGATGCGGATGACGTGGGGGTGATCGAGGCGGGCAGCGGCACGGACTTCGTTGCGGAAGGAGCGCAGGAAGACCTGGTCCTGGGCGGTCTGGGCGCCGAGCACCTTGACCGCGACCTGCTGGCCGCTGGCCCGGTGGAAGGCCCGCCACACGACACCGGCGCCACCGGTCCCGGTGGGCTCGACCAGGTCGTAGTCGCCCAGGCGCAACATCGAGAGATGCCTCCGTCACCCAGAGCATACGACGCCGACCCGTTGTGAGACCGGGCGAGCAGCCTGTGTGGCGGACCATCCCGTTCCACGGACGTTCCCCGCGTTCCCCGCGTTCCACGATCCCTCGACCAACCTGGAGACCTACTCTTGCGCTGGCAAGAGCACCTCGCTATCGTGCCCACGACCACCCTCGATGCGATACGCTTCGCGGCACGGTCTCCGGCCTCGACAGGGTCCCTCCTGCCCGGCCGCCCCCCCCTCCCCCGCGCTCGTCGGGCTCCACACCTCCCCCGTGGAACCGTCGCCGCTCCCTCCCTCCCCAGCTCCCCCGGCGGCCCCGCCATGCCACGCGTCTACGCCATCTCCAACCAGAAGGGTGGGGTCGGAAAGACCACCACCACCATCAACCTGGGCAGCGGCCTGGCCATGCAGGACCAACGCGTCCTCATCGTCGACCTCGACCCCCAGGGCAACGCCTCTTCCGGCCTCGGCCACCACAAGGCCACCATCGACCAGGGCATCGCCGAGGTGCTCATCGGCGACTGCGGCCTGCGCGACGTGCTCGTTCCCACCGACGTCGACGGCCTGCACCTCGCCCCCGCCTCCCCTGCCCTCGTCGGGCTGGAGGTGGAGCTGGTCGACACCCACCGCCGGGAATTCCGCCTCAAGGACGCCCTCGCCGACCTCGACGACTACGACGTCGTGCTGCTCGACTGCCCGCCGGCGCTCAACATGCTGACGGTCAACGCCCTGGCCGCCGCCACCGGCGTCATCATCCCCTTGCAGGCCGAGTACTACGCCATGGAGGGGCTCTCCGAGCTGCTGCGGACCATCACAGCGGTCCGCAAGGGCCTCAACCCTGGCCTCGAACGCACCGGCATCGTGCTGACCATGGTCGACAGCCGCACCAACCTCGGCCAGGACGTCGCGGCGCAGACCCGCCAGGTCTTCGGCGGAGAGGTCTTCGAAGCGGTGGTGCCGCGCAACGTCCGCCTGGGCGAAGCCCCCAGCTTCGGCCAGCCGATCCACGTCTACGCCCCCGGCTCCCGCGGGGCCCAGGCCTACCACGAGCTCGCCGACGAGGTGCTCATCCGCGCCGGCCTGCGCAGCGCGCCCCCGGTCGTCGCGACCACCACCAGCCGCCGCCGGAGGGCCTCATGACCCGCAGCAAGACGCTGGGCCGCGGCCTGTCCGCGCTCATCCCCCAGGACA
Source organism: uncultured Enterobacterales bacterium (assembly GCA_964599085.1). Classification (GTDB taxonomy): domain Bacteria; phylum Myxococcota_A; class UBA796; order UBA796; family UBA2385; genus J125. The sequence goes on along the minus strand of CAZRFD010000149.1, from coordinate 10,931 downwards.
TCCTCGACGCCCCCACGGGCAAGGACAGCCGCGGCGCGCTGCGGATGATCCGCATCGACCGCATCACGCCCAACCCCGAACAGCCGCGCATCTGGTTCTCGGGGCCGGCGCTGGAAGAGCTGGCGGAGTCCATCCGTGAACACGGCGTGCTCACACCGCTGCTCGTCCGCCGCAGCGACCGGGGCGAGTTCGTGCTGGTCGCCGGCGAACGACGCCTGCGCGCCAGCGGGCTGGCCGGCCTCGAAGAGGTCCCCTGCTGGGTCCGCGACGACGTCGGCAGCAAGGAACAGCTCGAGCTGGCCCTGGTCGAGAACATCCAACGTGAAGACCTCGACCCCATCGAGACCGCCGAGTCCTACCGCCGCCTGTGCGCAGACTTCGGCATGACGCAGGAACAGGTGGCCCGCCGGGTCGGCAAGGACCGGGCGACCGTGGCCAACGCCATCCGCCTGCTGCGCCTGCCGGCCTTCGCCCTGACCGAGCTGCGGAGCGGGCGGATCACGGCGGGGCACGCCAAGGCGATGCTCGCGCTCCCCGAAGACGACATGATCCAGGCGGTGCTGCGCGAGATCATCGCGGACGACCTGTCGGTCCGGGCGACGGAACGCAAGGTCAAGGCGATCATGGCTCCCCGCCGCAAGCGGGCGCGGCCCACGCCACCGGCCTACCCGCGCCAGAGCGACGACCTCACGAGGCGCCTGGGCACGCGAGTCAAGATCGAGGCGCGGGCGCGGGGTGATCGCGGCCGCATCGTGATCGAGTACCACTCCACCGAGGAGCTGGACAGCCTCGTCCAGCGCCTCGCCGGCGCCTGACGCCCGTGGCACGCAAGGTCGAGCCGGTCCTCGCCGCGGTGCTGGGGCCGGGCACCCGCTACGAAGGCGACATGAGCTTCGAGGGGCGGGTGCGCATCGACGGGCACTACGTCGGCCGCATCTACAGCGAGGACTGGCTGGAGCTGGGGCCGGGCGGCCACATCGAGGGCAAGGTGGACGTCGCCCGGGCGGTCATCGCCGGCCGGGTCGACGGCGAGCTGCGGGTGCGCGAGCGGCTGGTGGTCGAGTCGACGGGCCACGTCACGGGCAAGCTCGACGCAGCCGAGCTGGAGGTCCGCGCCGGTGCCCGGATAGAGGGCGAGGTCCGCGCCGGCCAGTAGCAGGTCCGACCGGGCTGGAGGAATCGTGCAGCCCTTCGTCGTGCTCATGGGCGGTGGCACCGCCAGCGGCAAGACCAGCATCGTGAAGGCCCTGGCGAAGCGGCGGGACGTCGTGCTCGTGCTGTCCCACGACCGCTACTACCTCGACGTCGAGGACCCCCTCACCCACGACTACGACCACCCCAAGGCGCTGGACACCGCCCGGCTCGTGGCCGACCTCGCCGAGCTGCGCAGCGGCCGGACCGCGTCCCTTCCCGTCTATGACTTCAAGACCCACCGGCGGCGGACCGAGGAAGAACAGGTCGACCCCAAGCCCCTCATCATCGTGGAGGGGATCCTGGTGCTCCACGAAGAGCGCCTGCGCTCGCTGGCCGACCTGACGGTCTACGTCCACGCCGACCCCGACCTGCGCCTCGCCCGGCGCCTGCAGCGGGACATCGTCGACCGCGGGCGCGACCCGGCCGACGTCCTGCGCCAGTACATGGGCTCGGTGCGTCCCGGTCACCAGCGCTACGTCGAACCCTCCCGCCACCACGCCGACGTCGTGCTGGACGGCGAGAGCCCCGTGGCCTTCTCGGTCGCCGGGCTCTCCGCCATCATCGCCGAGCGGGGCGGCCCCCAGTAGGGAGCGTCACCCGCCCTGGGCCGCGGCTTCTTCTGCCGCCTTGGCGGCTTCCGCGGCCTTGCTACCCGGGCTGACGTCGACCTCGAACTCCCAGGTCGCGGTGCCGCCGTCACCGTCCGAGAGCTGGATCGACACGTTGTAGTGGCCGCCCGGTTCGTCTTCACTGCCCTCGTAGCGGATGCGGCCGCCCTGGGGGTCGATGGTCATGCCCATGGGGGCGCCGGAGATGCTGAAGCTCAGCTCGTCTTCGTCCGGGTCTTCGCCCTTCAGCACCAGCCCGTCGATCTGACCGGTGGCGCGCGGATCCCCGACGAAGGCCGGCGGGGAGTTCTGGACGACGATCTCGTTGCTGGACTTCTCGACCGAGTGCTCCCCGTCGCTGGCGGTGACCGTCACCATCAGCTTGTCACCCTTGTCGAACTCGTCGTGGCTGAGGTGGTCGCTGGCCAGGTCGACCCGCTTCTGCCCGTTGATGGTCCAGACGAAGTCGAGGTCGACGTTGGGCGTGTCGCGGTCTTCGGCTTCGGCGGAGGCGGTCAGATCGTCGAGCGTCGTCACGGTCTTCGGTTCGACGGTGATGCTGCGGAGGCGCGGGGCCATCCCGGTCACGACGCCGTCGGGAGGCCCGCCGGGGGGCCGCGCCGGCATCTCGGGGCGAGCGTCCGTACCCGGGGGCTTGGGCTGGGGGGCGGGTTCGGGGGCGCTGAAGCAGCCGGTCAGCAGCAGGGCAGCGAGGGTCACGGGGCGCTCCTTGGCGGCGGAGGGCAAGCCTACCTCTTGCGGTCCGCGGCGTGGGGGGTGCGAAGCCGGCTACGCACTTGCGAGGCCCGCATCGTTGGCGTAGGTCGGGGGACCGACCGGGAGCCCCCATGATGCGCGCCTCCGAGCAGTCCCCGCGCATGTTCCAGAGCGACTTCATCGACCTCTTCAGCCGCACGCCGTGGTGGACGGTGCCGCTGCTGTGGGTCCCGGGCACCGTCGCCTTCTTCGTGCTGGGCCTCGTCCAGGGGGTGGCGGCGCTGCCCTCGGTCGGGCTGTGGATCGCCGGCTACGTGCTCTGGGGGCTGACCGAGTACGCGCTGCACCGGACAGCCTTCCACTGGGTGCCCAAGGCATCCTGGGGAGAGCGCTACCACTTCTTCGTCCACGGTGTGCACCACCAGTGGCACTGGGACAAGTACCGCCTCGTGATGCCGCCCGCCGTCAGCCTGACTCTGTGTGTGGTCTTCATGGCGCTGTTCCGGGCCGTCTTCGGACCCGTGCTGATGTGGCCGCTGTTCAGCGGCTTCGTCTTCGGCTACTGCGTGTACGACTGCATGCACTACGCCCAGCACCACAGCCGGATCCGCTGGAAGTGGTTCATGAAGCTCAAGGCCCACCACATGAGCCACCACCACAACAAGAAGTACCAGGAGCTGCGCTTCGGCGTCAGCTCGATGTTCTGGGACCGGGTGTTCGGGACGCTGGAGCCCCGCGAGGGCTGAACAGTCTCAGGCGCCACAGCCCCCGGCGGGCGCCGCGTGGGCACGATCCGCGAGACCGCGTAGGCGACGCTGCGAGGGCGTGACGACTGGACGTGCACGACCGACAGGCGACACGGGCTCCTGCTCCGCCACGGTCTCGAAGACACGGGACCGACCGCGGGCCGAGCTCCGCATCGCCTCCCGGCGCTTCCACACACGACCGAAGCGGGCAGACACAAGCGCCTGGGAAGTACATCCCTCACTTCGCCCGATTCACTCCCTGGGACACCCACCGCACCAAGGCACACCTGGCAGCGGTCTCGTGGCGCCGGCGGCATCGCCGGCGGGCATGCGGTCAGGATCGTAGGGGCGAGGGCTCAACGATGCGATCCTGACCGCTTTCCGGTCAGGATCGACTCGACGATACCTCGCCCACCCAATCTTGACCGAGATCCGGTCAGGATCGAGGGAGCGACAGGTCGACGGCCGGATCCTGACCGCTTCCCGGTCAGGATCGGCTCCGACAGCCCTCACCCACGCGATCCTGACCGCAAGGCGCCACCGCCCGCGCAACCGTCTGGATGTGAACCCTGCTGCGGGTGCGTCAGCACCTCGCGGTTCGGGGCCCGAGGTCACGCGCGCTCGCGGTTTCGTGCATTTGTGGTTGCGTGCGCGCGTGAAGGCGGCCGCACGACTGCGCGAAGGCGCAACCACGCGAGCCGCGTGAGCATTATCCGCGAGACCGCGTGGGCGAGAACCAGGTGTCCCCGCTGCACCCGCTCCTGCGGTCCGCTCTGCGGTGACAGGCGGCGGAGACCCTCACGGGGTGAGGGCCGCCAAGCGGACGTGGACCGACGGCGCCTCAGCGAGCCACCTGGTCGAGGATGGCGACGACCTTGCCCACGGGGATGACCTCGGCGAAGTCGATCACCCGGTCGCGCAGGTGCCCCGGCAGCCCCTGCTTGTCGCCGCAGAGCCGCCGGCTGACGGCGAGCACGACGTCGGCCGGGGTGCGCTCCAGGCGCTGCTGCAGGTAGCTCTTGCGCCAGAAGCCGACGACGTCGAGGTGGGCGGTGCGGCCCTCCTTGCGGAAGGTCCAGGTCGGCACGAGCATGTGCTGGCCCTCGATCACCTGCAGCTCGCCGGGGTGCAGGGACCAGCCGTCGTGCCCCTCGCCCCAGCGCTCCTCGAACCACTGTTCGGTACGAGAGCGCCACACGCCGGTGTCCCGGTAGTGGCTGCGGATCCCGGCTTCGTGGGTGACCAGCAGCTTCTTGGCGAGCTTGCGCTTGCCCCAGAGCACCTCGGCTTCCACAGTCCAAGCGCCCTCCTGCAGCAGCACCGCCGGGAAGAAGGTGGCGAGCTGCATGCCGTAGCGGCTGCTCTGGCGCAGCAGGCTCTCGGGACCGTCCAGGTGTACGAGGACCGCGGCTCCACCGGCCACGGTCTCGACCCGGTACATGAGCTGGTGGAAGCGGGCGAAGCGGAGGAGCTGGGCGACGCGCTTGGGGCGCGGGGTGACGAGGCGGACCTTCATCCAGGCGGCGCGCAGCAGGATGGCCTGGACCTGGGCGACGTTGTAGCGGTGCAGGAGCTTGTCGGGGGGCAGCAGGCGGCAGGCGACGAGGCGCTGCTCCTCCCGCAGATCTGCGTACAAGGAGGCGGCGATGTCATCGGCGCTGGCCCCGATCTGCTCGGCCACCTCGGCGAAGACATCGGCGGCGACGCGGCGCCCCGTGGGGCCGGCCCGCCGGGCGAGGGGGCCGGTGGCGGCGGCGTGGGCGAACACCCGCTGACGGACCTCCACCGGGTCGAGGGGGGCGACGGTCGACAGCTCGCTGCGGTCGAGCAGCACCTTGGCCAGCCCCCGGGTGAAGCGGGTGTCCACCTCGACCCCCTCCAGCTCGCGGAGGCGGTCTTCGAGCACGCCGCGGGTGAGCCCGGTGGACAGGGCCTCCTGAAACAGGGCGCTGACCTCTGCGGCGCGGGCCAGCAGGGCGGGATCATCGGGATCGACCAGGCGGGGGCGGATCCCCTTGCCCCGGATCTGGACGCGCAGCAGCGGGCCGGTGAGCATCGACTCAGCCTTGGTAGGCCGCGTGGCGGCGGCGGCGGGCGCTGGTGCGTTCTTCGGCGGTGCCGGCGGCGACCAGCTCGTAGAGGCGGGCCTGCTTGGGGCTGCCGTCGGCCGCGGCGCCAGGGCGCAGGATGCGGCCGAGGCGCTGGACGTGCTCGCGGACGGTGCCGCTGCCCGACAGCACGACGGCGACCTCGGCCGCGGGCATGTCCACCCCCTCGTTGAGCACCTTGCTGGTGACCAGGGTGGGGAGGTCGCCCGCCTCGAAGGCGTCGAGCAGGGCGCGCCGTTCCTTGATGTCGGTCTGGTGGCTGATGCAGGGCAGCAGCAGCTCCCGGCTGACCCGGTAGGCGGTGGCGTTGTCCTGGGTGAACACGAGGGTGCGGCGGCCGTGCTCTTCTTCGAGCAGGGTCTGGAGCAGCTCCAGCTTTCGTTCGGTGCCGTGGGCGATGCGCTTGTAGGTCATGTACGACTGGTGGGCGGCCCGTCCCTCCCGGCTGCGGGAGGCTTCGCGCAGGAAGTTCTGCCAGCCCCGTTCACCCCCCAGGTAGATGCCGTGGCTGGCGACGAAGTCGGTGAACACCTTGCGGTGGTGATCGTACTGTGCCTGTTCTTCGGCGCTGAGCTTCACCTCCAGCCGGACGGTCTCGTAGTCGGCGAGGAATTCGCCGGACAGTTCGGTGATCTCCTTTCTGTACACGACCGGACCGACCACGTCGTGCAGGGCGTGCTCGCGACCGTCTTCGCGTTCGAGGGTGGCGGTGAGGCCGAGCCGAAAGGGGGCGAGGGCGGCCTGGGCCGCGGTGATGTAGCCGGGGGCGGGGAGGTGGTGGACCTCGTCGAAGACGAGCAGGCCGAAGCGATCACCGTAGCGGGCGAGGTGGAGGTAGGCGCTGTCGTAGGTGGAGACCGTGAGCGGCTGGACGTCGTGGTGGCCGCCGCCGAGCATGCCGATGTCGCCGCCGAAGCTGGCCGAGAGGCGGTCGTGCCACTGACCGACGAGATCCAGGGTCGGGGCGAGGACGAGGGCAGGACGCGCCGCAGCGGCGATGGCGAGGAGGGCGACGAAGGTCTTGCCGGCCCCGGTGGGCAGCACGACGGTGCCGCGGCGACCGGCGGCCTGCCAGGCGTCGAGCGCTTCCTGCTGGTAGGGGCGGGGGGTGCGGGCGGCGAGCAGCGGCAGGTCGAGGTCGAGGGTCCAGGTGCGGGCGTCGTCCTGCAGGGTGATGCCGGCGGCCCGGGCGCCGAGGACCACCTGCGGGTACAGGCAGGCGAGGCCGCGGGGGTGGCCGACCCGGTCGTCGTAGACGAAGCCCAGGGGCAGGTCTTCGGTGCGGGCGCCCTCGACGACGAGGGTCCCGCCGTGGAAGCGCAGGGTCCACATGGCCCGATGCGCTAACGCAACCGCCCCGCGCCGGCCCCGGCGAGGGCCCACGTTAGACCGCGGTGATGCAGGCCCTCCTCCTCGCCACCCTCCTCGCGACCGCGCCGCCGGGCCGCGCCGCCGAGCCGGCACCCGCGACACCCACGGTCGACGCTGGGGCCCCGACACCGGCGGTCGACGCGACCGCGGTCGAGGTGCCCGAGGACGTGGCTGGCGACAACGCCGCCTACCTGCGCTTCGCCGAGCGGCGGGCAGCCAACGCGGTCGTCGCCGACTACCGCGCCCGCGACGACGCCGAGCCCTACCACTTCGACGCCGAGGTCCACGCCGAGCTGGGCGCGGCCATGGCCCGCTGGCCGGGCCGGGTGCAGGCCGTCGACCTGGGAAGCACGGTCAAGGGGCGGCGGATCTGGGCGTTTCGGGTCCACGATCCCGGCCACCCGGTGCAGCACAAGCTGCTGGTCTTCGCCAACATCCACGCCATGGAGTGGATCTCGACCGAGGTCGCGCTGCGCTTCCTGCTCGACGTCATCGAGCGGCCGCCGCCGGGGGTCGAGATCGCCGTCGTGCCGATCCTCAACCCCGACGGGCGCCACCGGGTGGAGGTCGATCTCATCGAGGGCGACACCACCAGCTACCACCGGGGCAACGCCAACCTCGTCGACCTGAACCGGGACTGGCCGGACAACCGGGAGCCGCGGGCGATCTGGCGCAAGATCATCCCCAGCTACTACAAGACCAGCCCCGCCCCGCTGTCGCAGCCCGAGACGCGGGCGCTCGACGCCCTGGCGGCCGAGGGCTGGGACGCCGCGGTGAGCCTGCACGCCTTCGGCGGCTACCACTTCCTGCCGTGGACAGGCCGCTGGGAGCGGCCCGACGACTGGGAGCGGCTGGTCGCGCTGGGGCGGACGATGCAGTCGGGGCAGGGGGCCCACGCCTACAAGGTGATGCAGCTCTCCCGCTGGATGTTCTTCTTCCGCGGGCACGGCATGGAGATCGACCACCTGTACGGTTCCTACGGCATCCCCTCGGTGCTGGTGGAGCTGACCCGGTCGGGCATCACCCGCCGCGCCGACCTGAAGACGCCGTTTCGGTGGTACAACCCCCGGCAGCCGGACCGCCACGTCGAACAGGGCGCAGGCGCGCTGCGCGCCATCGCCTGGACCATGTCCTGGTCCACGCACAGCGGCGACCCCGTCCCCTGGCTGGCGCCGTGAGCGACGTGCAGGCGAAGGTGGACAGTCCCCTGGGGGAGCTGTGGGTGGTGAGCAGCGCAGCCGGCCTGCAATCTGTACACAGAGAGGCCCAGGGCCTCGACGCCGGCGATCCCCACGGCGCGATCGCCGCCTTCGCCGCCTACACGGAGGGGCGGCTGGACGCCCTCGACGCCCTGCCCGTCGACGTGCAGGGCACGCCCTTCCAGCGCCGCGTCTGGCTGGCGCTGCGCAGCATCCCACCAGGACAGACCACGACCTACGGCGGTCTGTGCAGCATGCTCGGCCTGCCCCTCGGAGCGGCCCGCGCCGTCGGCGCCGCCAACGGCGCAAACCCGCTGGGCATCGTCCTGCCCTGCCACCGCGTCATCGGCGCGGACGGCGCGCTGACCGGCTACGCCTGGGGACTGCCCGCCAAGCGCACCCTGCTGCGCCACGAGGGCGCCTTGCCGCCGGAGCAGGTCGGGCTCTTCGGGCGCGGGTGACCAGGACCGGCAGCTCGGTGCTTTGACCCCCTCCCCGCCCCCGCGAGCGAAGGGCGGGCGGAGCCGCTACCCTGGGCACAGCAGACTCGGTCATCGCCCCGCCCCTGTCCCACCGATGCAGACCACCGTCCTCTTCGCACTCCTCGCCGGCTGCGCGCAGCCGCTCTCCCCACCGTCCGGGACCCTGGTCGGCAGTGGCACCACGGTGTTCACCGAGACGGTAGCTGGCGGTGCGGTCTACACCTGCGACTTCGACTTCGAACTGCGCGTGGACCCGGACTCCGACCCGCAGATCGAGGCCCACACGCTCGCCGACTGCTTCAACCATGTGATCGAGGCGCCCATCATGCCGAAGTGCTGGCGGGGGTCGCTCATCGATGACACCACCGCCGCTGGCACCATCGCCTTCGATGACGGCGCGTCCGAGGTGACGGAGCTGGACTGGACGGGGGCATGGACCAACTGGCTGGTCGCCACTGTGACCGGCACGGCCACGGGCTTCGACGAGTGGGAGCCCCACGACTACGACGTGACCGGGCACTTCGTCGCCAGCCCCAGCGACGCGACCTACGACAGCGCGGAGTGCCAGCACTACGCGTGGCCGTGAGCCCCTCAGCGGCCGCGACCCCGTGGGCAGCGCGGCGACAGGCAGGAGGTCGCCGCCCGGGGCAGCGGGTCGGGCCAGCGGGCGGCGGGGGCCGGCAGCCCCAGCGCGTCCGCCACCGCCTCTGTCCACGCCGCGGCGAGGGCTTCGTGACCGACGGCGCTCATGTGGACCGGGTCGCGGAACCACAGCGGCGGCTCGACACCCTCTCCTCGCCACTTCCACTCACGGGCCGTGTCGGCGAGCACCGCGCCCTCCTCCCCCGCGATGCGACGGATGGCGGCGTTGACGGCCCTCGGGGCGCGCAGCGGCTTGGGGTCCAGGTCGCGCAGCTCTTCCAGCAGCTCCACGGCGGCGGCGTGATCGCTGTCCCACCAGAGCCGGGCGGCGAGCTGGTCGAGGTCGCGGCAGGGCTGTGCTGCCCGGGCGGCCTCGACGGCAGCGGCATCGACGCCGGTCAGCGGCAGGATGGCGGTGCGGCTTGGCGAGAAGCCCAGCGCTTCGAGGCGCTCGGGACACTCCCACTGCACGCTGGGGAAGAAGGCGTTGCTGACCACGGTCGACAGCACGACGGGCACACCGGCGTCGCGCAGCTCGTGGACCAGCCGCTGCAGGCGCGCCTCGTACTCGCCCAGCACCAGGGCCTTCTGGCCCTCGGTGAGCGCCATGTCCTGCTGATCCCACTGCACGACGATGTGGCGCTCCTCGCGGCCTCGCCAGGCCGCTTCGAGCAGCCCGAACACCCGGCTGTGGCCGAAGAGCTGCCGGGCTCGGGCGAGGGCGACGGCCGCCGGGTCGGCGAAGCGACGCGAGAACACGGTGTTCCCGAGGTCGTTGTGCCCCGAGTAGATGAGCACCAGGTCCGGGTCGAGGGAGAGCGCGCCCGGCAGCGTCGCCAGGAGGTGTGCGGTGTCCATGCCGCCGACGGCGAGGTCGACGACTTCGGCGTCGAATCGCTCGGCGAGGCGCCAGGCGGCGAGGTGGCGGTCGGAGGGCGGCCCGGCGAGCGAGCTGCCACCGAGCAGGACGATGCGCGGACGGCCGGCCTGCTTGGGCGCATCCGGCCACCAGGCGGCGTGTTCCGGCAGGCGCGGTCGGAGGCTGCCGTCCTGTTCCTCGAACAGACCCTCGCTGCCGTCGGGCATGCGCACGACGACCGGCACCTCTGGCGGCCCGGTCAGCAGGCGAGCCAGCCCCTCGACCCCCAGCATGAGCGCGGCGGCGACGACGAGTCCGGCGATGGCGCGGCGGTGCCGCAGGCGTCCTCCGCCGAGGTTCAGGACCCCTTGCTGCCGGCCAGGACCCGCGACAGGAACAGGCGGCGGTCCGTGTGGACGGTGCCGTCGACGCGGCGCGACGGCACCTCCATGTAGACGCCCATGTCTTCGAAGCCCAGCTCGAGGTACATGCGGTAGCCGGCGTGCCGCGTGGCGCTGGTCCGCAGCATGGCCAGGCTGAAGCGCTGGGCGTCGATAAGCTCGAGACGCCGCTCGATGAGCCGACGGCCGAGGCCCCGGCCGCGCCAGGCTTCCTGGACGCCCAGCTCGGCGAGGTAGAAGGCGCTGCGGAGGGGCACGAGGCCGCGCAGCTCGCGCACGATGTCGGGGCGCGAGGTCGCCGGCACGCCGATGCCGAAGGCGACGACCCGGGTCGCCCCCTTGACCGCCAGCAGCGTGACGTGGTCCGGCGTGCGCAGGTAGCTGTCGAGGAAGCCCATGGCTTCGGAGGCGTAGAAGCGCTCGTTGTACGGCGGGCTGGCGAAGACGTCCTGGTAGGCGCCGGCGAAGGAGCTGCGGAAGGGCGTCGCCTGCTCCGGCGAGTGGACCCGCAGGATGCGCAGGCCGTCGTCGCGTTCTTCGAGGATCTCCGGGCCGCTGGTCACGTCGTCTCCTGTGTGGCCCGATCATGCCCGCTGCGGGGGGG
>CAZRFD010000148.1:0-16613 GCA_964599085.1 uncultured Enterobacterales bacterium | reverse complement strand
TGAGGGCACCTACTTCCTGCGCGTCGACGCCTACGATGCCGAGGGTGCCCTGCTCACGACGACGCGCCGCATCGACCAGGACGAGACCTCGCGCGCAGAGAACGAGTCTGAGCCCTTCCTGGTGGTTCACGAGGAGGTGGTCATCGACGACCCGGACGTGCGAGCCACCTTCGTTCCGTCCCTGCTCGCCGCGTGGCTGCGAGTTGCGCTGAAGGCTCTCGACGGCAAGAGGCGGGAGCCCGTGCCAGACCGTTCGAAGCTGTCAGGGTCCTGGAACCAGCCAATCGGCGCGTCGGTAAAGGGAGACGTGAGGTTCGACCTTGACGCTGACGGCTTCCATGGCTTCGCCGTCGTGGTCCCTGGCCTGCTACGCAAGGTCGAGCTGACCTTCTTGGAGAGCCCGCGAGCTCTCGGGGTCTATGCGATGGCCCTCGGCCAGGCTCGCACGCCGGGGGACGTGGAACTTGTGCGCAAGGAGCAGGCGGATCTGGAGGACATCCTCGGCGTCGAGGACTTCCTGGCCGCTCGCGAGGCGGTTTTTCGGCTCATCCTGGAGCAACATCTGCCGCCTGGGGCCATGCCGGACGAACGGAAGGCGAGGCTTGGCATTGTCGAGGTGGTGGATCTCTCCGCGCACGCGGACGCGATCCGTTCCTACGCCGAAGCGTTCAAGGTTCTCGTGGACACGGCGATGGAGCTCGACGCCGCCAGGCGGACCAGGATCCTTCGGGCCATCGCGTGGCTCGATTCCGTGGAGCTTCGGTGGCGCGGGCAGCCAGGGGACCCCGGGCGGGGCATTCTGCTCGCTCCTACGCATCCCCTGCGCTTGCTGTGGCACCTGCGCCACACCACCGAGTGCGCTGACGCGGTCCAGGCGTGGGACCACCGAACCCACCAGGTGCCCGACTGGCGAGGCTTCATTGAGCAGCTCCGTGACGAGTTGCTCCCTCTGAACCTTCCGATGGCGCTGTTCGACCGCCGCGGACGTGCGTACACGGAGGCGTTGCCGATTACGCCGTTCTGGGGCCTCTATCTGCCGGATCGGGACTTGGACGGGCGCCATGTCGATGCGACCGCCGCGCGAGATCGCGCGCTGGCGAGCATGGGCATCCGCGCACGCTCAATCGCCGTCACCACCGTCAACCCGGCAGATGTGGCCGATCGCCTGTTCGAGTTCGTCGTCCAGCATCCCTACGTCGACCAGCTACGGCTCAACGTGTTCAACCCCGGTAGCGGGGAGCTGGTCGCCGATGTGCTCAGAGGGGTCGAAGCTCTGCGCAGGGAAAGGCGGTCTCCGGCATCCCTTCGCTACGCGGTCCATCTCTTTGCACCGGCCAGCCAGCTCGACACCGTGGGTGAGGCTGTGGAGAGCCTGCTCGATCCTGATCGTCACGTTGGCGAGGACGACGAGTTCACCCTCTACAGCGGCAACCACCTCCACCCCAAGCTCCTGGTGGCCCGCAACGATGTGGAGGCCTTCCTCACGAACCACACACGATACCCCGCCCACCTCTCGATCCTGGTCGAGCAGTTCACCGCCCAGGGCCGCGTCGGGCCACTTCACCAGTACCGGCGCGGCTCGTTCGTCGGCGGTCTCGTCCAGGAACCGGAGACAGTACCACTGGACTCTTCCGAGTCTTCGTCACGGAACACGACCGGCTGGTCGAAGGGAGTGCGTCCCGCGACTCGCAACGCCGCTGATCCGATGGAGACCTTGATCGCGCGCGCCCTGGCGGCGACCCACCGACTGCAGGCCGCAGTTGCGCTTGGGCAGCCGGTAGACCCCCAGATCGGTCCCGTGCTGGCTCTACAGCTCGACGGTGAGGCCCAGGGCTTGCTTCGCCAGGTCCACGAGGTCAGCGACCGGGTGATCACCATTGACAGGCACCTCGGCGTCGACTTCTTCGACTCGCCTTCTGCTGGGGAGGAGTCCGGCTATCTCCTCGACTTCGCACCGGAGTACCTCCAGGAGGAGCGTCAGCGCATCGTGTTGACCACCAGAAACACCCAGGAGATCGAGGGGATGTTGTCCCCGATGCTCCAGGGGTATGGCATCCACTTGCGTCCTGGCGACGAGGTGATGGTGCTGGAGGGCTTGCGCTCCCTGTCGGGCCGCTTGGCCCTGCGCCTGGAGGGGTCCACGACGAGAGCGCAGGAGGTGGTGGGCCTCCTGTTCGCCAGGTGGCTGATGGAAGAGATCGGCGCGCTGGAGAGCCGCATCGTCTTGCCGCTGGATGCCCACCGCTCGTGGTTCCAAGGACCTGGCTCCCAGCGCCGGGCAGATCTGCTGTTGGTGGGCTTCCCAGGAGACGGCATCATTCGCATGGACGTGATCGAGGTCAAGCTGCGTGAGGATCTGCCGCCTTCGGCACGAGGGCAGCTTTACCGCTCGATGCGCGAGCAGGTCGAGGCGACCGAGGATCGGCTTCGGGCGTTGTTCGACCCGGACCTCTACCCCTTGCCCCGTGCCGACCTCGCGCTCAGGGCCAAGGAGCTGGCCGGGGTGCTGTCCTTCTACATTCGCCGGTCGGTACGATACGGGCTGCTCGCCCCCCGCGATGGGGATGCCGCGCTCGCCATCGCCGAGCGGTTGGACGATGGCTATCGACTCGACGTGCAGAGCATGGGCATCGTGTTCGAGCGACAGGGCTCCGGCTACCACATTGATGAGGACGAGCCTGGTTTCACTGTGCATCGCTTCGGAGCGAACAAGGCGCGCAAGCTGTTCCACGCCGCGATGGGCCGCTTCGACGAGCGCGTGTCGCTGCGCGGGGATCCCGACTCGGTGCCTCCTACTACGACCGAACGCGGTATTCTGGCCCTCGCAGATGAGCCGGGTGAGGAGCGCCTCTTGGAGGCTCTTCGCACCAATCTATCGGTGCCTGCGGCGCGTACAGTGAGCCCCCCGGTCCCCACCGTCACCGCGGAGAGGCCAGAACCCCCAAGGCCGGCCGGCGACGGGTCCCAGGGGGAGAGCGAGGGCTCGGACACGCCCCAGCGCCCGGAACCAAGCACCCCCTCGGAGCCAGGTGTCCCGTCCAACTCGGACATCCCGCTGGTGGACACCGTCGCGAGCGAACCGCCAGAGCATCCTGCGATCCACCAGCCTGAAGGGGGCGCCCCTGCAGCAGTGCCGGACGTATCGGGAATGCCGGCGTTGGTGCCTGACGTGCTGCTGGGGGCGACCAAGATGACCCCTCAGTATGGAGTGCTCGGCCGCTCCGGGTCGCAGTCCGTCGCCATCGACCTCACGGGATGCAACACGATCTCGCTGTTCGGCGTGCAGGGCTTCGGAAAGAGCTACACCCTGGGTGTTATCGCCGAAATGGCGTCGGCCAGGAACGACGGAGTGAACGTGCTGCCGTCGCCGCTGGCCACCGTGATCTTCCACTTCCACAAGAGCGATGCCTACGAGCCCGAGTATGTCTCGGCCGTCTCCCCCAACCGCAAGACCTCCGAGGTGGATCGGCTTCTGGCCGAGTACGGGGCGCGGCCCAGGGGCCTCGAGGACGTGGTGCTCTTGGCACCGGAGGCAAAGGTGGAGCGGCGTCGGCAGGAGTACCCCGGCGTCACCGTACTGCCGATCAAGTTCAGCTCGGCCGAGCTGGGCGCCGAGAGCTGGAAGTTCCTCCTGGGGGCCTACGGGAACGACTCGCTCTACATCAGGCAGCTCGTCGCCATCATGCGGAGGCACCGTGAGGGGCTCACGCTCGACACGTTCCGCCAGGAGATCGAGGACGCCGACCTACCGCGGGCCGCGCAGCGGCTGGCCGAGGACCGGCTGGCGCTCGCCCAGCCCTACATCGATGACAGCCAGCGGCTTGGCGAACTGCTCCGACCGGGACGAACGGTCATCGTGGACCTACGCGATGAGTGGGTGGAGAAGGACGAGGCCCTGGGCTTGTTCGTGGTCATGCTACGGATCTTCGCGGCCACCCGCCATGAAGGCCGCGAGTTCAACAAGCTGGTCGTGTTCGACGAGGCCCACAAGTACATCTCGGAGTCCGACCTGATCTCGCAGGTGGTGGAGACCATTCGGGAGATGCGGCACCAGGCCACAAGCGTGATCATCGCCAGCCAAGACCCGCTCTCGGTTCCGAGGGCCATCATCGAGCTGACTTCCGTGTTGATCCTGCACCGCATGACCTCTCCTCGGTGGCTCAAGCACCTGCGCAGCGCCATCGTCGCGCTGGACGACGTGCAGGATGGAGCGGTGACGGCGCTCCAGCCCGGGGAAGCGCTGGTGTGGGCGCAGCGGAGCACCGACAGGCGGTTCACGCTCCGGCCCCTCAAGGTGTCGATCCGCCCGCGCTTCACCCAGCACGGCGGTGGGACGAAGACGGCGGTGGAGGGGGCGACGATCAGGTAGCGGCACCGTCGCGCTGATCCCGTTGAGGAAAACACTGGAGATACAGATGCCTGACCCTTCGACTATAGGCACCGCCAGCAACGTCGCGTTGCTCGCCCCGGTCCCCTTGGCCCACCTCGAGGATGGTGCGACCGTCGCCGAGCAGTGCGGCAAGGTCGCGTTCGGCAGCCGGGCTTGGGAGGTGTTCCGTCGACTCGATGCCCTACGCGACGGGCTACCGGTCGATGTGTGGATCTACGCCTCCCACGCGCATGTGGGTGGGCCGCCAAGGGCGACCTGGCGGGCGCGCTACATCGGGCACGTCAACGCCGTCTGCGGCGCACACCCCGATGGCGCGAAGTACCGGCCGCCCAGCACAATCGAGGGCGGCGAGGACGAGGCGCAATACTGGGCGATCTTCTGGGAGGTCGAGGACCTTCGGGAGCTCGGCCCGGACGAAGCCATCCCGGTGACGAGCTTCCAGGGCTTGGAACGTAAGTCGCGCTACCGCAAGCTGTTCGTGCCGGAGGGGCCGCTCCTGGTGCTCGCGGTTTGACGTGGATCCCGCGAGCCGGGTATGGGGCGGCGGGTGACCATGTTAGCGGCAACCAGGTCGTCAAGGTCGAGGCGATACCGGCCGACGGGCTCGACGGTGCTGTCGAGGCGCTTGAACCGTAAGGTGAGGTCTACCACGGGGTCGCGGAGGCCGGTGGCGACATAGTAGCCGTGACGCTCGTTGAGCGTCCAGCGGCGGGTCATCCTGTCCCCCCCTGCCCCAATCAGTCGAGCATGGCGTCTGCCGCCATGTCCAGTTCGAACACTGCGGATGACACGAGCTCTTCGATCTCCCGGAGCTTGCGATCGATTCCTCCCCACTGCTGCACGAGCCTCAGGCCATCCCGTTCCTGGGTCATTCGCGCTGCCCTCTTGGTCCAAACCTGAATATGGTGCATCCGCACCTTGGGCGTGAACGAGGCCCTCGCTTCTTCCAGAGCCTGGAAAAACCGCCGCGACCCTCGGGCAGCAATGACCTCGGGGAACTTCTTGGCTTCCAGCGCCTCGAAGAACTGCACATGCTTCAGTGCGTCTTCGGGGCCTGTGTGCCCGTGGGCGTTCTTCACGAGGTAGTCGAGACCCCACAACAGCTCAGAGATGCGGGCCTTGATGTGGGCGCTGAGGGACCGAGCGAGGTCTGGCATTGCCGATGGAACCCTATTGCGAAGCAGCGCGGTGACGGGCTCCATTCCGCCGAACAGGAGATCGTTGGCGTGGGTGATCCCGTAGTCGGTCAGCCATTCGGTGTCGTCGTGGGGACCACCGAGGCCAACTCCAGGTACCGGGACTTCCGTGATCACGTCCAACACAGCGTGGTAGAAGCTTCACCGCTCACGAAACCGGATCCCCCCCTCGCCCACATTCATCGGGATCCCCCCGGTCAGGTAGTTGGATCCCGCTCGTCATGCGCCTGGCGGGGCGCAGGTGGTGCCATCCTTGATTGGAACGGGGTAGTGGAACGGGAACCCGAAGCGGGTGGAGGCCCGGTGTAGGCGCACCGGACCTCCTGGTCGCCGCGGTGTTGGCGGAGCGCGGCTCCCAAGTGAGCCTCACCCGTCGCAGGTCGGTCGTCCAGCCCGGTGGAGGCTGGAGGGTTGGCTGGCGAGTCAGACGGCCGGGTAGTCGAGTGTGGTCGCTGCGGTGGTGAGGTTGTGATCTGCCGGAGGTGCGACCGGGGGCACCGCTACTGCAGCCGCGCCTGCTCGCAGGAGGCGCGTCGCGCGTCGATGCGGCGGGCGAGCGCGGCCTACCAGCAAACGCGTCGGGGAAAGCTGAATCACGCGGCGCGAGCGCGGCGCTACCGGCAGCGCCAGGCCCAGAAAGTGACGCATCAGGGTTCACCTGGCGAGGGGGAGGTGGGCGTAGTGGAGACGAGCCTCGCGGAGGCGACACCGAAGCCGTCACCGAGCGAGGCAGAGGTCGTGACCCATGCCGCAGCCAACCCGCCGTGCCCCGACCCACCGCGCGCCGAGCCGCCGCGCCCCGAGCCGTCCAGGCTTCGCCCCGGTGCGGGAGCTCATCATGCGGAAGCCATGGTCCGCTGCGCATTCTGCGGTCGCTGGTGCAGCTTCCACGGTCGCCGGGCGACGGTCCGCCGCCGTGCCCCCGTCACCGGGCAGCGCCGCTCACCGCGCCTGCGCCGCGGGAGCCGGGCTCCACCCAGACCTCGCTGACGGCCCCCTCTCCGCACCGAGCAGGAGCGCCTGATGCAGCTCCGTCGCGAAGAGCCCGTGGCGCTGGACCTCTCGCTGGGTCGGCTGCGCCAGCTCCCCGAGCCGGTGGTGCGTCGGATGATGGAGTCGCTGCGGTCGAAAGGCCAGCTCAGCCCGCTGACGGTCGCCGAGCACGAGGGCCGGCTGATGCTGGTGGACGGCTTCGTGCGTCACCTGGCGGCGACCCGGCTCGGGCTGGAGACGGTGCTGGTGGAGGTGGTGCAGCTCTCGGCGGTGCAGATGAAGGCCCAGGTCTACCTGCGGAACCGGGAGCGCGGCCTGCTGCTGATCGAGGAGTGCCGGCTGGTGCGGGAGCTGGTGGAGGTGGACCGGCTGAGCCAGGTGGAGGTCGGGGACCTGCTGGAGCGGCACAAGAGCTGGGTGTGCCGGCGGCTGTCGCTGTCGCGGCAGGTGAGCCCGCACCTGCTCGACGACGTGGCGCTGGGGCTCTTGGGGGAGGGATCCCTGCGGAGGTTGGCGCAGTTGCCAGCACGCAACCAGGAGGAGCTGTGGGCGGTGGCGCAGCGCGACGGGCTGGGCTCCCGGGACACGGGGGAGCTGGCCGAGCTGTGGCAGCGCGCGCCGGATCCCGAGACGCGCGGCTACCTGCTGAGCCACCCACGCCAGGCGCTGGAGCGCGCCCGGAAGAAGCCCAGGCCCCCCGTGGACCCTCGACTGGGCGAGGCAGGCCAGGAGCTGTTGGCCGGGCTGGTGAGCCTGCGCCGCCTGTGTCTGCGGCTGCTGCGCCGCATGCGGGACGGGCTGGGCGAGATCCCGCCGGAGGGCGTCGCCCGGATCGTGCATGCCCGGGCGCAGGCGGACGAGGACAGCCGGCTGCTGTTGGACGAGGTGTCGGCCTGGACGACCCGAGGAGGCGAGCAATGAGTCCCGAGGAGAGAGCGCGGCGCGACCAGCGGATCCTGGAGGTCTACCGGGAGTGCGGGAGCATTCGGGCGACGCGGCGGAAGCTGGGTCACAGCATCAAGACCATCCGCAAGGTGATCCGCGGCGACAACGAGCCCAAGCGCCGCCTGGTCGCCCGCCCCGCCCGGCGACCGAGCAAGCTGGACCCTTACAAGGCCGTCGTGAAGCGCCTGGTTGTCGAGGAGCAGCTCACCGCGGTGCTGGTTCTCGAAGAGATCCGCGCGCTGGGCTACGAGGGCAGCTACTCGACCGTCAAGCGCTACGTGCGACAGATCCGGCCCCGGCCGAAGGCACGGGTCACCACCGTGGTGCCGCACCCTCCCGGCGACGAGGGCCAGGTGGACTGGTCGCCCTACACGGTGACCCTGGGGAGCGACAACGTCGTCGTGCACGCCTTCTCGATGGTGCTGCCCTTTTCGAGCTGGATGTTCTTGCGCTTCGCCCTCGACGAGCGGCTTCCCACCTTGATGGCGCTGCACGACCAGGCCTTCGCGCGCCTGGACGCCGTGCCCCACCGCATGTCCTACGACAACATGACCACCGTGGGGCGGCATGTCTCCAGGGACGAGGTGTGGCTGAACCCACGCTTCGAGGCCTACGCCAAGGCCCAGGGCTTCGAGATCCATCTCATCGACCCGTACAGTCCCAACCAGCACGCCCACGTCGAGCGTCACTTCGGCTACATCGAGAACAACTGCCTGCGCCGCCGTCGCTTCCGTTTCGACGACCTCGACGACCTCAACCGCCACGCGGCCTGGTGGTGCGACGAGGTCGCCAACGTCCGTATCCACGGCACCTGGCGGGAGCGGCCCGTCGATCGCCTCGCGCGGGAGCGCCCGTTCCTGCAGCCCCTGCCCGCCGCCCGGGTGGAGCCCTGTCGCCTGCTGCAGCGCACCGTGCGCAGCGACTGGTGCGTCGCCCTGGACACCAACGGCTACAGCGTGCCGCCGCGCTTCGCGGGCTGGCCGGCCACGCTGCGCCTGTACGCCGACCGTTTCGAGGTGATCATCGACGGGAGCATCGTGGCCCGGCACGAGCTGCGCACCGGGCGCCACCAGCGCTTCGTCCTGCCCGAGCACGAAGAGGAGTTCCGGCATCACACGTCGAGCGCCAGGCTGCTGGAGCAGGCCCTCATTCGGCTGGGCCCCATCGCCGAGGACTACCACCAGGGCATCAAGACCCAGCGCGGCCGCGGAGCGGGCCACCACATCAAGCGCATCCTCACGCTGGCCGATCGCCACGGCGCCGAGGCGGTCGTCGGCGCCATGGCCCACGCCGCCCGCTTCGGCAACTACAGCGCCGAGGCCGTGGCTCGCGTCATCGCCGGCAAGACCCTGCGCGCCGCCACCACGCCCGACCAGGACGTGCCCATGCCTCCCGAGCGCGTCCGCCGCTGGCTGGACGGCCTGGACGTCGAGGGCAGCGACCTGGCCGACTACGACGAACTGATCGACCGGGCGGACTTCGCCAGCCAAAACCAGGAGGACGACGATGCGGCGTAGAGACATCCCCCCCACCGTGCTGGACGAGCTGCGCAGGAACCTCGAGCGCCTCGGTCTGAAGGCCATGCTGGGCCACCTCGACGAGGCGCTGGAGCAGGCCGCCACCCTCGAGCAGGGCTACGTTGCCTTCCTCGCCGGCCTGGTCGAGAAGGAGGCCCTGGCCAAGGCCGACGCGGCCGCCGAGCGGAGGCTGAAGGCCGCCCGGTTCCCCTGGGACCGCGACTTCGACAGCTTCGACTGGACCTTCCAGAAGGGCCTCAACGTCCAACTCGTCAAGGACCTGATGAACCTCGACTTCATCCGACAGGCGCGGCCCGTCCTGCTGCTGGGAAAGCCCGGCACCGGAAAGACCCACCTCTCCATCGCCTACGGCAGGTTGGCCGCCCAGCGCGGGTACCGCGTCCGCTTCTACAACGCCGCCAGGCTGCTGGACGACCTGTACGCATCCCTGGCCGACGACAGCACCGAGCGCCTGATCCGGCGCCTCGCCCGACTCGACCTGCTCATCATCGACGACCTGCGACACGTCCCCGTCCGCGCCGAGCACGCCACCTTGTTGTTCGACCTGGTCGAGGCCCGACACCTCAACAAGGCCACCATGGTCAGCTCCAACCTCAGCGTGAAGCAGTGGGGCAAGATCCTGGGCAACCCCGCTCTGACCGCCTCCATGGTCGACCGCCTCATGGAGCGCGCCCACGTCATCAACATCCGCAGGGGGCGCAGCTACAGGACTGACGGCCCCGAGGCCGCACCCGAAGGCGACCGCCCCGACCTCCCCACGGGCGGAGACGACCAGGAGCCCAGGTCGAGCACAGACTGATCACCCGTTCCGCGACGCCGACGGCGACCGTGGATGGCCCGGGGTCCGGCTGGAGCAGCGTCCAGTCGGGCCCCTCTTGCCGTTCGCCCATGCATGCACCACCCCACGCGGCCTCGGGCTCCCATGGATGGCCCGGGGACAGCACCCGTGCCAACCTGGCCCTCACCGAGCGGGGCCCCAGCACCCCGCCGCGCACGTCTCCGAGCCCAAGAGCGACCCGACCCGATGCCTGGGCGCCCTCACGGTCCCAGCGGCGCCAGCCATGCAACCGACCCGGGCCCAGCGGCGTCGCCAGCCCCCCCGGAGCACCAGGACCAACGATCCGTTGCGCGATCCGACCAACACCGCCACCGGGTTGCACCGTGGCCAGACAACGCGGTCACGCCCACGAAGGAAACAGGGCTTTCAGCCTGCCGGGGGGGATCCCACAGCATGAGCGGGGGGGGATCCGGGGAGGTGGGCGGTGAGGGGTAGAAGGCTCGAGCGAGCGGCTGGAGGACTTCCGCCTTGACCAGCCCCCAGTGGTACAGCTCGTTTCGCGTCCGGTGACACACCGCGAGCAGGTTCAGGTGGCGGTCGAGACCTGGGTGCCCCCCACGCACGACGCGGATCTTCTCGTCGAAACGCCGCTCAACCGCCTCAACAGCGGCGTGGACTCTTCGTCTGCTCTCCGGATCGAATCCTGCGGCCTCTGCCGCCGCCAACGCGGAGGCCCGCTGGAGCAGCCACAGCTCCGCCACGTTGTCGATCAGAATGAAGCCGACCCGAACCTGGCGGACTTCGGCTCGGCCAAGGAGCTGGGCAGCGTCCTCGAGCTGCTCGACGATGGTTCGAATGAACTCCACGATGATGGACAGGTAGCGTCCCCGGTCCGTGGACTCAATACCAACTCCTTCCGCCCACCCCTCTGGCCCCGCCTTGTGGACCCCCGGAGCCCCGGGCTCCACGCCTCGCCGTCGGGGGAGGGTATTGACCACCCCTGGACCCCGGCGCGGGCACGCCGACCGCGACCACCGGGTACCTGTTGGGTACCCGGTCGCCGACCCGGCCCAGGTTCCTTCCGCCCGTTGAAGGACCCTGATCGGTTCCTTCACGAAAGCCGGCCTCCTACGCCGCTTCGTCCGCGCGCACCGGCCACTCCCCCGCCTCCCGCAGCCGGCGGCGCAGCGTGGCCCTGCTGACCTTGAGGATCCGGGCGACCTCCTTCAGCGACCGCCCCTCCTTGAGCAGCGCCACCGCTGGCCGCAGGTCCAGCTCCACCCGGGGCCGCCCGCAGTGCTTCCCCTGGGCCTGGGCGCGGCGGACGCCGGCGATCACCCGCTCGCGGAGGATGTCGCGCTCCAGCTCGGCCACGGCGGCGATGATGGTGAACATCGCCTTGCCCAGGGGGGTCGAGGTGTCGACCTGCTCGTGCAGGCTGACGAAGTGGACCCCGAGCTGCCTGAACTCCTCCAAGGCGACCAGGAGATGGCGGGTCGAGCGGGCGAACCTGTCGAACCTGAAGACGGCGACCAGGTCCACCTTCCCGGCCCTGGCCTCGGCCATGAGGCGGTCGAGCGCCGGACGCCGATCGGTGGAGCCGGAGATCCCCTCGTCGACGAAGGTGCCGACCACCTTCCACCCCCGCTGCGCGGCGACCTGGCGCAGCTCGTCGAGCTGGAGGCCCACGTCCTGGCCGTGGGCGACGGTGGACACCCGAGCGTAGAGGGCGGCGCGAATGGGGCGGTCGGCGGTCACGAGGCACCTCCGGGGGAGCGGCGGTCCAGGGCTCCCTGGACCAGGCTGCGCAGGTGGTCGCGGTGGCGGTGGAGGAAGGCGTCGAGGTAGGCGGCGTCGACGCCGGCAGGCGGACTGGCGCGGAGCGCGGCGGCCGCGGCGTCGAGGACGCGGTCGGCGGCGTCTCGGCGCGGGGTCGCGGACAGGCCGAGCCGTCGCCGGCGACGGTCCAGGGCGTCGTGCAGTCGGGTGGTGGCGTGCCCCTCCCGCAGTCCACGGGCCGGCTTCGCGGAGCGCAGGACCTCCTCAAAGGCGTCCAGCTCGTCCGGGCCGGCGACCTCGACCACGGCGTCGGGCAGCGCGTCGAGGTGCGCCTCCAGGGCAAGGTGCTTGGCGCTCCTCGGCCGCCGGGCCTGGAGCGTGCGCCACGCCTCGACCCACTCCCCCAGCGTCGTCCCGCGGAGGCGGGTGCCGGGGGTGGACCAGGTCGTCGGCGTCGTCGTCCCGGCGCAGGTCGAGCAGGACCGGCCGCAGGAGGCGCGGACCTCGGCGCTGCGGGCCAGGGCCTCGGCGAGCTCGGCGCGGGCCTCGTCCAGGGCGGCCTGGAGGCGGGCGACCTTCGCGGCGGCCCGCCGGCCCTCCTTCGCGGAGGCGCGGGCGCGTTCGAGCTGCCGCTCCAGGCGGGCGATCCGCTTGGCCTCCTCGCTGGGCTTCACCTTCAGGCGCAGCACCTTGGCGACCATCACGGCGATGGCGGGCAGCAGGTGGCCCGTGGCATGGCCCAGGTCCTCCCGGGCGCTCACGAAGGCTTCCAAGTGTCCTTCACCCATGCGGCCATCGAGATGGGTCAACTCGTGGCAGGCGACGCCGTGCAGGTAGGCGGCGATGGCCAGGGGGCGCTCCTTGTGGGCCTTGACGACCTGCTCCAGCCGGTCGGGATGCAGGTAGACCACCGCGTTGCCCCGCGCCGTGGCGGTCGTGAGGCCCAGCAGCTCGTCGTCGAGCACGAAGCCCGGCTTGAACCTCCGGCGGATCCGCGCCTCGGCCGCGACCAGGCGCAGGGTGGCGTCCCAGGCGGTCAGGTGGGGGATCCAGCGCTGGAAGTTCTTCTTGAAGCGGTAGGCGCGCCGCCGGTCGTAGTTCTTCTTGGAGATCCGCAGCCCGGCGAGTCGGCCGAAGGGGTTGCGCCGTCGCCGGCGACGCCGCTCGGCGGCCTCATCGACGCGCAGCGCGCCCAGGGCCGCGTCGCCGGCCCGGGAGACCGCCGCAGCCTGGAGCAGCCCCCCGCCCGCGGGGGCGACGGCGGTGTCGGCGGCCTGGTCCACGGCCCGCTGGAGGGCGACGACCTCGCCCTCATCGAGGACCTCGCCGGCCTCGGCCCGCTCCAGCACCCGCTCGACGTGGGCGGACAGGATGATCACCGGGTCGTGACCCCCGGCGTCCTCCGCGACCTGGTCGGCGGCCTGGAGCACGGCCCGGAGGGTGCGGGCGGCGTCGGCGGGATCGCCCGGCGCGGCCACGTCGGGCTCCACCGGGGTCGCGGCGGCGGCCACCTTCAGCCCCGGGGGCAGCACGATCCCGCGCGTGGGGGCGTCCTCGGCGCGGGCTGCGCGCGAGCCCGCTGGGGCGAGGCTGGCGACCGGTGCCTCCACGCCGGGGTCCTTGACGCGCTCGGCGTAGAAGTCGGCGATGCCGCCAGCGGCCTCGGCCAGGGCCTTCTGGAAGGCGTCGTCGGCGAAGGCTTCGGCGGTCAGCTCGGCGAGGCGCTGGGCGCCCTCGCGCTCGTCGGCGTCGTCGCTGTCGGGGTCATAGACCTCATCTTCCATCGAGCGGCCCACGCTCTCGTTCTCGCGCTCGACCTCCTCGACCAGGTCGCGGAAGGTCCAGCGGCCCGGCCCCTGGAGCGCGTCCCGGGCGGCGTTGAGCGGGTAGCCGGGCGCTCCGGGGCGGACGGTGGTGACCAGGTCCACGACCACGTCGGCCTTGAGGTTGCCCCGCTGGGCGGCGGTCTTGAACTGGAAGAGTCCGCCCAGGCGCACGTAGTAGGCCCCCTGTCGGTCCCCGGGAGGGCGGCGGTACGCCTTCACCGTGGCGGTGGTCCCCTCCGACCACGCCTGGCCCACGGCGATCCGCGAGCCGCCGCGCCGGCTGAACATGGGGCGGACCTCCTCGCCGTTGAAGACGAGGGTGATGCCGCGCAGGTCGTTGGCGGCCAGCAGCTCGCGGATGCGATCCTCGAGGGCGACGTACTCCTGGCGGGCGTAGTCCCAGACCTGGTCGAACTCCTCGGACACGTCGAACACGGTGATGCGGGCGCCCTGGAGGTAGGGCGCCGAGAAGATCTCCACGTCCTGGTCCGCGCCCTTGCTGACGGCGAGGTTGTCCCGCGTGTGCAGCTCCCACCGGAAGGTGGAGGAGGCTCCCAGGATCACCGCCTTGGCGACGCCGAAGCCGCCGGCGGCCTCGTCGCTGTCGCCGGCGGCGGCCTTGCCCGACTCCCCGATGGTCAAGAAGCGGGTCAGGATCTCCGGCGCGCTCATGCCGATCCCGTTGTCCTGCCAGGAGAGGGAGCGGCGCTCCGGGTCCCAGGTGACCTCGAAGCGGCCGGTCCCGGCCCGGGTCTTCCGGGTGCGGACGGCGGCCTTCACGGCATCGACGGCGTTCTGCAAGGTCTCGCGGGTGGCGAGCACCGGCAGGTCGCCGGACTGGTACAGCGCGGCTGTTAGGAAGGCCCAGAGCTTGGCTACGTTGGCCCCGGGGCGGCCCACCGCCTTGGCTTCCATCGCCTCGACCAGCTCCTCCCGACCGCCGAGGGCCTTGCGGAGCGCGGCGCGGTCCACGCGGAGCCTGCCCCGCTCCCGAGAGGGGGCCTCGGTGGCGACGGCGCGCAGCAGCTCGTGCTGGACGGCGGCCCGCTCGGCGGCCTGGCAGGGGCAAATCCTCATGATCCCGCCCTCCACCCTGCCGCGCTCGCGCTCTTCACGACGCTTCGCGCGTCCGAAGGCCCACGAACCGCTCCAGATCGGGAGGCCACGAGCACCGCTCACCCCCCAACCGCAGCGCGCACCAACTCCACCGCCCCCGCCCCGCCACCGAGCCCCAGCGCCGCCAAGGCCAGCGCGAGCTTCCACGCCCGGGCCTCGATCTGGCCCACGCGCTCGCCCATGCCCTCGACGGCAACGAGCAGCTCCCGGTGCCGGGCGTCGGCGGCCTTCTCGTGGGCCTCCAGGTTGGCCTCGACGCGGGCGAGGCGCTCGCGCACGGCGACCAGGTCGGCGTCGAGGCGGTCCACCCGCCCCTGCTCGGCAGCGGAGGGGCTCACGGGTGGGCGCTCCCGGCCTTGCGGGCGGCACGGCGGGCCTTGCGGGCCTCGCGGGCCTTCTTCTTCTCGGCCAGGGACCACAGCAGGCCCAGGGTGGCGCGGAGCACGGGGCCGTCGATGGCCTCCAGCGCCTCGCCGCCGGGGCCGGACACCAGCTCGTCCAGAGGCAGGGCCTCGTCGAGCAGCTCGGCGATCAGCTCGACGGCGGCGTCCTTGTCCCAGCCGGCCTCGGCCAGGGCGTCCAGGGTGGCCAGGACCTCGTCCCAGGGGATGGACTTCAGGATGGTGGACTTCTTCGCGGCGGACACGGGGTGCTCCTTTCAGGTGAGGGTGAGGGCCGGAGCCCACGGGCGGTAGCCGCCGGCCGCCGGCGCGTGCAGGGACTGCCGGCGGTTGGGGCGGCGGGTGGTGAAGCTGACGTGGACGTGCCCGCCGCGCTCGGGCGCGTACCAGATGACCTGGTCGTAGGGCAGGCCCAGGCGGATGATGGCGACGGCGAGCTGCTCGGCGGCCAGGCCGCGGGTGGTGATGTCGGCGGCCTCGCCCGCCATGTGCTGGCTGTTGGGCGAGCCCTGGACGGCGCGGTTGACGGCGGGGGCGCGGTAGCCGCTGGTCACCCGCACGGGGCGGCCCAGCGCCGTGCGGAGCGGGTCGAGGACCTGCGCCACGAGCGCCTGCATGGCCCGCTGCGCCTCCGGGGGCGGGGTGTTGTCGATGCCGAGCCGGGCGGCGGCGCTGCTGGCCGTCAGCTCGGCCCAGGAGAAGAAGCGTCCGAGGTGGCCCTTCACGAGACCTCCGATGCGGCGTGCGCCCACGACGGGAGAGCCGCCGCCGCTCGCCGCGAGCAGCACGAGGGAACTGACGCCGACGACGCCGAGGAGCAGGACGGGAGGGGGACGCCGGGTCATGCCACCCCCGCCCCGGGCAGCCGCACGGGCTCGTCCGACAGGCTCGGGTCGTTGACGATGGCCATCCGGCGGCGGGTGATGCCGGCGTACAGGTCGAAGCGGCCGGCCCAGGCGTGCCACTCGTCGCCGGTCTTGCGCCACTCGATGTGGCTGACCGGGTAGGGCTTCGTGGGCGGGGTGGTCCGGCGGAAGTGCGCCGGGGCGAGCCGGGCGTAGGTGGTCAGCAGCTCCATGTAGGGCACGCGGGCCGCGCCGCCGGAGGTGAACATCGCGCGGACCCGCGCGGCGAGCCGCTTGGCGAAGGCCGGCCCCTGCTGGACGCTGGTGTCGTAGAGCAGCGCCATCGAGCGCTCGGTGGCGACGCCCAGGGCCTTCGCCGCCTCGACGGCCCCCTGGAAGTGGTGGCCCCGCCGCGCGAGTCGGTTCTGCACCTCGATGAACACCGGGTCCCGGCCGGCGGCCTTGAAACGGCCGACCCACGGCTCCTTCCAGAGCACCTGGCCGCCCACGGGGGCGAGGCTGCTGGCGGCCGTGACCTGGAGCAGCTCGCGCCAGTCGGGACCGAAGATCCGGGCGAAGCGCTCGGGGTCGGTGCGCTGCATCTCCGCGAGCAGCACGCCGAGGTTCCCGACCTTCTGCGCCCACTGGATGATGCCGAAGGACAGCCCGGCGCCGTCCAGGTTGAGGTTCAGGGAGTCGTGCCTGCCCTCGTGCTTCGAGACGCGGGCGATCACCCGGTCGATCCACTCCATGCCGGCCTCCACGGCTCGGGTGACGGTGCGGCGGCCGGGCGGCGAGGCCAGCGC
>CAZRFD010000147.1:0-16643 GCA_964599085.1 uncultured Enterobacterales bacterium | reverse complement strand
CCCTCTACGGCAACGCCTCGGACGTGACGGGCGGGGCGGGCGTCTACAACGTCGCCACCACCGCGGACGAAGTCCTGGGCTCGATCCTCACGGTCATGCAGGACATCCGGTCGGGCACCTACAGTCGCTCGACGCCCATCATCACCTCCAACGGCGACCGGTTGATCTACAGCTTCTACGAGCTGACCGGCGACAACCCGCTCGCCGAGGGGCACATCCGCGGCTACGAGATCGACAACGATCCGCTGAGCCCCACCTACGGCGAGATCATCCTGGACACGGTGAGCGGCTTCGGCGGCGCGCTCTGGGATGGTGGTGACCTGCTGGTCAGCCGCCCGGTCCCCGGCTCCGAGTACAACCCGGGCGACATGGACGGTGTCGGCTACCGCGACATCTACACCTTCTTCGACGAAGCCGCGTCGCTGTCCGGGCTGTCGACCGAGTCCCTGATCGACCGGCGCCAGCCGATGGATCGCCAGTTCGTGACCACGGTGGGCGGTTCGTCGACCGTGCTCGACCAGATCCTCGACGTCAACGCCTACGCGTCGACCACCTGCACGACCACGTCGGGTCCGTTCAGCGTCTACGACATCAACGAAGACTGCTCCATCGACAGCTCCGACCTCCAGGAGATGCTCGACTTCCTCCGCGGTCGGCCGGACGCCACCTTCCGCTACATCAGCCAGGAACGCGGGTACTGGAAGCTGGGTGATGCGCCCTACGGCGTGCCGGCGGTGGTGGAACCGCGGCTCAACAACGCCTACTCGATGGAAGCCAGCTACCGGAAGTTCCTCAACCAGCAGCAGGCCGCCGACTACCCCGGCATGGTCTACATGGCCGCCAACGACGGCATGCTGCACGCCTTCTACCTCGACGATCTCGCGGGCACCGCGGTCGACGAAGCCGGCGAAGAAGCCTGGGCCTGGATGCCTGGCTACCTGCTGTACCGCAGCAAGGACCCGGCGTGGGCGGGGCGCGCGCTGGACCTGATGGTCTATGGCCGCACCTTCCTCTTCGACGGCTCCCCCGTGGTCGCCGACGTGTGGATCGACCACGACGGCGACGGGCTGAAGACCTGCACGAACATCGATCCGGGCACCTCGACCTGGGCCGACTGCGAGTGGCACCGCGTGATCGTGGTGCAGCAGGGCAAGGGTGGTCCGCTGACCATGGCGCTCGACATCACCAACCCCCTCGACCCGCAGTTCCTGTGGGAGCAGCTCGACACCGTCGACCCGACGGCTCCGGGCTACGGCGTGGGCCGCCCGGTCGTCGCCCAGATCCGCGACACGGAAGTCACGACCGACAACCGCGATCGCTACATCGGCATCTGGGGCTCCGGGCGGGCGGTTCCCTACGGCAGCAGCAGCGGCACCAGCTACTTCCAGACGGCGGAAGCCAACCTCTACGTCTGGGACATGGCCGAGGGGCCCTACGCCTCGACCGATGGCTGGCCGACGGCGGGCTACGCGGTGCATGGCGACAACGGTCACCCCGAAGCCTCGCTGATGACCGACGGCACCGACGGCGACTCCCACTACGAGCAGGCCTACATCGGCGCGGCGCTCGCCGTCGTCGACGTGGACTCCGACGGTGACGCCGACACCGTGTACTTCCCGGTCTCGACCACCTACATCTCCAACAGCGGTGAGTCCGGCAGCGGCCCCGACCCGTCCCCCGGAAGCTCCGGCAGCAGCTACCTCAACGATCCGGGCAGCACCTGGATGTACAAGGCCTGCTTCGACACCAGCAACCCCGACGCGCTGGTCTGGTCGGAGTTCTTCGACCCGGTCGACGACGGCGGCCTGACGGCTCGCCCCGAAGTGTTCTACGCCGCCACGACGTCCTTCTTCTCAGACGGATCGCTCGGCGTCTACTGGGGCACGGGCTCGCCCTACACCCGGACCAGCTCGGACAACGGCTACTTCTTCGCCGTGCGCGATGACAACCCCTCGTCCTGCACCTCCTACACGGTCAGCGCTGTCAGCGGGGGGAGCTGCGGTTCCACTGGCGTCTACACACTGGACGCCGGAGAGGGCCTGACGGGCGAGCCGCTGGTCTACGCCGGGGTCGTGTACTTCCCCACCTGGGCGCCCTCGGTGGACGGCTCGGGCAACGTCGATCCCTGCGCCACGGGGACCGGGCGGATCTACGGCCTGGCCTACGACGACTGCTCGCCGGGAATCGACACCAACGGCGACGGCGCGGTCGACTCCTCTGACTCCGACTCGGTCGACGTGGGCGGCTACGTCTCCAGCCTCACCGTCACCTCGCAGGGCCGCATCGCCTACGGCGTGCAGGACGGCAGCGGCGGGTCCGGCAGCGCCGACTTCGACTTCCTCGATCCCGCCGGCAACCCCTTCCTCGGCACGGCAGGCCTCGCCTGGATGGAGGTCTTCTGAGGCGTCGCCTCGCCACAGCGCACGCGCCGGAATCCCTCCGGCGCGTGTCGCGTTCGGGACGTGCGCGCCGCGGTGTGACCTTGACCGAGCTCGCCGTGGTGATGGCGGTGCTCATCGTGCTCGCCGCCATCGGCTACTCGAGCATGCGCGATCAGCTCCCCCGCTTCCGCACCGTCAAGGCCGCCAAGCACCTGCGTGGCGACCTCCTCGACCTGCGCGAGCTGGCGGTGCGTAGCAACCGCGAGACGCGCCTGCTGCTGACCGGCAGCGGTGGTGACTGCACCGACGGCCGGACCTGGGGTGGGTCCTGGCTGCTGCAGATCGGGAACAGCTCGCTGGGGTCGACCCGCTGGGACACGCTGCCCGACGACTCCCTCGAAGACGGCACCGACGACGACAGCTCGGAGGGCGTGGTCGACATCGGGCCCGGGGGCAACGAAGCCGCCGCCGATGCCTGCCTGCGTCAGTGGAGCTCCATCGTCGGCCCGGGTGCCGGCGACAACGTCGACAGCATCGTCTTCAGCCCGCGGGGCTGGGTGCGCAACCCCGCCGGTGACTTCGGCAGCAGCGGCTACGTGACGCTGACCCTGGTCAACGCCGACGCGGTCGCGCGGGGCACCGCCGACGAGATCTCGATCCTGGTGACGCGCGCCGGGATGATCCGCCTGGCGAACAACCACGGCACGCCGGTGGAGGGCTCGGTGGGCACCGCGGTCAGCTCGACGGCTGAGTAGCGTTCGCGCTGTCCGCGCTGTCAGGGCGGCAACGCCCCGCCGCCGCCGCTGGGGAGGCTACCGGACTGTGGCCGCAGGGTGCCGCGGGCGATCAGCACATCGCCCATGCCGCTGACCTTCTCCAGGCGAGCCTGAACCCGGGCGTCAGCGATGGCGATGGCCTTGTTCGCGGGGATGGTCTGCTGCATGCCGTCGACCACGGCCTCGAGGATCTGCCCCTCGACGAGCAGGGCGAGGGGGTCGGCGACGCCCGCGCCCTTGCTCTTGTCGCCCTCGGTGGCCGTGTCGGCGTGGATGCGCAGCGCCCCGCCGGAGACGGAGATATCGCCGTCCACCTGGTAGTCGCGCCACCAGCCGCTGCCCTTCAGGCGCCACAGGCGCAGGCCGAGGTCGAGGTCGCTACCACCGACGGACAGGGAGGTCGGCACGGGGGAGACGTCGTAGGTGAGGGGGCCAGCTTCGAAGGCCGCGCGGCGTGCGAGGCCGAGCAGGGAGCCGGTCGAGATCCGCACCTCCCAGTCGTCCCGCAGCGCCTTGCCGGCCGCGACCGGCGCGCGATCGACGAGATCGGTGAGGAGCAGCAGCTCCAGGTGGCCGGTGGCGGTCGACAGCCGTGCCGCCGACAGCGGCAGGTCGGGTCCGCCGAAGCTGCCCAGATCGACGTCCGGGACATCCGCGAGCGCGTCGGCCACCCAGTCACCGAGGAGGGCGGAGGCATCCAGCGCTCCGATGGAGGCCGACCCGACGCGGACCTTGTCGATGTCCCGCAGGCGTCCCCGGACCCCCCAGGCATCGGCCTGTCGTTCGACGTCGAAGGAGACGGTGGCCCCGACGCGCGCGCTCACCGGTAGTGAGCCGGTGCGCCCGCCAGCGGTCCAGCGGGCCTGTCCCTTGGCCCGCGCGTCGATGGTGAGGCAGCCCTCACACTGGTCGGAGGGTGCCAGGGACAGCGACTGGATGTGCGCCTTGGGGTCGACGCGGGCCGACAGGCCGGCAGGTCCCTCCAGGGGCAGGGTCTTCGACCAGGCGCCGAGGCCCTCGTCGACGGCGAGCTGGACCAGGTCGTCGAGGGCGTCGGTGGCGACCCGGACGCGCACGTCGGGTTCCCAGGCGTCGGCCGGAGGGCCTGCGGTGGCCAGCGCTGCGGCGCGTTCGTCGTCGTAGAGCGACTGGATGCCGGAGGCGCAGGACAGCAGCAGGACGAGGCTGGGGAGCATGGCGGGCTCCGAGGGCGAGCGGTGGGCTACGTTGACCCGGTGATGACCTCGTGGGCTGTATCCCTCCTGTTGCTGGCGTGCGGAGCGCACACGTCGGCGGTCGGGCGTGGCGAACCGGATGCGCTGCGTGTCGTCGCCGACGAGCACGCGCCCATCGGGGTCACGGTCCGCAGCCTGCCGGAGGGGTTGCTGGTCGAGGGGCTGGCGACCGGGGGGGGAGCGGAGGCGGCCGGCGTTGGCGTCGGAGATCTCATCGTCACCGTCGCCGACATCGAGGTGCGCAAGGCGCCGCGTGCCGCCCGCGACGCCCTGGGTGGTCCCGTCGGGAGCAGCGTGGGGCTCACGCTCCGCCGAGCAGAAGGGGGCGGGTTCGAGGTGGTGGAGGTGGAGCGCGGTTGGCCCGATGCCCCCGCCCTAGATGCCTTGCCGGCCTCGGTGCGGGCCCTCCGCAAGGCGCTGACGGAGCGTGGCCGTCGTGCCGTGCGGCGGGCGGTCCGCGAAGCCATCACCGACGACTTCGGCGGCCTCCGCCCCTCCGATGGCGTCGGCTACGGCCTCGTCACCGCGTGGCGGCGACGACCGGCGCTCGCGCTCGCAGCAGCCGAGCTGCTCGCCGACGCCAAGCTCGGGGATCCGCTCCTCGACCGGCGACTGGGCACGCTGTTCCTGGAGGATGAGCGCTGGGAGGATGCCGCCCGGAGCCTGGCGCTGGCCGACGCTGTGCGCCCGCCCGATGTGTGGGAGCCGACGGGGAGCTGGCGCGGCGACGCCGGCGGAGGCGGCGCCGTGCGCCAGGGGCTCGCGCAGAGCATGTGGGCGCTGGGCGAGCGGGATGTCGCCATCGACATCGTCCGGACGCTGCTGGCCAGCCACGACGACCCGGGCATCGCGGCCACCGTCGGCATGGCCCCGTGGCGCCAGCCGGAGACCTGGAGTGCTGCGCTTCCCGGGGTGGATGACTTCGACCTCGACCTGCTCGACGGCGGGCGCTTCCGGCTCTCCGAGCACCGCGGCGAGGTCGTGATCCTCAGCTTCTTCGCGACCTGGTGTGCGCCCTGCCGCAAGGAGCTTCCCGAGCTGGCGCGGACCGCGGCGGAGCGCGCAGACCAGGGCGTCATCGTCGTCGGCGTCAGCCTCGACTTCGACCAGGACGCCAACGCCCTGCCGGGCTTCGTGGACCGTCTCGGCCTGTCCTTCCCGATCGCCCACGCGCCCGCGCTCGGCCAGCGCTTTGGAGTCGAGGGGATCCCGGCCCTGCGGGTCCTCGACCGCCAGGGTGTGCTGGTCCACGAAGCGTCCGGCTACACGCGCCGAGGCCTCGACGAGCTGGAGGAGGTGCTCGATGGGCTGTCCGCGAGCGACAGCCTCGCCCAGAGTGCGCTGGGTGACGCCTGGTCGCGGGAGGACGCCCGGCTCGAGGGCTTCCTGTCCCTCCCCGGCACCCTCGACGTCGTCCTGACGGACCGCGATCTCGCGATCAGCCGGGCGGGCGGTCCGCCGGTCGCCATGGCGGGGGATGGCACAGCCACGCCGCCGCGCGCCGATGGCCCGGGAGGAGGGGACCTCGTCGCCTGGCTCGGGGGCCCGGTGAGCGCAGCCAGCGGTCAGCACGCGGTCCGGGCGACGACGACCAGCGGGCGGTCGCGCTGGCTGCTGACCACGGCGGCGCCGATCACGGCGCTTGCCGCCGACGAAGTCCACGCCTGGGTCGGAACCGAAGCCGGTGCCCTGGTGCTCGACCGGCTCGGCCGGGTCCTCTGGCGGGTCGAGGGATCGGTGAAGGACCTGGCACCGGACGGCGCGGGTGGCGCCTGGCTGGTCGATGGCGCGCTGCGCCGCCACATCGACGCCGAGGGGCAGGTGGATGCGGTCGTCGACGCGCCGGGTGCCGCCCTCGTGGACGGGGAGGGACGCGTCGCCAGCGACGAGTTCGCCGACATGCTGCGGGGGCGCTTCGGTCCCGACGGCGCGTCGCGGTCGGCGGTCGCGCGTCGAGACGGTACCCTGGTGGTGCTCGACGGAGAGGGAGAGCCTGCCATGACCTGGACCCTGCACGACCCGCCCCGGCTCGCCGCCGGCGACATCGACGGTGACGGCCAGGACGAGCTGCTGGTCGCGGTCCACGGCCAGGGCCTCGCTACCGTCAGCCTCTCCATCCCCTGACCGCCACGGAGCCGCCATGCCCTTCGACCACCAGGCGCCCCTCGAGACCGAGGATCCGCGCGCCGCGCTCGGCGACAAGAGCATCCACGTCCGCTGTGCGGCGGCGCGTGATCTGTCGCGCCACGGCAGCCCCGACGACATCCCGCTGCTGCTGGAGAAGGCCCAGCGTGACCGCTCCCCCGCGGTCCGTCTCGGCGCCGCGGGGGCGGCCGCGGACATCCTGTCCCGCTTCCGGCTCGCGCCCACCGCGGACCAGCTCGACACCGCCACGCGTCAGGAGCTGTTCTCGGCCTTCAAGGGTCTCGACCCGGCCATCAACGCTGGCCTGTTCTCCCTGCTGGCCTGCATCGGCCTGCCGGTCGGCTTCCGGCGCATCGCCTCGGGCCTGCGCGACCCCCGTGGTGACGTGCGGCTCGGCGCCGCCATCGGGCTGCTGCGGCTGTGCGAGTCGGCCGCCGCCCACGAAGACGCCGAGCTGGAAGCCAGCGTCGTCGAGATCCTCCGCGACCCCCGGCTCAAGCCGGACGCGGCGGCGGAAGTCGCCTGGGTGGCGGCCCGAGTGGGCTTCCGCAGCGCAGCTCCGGTGGTCGCCTCGCTGGCGCTGTCGGGGTCCCACGGCGAGCTGGTGGATCGCGCTCTGGACCTGCTGCGCAGCTACGAGCAGCCGCTGCACGGTGCCTTCTTCACCGATGGCCGTGACGCTGGCGAGGTGAACCCCGACCCGGCCATGCCCTCGGGCTTCGCCGTGTTCTCTGCGGCGGGGGCGCTCATGGGCGATGGCGACGACGCCAGCGAGTGGAGCTACCTCGACGGCCTGCTGCCCGGCGGGATCCGCCGCATGTTCATCCGCCGGGTCGGCGATGCAGAACCCGGCCCCGCCTTCCAGCTCGAGGGCCGCACCTGGTACGCCGCCACGACGGAACAGGTCGAAGACGCCGCCCGGGCCATCGCCCGGCCCGATGAACTGGACTGGACCGCGCTCGCGGCCACCTCGCCCCTCGAAGAGCACGCCCCAGCCGTCTTCTCCGACCTGCTCCCCGACGACGCCACGGGCGACCTGCTGCGCGGTCAGCTCCTCGCTCGCGCCGGTGATCTGACCGGGGCGGTCGCCGCCCTCGACGCCTGCCTCGGCCGCCCCAAGAAGGTCCCCAAGGACGCCGGCTTCTACGCCGGGCAGGCGCAGCTGGCGGCCGGTCGCGGCGCCGAGGGGCAGGCCGCGCTCCAGGCCTTCCTGAAGAAGGCCCGCAAGAAGGACCCGCGCCGCGACGTCGCCGAGGCGCTGCTGCGCTGACGGCGTCCCGTTGGCGAGGGCGGGGCGTCTGCGATGTGCGGCGGGCGCCTACTCCCAGACGACCTCGATCGCCCAGGACTGCAGGCGCATGCGCACCGCCAGGTCGTTGCCGGTGAGCGGCACCAGCGCGTAGGTGCGGCGGTCGAGCTCGTCCCAGCCGCCGCCGGTGGCCCCGACGTCGTCCTGGAAGATGGTCAGCTCGCCGGGGGCGTCGAAGGGCGTGTCGCTGCTCTTGGCGTTGGGAATGGCGTCCATGCGCAGGATGCCCTCGCCCGTCGAGAACTGGAACTGGTCGCCGTCGGTCGTCGGGTCGGGACCGGCCAGGATGAGGATCGAGAAGCCGCCGTTGTCCGAGGTGTAGCGCTCATCTTCGGTGGCGCGCCCCTCCTGCAGGCCCGAGACGCTGCCCTCGACCACCCAGTTCCCCTCCACGCCGTCGAAGGTCAGGGTCCAGGTCTCGCTGCGCATCAGGCCGCCACAGGGGCTGGTCGTGATCTGCCGTCCGGTGCTCTCATCGACCTGCAAGCCAGGGCTGCTCGACGCGCCCAGGTCGGTCCACTTGATGTCCTCGACGCCGTTGGTCGTGTTGGCCTTGGGGCCCTCGATGGTCGTCACCAGGCAGCCCGTGGCCGCGTCCATCATCAACACCGAGCCGTCGAAGGTGGACATCGCCACCACGGAGGCTTCGTCGCGCACGCCCCACGGGGTGATCGTCTGGACGTTGATGGGGTCCGGGGCGGCGTCCAGGCTGATCACCGCGGTGTGCAGGTCGATGCCGGCGCCATCGACGCCGTCGAAGGCGTTGACGTCGACCCAGGCGTCGTCCAGCAGGTCGTAGATGTCGACCCGGTTCAGGCCCGCCGGGGCCACGAACAGGCGCTCGAACTCGCCGATGTCGGGGCTGTCTCCCGACAGCCAGGCCAGGGCCGCGCCGGGGGCCGCGCTGTCGATGCTGCCGACGACGCTGCCGGTGCCCGCGTCGAGGTCCAGCTCCAGCTCGTGCACGAGGGGCTGCCAAGCGTCCGCCACGAACAGCGACCGGGTGCTGCCGTCGCCGCCGCCGGCTTCGAGCCGCCAGGGCTGGGCGCCGCTGCCGAGGTCGATCCGCGACAGCTCGCTGCCGGTGGACAGGTCCCAGAGCACGACGGCGCCGGCTTCCGCGACGTCGTCCCACACGCCGATGGCGGCGACGTCGCTGTCGGGCAGGCGGGTGATGCACAGCGGCCGGGCGCCCAGGTCGTACTCGACGACGCCGGTGTCGACCGAGAAGTGGAGCTGGTCGCCCGCGGTGGCGCTGCCGGTGATGGTGAGCTGGATCTCGCCGTTGTCGGAGATGTAGGTCTCTCCGGTGTGGGCCCGCTTGGACTGCTTGCCCGAGCGGCTTCCGGTCACCCACCACTGGTCGCCGTCGAAGTCCAGCACCCAGTCTTCGGTGGTCGCCCAGCCCGTGCGGGGGCTGAGGTCGTCGATGGTGGCGCTGTCGCCGGAGCCGTCGTTGTCCGAGAACTGCGGGTCCGTCGCCGTCGGGGTGGCGACCTGCGGGTCGCCGTCCATGTCGAGGATGTAGGGCGCTTCGACCAGGACGCCGAAGCTCAGATCGACGACCAGCGCCGACACCTGCGTGTCGGACGGCGCCCAGGCGACGAGCTGGCCGAGCTGCCGTTCGTCGCCGGTCGCGATGCCACGGGCCCAAAGATAGGGCGCGGCGTACAGATCGGAGAGCGGGGTGGCGTGCTTGAGATCGAGCGGCGTGATGCGCCCGCTGCGGACGTTGGCGATGAAGCCCACGGACTCGTTGAAGGGGCCGCCGTCGGCGGGGGAGAGCACCGTCGCGGAGGTCGGTCCGTCGAACAGGTAGGGCCCCGGCTTGTCCACGCCACAGGCGGCCAGCCCGCCGGCCAGGGCCAGCAGGAGCAGGCGCCGCGGGCCCGTCAGCGGTTGGTGAGCCACGTCAGGACCTCGAGGTAGGTGGGGCTGTCCTCGTCGACGTCGAGGACGCCGAGCGTCGACTCGGCCACGCCCTCTTCGGACACCTCGCCGGTGTAGTTGCCGAACACGAGGGTCTTCTCGTCCGGGGAGAGGGCCAGAGCGAAGGGGTTCTCGCCGACGAGCATGACCTCGTCGGTCAGCGTGCCGTAGGGGCCCAGGCTGAGATCGACGACGCCGATGCTGTTGGCGTTGAAGTTGCTGACGAACAGGCGACGGCCGTCGGGATGCAGCAGGATCTGCCCGACACCGACGCTGGCCTGGGTGTCGACCCCCTCGTCCCGCTGGGATCCTCGCGACGCCGTCACCCAGCCGATGGTGTCGTCGTAGAGCACGTCGCCGAAGGCCGTGTCTTCGAGGCCGGAGAGGTCGACCTCCCACACGGCGTCGGGCGAGTCGTTGATCGCCAGCAGGCGGTCGCTGCCGGGCACGGGCAGCACCTGGCGGAAGCCGGCGGCCCCGCTGGCGTTGCGGGCGGCGATGACCGCTTCGATGTCCAGGTAGTTGAGGTCGGCGGAGCCGTCGGGGAGCGGGCTGTCGTCCCGGATGTCGATGACGAAGATGTACGGGCGGTTCTTGCTGACGACGTACAGGAAGCCGCGATCGTGGTCGATGGCCAGGGAGGCCACGCCGGCCGCTGTCACCGTCGAGCCGCCGACGTCGGCGTCCAGCGGGATCCAGAGCTGATCCGGATCGCCGCGCTGGGTCTGGAAGGTCAGCGTGTCGCCGGGGGTGGGCCGCCGCCAGATGCGGTGCATGGCGTCGGCTTCCTGGCCCAGCGCGCGGCCGACGCGGTCGACGCCCTCCTTGCGGCCGGCGTACCAGAGCTGCCAGGTGTCGTCGGCGCCGCCGAGGGCGGCGGCGTCGTCGGGCGAGAGCACCACCGGACGCAGCGCGCCGTCGGGGTGGAAGAGGTCGTTGCCGGTGCGGATGATGCCGCGCTTGTCGCCGGTGATGGCGTCTTCGAAGCGGACGAAGCTGTCGTCGAGGGAGGCGCGGCTGGCGTAGCCGACCGCCCAGGCATCCCCGTCGAAGCCCGCGTACCAGAGCTGCCAACTCCCGTCGTCGGCGAGCTTGGCGAAGGGGTCGCGGACCCCGGAGTCGTCCCACTCGCCGGGGGTGCCGGTGGTGAAGCTGTAGCCGGCACTGCCGCCGTCGCGGGTCCACGTCTGGCCCTGGTCGGTGCTGGTGGCTTCGCCGATGCGCCAGGTGTCGCCGTCGCTGCCGCTGTAGAACAGCCGCCAGGAGCCGTCGTCCTGGATGACGACGCTGCCGGGGACCAGCTCGACGCTGTCCCAGTCTTCGCCGCCACGCAGCACCTGGCCGGACTCCGTCCAGGTCAGGCCGTCGGGGCTGGTGGCCCGGGCGATGGTGGTGATGTCCTGCTGCCGGGCGGCGTACAGCATGACGTAGCCGTCGGCGGTCGGCACGACCGTGGGGTGCGTCACGCCGTGGTCTTCGTAGGACTCCGTGCCGGCCAGGGCGTCGCTGCTGTCGACGGTGACGTCGCCCTGTCCGTCGACGGTGCCCGCGCCGATGGCCGGCGTGCCGCCCTCGTCTGTCAGGGTGAACCAGGCCATGCCGGTCGCCGGGTCGACGCTGTCGACGGTGATGCCGTTGGCCGACGCCGCGCCGGCCGTGTCGGTGCCGGCGTGGAAGCCCGAGGCCACGCCGAAGACGAAGCCCAGGCTGTCCATGGAGACGGTCGTCCCGCTGTCGAGCTGGCCGACCAGCTCTCCGGTGGACTCACGGTCCAAGCGGAAGCGGCTCTCGATGGTGGCCTGGACGGCGGGGCCGGGCGGTCCGTCGTCGGCGGTGCCGTCGAGCGGCAGGACCACGCCCGTCTCGGACCAGTTGACCCCGTCGGGGCTGGTCGCTTCGGCGACCACCCAGCCCGTGCCGTCATCGCGCGCGTACCACATGCGCGACATGCCGGGCTCGAAGGTCACGATGGGTGCGGCCACGTCGACGCCGGGCACCTCGAAGAGGGGGACGGGGTCGCTCTCCCAGGTGTCGAGGTCTACGCTGGTGGCGTGGCCGATCGTCCACCGGTCGCCGTCGAAGGCGCCATAGGCCATGCGGTACAGCCCGATCTCGGAGTCGTACCAGACGGTCGGGTCGTCGACGCCGCCCAGCTCGTGGTCCCAGGTCGGGACGATGACCGGGTCGCCGGTGCGCGAGAACAGCAGGCCGTCGCTGGAGCTGGCCCGCCCGATCTGCGAGATGGCGCCGTCGCTGCCGTCGGTCGCCCCGTAGAACATGGCGATGTCTTCGGGGCCGTAGACGACCTCGGGGCCGTGGACGTCGACGTCCCAGACGTCGTCCGTCGAGGAGAGCGCCGGTGTCGTCTGGACGGCCCAGGCGGCGAGGGCGGCGTCCGACAGCGCGACGTAGACGCCGCCGTTGTCCGAGAAGTACATCGCCAGCACGTCGCCCATGTCCAGCAGCGCCGGGTCGGCGATGGTGTCCAGCGCGATGGCGGCGTCGTCCGTCGTCAGTTCCGTGCTGAGGTTGCTGTCGGTGTAGGCGCCGCCACCGGTCGTGGTCGTGCGACGCAGCCCGGCTTCTTCGGGCAGCCAGACCCGCCAGCTCCCGTCCACCCAGGACAGGGTGAAGGACTCGTCTGGCACCAGCGTCGTGTCGGCGAGCTCCAGCGTCGTCATCTCGCCGGTGGAGCCGCTGCCGTCGTTGTCGTCGAGGTAGCCCTCGGTCAGCGACTGTTCGGGCCAGGGCAGCACGACTTCGACCGTCTCTCCCGTCACGTCGAGGATCGACACCGAGTGGCTGGTGCGGTTGACCACGAAGGCCCGGCCGCTGTCTTCGTCGACCACCACGTCCACCGGGTCGGAGCCGACGGTGACGCTGCTGCCACCGTCGGTGCCGAGGTTGGCCAGCGCCGGGGCGGCGGCGTCTTCGAGGTCGACCAGCCACACTTCGTCGGGCCAGGCGCGGGTGCGGGCTTCGTCGGACTCCCGCGAGCCGATCAGCGCGAGGTCGCCGTGGCCGTCGCTGTTCTTGTCCCAGATGTCGAAGCCGCCGGCGAAGCTGGGCAGGTCCACGGCCCGGGCGCCCAGGTCGGTCACGACGTTGCGGCCCAGGCCGAGATCCACCGCCGACCACGGGATGGCCAGCATCGACCCGCCGGTGAAGCTGCCCAGGTGGTTGGCGTTGCTGACCAGCAGCACCGGGTCGCCGCCGTTGTCGGCGAAGGCCAGGTCGGCGGGACCGGCCAGGCAGGTGCCGATGCCGATCTCGCCGTAGGTGTAGGTGCCGTCGGGGTAGACGGCGCAGTCACCGAGCTCGGGCAGCGGCTGGCTGCGGGTGCAGCCCGCGGCCGCAACCAGGGACAGCATCGCGAGCAGCGGCAGCGGCCGGACCGCCGGGGTCGAGGAGTTGGGGCTGGTCACGGGCAGCGCTGCGGGAGGGGAGGGGAGGCGCGCGCTCTATCCGAGCGGGCGCGAGCAGCAGGGCAGGTAGCCCGCCGAGGCGCCGGCCGCATGCCAGCACCCCATCAGATTCTCTGCAAGCTACAGCCCGCCGAAGCGCAGCTCGGTCACCCCGGTGCCGCCTGCGCCGCTGGCGAGCAGGCGAAGCTCGACGGACTCTCCAGGCCGGGCGATGTCCTCGCAGGTGATGGCGGCGTTGTAGACGTCACCGGGCTGGAGCGTGTGGATGAGCTGGCTCTCGTCGAAATCCACCGGGAAACGGCAGCTTCCCCACTTCATCCCGTCGACCCGCAGCATCGTGCGCGACAGGTCGATGCGCAGCGGGTCCTGGCCGCGCCAGGTCAGGGTCAGTTCAGTGACCAGGTCGTAGCCGGTGGCCGGGCGGTGCACGACGCTGGCCGCCGACACGACGCCGAGCTCACCGAGCTCGACGGCGCCGGTCATCGGTTCCAGCGGGCGTGTGGTCGCCTTGTTGCAGCCGGCCAGGAGCGCCAGCGCCAGCAGCGACCACAGCAAGCGCCCGCTCACGCCTGCGCGCCCTCTTCGATGGCCGCGTGGGCCGCGGCGAGGCGAGCGACGGGGACGCGGTAGGGCGAGCAGCTCACGTAGTCAAGGCCGGTCTTGTGGAAGAAGCGCACGCCGGCGGGATCGCCGCCATGCTCTCCGCAGACACCGACCTTGAGGTTGGGCTTCCGGCTCTTGCCGCGTTCGGTCCCCATGGCCACGAGCTGGCCGACGCCGTGGGCGTCGAAGTGGGCCAGCGGCGACTCGGACAGCACGCCGCGCTGCAGGTAGGCCGGCAGGAACATGCTCATGTCGTCGCGGCTGAACCCGAAGGTCATCTGCGTGAGATCGTTGGTGCCGAAGCTGAAGAAGTCCGCGTGCTCGGCCACTTCGTCCGCCAGCAGGGCTGCCCGCGGGATCTCGATCATCGTGCCGACCTTGTAGTCGATGTGCACGTCCGCTTCGCGCATGACCTCTTCGGCCACCTCGACGGTGTGCTCCCGCAGGATCTCCAGCTCCTTGGGGATGGCGACCAGCGGGATCATCACCTCGGGCATCACGACGACGCCGTCCTTGGTGAGCTTGACGGCGGCTTCGAAGATCGCGCGGACCTGGGTCCGGTAGATCTCCGGCGTGGTGACGCCGATGCGGACGCCGCGGTGGCCCATCATGGGGTTGGCTTCGTGGAGCTGGCGCAGCCGTTCGGTGAGGGTCTCGGTGCGGACGCCCAGCTCCTGGGCGACGTCGTTGACGTCGCCGGGGGTGTGGGGCAGGAACTCGTGCAGCGGCGGGTCGAGCAGCCGGATGGTGACGGGGAGCCCGTCCATCGCCTGGAAGATGCGCTCGAATTCGGCGCGCTGCAGCGGCAGCACCTGGGCCAGCGCCCGGCTGCGGGCCCGCTCGTCCTCGGCCAGCAGCATCTCGCGCATGGCGCGGAGCGCTTCGGGCTGGAAGAACATGTGTTCCGTCCTGCACAGGCCGATGCCGACAGCGCCCAGGCTGCGGGCGCGGGCCGCGTCGGGGCCGTTGTCGGCGTTGGCGCGCACCGACAGCCGCGCCCGCTCGTCGGCCCAGTGCAGCAGGGTTGCCATGGCGCCGGAGTCGGTGGGTGGGGCCAGGGTCGGCACCTTGCCCTCCATCACCTCTCCGCTGGCGCCGTCGATGGTGATCCAGTCCAGGCGACGGACCACGGTGTCGCCGGCGTAGAACAGCTTGCGGGCGTAGTCGACCGTCACCTCGGAGCAGCCGACCACGCAGGGCTTGCCCATGCCGCGGGCGACGACGGCGGCGTGGCTGGTCTGGCCGCCGCGGCTGGTGAGGATGCCCTGGGACACGGTCATGCCCTGGATGTCCTCGGGCGAGGTCTCCATGCGCACCAGGATGACCTGCTCGCCGCGCTCGGCCAGCTCCTGTGCTTCGTCGCTGTGGAAGACCACCCGGCCGGTGGCGGCGCCGGGAGAGGCGTCGAGACCCTTGGCGATGACCTTGCGCGGGGCGTCGGGGTCGAGCACGGGACGCAGCACCATCTCGAGCTTGCCGGGGTCGATGCGGGACAGCGCCGTGTCGATGTCGATCAGCCCCTCCTCCACCAGGTCGACGGCGATCTGCACGGCGGCGGCGGCGGTGCGCTTGCCTGTGCGCGTCTGCAGCATGTAGAGCTTGCCGTCCTCGATGGTGAACTCGATGTCCTGCATGTCGGTGTAGTGGGCTTCCAGGCGGTCCTTCAGGTCGCAGAGCTGCCCGTACAGGTCGGGCATCTCGTCGGCGAGGGACTTCGCGCCGGTCTTCTCGAGGATGGCGGCGGCGCCGGGCTGGGTCGGATCCAGCGGCAGCGGCGTGTGGGTGCCGGCGACGACGTCTTCGCCCTGGGCGTTGGGCAGCCACTCGCCGAAGAAGACCTTCTGGCCGTCCTTGGGGCTGCGGGTGAAGCATACGCCGGTGGCGCTGCCGGGACCCATGTTGCCGAAGACCATGGTCTGGACGTTGACGGCGGTGCCCATGTCTTCGGGCAGGCCGTTGGTCTTGCGGTAGTACCGGGCGCGGGCGGTGTTCGCGCTCTTGAACACGGCGTTGATGGCGAGCTGGAGCTGTTCGCGCGGGTCGGAGGGGAAGTGTCCCTGGCTGTCGGCGATGATGTCCTTGAGGTCGGTGACGATGTCCTTGAGCTCGTCCACCGAGAGGTCCCGCTCGTCGCGGCCCTTGCGGGCCCGTTCCACCACGCGGGCGAACTTGCTGTAGTGGATGCCGAGGACCACGTCGCCGAACATCGTCACGAAGCGGCGGTAGCTGTCCCAGGCGAAGCGCGGCTTGCCGCTCTTGCGAGCGAGCGCTTCCACCGTGGCGTCGTTGAGGCCCAAATTCAGGACCGTGTCCATCATGCCGGGCATCGACACCGCGGCACCGCTGCGGACGCTGAAGAGCAGCGGGTTGTCGTCGCTGCCGAAGCCCTTGCCGACCAGCGCTTCGGTGGCAGCCACGCCGGCGTCCACTTCCTGCTGGAGGCCCTCGGGCCACTGCCCGTCGTGCTTGAAGAAGTGCTGGCAGGCTTCGGTCGTGATGGTGAAGCCAGGAGGCACCGGCATGCCGAGGCGGACCATCTGGGCGAGGTTTGCGCCCTTGCCGCCGAGCAGCTCGCGGTCCTGGTCGCTGCCGTCCGCCGAACCACCACCGAAGCGGTACACATACTTCACTGCCATGGGGGCCTCCCGAGGGCGTTGCTGGGGCGTCCCGCCTAATGTGCTGGCCCCTCGCCGGGCAGGGGGATCGTCGTCGCACGTGCACACGGCCGACCCGCCGCGGGAGCTCGGGCGGCCTCTGCTACGATGCGGCCTGTGTTTGCGGGGCAACGATCATGATCCGGCCCTCTCTCGGACTCTCTCGTCGTAGGCGGAGCCCTTTCC
>CAZRFD010000146.1:0-16803 GCA_964599085.1 uncultured Enterobacterales bacterium | reverse complement strand
GCCGCGCCCTGCCCCTGCTCCGCCGGGCTCCGGACCTGCTGTCGATCTACATGAACGCCGCGCAGGTCGACCTCTCGCACGCCGACAAGCTCGTCGAGACCGTCGACGACCCGGTCCGCCACATCAACCGCCAGGTCGCCCGCTGGGTGAAGCAGGGCGACCTCGTCGTGCGCGACGTCAACGTCACGACGGCGCTCGAAGCCCTGGGGCGTGCCGGACAGGCACCGCCCGTCCTGGCGGTCCTCGCCAACCGTGACGGCATCGTGCCCGCCGGCACCGCGCGCTCCGTTCAGGACGCCCTCGGCCCCCGGCTCGTGACGCTGCTGCCCGTCGGCGACTCCGAGCACTGGTACGCCCACGCCGACCTCTTCGTCAGCAACGACGCCGCCCGCACGGTGTTCTCCCCCATCGAGCGCTGGCTGTCCAAGCAGGCGGGCTGACGCGGCTCAGGCTGCGCGGTCGTCTTCCGGATCGCCCGCGACCCTCGGCGCGTCCGCGAGCTGCGGCGTCGACGGATCTGCGGCGTCGCCCGCGGCATCCGTCACGGCTGGAGGCACGCTCAACGCGTCGTCAGCATCGCCGAGCAGCACGGCGATCCAGCGGGTCTGCGGGCTGGTCTCCAGCATCAGCTTGGCGATG
This sequence comes from uncultured Enterobacterales bacterium, assembly GCA_964599085.1. Classification (GTDB taxonomy): domain Bacteria; phylum Myxococcota_A; class UBA796; order UBA796; family UBA2385; genus J125. The sequence goes on along the minus strand of CAZRFD010000146.1, from coordinate 16,164 downwards.
ACCGTCAGCGGCACGCCGACCAGCATCCCGCCCGGCCCCCACACATAGCCCCAGAAGAACAGGGAGAGGATCACGACGAAGGGCGACAGCCCCAGGCGTCGCCCCATGATCCGCGGCTCGACGAAGTTGCCGATGGCCACGTTGACGGCGAGGTAGCCGGCGGCCACCGCCACGGCGTGTCCCGGCGAGTACAGCACCAGCGCCAGCGTCACCGGCGCGACCGCCGCGACGATGGAGCCGATCGCCGGCACGAAGTTGAGCACAAAGGCGATCAAGCCCCACAGCACCGGGAAGTCGAGGCCCCAGACCGCCGTCCAGATCCCCAGCAGCAGCCCCGTCGCCAGGCTGAAGATGGTCTTCAGCGCGAGGTAGCGCTGGACGTTGTCGGCCGCGACCTCGATCCAGCCCGCACCGCCCCGATCGCGGAAGGCCACCCGCAGCTTGGTGCCGATCTCGGTCGCCTCGAGCAGCAGGATGGCCGTCGTCACCAGCACGATGAGCAGGTTGCTGGCGATGCTGAGGATGGCCGCGCCGATGCTGCGCACCGCCTGCAGGATGCTGGCCGGGTCGAAGAAGCTCTCGACCTCGGCGAGGCGCGAGAGGCCCCGCGCCTCCAGGAGCTGGTTGATCCGGTCGATCTGCGCTTCGAGCGGCGCCTGGTACTTGGGGATGCTCGATCCGAAGCTGGCCAGGGAGTCGCCGACGATGGCGGTGCTGCCCACCAGGGCGCCAGCGATGAGCAGCATCACGACGAGGATGCTGAGCGCCTTGGGGACGTGGACCCGCACCAGCAGGCGCACCACAGGCCAGGCGAGGATCGCCAGGAACAGCGAGAACACCACCGGCAGGGCGATGTCCTGGGCGTCCTTCATGCCCGTCACGACGATGACGAAGGCCGCCACCGACACGAGGGCGACCATGGCACGAGGCACGGTGGGGATCTGGCTCATGGATCAGCGGGCTCCGCCGGTGAGGTAGCACGACGGCGGCGGTGGGGGCAGCCGCTCAAGACCCGCGCTTGCGGGCCGCCCGCACCACGTCGGCCATGGCGGCCGGCACGGTGCGGGTCGCCGCAGCCTTCTGCAACCAGTACGGCAGGCTGCCGGATTCCGTGCACAGGTAGTAGCGAAGCTCCGTGCCCGCGGCAGTGTCGGGAGCCGTGCTGTCGGGAGAGGTGCTGTCGCGGAACACCCAGGCGCCAAAGTTGGGGTCCGGTTCGATGGCCTGGGGGTGCGAGGTGGCCAGCTCCGCGGCGAGGTCGGGGTAGGCGGAGCGCCAGTCGAAGCGGTCCCAGCGGAAGGCGAGCGCGCCGTCGGCTTCCGTCGTGACGCGGCTGCGGAGCACCCAGTAGCGGTCGGCGGCCATGGTCCAGCCCGGCACGTCGAGCACCTGCAGGTAGTCGAGCCGGTCGCCCTGCCGCCCGAGCACCCGCGTATCCGACAGCCCGGCCGTGCTCCACGACAGCGCCCCGTCGATGTCCTCGACCACGCTGAGCATGCCCCTGGCCGAGGCGTCCACGGTGGCCGTGCCCCGCAGGCACTTGACGCCCGAGACCTGCTTGAGCGCCAGCGTCACCTCGCCCAGCAGCTCGTGCGGGGCGGAGCCCGCGACCTCCCAGCCGTCGGGGGTCAGCAGGGCGTCGAAGTCGGCGGCGGCGAGGGCCGCCGGCAGCAGCAGGAGCACGAGCACACGCGGAGGATAGCCTGCCGGCCGCCGGCCGCCGCGGATCCGAGAGACCCTCGCCCCGCGACAGCACGGCCGCGGCCGCGGGACGAGAGGAGATCAGGCCTCGGCGGAGGCCTCGCTCTCGGCGATCTTCTTGCGCACCTCGTCCATGTCGACGTCGCGGACCTTGCCGATCAGCTCTTCGAAGGCGGCGGGCGGCAGGGCACCAGCCTGCTGGAAGATGCCGATGCCGTCCCGGAAGACCATCAGGGTCGGGATGGAGCGGATGCCGAAGTAGCCGGCGAGGGCCTGCTGGTCTTCGGTGTCGACCTTGGCGAAGACGATGTCGTCGTGCGTGTCGCTGGCCGCTTCGAAGGTCGGGGCGAAGGCCCGGCAGGGGCCGCACCAGGATGCCCAGAAGTCGACGAAGACGGTGTCGTTGCCGGTGACGATCTGCTCGAAGTTCTCGGTCGTGAGCGTGACGGTGGCCATGGGGGCCTCCTGTGTTGTTGCGGGGAGTGTAAGGGAGAGCCCGCGGACCGCCAATGTGTGTCATCGGCGACTGACGGCGCCTCTCCCCGGCGCTCCTCCCCAGACGCCCGACCCGCGCCGCGGTTGCAGCGTCGGCGCATTAGGTCCACCGCAACCCCGGACCCGGAGCACAGCCCATGCACTGGCAGACCGTCGGCGCCGCCGGCGTCACCTTCATCGACCAGGCCGAGCGCGCCCCCGGCTGGTACTGGATGGTCCGCCCGCTCAACACCGGCCCCCGCTCCTGCGACCCTGACCGCCCCGTGCTGCTGCCGATCCTCGTGTCGGCGGACGGCGTGGTCAGCAGCCCGCTCTCCGACCTCACAGCGCTCCGGGCCGACGACCTCGTGCTGGTCGACGACGCCCGCGGCCAGCGCTTCCAGAGCTGGTTCTGCGGGCCCATCGCGCCCGGTGCCCCATCGGGCCAGCTCGCCCGCAGCCCCGACGGCACGGTGGAGGGCACGCCACCGGCCCCTGGCTGGTCGTGGTGCCGGACGACCGTCGGCCTGCAGCACGTCGACGCCGACGGCATCGGCCCCATCTACGTCGTCGACCGGGGAGAGGAGGGGCTGTGGGTCTACCCGGCGGCCTTCGCCGACGGCCGCCCCTGCGACGTCTTCGAGTTGGGCTTCGCCGAACCGCTGGTGAGCGCGGGCGGCGTCATCGACGCCAGCGGCACCCTCGGCCGCCACCGGGCCGAGTTCTTCGGGGCCATCGCCGCGCCGCCCCCGCTGCCCGCCGACTTCCCGGCAGAGCGGGCGTAGCGTGGACCTGCGGGGGCTCAACGACGCACAGCGCGCAGCGGTCACCGCCCGCGGCGGCTTCCACCTCGTCATCGCCGGAGCCGGCACGGGCAAGACCCGGACGCTGGTACACCGGGTCGCCTGGCTGATCGAGCGGGGCGAAGACCCCGGTGGCATCGTGCTGCTCACCTTCACCCGGCGGGCCGCGGCCGAGATGCTGGAGCGGGCCAGCCGCCTGGTGGGCCCCTCAGCTCGGCGCGTTCGCGGGGGCACCTTCCACGCCTTCGCCAGCCGCAGCCTGCGGGCACACGCCACCAAGGTCGGGCGCAGCCCCGACTTCACCGTCATGGACCGCCAGGACGCCGAGGGGCTGATCTCCCTGGTGCGCCAGGACCTCGGCCTCGGCGGCAAGCGACGCCGCTTCCCCAACAAGGCCACGCTCTACAAGCTGATCTCGCGGGTGGCCAACACCGGCGACAGCCTCGCCGACGCCGTGGACCTGCTCGCCCCGCGCTTCGTGAAGGACGTCGACGACATCGCGCGCGTCGCGAAGGCCTACGCCGAGCGCAAGCAGCGGGGCGACCTAGTCGACTTCGACGACCTGTTGGTCCTGCTGCGACGGCTGCTCAAACAGGACGCCGCCGCCCGGCGCGACGTCGCCGGCCGCTGCCGCCACGTCCTCGTCGACGAGTACCAGGACACCAACCGCGTCCAGGGCCACATCGCCGCCCTGCTCGCCACCCACCACGGCAACCTCATGGTCGTCGGCGACGAAGCCCAGTCCATCTATGGCTTCCGGGGGGCCACGGTCGAAAACATCCTGGAGTTCCCCACGGTCTTCAAGGGCGCGGCCCAGACCGTGCTCGACACCAACTACCGCAGCACCCAGCCGGTCCTCGACCTCGCCAACGCCGTGCTGGCGTCGGCCCGCGACGGCTTCGACAAGCGCCTGCACAGCCCCCAGCCCGAGGGCCCCCGACCGCGGCTGGTCGACGTCGAAGACGAAGCCGAAGAAGCCGACTTCATCGTCGCCAACGTGCTCGCCCTGCGCGAGCAGGGGGTGCCGCTCACCGACCAGGCGGTGCTGTTCCGGTCGGGCTTCCACTCCGCGGCCGTGGAGGGGGCGCTGATCCGCGCCAACATCCCCTTCACCAAGTTCGGCGGCCTGCGCTTCGCCGAAGCCGCCCACATCAAGGACGTCGTCGCCCTGCTGCGCGTCGTCGCCAACGTCCGCGACGAGCTGGCCTGGGACCGGGTCCTGCAGTGGCTGCCCAACGTCGGGCCCAAGACCTCCGCCGACATCATCCGGAGCATCATCGACCGGGACCCGCCAGCGCTGGACCCATCGCCGTGGGCGCGGCGCAGCTTCGGCCCGGCCCTGGCCGACGTCGCCGACGTGGTGGCCCGCGCCCGCGACGTCGCCCTCCCCGAGCAGATCTCCATAGCGGTGGCCACCGTCGGCGCCTCCCTCGAAGCCCGCTACGACGACGCCTGGAAGCGGGAACGCGACCTCGAAGCCATCCCGCTGCTCGCCCGCCGTCACATCGACCTCGACAGCTTCCTCGCCGACCTCGCCCTCGACCCGCCGGACTCCGCCGAGGCACAGCCCGACACCGCCGAAGACGAGTGGCTGACCCTGTCGACCATCCACAGCGCCAAGGGCCTGGAGTGGACCGCGGTCTTCTTCCTGCAGCTCGCCGACGGCCGCTTCCCCTCGGGCTACGCGCTGGACGACGCCGACGCCATGGAGGAAGAGCGGCGCCTGCTCTACGTCGCGCTCACCCGCGCCCGCCGCCACCTCTTCCTGATGCAGCCGCGCTTCGTGCAGACCCGCGGCGGCTGGGGGGGCTGGGGCTTCGGCCCGGGCTGTTCGCTGCTCGAACAGCTCGAGGGGCTCGACCGGCTCGTGGACCCCGTCACGCCCTCGCTGCCAGATCCCGACGCCGACATCGACGCCGCCGAGGGCGCCGACGACCGGCTGGCCGAGGTGCTGGCCTGGCTCGACGACTGACCGGCGCGGATCAAGGGGCGGGGGGAGGCGGCGCGGAACGAGTGGCGGGGGCAAGGAGTGGCCCTGAGGTGAAAGTCCTGTTTTCGGACTTAAGTCGATGGGTAGAGCACCATCCCAAGAGTCAAGTCCGAAAACCGGACCTCGCCCGCCCCCTCAACCCCACCCTCCCCCGCTCGTTCCGATGCAGACCTGGCACCTGCGCCTGACGGCCGACGGCCGCCGCCCCCTCTTCCCCGACGAAGCGGCCATCCGGCGTGCCGTGCAGACCCTCGCGCGGGTCGCGGGCCCCGACCTGTTGCTCTTCTCCATCGTCGACGACCGCGTCGACATCGGCCTGTGCTGCGTCGCCGACCGCACCCCGGTGCTCGCCCGCTCGCTGCTGCTGGCCCTCCGTCCCCTCGCGGACGCGACCCCCTCCCCCACGCGGCCCCAGCGCATCGAGGGGCGCTCCCACCTGCTGTGGCTGCTGCGCCACTGCATCCAGCAGGCACCTCGATCCAGCACCGGACACCCCGCGCTGTGGTCCGGCTCCTGCTTCCTCGACCTCGTCGGGGCCCGCGTGATCGAGGGCTACGCGCCCCCCCTGCCCCAGCTCCTGCCGCGGCTCCGGCAGCGCAGCATCTTCGAACATGCCGGCCTGCCGGCCCTGCCGCTGACGCCGCTGTCCGACGACGCCCTGCGCCGGGTGGGCCACGGCGCCCTGGTCGACGCCGCCACCGCCGCCCTGGCCGCACCGCCGGCGCTGCAGGGCCGCACCCCCCTGGTGGTCACCTGCCGTCGCGCCATCGCACAGCTCGGCACGCGGGCCGGCCTGCGCACGGGCCAGATCGCCGACCTGCTCGGCGTCGTCCCACGCGCCGCACACCGCCTCTCCCGCGCCCCGCAGGCCCGCCACATCCGCGACGCCATCCTGCGCCGCCTCGCGCTCGAAGAGCGCGTCCGCCAGCTCGCCCTGGGCGCTACCGGCGCGGGGTAGCGCTCACTCCGCCGCCCGGTCCATGCGTCGCAGCACCCGGTCGTAGACCACCATGCCGACGATGCTGGCCACGCCGATGAGCCCGATGTCGATCCACAGTCGCTCGGGGTGGTAGGTGCTGAACAGCAGGTGCTGGACGTCGGTGGCCGTGCTGGACAGCTCGCGTGCGAGGGTGTCGACCACCTCGCTGCGCGGAAGCGCCTGGGCGGCATCGTCGGCCCAGCCCCGCTCCTCCACCAGGTAGCGCCGGGCGAGGTTGGCCTTGTCGCCGGCTTCGTCGTAGCGGTTGCCGGCGAAGATGCTGCCCGAGATCCAGCCGATCGCCACCGGGACGTTGGCGTAGCCCATGAACAGCCCCTCCTGCCCCTTGCGGGCGAGGCTGGCGAGGTACTCCATCTTCTTGGGCGAGCTGAGCATCTCGCCGACGCTGAACACCAGGATGCCAGCCAGCGTCACCCAGCCGACGACGGCGGTGCCGGCCAGCACGCTGCCCAGCGTGGCGACCGCCATGCCGATGAGGATGCTGGTGAGCGGCCGCACGAAGCTCGACAGCCACGCAAAGAAGATCATCGTGAAGACGATGAGCCCGGGGTTGAGGTTGATCATCCACTCGGGGTTGACCTGCTGGCCCGCCTCGGCCATCTCGACCAGGCCCGGCCCCGCGTCGACGAAGCCGCCGTGCAAGGACCAGGCGCCGCTGACGAAGGCCACCGCCGACGCCACCCCGGCGACCAGCTTGCCGGGGAGGTGCGCGAGGCGCCCGACGGCGGCGACGATGAGCATGACGCCGAGCAGGGGCGCGAAGCCCGCCAGCGTCGGCAGCGGCGTGCCGGCCAGCGAGCCCTCGGACAGGCTGGCGCTGATCCGTCCGGCCACCGGAGCCAGGGCAAACCAGCTCGCCAGCGCCACGCCCACGCCCGCGACCACCCAGGGGGCCTGGCCGACGGCGGTGCGGTCACGGCGATCGGGGCGGATGGCGAGCATCACGATGGCGCCGCACACAAAGGCCCACAGCGCCGCAAAGAGCACGGCCAGCAGCGTCGGCACCGCCGGCAGCTCGAAGGCGTGGCCAAGGGTCGCGATGATGCCCGAGCTGTCGACCCAGTCGTCGATGACGTTGGGAAGCAGGTCGAAGACCTGGTTGAACATCAGCCAGAAGCCGCTGAACACCAGGCAGAACCACAGCACCCGCGGCTGGAAGAGCCCGGCGACGCTGACGACGAGCACGCTACCGGGGTCGACGTGGCCCTGGTCGAGGGCTTCCTTGCGGCGCGCGAAGTGCAGCAGCGCCGCCCCCAGCAGCGCCCCCATGGGGCCGACGTAGACGCCAGCGCTCGCGAAGGTGCCGAGCAGCCCCCACAGGCCCTCGTGGGCCTGGCCGGCGGCGACCAGGGCGTCCGTGGGCGAGTGGTGCAGGCCGAGCGCGACGGCCACCACGCTCACGGCCAGCACCGCGAACAGGGCGGCGTCGCCCAGCCACGCACGGCCCTCCAGCCGAGGTGCCACCAGCGCCACGAGGCTCAGCAGCCCTCCGACGCCAGCCAGACCGAGGCTCAGCGGCACCGACACCGCCGTGTCCACCGCCACCCCCGTCAGGTCGGCGGCGAAGGCCCTCACACCGAAGGTGACGACGAACCAGGCCAGGGCCATCGCCGCGAAGAAGCGGCCCCAGCGCAGGGCCGAGGCCGCCGTCACCGACTGCGACAGCCCCGCCCAGGATGCCTTCTGGGCAGCCTCTTCCGCGGCCGCATCGTGACCCTCGGGCGACTCTTCGGTCGGGTCCTTGTAGAAGGGCAGCCACAGGAAGTTGACGCTGACGATGATGGCGCAGGCGTAGAAGACATACACCCAGTCCATCATCCGCAGCACGCCGGCCAGCACCGGCCCCAGGAAGCCGCCGATGTTGACGAGCTGGTAGAAGATCCCCCAGCCGACGCTGGCGTTGCTCTGCTTGAGCGTCGCCGCCAGCGTCCCCTGCACGCCCGGCTTGAAGATCGCCGTACCCCCGGCCAGCAGCACGCAGCCCATGAAGAACAGCGGGTAGCTCTTGAAGTGGGCCATGGCGAGGTAGCCCGCGATCTTCACGACGATGGCGAAGGCGATGGTCCGCTTGTGGCCGTAGCGGTCGGCGAAGCCCCCGGTGAACATCGGCAGCAGGGACTGCACCGCTGCCCAGGCCGCGAAGATGGCCCCCTTCTGGACGTGGGTGAACTCGGGCCCTCCGCTCTCCAGGGGCAGCACCATGTACAGGGCGATGACCGCGCGGACGCCGTAGTAGGCGAGCCGCTCGAACATCTCCATGGTGTTGACGATCCAGAAGCGGGTGTCGAGCGCTGTGAGCTGCTCGACGAGGCCGGGGCGCTCCGTGGCGGGAGCGGTCGCGGGGGCGGGCATCGGGACTCCAGTCGAAGCCCGGCCTTAGCACACCGCCGCGTGTCGCCTCCTGCGTGGCGCTACTGCACAGCCCAGGCCAGCTCGACCGCGATGGGGTCGTGGTCGGAGAGCGGCACCCCGCCGGCGTCCAAGAATCCCTGCGGCACCTGCCAGGACTGCACCGTCAGGGCGACGCCGCCGCCGTCACGGACCATGATCCGGTCGATGCGGTCGGGTTCCGGGCAGCCGACCTCGTCGCAGGCGTTGCGCAGCCCCGCGTCCTCGAACTGCGCGATCAGCAGCTGGTCCTCGGGGTCGTCGCCGTGCAGGTTGGTGTCGCCCATGGCGATCACCGCCCGGTCGGTCGACAGCTTCTCCATCGCAGCGAGCAGCTCGGCGACGTTGGAGGCCCGCGCCGCGTCGTCGTCGTCGCCTCCCCCGGCTTCGAGGTGGGTGTTGTAGACGTCGAGCTGCACCCCACCCAGGTCCACCCGCAGCATCTGGAAGCCCTTGCTGGCCAGGCAGTCGCTGGCCCCATCCAGCACGCCGTTGCACTCGGTGTAGTGCTGTTCGTGCAGCAGCAGCTCGGTGCCCGGCGACAGCAGGCTCAGCCCCGACCCGTACAGTCGCGAGTCATCGAGCGTGTCGTCGAACCACTCCTGGATCGGCCAGGTGCCCTCGGCGACCAGCACCTCGTGGTTGCTGCCGTCCCAGTCCTCCTGCAGGCCGATGAGCTGAAACGCCGGCAGCAGCGGCGCGATGGCCGCCATCCGCGCCGGCGTGTCATCACCCGTCACCGCTTCGGGCAGGCCGTGGACGTTGTAGCTGAGCACCGAGAGGCTGCCGCTGCTCGGAGTGCCGCTGTCTGGCGAGCCACTGTCTTGGAGGCCACTGCCGCTGCATGCCAGGAGGAGGAGGAGCATGCCCCCGACGATAGCCGGCCGCGGCCCAACAGGCCGAGTCGGCCACCGACGCCACAGGTGCCCCGACACAGCGTGCCCCGACGCAGCGTGCCCCGACGCGTGTGGAAGTACGGCGCACGCGCTCAATCCAGACTGGAAGATCCACGGAGCAATGGTACGAACCGCACCATGAAAGCGAATCTGCCTGTGACAAGGCGCTGAGACCCATGGAGCCTCTTGACTTGTCCGTGCTTCTCCTCGCGCTCGCTGCCGCATGCAGCCCCTTGCCGGACCTCTCCGCGTGGGATGCCTGCGTGATGCACGACGCATCGCTGGTCGAAGACCCCAGCCTCTCGTCCTGGAAGCCGGGTCCAGGCGATGGCGTCGTCGTCCTCGCCCAGCGCCGGTCACGGGGCTGGCCGCTGCTCCAGGACACCTCGCGCACCCGCCTGCTGGCCATCGAGCTTCCGGCTTCGCTCAGCCCGGGTCCGGTGGTCCCCGTTCGATCGTTGTATCGGGAGGCGGGGCTGACGGTCAGCTACGAGGCACGTGAGCTGACAGGGACGGTGAAGGCAACGGAAGCCGCGGGCACCCTGACGCTGGATGTCGACCTCAGCGCGACGCTACCCACCAAGGGGACCGGTACCCGCCTGCTCTCCGGCACCCTGCACGCCACCATCCCCTGCACCGACATGAAGACCGGCTGAGCTCCACGGCAGACCGACCATGGCCGGCCGCGGCCGCCCGGGGGCGATAGCAGCAGCCCCCTGCCCCGAGGTCACCATGCTCTCCACGCTCCTCCTCACCCTCTGCCTGCCGCTGACCGCCCGCGCCGACGAGGGCATGTGGCTGCCCGAGCAGCTCCCCGACCACGCCGACCGCCTCACAGAGCTTGGGCTGGAGCTGCCCGTCGACCAGCTCGCCGACCCCATGGGCGACCCGCTCGGCGCCATCATCACGCTCGGCTTCTGCTCGGCCAGCTTCGTCTCCCCCGACGGCCTCATCGCCACCAACCACCACTGTGTGGGCAGCTACCTGCAGTACAACTCCAGCGCCGAGCACAACCTCGCCCGCGACGGCTACCTCGCCAACAGCCGCGCCGAAGAACTTCCCGCCGGCCCCGACGCCCGCGTCCGCATCGTCGAGTCCATCGAAGACGTGACCGACCAGGTCCTCGCCAGCGTCGGCCGCCGCGTCTCCGACGGCGACCGCCAGGCCCGCATCGAGCGGGCCGAAAAAGAGCTGGTCGCCGCCTGCGAAGAAGAAGCCAACCACCGCTGCCGCGTCGCCAGCTTCTACAAGGGCCAGCAGTACCGGCTCATCCGCATGCTGGAGCTGCAGGACATCCGCCTCGTCTACGCCCCGCCAGAGTCCGTCGGCAGCTACGGCGGAGAGGTCGACAACTGGATGTGGCCGCGCCACGCCGGCGACTTCTCGCTGGTCCGCGCCTACGTCGCCCCCGACGGCAGCAGCGCCCCCCACGCCGACGACAACGTCCCCTACACGCCCGCCCACTGGCTCAAGATCGACCCCACCGGCGCCCAGGACGGCGAGATGGTCATGGTCGCCGGCTTCCCGGGGCGCACCAACCGCTTCGCCCTGGCCAGCGAGCTGCGCTTCTCCCAGGAGACGGGCTACCCCGAGGGCATCGCCCTCGCCGACCAGACCCTCGCCATCCTCGACGAGGAGAGCAAGGCGGACCCCGAAGCCGCCGCCCGCCTCGCCGGACCCATCGACTGGGTCAGCAACGGCCGCAAGTACCGCCAGGGCATGCTCGACAACTTCGCCAGCTCCGGCGTCGTCGCCCGGGTCGAGGCCCGCGAGGCCGCCCTGCGCGACTGGATCGCCGCCGACCGCAAGCGCCAGCGCAGCTACGGCAAGGCGCTGGCCGAGCTCGACGCCGTCATCGCCGAAGAGCAGCACGACTGGCCGGCCGACAACCTCCACGCCCGCCTGGTCAGCTACAGCGACCTGCTCGGCACCGCCACCACCGCCGTCCGCCTCTCCCGGGAGCAGGTCAAGCCCGACCTGGACCGCGAGCCCGGCTTCCAGGACCGCGACCTCGACCGGATCCGCGCCCGGACCGAGCGCCTCGAACGCACCCTGTGGCTGCCGTCCGAACGCCGGATCATGAAGCTGCTGCTGGACCGGGCCGCCGACCTGCCGGCCGACCAGCGCATCGCCCCGCTCGAGACGTGGTTGTCGGACCACGGCGGCGTCGACGCCGCCCTCGACACCCTGTTCACCGACCCGGCCCTGGCGCAGACCGACGCCCGCCTGGCGCTGCTCGACGCCGACGCCGACACGCTGGCCAGCAGCGACGACCCCTGGGTGCAGCTCGCCGTCGCCCTCGAAGACTGGCGGGCCCCGCGCCGCGCCCACGACAAGGAGCGACAGGGCGCCATGCTCCGCCTCGGCCCCGTCTACATGGAGGCCCTGCTCGCCAGCACCGACAGCGCCGTCTACCCCGACGCCAACAGCACCCTGCGCATCACCTTCGGCCAGGTCCGGGGCTACTCCCCGCAGGACGGGCTGCTCGCCGTGCCGCACACCACGGTCGCCGGCATGGTCGCCAAGACCGGCGACTGGCCCTTCAACACCCCGCAGCGGGTGCTCGACGCGGCCGCCAGCCGGCAGGGCTCCCGGTTCACCGACCCCGAGCTGGGCGATGTCCCCGTCGACTTCCTCACCGACCTGGACACCACCGGCGGCAACTCCGGATCCGCCACCATCAACGGCAAGGGCGAACTGGTCGGGCTCATCTTCGACGGCAACTACGAGTCCATGAGCGCCGACTGGCTGTTCGACCCGACCGTCACCCGCAGCATCCACATGGACGTGCGCTACATGCTGTGGCTGCTCGAGAGCGCCGAGCACGCCCAGTGGATCGTCGACGAGCTGCTACCCGGACAGTGAGCCCGGGCGAGGGTCGCTCGCGCCTCAGTTCGCCGGTGCGTGGCCACCGCCCGTGGGCGCGCGCGGGGTCGGCGTGCGAGCGAGGCGGTCGGCGACCCGCTTGTGGGACAGCGTCGCGGCTTCGTCCTCGAGATCCTGGGGCAGGCGCTGACGTGCCGCGTCAGCGGGCGCGGTCGGCGGTGCCCGCTCCACGACAGGTTCGTCCGACAACGGGTCGAGCACGGGGGCCTTGTGGACGGCGCAGCCCGTCAGCAGGGCTGCGGCGATGATGAAGAAGCGCATGGTGCCTCCTGGGAAGGCACCAACAAGCTCATCACCAGCGGCAGACCGGCAAGATCAGCGCCCGGCGGATCGGCTCCCCGCCGCGAGGCCCTCCGCGGCGGCGTCCGCCGGCGCGACGTCGAGCAGGAAGGGACGGGCGGCGTCCTCGTCGACCAGCAGCCCGACACCGAAGCCCGCGTCCCACGCCAGCGCTGCCGGATCGGCACCCTGCTCGGTCAGCCGGCGCAGCCGCCCGGCGATCCCGGCCCGCGGCTCCACCGGCGGAAAGGGCTCGCCGAGCACCGGGTAGGCCCAGCGCCGGGTCCAGGCCGCCGCCAGCCCCTCGGTCGCCGCATCGCCGCGGGCATCCAGCCAGGCGTTCACCGCCGGCACCTGCGCGATGGGCACCCGGTCGAGCCCCACGGCCAGCCACTGTTCGGGCCGCCAGTCGCGGAGATCGGCCGGCGCGTCGCGCAGCAGCAGCCGTCCGTAGACCGGCAGCGCCAGCACCGATGGCAGCAGGGCCAGCGCCCCCCAGGCCCACGCCCCCGCCCGCGACCGTGTCGCCAGCAGGCAGGGGGCGAGGAGCAGGCCGGGCAGCCAGGGCAGCAGGTAGCGATGCGACAGCAGAGGGCGGGTCGGCGACAGCAGCACCAGGGCGAGGAGGTGGACCACGACGAGGCCGGCGAGGAGGCGGCCGTCGGGGCAGCGGCCACCGTCGCGGCGGCCACCGTCGCGGCGGCCACCCTCACGGTGCCGGAGCAGAAGCAGCAAGGCCGCACCGAAGCCCGCGGTGAGCAGCCAGCGCAGGGCCGCGGTCGCGTCGCCCGCCGCAGCGGGGCCGCAGCACTCGGTCGCCACCAGCGGCAGGGGCAGCAGCTCCCGGACCGAGTCGATGAACAGTGCGCCGTCGAAGGCATGCGCCAGCAGCCCGCCCAGCGTGTAGCCGGGGTCCTCCCGCAGCGAGGCCTGCACCCCTGCCAGCGGCCCGGCCAGGGCGCCGAGCTGCCCCGGCAGCCAGCCGAGCGCCAGCATCGGCAGCGCCACCGCCCACGCCCGCAGCCCCCGCAGCCGGGCGAGCAGCAGCGCCGCCGCCGTCGGCCACAGCACTGGCGCAAAGCCCACGCCGAGGCCCGCCAGCAGCCCCGTCGAGAGCGGCCCCCGCACCAGCAGCCAGAGTGCCGGAAACAGCGTCGCTTCGGGGTGGCTGCCCCAGGCCGTCAGCCACCACTGGCTCGCCCAGGGCACCGGCAGCGCCAGGGCGAGCCCCAGCAGCAGCGCCGCCCGCCTCCCGCCCAGCCGCCAGCCCAGCGCCACCCAGCAGCCGGTCCCCGCCAGCGACCAGCAAAGCGCGCTCAGCTTCAGCGCCGAGTAGTCGAGCCCCACCAGCAGCCCCGCCAGCGCCGTCGTCGCCGCCACGGCCAGGCTGCCGCCGTGCACGACCACCGCCCCCCGCCCCAGGAAGTCGACCACACCGCCGACGTCCCCCGCCGCCAGCAGCCGGGCGAGCGCCAGCAGGTCCAGCTCCGCCGGATCCACCGGGTGGATCGCGTCCGGCGCCACGAAGCACAGCGCCGCACGCAGCACGCCCGCGAGGACGAGGAGCAGGACCGGCCAGGCGCGCTTCATCGGCGCAGTGTGGCACGGGCGTTCCGGCGCCACCCGTCGCGGCGGCAGGCCCCGCCCCCGCGCTACCCTCGCCAGCATGCAGGATCCCCGCCCCCTCGCCGCGCTCAAGCTGCTGGTCCGCCTGGCGTGGACCGCCGAGCTGTGGTGGCGGCGGCGGCTGCGCCCCGCCCGGACCTGGGTGCTCGGTGGCGCCTGTGAGGGCTGCGCCCGCTGCTGCGAGACGCCGACCATCCGCACCGGCCGGCTGCTGTGGCTCGCCCCCAGCTTGCGCTGGCTGTTCCTGTGGTGGCAGCGAAGGGTCAACGGCTTCGAGCTGATCGAGGCCGACCGCCGGGCCCGGGCCTTCGTGTTCCGCTGCACGCACTTCGACACACAGACCCGGCGCTGTGACAGCTACGCCTCTCGACCGTTCATGTGTCGCGACTACCCGCGCGCACTGTTGCACCAGGCCTGGCCCGAGCTGTTCGAGGGCTGCGGCTTCCGCATCATCGCCGCCGACGCTGACCGGCAGCGCCGAGCCCTGTCCGACGCCGCCCTGTCCGACGCCGGCCTGTCCGAAGAGCAGCAGGCCGAGCTGCGCCGGCGCATGCGGCTGGAGTAGTGGCGGCTGCATCGAAGAGGCACGCCGCCATGTCACACCTCCGGTTCCCAGCGGAGCTGTTCCGGGGACAGGTACAGCTTGGGAACCACGGTGCACGCCATGCGCCTACTCCAGCCCACCGAACAGGACGAAGACGCGGCCTTCTTGGTAGTAGTACTCGGGGTCTCCGCGTTCTCCAGCGTTGCCTGGATCGAACCATGGCTCAGCGATTACGAGGTCGCCGTCCCCATCCAGGTTCAGATCGTGACCGCCAGTGACCCGATGGCCGAAGCCAAACGACTGTCCCTCGAACTCCGCATCTTCCCTGCTCGCGTAGATGAAGGCAACGTCCGGATCAGGCGCATCAGGCTGGTCGCGGTGGGTCCCTGTGCTGCCACCGTAGAACACGGCCACGCCCCCCCGCAGCCACGGGTCCGGGTTGATCATGCCCACACTACCCACCGCCACGTCGTCCCGACCATCGTGGTCGATGTCGCCCAGGCCGGCCATGGACGGACGCCCGTTGCCACCAACCCAGTCCCCCCCCACCCGCGCCTGCACCGCGTCGGGCATGGGCACCGTCCCCGACAGCGGACCGGGCACCACCAGCGCTTCCCAGCAGGGCTCCCCCACCGTCTCTGCGTCGCAGCCGCTGTACTGGGTCGTGTACGCCGTCGCCACCAGGTCCGGGTGACCGTCGCCATCGAAGTCCTGGTCGGCCACCAGCGACGCGCCGAAGTCGATCCCGTAGCCATCCTGCTGCACACCACGCCCACCGACGATCGCGTCCGCGTCTTCCCAGGTCATGCTGCCGACCACCGGACCGTAGAAGATGGTCACGATGCCATTGCCAACGTAGTCGTCCCTACCCGAGAGCCTTGGCGAAGCGACCGCAAGATCGTCCACGCCGTCGCCGTTCTGATCACCCGCCGATGCTACCTCGGCGCCCGACCATACTATCATCGTTTCGCCACCATCCACGCTCCACGCCATGTCGATCCCGGCCACGCTGGCGTCTTCCAGCGACGCCGCACCGACCGCGGGGCCAGGGACCACCCAGGCCACGGACTGGACGATGCTGTGCGTGCCCTCTTGCCAGAGGTCGGGCGGCGCCCCGCTGCCCACCGCGAAGTCGTCCATGCCGTCGCCGTCCTGGTCGCCCAGGCCCACGGCGCTCAGCCCGATGTAGGACCAGCCCGGCACATCGCTGTACAACCAGGCGGTCACGTCGTCGGGCATGTCCGGCGGCGTCGCGATGGGGCCCGACAGCAGGGTGACCGACCCGCTCTCCGGGTAGTCGGGGCCATGCCAGTATTCGTCACCGTCCTGGTAGTCACCCAGCAGCAGGTCGTCGTAGCCGTCACCGTCGATGTCGCCGACATTGGCGTACAGGCACGGTCGGAAGCGCTTGTCCCCGCCGGTGACAGGGGCGAAGCTGACCGTGGGTTCCACGTTCAAGCCCGCTGTCACCGGGACGCCGGAGTACAACCGGGACTCCCGTGGGTCCAGCCAGTACATCGCGAGGTCCCACTCGTTCCGGATCCGTGCAAGACCTCGAAAGTACGCAACTTTCCGAG
>CAZRFD010000145.1:0-17383 GCA_964599085.1 uncultured Enterobacterales bacterium | reverse complement strand
GCCTGAGTTGTTACCCCACCGCCTCCAGAGTCCGGTTCACGCTGAACCAATACACTTGGAGTGCCGATGTCCCCCCTCCTCCTCGTGCTGTACCTCTCCACCCCCACGCCTGCGGCCGAGATGATCCTCTCCCCCGGCGGGCTGCCCATCGACAGCTTCGACGGCGACGAGCAGGTCCTGTGGACCGACTGGGGCTGGGAGTGCTCGGCCCAGGTCCTCGACCCGCCGAAGAAGGCGAAGACGCCGGTGACGGTGAGCGCCGTACGCATCGGCCTCGGCAGCTCCAGCAAGCGCTTCGACCGGGAAGCGGTGTCGGTGGCGGTGGGGCTGCTGCGGCTCGCTGACGGCGCCGCGCCGACCAAGCTGCCCGGCGTCAACGAGTGGGACTGGCCCGAGACCTGGTTCAACATCGCGATCTCGTCGGATCACCTCAGCGAGATCCCCATGGACAACCTGCTGCCACCGACCTGGTCGCTGAACCTGGACGGTGGGCGGCTGGCGGTCTTCGTCTGCGGCGTGGACCCCGAAGACGGCCTACCCTGGCCCATCGACGAAGAGAGCGGCGACGCCGCCGGCCTCATCATCGACCCGGACCTGCCCGGTGACGGCAGCTACCTGTGGGTGCACCCCATGATGCTGTCGCTGTCCGACCTCGGCATCGAGGGCGGCTACGTGATCGAAGCCGTCGCCGACGACCAGCGCGCCGACGTGTCGGGTTTGTCGCTGACCAGCATCGACCCGACCTGGACCTACGAGGGCACCGTGGCCCAGGTCACCGTCCAGGGACAGGGCTTCGCCGAGGGGATGGCCCTGACCATCGGCGGGCTCGACGTCGCCGACGTCGTCATCGTAGACGAACAGACCGCCACCGGCCGATCGCCCAGCGGCCTCCCGGTGGGCTCCCACGACGTGCGGGCGGTCTCGACCGATGGCGAAGAGTCGCTGCTGACGACCGCGTTCCAGGTGACAGCGGCGGACGAGGGTGCGGACGGGGGCACAGACGGGGGCACAGACGGGGGCAGCCTCGACGGAGGCTCAGTCGACGGCGGCTCGATCGATGGCGAAGTCGACAGCGAGGGGTCCGAGGGCTGCGGCGACTGTTCACAGGCCGGCCGCACCGGCTCAGGGCAGCTCCTCGCCTCGCTTGGCGGCATCCTCGGCCTCGTCGCCCTGCGCCGAACGCGACGCCGGCGCGGACACGGGTAGCGACGCCGGCAGCACGACCAGCGCCGCGGGTCGGCCGAACACCAGCACCCCCTCGCCCGCGGCATCCGGCGGCGGGCTGAGCAGCATGCCACCGTCATCGGTGCGCTCGACGCCCCAGTCGGCGGCGGCGCTGCCGGTCCCCCGCCGAAAGCGCCGGGGTCCCAGGCGCAGGCAACCGTCGTCGGTAAGGCGCGCGTCGGCCGCCCCGGGGTCGACGGGGGTGTTGGTCCAGATGAGCGACTCGACGACCAGCGCGTCCCGCCCGAAGCGCTCGTCGAGCCAGGCCTGCAGGCTGTAGCGGCCCATGCCGTGGTTCAGCGTGCTGCCCCGCTGCCAGAACTTGGCCCGGCGGGGGTCGAGGTTGAACCGAAGGGGGCGATCGACCAGCCACAGGCGCGAGCCCGGCGCCGTCGCGGCCAGTGCTGCGAGCTGCGCCTCCAGCCCCTCGGTGCTGGCCTGCGCCACCCGCGCCCCGACGTCCCAGTCCAGGTAGGGCCGCCACAGCGGCGTGCCAGGCAGGAGCAGGGCGAGGACCAGCGCCGCTGCGACGCGCGAGGCACGCCCGCCGCGTACCAGCAGCGCCGCCAGCAGCAGGCTCAGGGCGATGCTCGGCAGGTAGAGCAGCCGCCGGGTGTAGGTCGCGGTGACGCCCAGCAGCAGCTCGGCCGGCAGCCAGACCGCCAGCGACAGCGGCACGACCGGACCGAGCCGACGCCAGCCCGCGGCGAACAGACCGCCGAGGGCGAGCAGCGCCAGCGCCCCGCTGCCATACATCGCCAGGTCGGTCCGCCCGATGCGCGCCTCCAGCGGCAGCGCCCAGGAGGTGGCCAGCGCATCCAGCCCCGCCGCCCGGAGGACGTGCAGGAAGCCGTGGAGCTGGACGACGTCCCCGGGGACGTAGCCGCCGATGCCGTGCAGCACGGCGCTGCGGACCAGCAGGAAGGCCGGGACCAGCAGCACCCAGGGCCCGAGGAGCCACGGCAGCGAGCGCCACCCCCGTCGGGCGACGCCGAGCCCGAGGACGGCGGGGAAGGCCGCGAGCGCGGGCTCCTTGGCGGTCAGCGCCAGCACCGACAGCAGGCTCGCGGCGAGCAGACGCCCCTGAGCCGCGGCGAGCAGGGACAGGCCCACCAGCAGGGCCAGCAGCAGGTCGATGTTGCGGGCGATGGCGGGCACGATCTCGGCCGCCACCGGGTGCAGCCCCGCGATCAGCACGAAGATCGCCGCCTCCCCTCGACCAGCCCCCAGCACCCGCGCCAGCCGGGCGAACACGGCGAGCACCAGCAGGTGCAGGCCGAGGTCCCAGGCGTGCCAGCCCGCCGCGGACCAGCCGAACAGGGCCCGCTGCAGCGCGAAGTGCAGCATGGCCAGCGGCCGGTAGAAGTTGGCGTTGGTCCCGCCGTAGCCCCCGGTCAGGGGCAGGGTGAGCTGCCGCCACAGGTCAGCAGGCGCCTGGACGCGAGCCACGACGACGTCGGCGAGGGTGTCGGTGTCGGTGAACCAGAAGCCGAGCTGCTGCCGCCACGCCAGCGCCACCACCAGCAGCGCCAGCACGGGGAGGAGTCGGGTCCATGGGCTCCGGTCGGCCATCGCGCCCCTGATAGCGGGCGACCACCGCGGTGTCGCCCCACCAGCCCGCCCTCTCGAGGGGTTAGCGGCCCGCCGTGAAGCCCTCCTCCGCCCACGCGCTGCTCGCAGCCGGACTGCTGCTGGCGGGGCTGATGATCCTGCCCCGCCTGTCGCGACCCGACCGCCCGGGCCCGACCGTGCTGTTCGTGGTGCTGGACACGGTGCGGGCCGACCGGACCAGCCTGTGCGGCTACGACAAGCCCACCACGCCGGTGCTCGACTCCCTGCTCGCCCAGGGCGCGACCGTGAGCTGCGGAGCCATCGCCCCCGGCGCCTGGACCCTGCCCAGCCACGCCAGCTTCTTCACCGGCCTGCCCGTCTGGGAACACGGGGCGACCCTTGCCGCCGGCGGTGGCGTCGGCCAGAAGCTGTTCAGCTTCTCGGTCCACCCGCTGCCCGCCACCCTGCCCACGATGGCCGAGACCCTGCGCGATCGGGGCTTCGCCACCGCCCTGCTCAGCGAGAACAGCGTCGTCGGCAAGAAGACCGGGCTCAGCCGCGGCTTCAACTACGTGCGCAGCCGCTACCGCTGCGGCAAGTCCGCCGAGGGCTGGCTGTATCCAGAGCTTCGCAAGCTGCTCGACCACTTCGACGGCGACCCGCGCCCCCTCTTCCTGATGGTGAACTCGTGCCAGGCGCACGATCGCCGCGCGGGCGCGCCCGCGTGGGTGGGCTGGGTCGAACACCACGAGGGCAGCAGCTTCCGAGAGGAAGCGGCCCGTGCCTTCCTCCACGGCGAGCTGTCCCCGGAGGAAGAGACCCGCTGGCTGGGCGAGCTGTCCGACGCCTACGACTGGGGGGTCCACCGCGCCGACGAGAGCCTGGGCCACGTCCTCCGGGCGCTCGCCGACGACGGGCGCCTGGACCACGGGCTGCGCCTCGTCGTGACCTCCGACCACGGCGAGATGCTCGGAGAGCACCGGCGCATCGACCACATGGAGTACCTGTGGGAGCCCGTGGCCCGCGTCCCTCTCCTGGTGCTCGACACCGAAAAACCCATCCACCTCCCCGACCAGCTCACGGGCATCGCGGTGCACGATCTCGTGGTCGACGGCCGCCTGCCCGACCCGCTGCCGGCCCCCATCGCGGTCAGCGCCCCCTCCCGTGGCCGGCCCCGGCAGGTCTGGACCGAGGGCTGGCAGCCCACCGCCCACGCCGCCTCCTACGCCGGCCCGGACAAGCGCATGGTCATCGACGGCGCAGACCTCGCCATCGACCTCTCCACCGACCCCGGCGAGCGGCGGCCCGCACCCGCTCCCGACGACGCCCGCCAGCGACGCCTCCACGC
Organism: uncultured Enterobacterales bacterium; assembly: GCA_964599085.1. Classification (GTDB taxonomy): domain Bacteria; phylum Myxococcota_A; class UBA796; order UBA796; family UBA2385; genus J125. The sequence continues at coordinate 13,260 of CAZRFD010000145.1, read as the reverse complement.
CCTGTACGACCGCGTGCAGGAGCGCGCCGGACAGATGGGCGCCGCCGACACCGAAGCCCTGCTGCAGCAGCTCGGCTACGTCGACGCTGACGCCACGCCCCCCGCGGAGTGATCCCGGTGCAGCCAGCGCCCTGCCCCGCACACCCTGAGACATGCAGCCGCAGGGACGCAATGACCCGCTCGACGACGCAGTAGGCTGCGTGTCCGCAGGCTGGCGGCCCACCTGCACACCCGCCAACCAAACCCGGGAGCAGAGGGCTCTCCCGGCGGCCGCCTGCACCTGGAGGGGACCAATGCGCTTCCAGCTCCCACGCGAGGAGCCCGTACAGCTCGATGCCTTCGGGGAAGCCTGCTGCGGTGTCGCCGAAGTGGAGCTTCCCAGTCCCGTCGGACGGCCCATGGCCGGCTACTCCACCGACAGCCGGGTGGCCCGCGGTACGAGCCTGCCGCTGCGGGCCCGGGCGCTCTGGATCGAGGACGACGCCGGAGAGGTCTTCGTCGTGCTCGCCGTCGATCTCATGACCGGGACCCGGTACCTCTGGGAGGCGACCGCCGCCCTGCTGGCACCCCGCGTCGGCCTGTGCCGCGAGCGCCTGCTCATCGCCGGCACCCACACCCACACTGGCCCGGCCGGCATCTTCGGGCAGTCCCTGTACGACACCATCGCCGGCGCGCGCCCGGGCTTCTCCCGCCGCCTCGCCGACGCCCTGGCCCGCGCCCTTGCGGCCGCGGTGCAGGCGGCACGACGCGCCGCGCGTCCCGCCCGTCTGGGCGTCGCGGAGGGGCGCCTGTGGGGCGTGCTCCGCCAGGCCAGCCCCTCGGCCTTCACCCGCAACAGCGAAGCGCGGATCTGGACAGAACCCGGCATGCCTGGCCACGGCGCACCGGACTCGCTCACCCTCGACAGGATCCAGATCGACCCCCGCCTGCGCGTGCTTGCCTGGACCGACCCCGACGGGGCGCTGCTCGCGGTGCTGGCCATCGGCCGCGGGCACAACACGGCGCTGGGCCACGAGTGGAACCGCTACGACGGCGACTGGTATGCGCGGGCCTGCGACCTCGCGAGCCGCAGCCTCGGGGTGCCCGTCGCGCTGCTGGCCGGGTCCGGCGCCGACGCCAACGTCTGCGCCGACAGCCTGCCCCAGGGCGAAGCGCTCGCCGATGCCGTCGGAGCCCGGGCGGCCCCCGCCATCGTGCTGGCCGCGCGGGAAGCCGCGGCCGACGCCCGCCCCTTCGACCTGCGGGTCCGCTTCTCGGAGGTCGCGCCCGGCGACCTCGATGGCTTCGCCGACAAGCCCTGCTTCGGCCTGCCCGCACTCGGCGGCGCCATGGACTCCCGCAGCGGCCTGTTCCGCCTCGGCCTGGCCCACCCCGGCCAGGTGAGCGCGCACTTCCCGCCGGAGCACCCCCAGCACCCCAAGCTCCAGGCCCTCGGCCCCTTACAGGATCTCCTCCGCGGCCTCGTCTCACCGCCGCCGCTGCTGCCCTTCCAGCTCGTCCAGCTCGGCGGTCACTGCCTGGCCACGGTCCCCTTCGAACCCACCGCGACCACGGGCTGGCGCATCGAGCAGGCCCTGCAGCAGGCCCTCGACGCGCCCTCCTGCACGGTGGTCGGCTACAGCAACGCCTACGCCGGCTACCTGGTCAGCGACCACGAGTACCGAGTCCAGGAGTACGAAGGAGCGTCCACGCTCTGGGGACGCCACCAGGCCCGGGCCGTCCGGCAGTGGCTCGTCGACATGGCGGCACTGGAGTCTCCGGTACCCCACAACGGCACCGCGAGATTCGAGACAATCAAATCCTGGTGGGGCTAGCGACGTTCGGTTGCCGCACACCGGCGGCATGACCACGGGGGTGTGGCGCAAGATAATCCAACTTTGTTTGCACGCCTCCCAAACTTAGGGTAGGCTTTCTCCATGAGCCGAACGAAGTCCACCCTCGCCCGCGTCGCCCAGCTCATCTGGGCAGACGGAGAGATCTCCCGCGCCGACGTCGCCCGACGCCTGGAGCTGTCGCGTTCCACCGTGTCCGGCCTGGTGCAGCAACTCATCGACCAGGGCAGCGTGGTCGAAGCGCGGGTGGGCCGCTCCAGCGGTGGGCGTCCCCCGGTGATGCTGCGCTTCGCCCACGACCGCTACCGGATGATCGGGGTCGACGTCGGCATCAGCCACGTCACCGCCATCGCGGCCAGCCCGCGGGGCCAGGTGATCTGCCGCCGGGTGGCCGCTCCCCCGGTAGAGGCGGATCCCCAGGCGACGCTTTCGGCCATCGACCAGCTCATCGACGACGTCGAAGCCGCCTCGGCGCATGCCGGACGCCTCATCGGCGTGGGCGTCGCGGTGCCCTGTCCCGTCCACAGCGACGCCCCGGGACACCTCTCCCCCTCCATCCTTCCGGCGTGGCGCGACATCGACCTCGGTGCCCACATCGCCCGCCGATCGGGCGTGCCCGCCTACCTCGAAAACGACGCCAACCTCGGCGCCCTCGGCGAGGTGACCTGGGGCATGGGCCGCGGAGCGGGCGACATCGCCTACGTCAAGCTGGCGACCGGTGTCGGTGCCGGTCTCATGGTCAACGGCGACATCTACCGGGGCGCGGAGGGCATCGCCGGGGAGCTGGGGCACACCGCCATCGACGCCAGTGGTCCCCGCTGCCGCTGCGGGCTGCATGGCTGTCTGGAGACGCTCATCGGGTCGGACGCCATCGTGCAGCACTTCCTGGCACGGCCCGCACCCGGAGGCAGCCGTCAGGTGCGCCCGACCATCGACGCCATCGCGGAAGCGGCGGCAGCCGGCGATGCACGGGCCGCGGCGGTGGTGGCCGACGCCGGACGCTTCCTGGGCATCGCCCTGGCCAACCTGCTGAACATCGTGAACCCGGCGCGGATCGTGCTGGGCGGTGACCTCACCTTCGCCGGTGACGCGCTGCTCACCCCCCTGCGCCAGGCCATCCAGTCGCGTGCCATGTGGACCAACGTGGCCGCGGCCGACGTCGTCGTCAGCAAGCTCGGCGACGACGCCATCCCCCTGGGCGCAGCGACCCTCGTGCTGCGCACCGCCCTGGCCGACCCCCGGCGCCTCGCCGCGGGCCTGCCGCTGACCGTGCCGCGCCGCCCGCAAGCGACGGCGGGCGGCTTCTACGACCATGTCTGAACGGAGGACGAACGACATGCGCACGACTCTCTGGCTCCTGGCCCTGGCTCTCCCCCTCAGCCTCACCGCCTGCGGCGACAAGAACAGCGGCGACACCGGTGGCTCCACCTGGGGCGACGGTGGCACCACCGGCGACGGCGGCACCACCGGCGACGGCGGCACGACCGGCGACGGCGGCACGACCGGTGACGGCGGCTCGCAGGACGGCGGCTCGCCCGACGGCGGCGCGCCCGATGGTGGCGCCGGCGACGGTGGCTCGCCCGATGGTGGCGCCGGCGACGGCGGCTCGCCCGACGGTGGTGCCGGCGACGGCGGCATGGGTGACGGCGGCAGTGGCGACGGTGGCTTCGGCGACGGTGGTGCCCCCGAACCGGTGAACCTGCTCACCAACCCCAACTTCGAGTCGGGCTTCGACGGCTGGGCCGTCTACCCCGAGTCGCTGACCAACTACTCCATCGTGTCCACCGGCGATGCCATCTACGGCAGCAAGGACACGTTCACGGCCTATGAGGGCAGCAGCAGCCTGAAGGTCTGGGGCCAGTACACCGGCTGGGAGAACGAGACCCCCATCTACGAGAGCTTCGACGTCAAGCCCGGCCAGGTCTACGTCCTGCATGGCTGGATGTACCAGCACGCCGACGACGCCATCGTCGGTGACCAGACCTACGCCGCGCTCGCCATCAAGTTCTTCACGGCGGACTACAGCGGCTTCGACATGCAGGAGTCCACCCACTTCGTCAGCACCACCGACGCCGGCGTGTGGACAGAACTGACGGCGTCGGGCAAGGTGCCCGATGGCTTCACCATCGGCCAGGCCGCCGTCGAGTTCTGGCACTGCACCGGAGAAGTCGAAGGAGACTGCTACGACGGCGGCGCCGTCTACGTCGACGACCTGACCTTCTACCTCGTCGAGTAGTCCGTCCAGCATCGGTGCCGGGGGACCACACAGGCTCCCCCGGCACTCCGTGCACCCGAGGTCCCCGTGCTTGCCCAATTCGTCACAGTCGTGGCGCTCTCCGCGACCGTCCACGCCGCACCGCTGCAGGTCCAGGTCGACGCCGACGCACAAGGCCAGCGCCTGCTCGTCGACGGCCAGCCCTACTTCGTCAAGGGCATGAACTGGAGCTACATCCCCATCGGCGAGAACTACGCCTACGACCTGTGGAGCCAACCCGATGCCTTCATCGAGGACGCGCTGCGCCAGGAGATGGGCCTGCTCCGCGCCGCAGGGATCAACAGCATCCGGCAGTTCCCGGGCATCCCGCCGCGCTGGGTGGAGTACATCTACGACACCTACGGCATCACCACGATGATCAACCCGCTGGTGGGGCGCTACGGCACCACCATCGACGGGACATGGACCCCGGTCGTCGACTACTCCGACGACAAGACGCGCCAGGCACTCCGCGAACAGACCCTCGCCGCCGTCGCCCCCTACAAGGACACGCGCGGCGTGCTGCTGTTCCTGCTCGGCAACGAGAGCAACTACGGCCTGGTCTGGGACAGCTTCGAGATCGAAGACCTGCCACCGGAAGAACAGAACGCCGCCCGCGCCCGCTATCTCTACAGCCTGTTCGGCGAGATCACCGAAGCGATCCAGGCCCAGGACAGCCACCACCCGGTGGCCATCTGCAACGGCGACCTGCAGTACCTCTCCATCATCAAGGAAGAGCTGCCCACCCTCGATGTGTTCGGTACCAACGTCTACCGCGGACGGTCGGCACGAGACCTCTACGATCGCGTCAAGGACGAACTGGGCCTGCCTGTCATGTACACGGAGTTCGGGTCCGACGCCTTCAACGCTCGCCTCGGCCGCGAAGACCACCTCCTGCAAGCCAGCTACGTCAAGGACCAGTGGGAGGAGCTGTACGAACACACCTGGGGCAAGGGCCTGTCCGGCAATGCCATCGGCGGCTACACCTTCCAGTGGTCGGACGGGTGGTGGAAGTACGGGCAGGACAAGAACCTCTCCATCCACGACACCACCGCGAGCTGGGCCAACGGCGGCTACCCCGAAGACCTCGCCCCCGGCCAGAACAACATGAACGAGGAGTGGTTCGGCATCGCCGCCAAGGGCCCGACCCAGCCCGACGGCAGCTTCCGCACCTACCCCCGCGCCGCCTACTACGTGCTGCAGGCCGCCTACCGCCTCGACCCCTACGACGGGGCCACGGACCTCGACCGCATCCGCGCCTGGTTCGGTGCGATCCAGCCCGAAGAGTACGACGACCGCTACCGCGCCAACCTCGCCAGCCGCGACACCGACATCCTCAAGCGCGCGCGCGTCGACGACGTCCGCCTGGAGCTGTCGACGACGACGTCGTCGGGAAGGCTGTCCAGCGCCATCCCCGACGCACCGAGCTTCGATCACACCGAGTCCTTCTACGTCGACTTCGGCGTCTACCCGACCGACGCCATCGAGGGCGATCTCGAGCTGAACATCCTGGGCAACGTGGCCCAGAACCGCATCGACCCGGTGTTCTACGAGAACCGCGGCCGAGATCTGGTCGCCGTCGCCGCCGACGGCAACGAGGTCAGCCTGTCCGCCCTGGAGCGGGTGCGGATCCACCGGGCCGGCGGGAGCTGGGAGCACCCCTGGTTCCGTCTGGACGCCTTCTACCGAACGGGCCACTATCACTGGGGCTACGAGGGGGACTTCTTCGGTCTGTACCAGGAAGCCAACTACGGCGAGAACATCGACACCTACAACGCCGACGCCCCCATCGGCATGGAGCTGTCCTTCAAGCAGGGGCTGCAGGGCCTGAGCCTGGCCTTCGGACCGCAGGTCTACTGGGGGGCGAACCCCACCGTCATCGGGAAGTACCAGCGCAGCTTCGGCCACTTCAGCGCCGCGCTGATGCACCAGGAAGACATCGCCGAGCAGTACAGCGTCACGACCAGCAATGTCATCCCGGAGCGGAAGACCCGCAAGAGCACCCTGAGCCTGCAGTGGTCTCGAGGTCCGTGGGAGGTCGAACTGGGCGGCATCATGGCCGGCACCGACCGCATCGGCGAGACCTTCACCTACGTGCAGCCGGCGCGCACCGCGGACTCGTACCTGGACAGTGGCTACGACGTGCTCGAAGACGAGATCGCCTTCGCCGACACGCTGGGCGCCAAGGCGCGCATCAAGGCCCACATCGGCCCGGTGCAGTGGTACGGCCAGGGCGTCTACCAGGGGCTCGTCGCCGACGCCGGCGCCGACCCGACCGTGGTCTGGACCGGCTGGACCCTCAAGAACGCCGGGCGCGGCAACCAGTACGGTGGCACGACCGGGCTGGCACTCAACCTCGGCAAGCTGCAGATCGCCCCGAATTTCCTGGTCCAGAAGCCGCTCATCGGCCCCAACCCCAACATCGCCGCCACCTACGACGCCGACACCGGGGTGTACCGGCAGGGCGTCCTGCCCCGCAACATCCGCGACGATGCCTTCGCCGTCCTCGACAACCGCGAGACGACCGCCGCCGAGCTGCTGCTGGTCTTCGATCCCACCCCTGGGAGCTGGTTCTGGTACTGGGACAACGACGTCCGCGAAGACGCGCCCGTGGCCGCCAGCCTGGACCTGACCTGGCGGCACCAGCCCACATCGCGCGACGCCAACCTCGCCTTCGCCGAGGAGGGGTGGATCTTCGCCTTCCCCGGCGCCCCGCCCGCCCAGGATCTCTGGGAAGCACAGTCCCGCATCATCATCAACCCCCGCGGCGACCTCCGCATCATGAACAAGCTCTACGCCGGGCAGGGACAGGCCAACGGCGATGACCCGCGGCTGATCACCCGTGGCGGCCTGCGGTCGCGCCTGTGGTACCAGCGCTTCGCCTTCGACGGCAGCGTCAAGCTGTGGGACTGGGGCCCCTACGACTACCACCGGGACTTCAACCTCACCTACCCCCTCCAGCTCGAGGGCGACGTCAGCATCGGCATGATCCGCCCCCGCCTGTACCTGCCCTATGGTCGGATCGGCGTCAACGCGAAGTGGCGGGCGCTGGACCAGTACTCCGAGAACTTCGTGGCCGACCCCGCCGACGCCTCGGCATGGGGTCACGAATTCGAGCTCGGCACCTACCTCAACGTGAGCCTGTGATGCTGCACCCCCTGCTGCTGCCCGTCCTGCTCGCCGGCTGCATCGACGAGCCCCCACGCTACGTCTACGGCACCGACCTCGACGACCTGGAGCTGGTGCTCTGGTCGCGAAGCGAGGGTGTCTACCCCGACACAAGCGTCCTCGACGACCCCAACAACCCCTTCGCTTCGGGTGTGGGCGGCGACATCAAGTGGGATCTGGTGTCCGACCAGGCCTGGATCCCCGCGTTCTACGCCTGGGGCACCGTGCTGGCCTACGAACCCTCGGGCGAAGCACAGTTCTACGCCGCGACGTCCATGGCCGAGATCTATCGCCGACAGCTCGCCGCCGACGACGACCTCTACTTCACGTGGGTGATCGCCGTCGACGGCTTCCAGGCGGTCCTCGACTCCTTCCCCGACAGCGTCACCTACGACGCCACCGGCACGATCTCCTACCGCCTGGCACCGCTGGCCTGGCAGGCCATCGTGGACCTCGGCGGGGAGCCGCAGGGCGACTGGATCGTCGTCCAGACAGAGGACGGTGGGACCACCATCGTCCCCGGTTCCTGAGAGGCTGCCATGACCGCGACGCTGCTGCTCCTGCTGGCCTGCCGCCCCGACCCGGGCACGCCCGTCTACCCCGACTTCGACGCCGCGTCGGCGGGAGACACTGGCGAAGACGACGACTTCTACGACGGCCCCGACCCCTGGCAGGAGGGTGAAGCCCGCCTGAGCCTGGGCGTGTTCTACGAGGGCGGGTCCAGCGACGCGCTGCCGGTCGACGATGTCACCCGGCACTACTACATCTACGACAACACCTACACACAGGACATCGACCTCATCGACCGGGTCGAGGGCTACCAGTCCGACATCATCGTGCATGCCGGCGGTGACTGGTGGGGCGGGGGCGTGACCTGGGACGCAGCGACGGATCTGTCGTCCTGGACCACCATGTACGTCAGCCTCTCCTCCGGCTCCGACGGCTTCGCCAGCGTCGAGCTGCACCTGACCGGCGGTGGCACCGAAGCCTCCGTCAACGCCGGCGACTACGGCTACAAGGCGGACGGAAGCTGGCACCACCTCAGCGTCCCCCTGGCGGACTTCGCCGCTGGCGGCGCCGACCTCAGCTCGGTGACCGGCCCCTTCGTGCTCGTCGGTGGCGCGGGAAGCTCCGGCGACGAGCTGCACATCGACAACCTCTACTTCACCGCGGACTGACCATGATCTCGGCACCGCTGCTGCTCACCCTGGCCTGCGCCCGCCCGGCGACGACCAGCGCCCCCGACAACGGCTGGAAGCTGCTGGCCTCCGACGAGTTCGAGGGCAGCGCCGGCGCGGCACCGGACAGCTCGAAGTGGGTCCACGACGTCGGCGGCGACGGCTGGGGCAACGATCAGCTCGAGTACGACACGGATCGGACCGACAACGCCTTCCTCGACGGGGACGGAAACCTGGTGATCCGGGCGCAGCAGGAAGACTACGAGGGCAACAGCTACACCTCGGCCCGGCTGACGACCCGCGGCACGCTCGAACAGACCTACGGCCGCATCGAAGCGCGCATGCAGATCCCCGCGGGGGCGGGGCTGTGGCCGGCCTTCTGGATGCTCGGCACCAACATCGACGAGGTCGGCTGGCCCTCCTGCGGCGAGATCGACATCGTCGAAGCCATCGGCACCGACGCCGACACGGTCTTCGGCACCGTGCACGGGCCGGGCTACTCCGGGGACCAGGGTGTCGGCGACATCTACAACCTGCCCGACGGCAGCTACGCCGACAACATGCACGTCTACGCCATCGAGTGGGACCCCGAACAGATCGCCTGGTACGTCGACGATGTCCGATACCAGACCGTGTCCATCGGGGACGCGGACGGCCCGTGGGTGTTCGACGCGCCCTTCTACATCATCCTCAACCTCGCCGTCGGAGGCACCCTCGGCGGGGACCCCGACCCGGCCGTCTTCCCAGCCGACCTCGTGGTCGACTACGTCCGCGTCTACACCCGCAGCGAGCCCGTCCAGACGGGCCGCCGGCGGTGAGCGCCATGGACCGGGGACCTTCCAGCGACGCGGAAGACGCGCAGGGGCTCGCGGGTGAAGCCCTGTCGGCCTGGCACCACCGCGAGGGTCCCCACCCCCGCACCCGCCCCGAAGACCGCGTCGGCTTCCTCCGGATGCTGGCCTACGGCGCCGGCGCCTTCGTCAACAACACGCTGGCCGCCGCCATCGGCGGCATGATCATCGTGCTGAACCTGGGGCTCGGCATGAACCCGGCCCTGGTCGGGCTGCTCGGCGCGCTGCCGCGGCTGACCGATGCCCTCACCGACCCCGTCATGGGCTACATCTCCGACCACACGAAGAGTCGCTGGGGGCGCCGCCGGCCGTGGATCTTCGGCGGGGCACTCGCCGCCGGGCTCATCTACGCAGCGCTGTGGTGGATGCCGCGCGGCCAGACCGAGAACTTCTACTTCGTCTGGTTCCTGGTCGGCTCGATCATCTTCTACCTGGCCTACACGGTGTTCGCGACGCCGTGGGTGGCGCTCGGCTACGAGCTGACCCCCGACTACAACGAACGCACCCGGCTGATGGGCACCCAGAACTTCATCGGCCAGCTCGCCTATGTCGTGTCGCCGTGGTTCCTGTGGATCATGACGAACCACGAGTGGTTCGATGACCAGGCCGAAGGCGCGCGCTGGCTGGCGGTGCTGATCGGCGTGGTGGTGATGATGCTCGGCGTCATCCCAGCGCTGGTGCTGCGCGAGCGGATCGTCCACGACGAGACCGCGGAGGAACAGGGCGGCAGCCTGTGGGAGAGCATCCAGGACTTCACGCGCGGGCTGAAGATCACGCTGTCATCGGGCCCCTTCCTGAAGCTCGGGGCGGCCACCTTCCTGGTGTTCAACGGCTTCATCCTGGTCAGCTCCTTCCAGGCCTACGTCGTCATCTACTACATCTTCGGCGGCGACCAGGAGCTGGGCGCGAAGTGGGCCGGCTACGCCGGGACGCTGGGCGCGGTGTCGACCTTCGTCGTGATCGCGCTCGTGACCTGGCTGGGGACACACATCGGAAAGCGCCGGGCCTTCTTCGTGTCGACCGGGATCTCCATGCTGGGGTACTCGCTGAAGTGGGTCTGCTTCCGGCCGGACATGCCCTGGTTGTCACTGGTGCCCTCGCCGCTGATGGCGTTTGGCCTGGGCGGCCTGTTCACGCTGATGGGGTCCATGATCGCCGACGTGGTCGACGTCGACGAGCTGCAGACCCACGAGCGCCGGGAGGGCATGTACGGTTCCATCTTCTGGTGGGTCGTCAAGCTCGGCATGGCCGCAGCGATCGCCGGTGGCGGCTTCCTGCTCAACTGGACGGGCTTCGACGTCGAGCTGGGCGGAGAGCAGGCGGCGTCGACGATCACGCTGATGCGCCTGTGCGACGCCTTCATCCCGACCCTGACATCGGCGCTGGCGATCTGGGCGGTCTGGTCCTACCCGATCACCGAGGAGTCGGCGCGAGAGGTGCGGGTCCAACTCGAAGCACGGCGCGGCGTCGCCGAGCCGGTCAGTCGCCAGGCTTGAGCGCCCTCAGGCCGGCATCCCCATGTCCCGGCGCAGGGCCTGCCACTCTTCGGTCCAGCTCCCATCGGCTTCGCGGACCACGAGCGTCGCCCTGGGGAGCGGGGTGCCCGCGTGGCCGGCCACGAAGACGGCGATCGTCGGCGCACGGCCGCGGCGGAACACGACGTCGGTGCGCTGCAGGAGCACCAGCCCGGCAGCGTCGAGGGCGGCTTCCGGGCGAGGGTCGAGGGCGGCGTGCACGAGGCTGAAGCGCCCGGTGGGGGAGAGCGCCCGGGCCGCGGTGCGGCAGTAGTCGAAGACGTCGCCACGCAGCTCCATGCGGCAGGCGGCACGCTGTGGGTGCGGGGAGACGTGGCCCTTGCCGATGGGGATGTAGGGCGGTGATCCGGTGACGAGGTCGTAGCCACCGGGACTCTGGACCATCGCCTGGTCGCGGAGGTCGCCGAGGCGGAGCCGCACGCGGTCGGCGAGACGGTTGAGGGCCACGGTGCGCCGGGCGAGGTCATGGCTGACGAGCTGCGCTTCGACCATGTCCAGCGTCGGCGCGGGTCCGGCCTGGTACTGGCTGACCATCCACAGCGCCATCAGGCCGACCGAGCCGATGCCGGCTCCGATGTCGAGGAGCCGCTGCGCGTCCGGGCGTGCGCGGGCGCCGGCCCACGCACAGACGAGATCATCGGTCGAGAAGCGGTGCCCGTCGCGGAGCTGGAGGATCCTCCAGTCCCCGGCGAGGCGGTCGAGGGTCTCCCCGGGGCCTGGGGCGGTGACGTCGGTGGCGCTGTCGAAATCGGCGGTCATGGCGGCCGCATATCACCGCGGCCGCCGGCATCCGCCACCGGTCAGCCCTGGCGCCCCTCGATCTCGGCGACCGCGTCAGCGACAGCGGCCTGGACGTCGGCGCTGGCGTCCCCCGACAGCTTCTGCAGGTGCCAGATCATCGCCGGCCCGCTGAGGTGGCCGATGGCCCGCACCGCCGCGACGCGGACGCGGGTGTCGGCGTGGTCCAGCTTGCGCCGCATGGTGCTCACGAAGCTCTTCCACTGCGTGATGCGGGCGATGTCACAGGCCAGGGCGACCTCTTCTGGATCGGTGCTCGACAGCAGCTCCCGGACGACGTCGCGCCCCAGGCTGTCGAGCGCGGTGCCCGCCAGCACCGCGAGCACTTCGTCGAAGCGCCGCTGGCGGACCAGCTCCCAGGGGTCGTCAGTGTCGGTGGGTGGCGCCGCGGGCGGCGGTGCGGCGTCGGCCGACCCCACCCGCTCCGCGGCCACGTCGTCCGTCGCAGCGTCGGGCACCACCGCCGGCAGGGCGGGCGACGCGAGGCCCTCCACCGTGACCGTGGCGTCGGGCAGCAGCCGCCCCAGCGTGACCGCGGCATCCACGACGGCGCCGAGGTCCGCGGCGTCCACCGACATCCGCACGACCGCGCCCGCGCCGCTGTTGTCGACCACCGCGGTCGAGGGCAGGCGGGCGGCGTCCGCCAGCGACAGCGGTGTGGGTCGCGTGAAGACAAGCGTGGCCATGGCGGCCTCCCTGGGAGAGGCCCGAGCATAGACCGGCCCGGCTACCAGGCGGCCAGCCGCTCCACGACCTGGTCCACACCAAGCGCGTCGGTGTCGAGGTGGAGGTCTGCTTCGGCGTAGAGCGGCGCTCGCTCGGCGAGGATGCTCCGCAGCTCGCCGAGGGGGTCGGGCCGCCCCCGCATGGGACGCAGATCGCCCTGGGCACGCACCCGGGCGAGGTGGGACTCGGGGCTGGCCTGGAGCCACACGGTACGCGCGCCCTGCCGCAAGCGCAGCCAGGTCGCCGGCGCGCTGACCAGCCCGCCCCCCGTCGCCAGGACCACCGGTGGCCCGGCCAGGATGGCCGCGACCGCCTCGACTTCGACCTGCCGGTAGCGGGGCTCGCCGCCCAGCTCGATCAGCTCGGCGAGGCTCATGCCCGCCCGGGCCTCGATGACCTTGTCCAGTTCGACGAAGGGCAGCCCCCGCCGCGCCGCGACCCGCGCCCCGATGGTGCTCTTTCCCGCCCCCCGAAGCCCGACCAGCGCGATGCCGGCCGGTCCACCGGGGCCGAGACCGGCGAAGAGCTGCGCGAGGCTGAGATCGAGGGCAGCACACACATCGGCGAGGCGGGTGACGCTGATGTTCCCGCGGCCGGCCTCCACCTGACCGAGGAAGCGCAGCGACACGCCGGCTGCCGCGCCGACCGCGGCCTGGCTCAGGCCCAGGGACAGCCGCCGCGCCCGCAGGCGCTCACCAATGGTGGGGAGGAGCATGCAGCACTATAGTGCGCACACTTCCGGCGCGCCAGCCGCGATGATGCCGAAGGCGGCTCGAAAAAACCCGGTGAAGTGCTCCCACAACACGCTGCACAGGCACTATAGTGCGGCACCCAGGACTTGTGGGCCGGGGATCGCGCGCTATAGGCTGCGCAACCCGGTCACCCTCGGTCGTTTGACCGACCCCGAACCCAGCCCCG
>CAZRFD010000144.1:0-17420 GCA_964599085.1 uncultured Enterobacterales bacterium | reverse complement strand
GGAGGCCTGGGGGGAACGAGGCTGAGTCACCACTACATCTTGTGCCATCTGCACGCACATGGATACCCCATAAGGGGTAATCAGCTTCGCCTGACACCTTGCCCAGAGCATCAGTGCGTAGCGGCGGTGCCAGGGCGTAGCGGCGCTGTTTGCGCCATGCGCTGCGGGCGGTCACCCACGCATGCGAAGCCAGCGCAGACGAAGCGCGACACGGTGCTGCCACGCCCCCGTCGGGCTGGGCGCAGCCAGCGCCACCGGCCCGAAGAAGGCCAGCAGGCTCAGGCAGAGGAGTTCGAGGGGGCGGTGCAGCATGGCGGCGCCGCCAGTCGATGGCCCGGAGCCGTTCGATGGTGCCCTTCGTTGCGCGCGCAGGGTGCCGTCTCAAGATGGGTCGATTTCAGCCGCAAAATGGGTAATGGAATTCACCTGACACCTGCCGCCTGCCCCGGGCCGCACCCGACCCTTGATCGCCCCGCGGGCAGCGAATACACACCCTCACCTCGACGTGAGGGTTTGACTTTTGCGCCCAAACCCTTACGTTAGGGTTCGATTCGAGCCTGACCGCCTCTCCTGCCACCGGGACCCGCATGCCCGCCCGCTCCCCTGCCGCCGACGCCATCCGCGCCGCCTCCCGCCTCGCGCGCAAGGGAGAGCTGTGGCGGGTGGGCAAGCTGGCGGAGGAATCGGGCAAGACCGTGCGCGCCCTGCACCTCTACGAAGAGCTGGGCCTGCTGCAGCCGGCCTCCCGCACCAAGGGCGGATTCCGGCTCTACGACGACCGCGCCCTGCTCCGCCTGCAGTGGATCGACCGGCTGCAGGAGCTGGGCTTCTCGCTCAAGGACGCCGCCGACTTCCTCTCCGACTTCAAGGACGAAGACAGCGGCCCCGCGGCAATGCAGACCCTGCGCGACTTCTACCGCGCCAAGATCACCGACACCCGCGCCGCCATCGATCGCCTCCACCAGCTCGAGACCGAGCTGCAGGCATCGCTCGACTACCTCGACGGCTGCACCACCTGCGCCGACGACACGCCGCGCCACGCCTGCCCCTCCTGCACCTGCAACGTCGAACCGGGCCAGCAGCCACCCGCCATGGTGGCCGCGGTCCAGGACGCCGGCTGACCCGCCCACCGGACACAGGGACGCCCCCATGACCGTCAAGCTGCCCATCTACCTCGACAACCAGGCAACCACGCCCTGCGACCCGCGCGTCGCCGAAGCGATGATGCCCTACCTGACGGACATCTTCGGCAACGCCGCCAGCCGCAACCACAGCTTCGGCTGGGCCGCGGAAGAAGCCGTCGCCGTCGCCCGGGAAGAGGTCGCGGCCCTCATCGGCGCAAGCCCCAAGGAGATCGTCTGGACCAGCGGCGCGACGGAATCCAACAACCTCGCCATCAAGGGCGCCGCCCGGTACTACGCCGGTCGCGGCAAGCACGTGATCACCGTGGCGACCGAACACAAGGCCGTGCTCGACAGCTGCCACGCCCTGGAACGCGACGGCTGGGAGGTCACCTACCTCGGCGTCGGCAGCGACGGCCGCATCGACCTCGAAGAGCTGAAGGCCGCCCTGCGCCCGGACACCACGGTCGTCAGCGTCATGCTGGCCAACAACGAGATCGGCGTGCTGCAGCCCATCGCCGAGATCGGCGCCATCCTGAAGGACCACCAGGCGGTCTTCCACTGCGACGCCGTGCAGGCCCTCGGCAAGATCCCCGTCGACGTCAAGGCCCTCGGCGTCGACCTGCTCAGCATGTCGGCCCACAAGATGTACGGCCCCAAGGGTGTCGGCGCCCTCTACGTGCGGCGCGGCCGGCCGCGGGTACGCCTGCAGCCGATCATCGACGGCGGCGGCCACGAACGGGGCATGCGCTCAGGCACGCTGGCGGTCCACCAGATCGTCGGCATGGGCAAGGCCGCGGTCTACGCCAAGGAAGACCTCGACACCGGCAAGATCAACGAGGTTCGCCGCCTGCGGGACAAGCTCTGGCAGGGCCTGCAGGACAACCTCGACGAGCTGTACCTCAACGGCTCCTGGGAACACCGCCTGCCCAACAACCTCAACATCAGCTTCGCCTATGTCGAGGGAGAGGCCATGATGATGGCGATCAAGGACATCGCCGTCAGCTCCGGCAGCGCCTGCACCTCGGCCAGCCTCGAGCCCAGCTACGTGCTGCGCGCCATGGGCGTGGACGTCGAGCTGGCGCACACCTCCATCCGCTTCGGCCTGGGCCGCTTCACCACCGAAGAAGAGGTCGACTTCGCCCTGGCGCTCATCACCGAGAAGGTCCGCTGGCTGCGCGACATGAGCCCCCTCTACGAGATGGTCAAGGAAGGCATCGACCTGAAGTCCATCCAGTGGGCCGCGCACTGAGCGCAAGCCTGCGTTTCCACCTCTCAGCTCCCTCTCTCGACTCCCCCTCTCCCGACGCCCCGTCCCCGGAGCCCTGCCCATGGCCTACAGCGACAAGCTCATCGACCACTACGAGAACCCGCAGAACGTCGGCAGCCTCGACAAGGCCGACCCCGATGTCGGCACCGGACTCGTCGGCGCGCCCGCCTGCGGCGACGTCATGAAGCTGCAGCTCCGCATCAGCGACGACGGCATCATCGAAGACGCCAAGTTCAAGACCTTCGGCTGTGGCTCGGCCATCGCCAGCAGCTCGCTGGTGACGACCATGGTCAAGGGGCGGAGCATCGAAGACGCCGAGAAGATCCGCAACAGCGACATCGCCGCCGAGCTGGCGCTGCCGCCGGTCAAGATCCACTGCTCGGTGCTCGCGGAAGACGCCATCAAGGCCGCCATCGCCGACTACCGCAAGAAGAAGCAGGACTGAGCCCCCCTGCGGCGGCCCGACCCGCCCGGGTCCGATAGGGACCCGCACCCTGACGTGAGGATCAGACCATGGCCGTGACCATGACCGACGCCGCCAAGCAGCGCATCCTGTCGGTCCGCAAGCGCCGCCAGACGCCGGACGCCGTCCTACGGGTGGGCGTGCGCGGCGGCGGCTGCTCGGGGCTGGAGTACTACCTGGACCTGGTGTCCGAACCCCAGCCCAAGGACAAGCTGTTCACCTTCTCGACGGACGACGGCGAAGACATCGTCCTGGCCGTCGATCGCAAGTCCTACCTGTTCATCAACGGCTCGGAACTGGACTTCAAGAAGGGCATGATGCACAGCGGCTTCGAGTTCCACAACCCGCTGGCGTCGCGCTCCTGTTCCTGCGGGGACTCCTTCACGATGTGACGCATGGGAGGGTCCGGCCTCGGCGCTGCTGACCGCGCCGGCTACCGGCATCCCTCCCTCCCCGACGAGGTGATCCGGTGATCTGCTGGCGCTGCCACGAGAAGGTGGGCGGGCCCGTCTGTGCGGGCTGTGGTGCCATCCAGCCCCCCCCGGTCGACCCCGACCACTTCTCCGTGCTGGGCCTGCCGCGGCGTTGGCACATCGACGGCAAGGACATCGACCGCGCCTGGCGGGCCCGCAGCCGCCTCGTCCACCCCGACCGCTTCGCCGGCAAGAGCGCCGTGGAACGCCGCATGAGCCTCCAGTGGACCGCCGCCATCAACGGCGCCCGCCGTGCCCTACGTGACCCCATCAAGCGCGGCTGGTACCTCGCCACCGGCAAGGCCCGGCCCCGAGAAGACGGGCGGATCCCCCTCGACCCCGACTTCCTCGAAGAGATCTTCGAGCTGCAGATGGAAGCCCAGGCCGACCCCGACGGCGTGGCCGCGCAGGCCCGCAGCCTGCACGACCGGGTCATGGCCGACCTGGACGCCCGCTTCTCGGCCTGGGAAGAGAGCGGCCAGCTCGACGGCCCCGCCATCGAAGAGCTGCTGGCGCGCAGCAAGTACCTCGACAACCTCGTGAACCCCGCAGGAATGCAGCCATGAGCAAGAACATCGGCATCGACCTCGGCACCACGCACTCGCTGGTCGCCGCGGTCCTCGACGGCAAGGCCCGTGTGCTGCTCGACGAACAGGGCCAGGCGCTCGTCCCCAGCGCCGTCCGCATCGAGGGCGGCACCGAAGAAGACGGCGCCTTCGCCGTCGGCCGCCCCGCGCTGACCCGGGCCCACCTCGACAACGGCGTCACCTTCACCAGCTTCAAGCGCTTCATGGGTCGCTCCCCCGCCGAAGTCGCCGACGAAGCCCGCGCCTTCGGCTACACGCTGGCCAGCACCGACGACCGCGTCATCCGCTTCCGCCACGGGAACCTCGAATTCACCCCGGTCGAGCTGTCGGCGATGATCCTGCGCGAGCTGTGGCAGCAGGCCGGCGACGTGCTGCTGTCACGCCCCGGTGGCGTCGTGATCACCGTGCCGGCCTACTTCGACGACGCCCAGCGCCAGGCCACGCGCGACGCCGCACGCCTCGCCGGCATGGATGTCCTGCGGCTGCTCAACGAACCGACCGCCGCCGCCATCGCCTACGGCCTGCAGGAGGGCGCCGACGGGCAGACCGTCGTCGTCTACGACCTCGGCGGCGGCACCTTCGACGTCTCCGTGCTCGAGCTGAACGAGGGCATCTTCCAGGTGCTGTCGACGGCCGGCGACACGCGCCTCGGCGGCGACGACTTCGACCACGCCCTGGCCAGCGTCGTGCAGCAGTCGCTCGGCCTCACGGACCTCACCGGCATCGAGTGGCGCCTGCTGGTGCGGGCGGCCGAACAGGCCAAGCGCCAGCTCACCGACGCGGACAGCGCCACCATCGACGTCGAGCTGCGCGGCACACGTCACCAGGTCCCCGTGAGCCGCGACCAGCTCGACGCGCTCATCACCCCCATCGTGGAGCGCACCGCCGCCAGCATCCGCCGGGCGCTCTCCGACGCCGAGCTGTCGCCCGGCGACATCGACGAGGTCGTGCTCGTCGGCGGCTCCACCCGCGTGCCCTTCGTCCGCAGCTTCGTCCAGGATCTGTTCGGCGGCAAGGCGCCCCACGTCGACATCGACCCCGACCAGGTCGTGGCCATCGGCGCCGCCATGCAGGCCGACATCCTCTCCGGCGCCAGCCAGCTCACCGACGACCTGCTGCTCCTCGACATCCTGCCGCTGTCGCTGGGGATCGAGACCATGGGCGGCGTGGTCGAGCGGATCATCCCGCGCGTCTCGACCATCCCGGCCACCGCCTCGCAGACCTTCACGACCCACGTCGACGGTCAGACCGCCGTCGATATCCACGTCGTCCAGGGCGAGCGGGAGATGGTCAAGGACAACCGGTCTCTGGGCCGCTTCCGGCTGTCGGGCATCCCCCCCATGCCCGCCGGCATTCCGCGCATCAAGGTCGAATTCACCGTCGACGCCGATGGGATCCTCGCGGTGAGCGCCACCGAGAAGAGCACCGGGGTGCAGGCCGCCATCAAGGTGGAGCCCTCCTATGGCCTGTCCGACGACGAGATCGAGCAGATGCTGGAAGACGCCATCGACAACGCCGAAGAAGACTTCGACGAGCGCCTGCTGATCGAAGCCCGCGTCGAAGCCCAGGGCGTGCTGACGGCCCTCGACAAGGCCCTGATCGACGACGCCGCGCTGCTGCACGGGGACGAGGGCGACGTGCTCTCGGCCACCATCGCAGACCTGCGGGCCGCGGTCGAGGGCACCGATCGCCAGCGCATCGGCGCCCTGACCAAGAAGCTCGACGAGCAGAGCGCCCCCTTCGCCCAGCGCCGCATCGAGCGCGACCTCGCCCTCGTGCTGGAGGGCAAGGACGCCGCCGAGGTCAGCAAGCGGCTCGGGATCGAGTAGGGCCGCGTTCAGTACGCCGCGCCGGGCACCAGGATGGTGATGTCCTGGGTGTCGAGCAGCACCGACTCGTCACCGATGACGTTCATGGTCATGGCGAAGGTCTGGTCTTCCGTCAGCGCGGGCACGACGCCCACGAATCCGACGATGAAGGTCAGCACCGTGTCGCCGTCCGCCAGCTCGTCGACGTTCTCGTAGAGCGCCGGTTCGACGGACGCGACGAAGCCCCACTCGTCGCCCTCGAAGACCAGCTCGACCGTGTCGAAACGGATCGACCCGACCAGGTCTTCGAGCGCGCCGGTCACGGTCTCCCGGAATTCGTCGTCCGACCCGGTCCAGTCGACCACCAGCAGATCGTCGGGTTCACCGCCTCCGTCCAGATCCGCGTAGGAGTCCGTGGCTTCCGCCAGCGCTTCCATCTGGGGGCGACACACGACGCCGCCGACACAGATCCCGAGGAGCTGCGCGCCGATGTCCTGCGCC
The DNA here is from genome assembly GCA_964599085.1 of uncultured Enterobacterales bacterium. Taxonomy (GTDB): domain Bacteria; phylum Myxococcota_A; class UBA796; order UBA796; family UBA2385; genus J125. Next base: position 11,197 of record CAZRFD010000144.1, on the reverse strand, counting down.
GCGGAGACCACGTCGTCGGCCGTCGCTTCACCGGGGCAGCCGCCGGGCACGCCGTAGCCGTCCGCCCGGTTGCGCATGGTCGTGTCCGATGCATAGACGATGATCGGCAGCGACAGGTCCCGGAAGCCCATGCCGCCGATGTCACCGCCGCCCGGGGTGCTCTCGGAGTACGCCTGTCCGCCCAGCCCGCCGAAGGGGTCGTCGCTGTCGGCGAGGAAGGGGAGGATGTCCGTGACGTCCTGGTAGACGGTGTCGCAGTTCTGGTCGTAGCCCGCCCCCGCGGCCGCCTGGTAGACCGCCTCCAGGGTCGACGCGATGCCGTCGACGCCGTTGTGCGTCGGGACCCCGGACAGCTCGGACTGCATGGCCGACAGGTTGCTGGTGATCTGCTTGCGCAGGATGAAGGGCTTGTCGACGCCGCGCTCGCCGTAGCCGGCGTAGGCGAAGTCATCGAAGGTGGCGAAGCCGTATTCGGCGTCGGGGAACAGCGACGCGAGGTCGGTGACGATGCCCGAGAACTCGCCGGCCAGCGCGTTCATCGTGCCAGTCATCGAGCAGGTCGAGTCGAGCAGGAAGGCGATGTCGGCCTGTTCGATGCGGACGTCGAACTCGAACTCTTCTTCCACCCAGCTCCGCTCCCCGAGCACGACGTAGATGCCATCGGGGAAGGACTCGGCGTCGAGCGGGTTCGTCCCCGCCACGTCTTCGGTTCCGTCGGTGAAGCCGTCGCCGTCCGTGTCGGCGTCGTAGGGGTCGGTGCCGTAGACGGCCAGCTCTTCGTCGTCGCGCAGCCCGTCACCGTCGGCGTCGACGTCGGCGCTGTCGTAGAGCCCGTCGCCATCGGTGTCCCGCGGTTCCTGCGTCGGGTCGGTCACCCCACCCTCGTCGGTGTCGGAGATGCCATCCCCGTCGCTGTCGTGGTCGAGGTAGTCGGGCACGCCGTCGCCGTCGGTGTCGGCCGGTTCGGTCGAGAACTCGGTCGTGCCCGCTTCGTAGAGGTCGCCGATGCCGTCGCCGTCGCTGTCGATGTCGAGGCGATCGTGGGTCCCGTCGCCGTCGCTGTCGCGATCCCCGCAGTCGTCGGTGATCTCGTAGATGTCGAGGATGGTGTCGCCGTCGTCGTCGAAGTCGCCGGCGTCGTAGGCCCCGTCGCCGTCGCTGTCCGCGGGCACCTGGCCCGTCAGCCGTGCTTCGTAGACATCGGTGAGGCAGTTCCCGTCGCTGTCGAGGTCGAGGAAGCTCGGCAGGCCGTCCTGGTCGGTGTCGACGGGGAGGGTCGCGAGCACGTCGTCGCCGGCTTCGAAGGCGTCGCCCACGCCGTCACCGTCGCTGTCGAGGTCGAGGTAGTTGGGGGTGCCGTCCCCGTCGGCGTCATCTTCCCCCTCGTGCAGGTCGAGGATGCTGTCACCGTCCTGATCGTCGCCCGTGAGTCCAGCAGCGGGATCGCCACCGGTGTCGACCACCGGAGCGGCCGTGTCCTGGGCCGAGTCACAGGCCACGCCACCGAAGACCAGCAGCCCGGTGGCCAGCGGAACCATCATCCACATCGCAAGCTCCCCGCCCCAGGGAACCATCGGGGCACCGACAGGATACCGCAGGCTCGCCGGACACCACAGCGACGGCCGGCCGGGACGGTGCGAGGGCCTCCCTCAGAAGGCGGCGTACAGGAAGGGCGCGTCGTCCCCCTTGAGCACCAGCAGCAGGGCCACGGCTGCGCCGGCAAGCAGGCCCGCGGTGATGGGTCGGCGTGGCCACGGCACGGCGGCGTCACGGTGCACGGCGGCGACGACGTGGATGGCGATGGCCGCGGCGAAGAGCGCCCCTTGCAGCGGCGTCACCGCGATGCTGTCGTGTCCCTCGGGCCGCCACAGGCAGCGGAGGTAGGCGGCCGCGACCCCGAAGCTCTCCGCCCGGAAGAGGATCCAGGCCACAGCCACGACGAGCTGGGTGCCGAGCCACCCGACCAGGGCACCGGCCGTGCTCCCCCAGAAGCGCGCGTGCGCCGGTGTCGCCAGGTGCCGGCGGTAGACCAGGCCAAGCGCCAGCACGGCACCGTGGATGGCGCCCCAGGCGATGAAGGTCCAGCTCGCGCCGTGCCACAGGCCACCGAGCAGCATCGTCGCCATGAGCGCGCCGACCGTGGCGAGGGTCCCCTGGCGTGAGCCGCCCAGCGGGATGTAGAGGTAGTCCCGCAGGAAGGTCGACAGCGAGATGTGCCAGCGTCGCCAGAAGTCCTGCAGGCTGGTGGCGATGTAGGGGACGTTGAAGTTGTCGGGGAAGCGGATCCCGAACATGCGGGCCAGGCCGATGGCCATCTGGGAGTAGCCCGAGAAGTCGAAGTAGATCTGGAACGCGTAGGCGAGCACCCCGAGCAGCAGGGTGGCGGAGCCGAAGCGCTCGGGATCCCCGAAAGTGGCGTCGGCGATGAGCGCGAACTGGTCGGCGAAGATCACCTTGCGCGCGAAACCGATGACGAACTCGCGGGCACCGAGGACGAGTTCGTCGGTGTCCAGCGGGTCGTGCAGGCGATCGAACTGGGGAAGCACGTCCCGCGCTCGGATGATGGGGCCGGCGACAAGGTGGGGGAAGAAGAGGATGAGCAGCGCCAGCCGCATGGGCCTGTCCGTCGGCGCCAGGCGGCCGCGGTACACGTCGATGGAGTAGGACAGGGCCTGGAAGACGTAGAAGCTGATGCCGAGCGGCAGCACCAGCTCGGGTGCGGGCACGTAGCGGCCGGGGTCGACCAGCTTCACCAGGAAGCTGAGCTGGTGGGCGGCGAAGGCCGAGTACTTGAAGAAGGCCAGCGCACCCAGGTTGATGGCGACGGAGGCGATGAGGTAGCGACGGCGGATGTGGTCGGGCGGCGAGGCCGGGTCGTCCCGGGCTCCGGCGCGCCGCGCCAGCCAGTAGTCGATGGCGACGCTGCCGAGCAGCAGGAAGAGGTAGGGGACGCTCCACGAGGCGTAGAAGATCAGGCAGGCGGCGAGCACCACCCAGGGCCGCAGGCGACGCGGCGCCACGCTGTACAGCAGCAGCACGACCGCCAGGAAGACGACGAAGGTCTCGGTGACGAAGAGCAAGCGCTACCCGCCCTCCGGCACCGGCCAGCCGCCCTTGCCCGGGCCGACGTCGCTGACGTCGTCACAGCTCTCAGCCCACGGAGAGTCGAGCGACCGTCCGGTCGCCAGCAGCTCGGCGAGGGCGTGACCCAGGACCTGGTGACCGGCGGCGCTGGGGTGGGACAGATCCTTGAAGCCCCAGCAGCTCCGCTGGGCGAGGCGGGCCGATCCGGAGGCCACGCCGATCTCGGCCACCGCGGCGCGCAGCCGTCGCCGAGGGGCGTCGCGGATCTCCCTCCAGTCCACCGCGGTGTCGAGCAGAACGACGTCGTGCCCCGCAGCGCGCGCGTCGCTGGCGATGAAGAACAGGTCCTGCTGCGATGCGCGCAGGTCGCCATGCGGCAGCGGCGGGGGCTCTTGTCGGGGGAGGCGCAGGCCGGCCTGCAGCAGCAGGCGCTCGAAGGGCAGGTACCAGGGCACCTGCGGGGCACGCCGATGGGCGAGCCAGATCTCGCGTTCCGACAGCAGGCGCTGCTGCCGGGTGTCGTTGCGCGGGGCGAGCAGCACGAGATCGTCGAAGTCGATGCTGGCGGACAGCTCCTGGTAGCGGCGGACCATGTCGAAGGCGCAGGCCCCGAACACTCCGCCGTTGACGACCTCGACATCGCCGCCGGTGCGCGCGGCGAGGTCCCGCTCCGCCCAGTCGCTCAGCGTGTGGCCCTCGTCCGCGCCGAAGCCGAAGGCCCAGCTATCGCCGAGCACGAGCACGCGGCGCGTGTCTGGAGCCGGCTGCGGCGCGATCTCGGCCGGCTCGCGCAGGCCGAAGCGGTTGATGGTGAAGCGCCACCGGTAGGGTCCGTCGTCGCGGTCGTACACGCCGGGCCGGATCTCGACTCCGCTTGCCACGGACGCCCGCACGAAGGACTGCCCCTCGAAGTACCGCTGCGGCGTGGACTCCGGTGCGTGCTGCCGGAGCATGGCGAGTCCAGCAACCACGGCCGCCAGCCCGAGCAGGAAGGACATGGCGAAGGCCAGCCGCTCCGTGCCCGGGGTGGGCGGGTGCAGCTCGACGCTGAGCCCCAGCGCCTCGTCGAGCATGCCCTCGTCCCGGCCGACGCCCCCGGGAGACGGAGAGGGGGCCGGTGACGGCGTACTTGCCCCATCCTCCCACGGGTGCGGCGAGGTGGACTGCGCGTCTTCGCCGTGCTCCAGCTCTTCGAGATCGAGCCGTGGGTCGGTGCTCATAAAGGGCGGGTCCGGGGCCGGGTTCGCGCTCGGGCAGGCCGAGCGAGGATCCAACAGGGTCGAGCGTGACCCGCCCGCACCGGTCCCTCGCCGCATCGTGCGAGGGTCCAGGAACAGGCGCCACGAGGGTCACTTGCCGGGCGCGAAGCGCATCGTGCTGACGACCTTCCAGCCGGTGACCGGCAGGCCAGAGAGGGCCAGCAGGCGCGCTCCACTCGTCGATCAGCCTACACGCAAGAGCCGGGAGCTGGCCCACAATCCGTACTCGCACCTGCGTACGGCGCCCCGCCACCGCTGCGCGCGCGCTGCCATCCGCGGCTGCTACGCTGCCCATCATGCTGCTCAGCCTGCTGTTGGCATGCACGGGGGACCCCACGACGGGCCCCTCGGACACGTCCTCCGACTCCGGCGTCCCCGACCCGGCGGTGGAACAGGCGGTGTCGTACCAGCCGCTGTCCGACACGGCGCTGCTGCGGCGGCTCAGCCTCGACCTGCGGGGCAGCCTGCCAACCGAAGCAGAGCTGGCCGCGGTCGAGGAGGGGGCCGACCCCCTGTCCCTGCTCGGGGGCTTCATGGCCGACCCCCGCTTCGAGGAGCGGATGGTCCAGCTCTTGGCCGAGCGCTGGCTGACCCGGGTCGACGAGTTCAACCTCGGCTGGGAGGGCTACGGCATCGACCCGCTCGATGTCTTCGCCTTCAACCGCTCCATCGGGGAGGAAGCCTCCCGCGTGGCCGCCCGGGTGATCGCCGACGACCGCCCCTGGACCGACGTCGTCACCGGCAACACCACCATGGCCGACGCCCTGCTCCTCGAGCTGTACCCCCTCGACGCCGACGACGCCGTCGACGACGCCCACCCCTGGGTACAGGCACGCTGGTTGGACGGCCGTCCCGCCATGGGCGTGCTGGCGACCAACGGCTTCTGGCTCCGCTACGACACGTCGCCGAGCAACCTCAACCGCCGCCGCGCCAACGCCCTGTCGACGCAGTTCCTCTGCGAGGACTTCCTGGCACGCCCCATCTCCTTCTCCAGCGCCGCCTTCCCCGACGCCGACGCCCTCGAAGACGCCACCCGGACGGTGCCCGCCTGTGTGTCCTGCCACAGCACGCTGGATCCCCTGGCGTCGGCGCTGATGGGCTACTGGTGGTTCGACAACGTCGACCCCATCGAGCTGACCACCTACCACGCCGAACGCGAGACCCTGGGCAGCTACTACCTCGACACCGCGCCGGAGTGGTTCGGGACCCCGCTTGGCTCCATCGACGAGCTGGGCCCGATGATCGCCGCGGACCCGCGCTTCGAAGCCTGCGCGGCCGAGACCTTCGCCGAGCTGCTGCTGCGCCGCGAGCTGGGTCGCACCGGCAGCGACTACGACCTGCGCCTGGCCCTGCAGCAGCGCTACGACGACAGCGGCGGCTCGCCCTGGGCGCTGATTGAGTCGGTGCTCTCGACCGACGAGTACCGAGCCGGCGACGCCTCCGGCCCCGACGAGCTGGTCGCCGAGCGGGCGACGCGCCGCCTGCTGTCCGCCGGCCAGCTCGCCCGGGTGGTCGAAGAGCTGACGGGCTTTTCGTGGACCTGGGAGGGCTACGACCAGCTCGACAACGACGTGATCGGCTACCGCATCATCGCGGGCGGCATCGACGGGGACACCGTCGTGAGCGCCCTCTCGGTGCCGACCATGGCCACGACCCTGCTCGTCCGGCGCCTCGCCCAGGCCGGCGCCTCCGAGGTCGTGCGGCGCGACCTGGAGGAGGGAGAGGGTCGCCTGCTCGACCGGGTCGGGCTCGACGACCGCCCCGGCGACGACGCCTTCGACGCGCAGCTCGGCGCGCTGCACCGCCGCCTCTACAGCGAGTCCGCCACGGCAGAAGAGCTCGCCGCCGACGCTGACCTCTGGACCGCCGTCGACGAGCTGGACGGCCCCGCGGCCGCCTGGCGCTCGCTGCTGACGGTGCTCATGCGCGACCCCCGGTTCTGGACCACCTGATGCTCGACCGCCGCCAGCTCCTGAAGGCCGGTGCCGCCACCCTGCTGGCGCCGTCGCTCATCCGCCCGGCACGGGCGGCGTCGGCCTCCGAGCGCCGCTTCCTGTTCGTCTTCGCCAAGGGAGGCTGGGACCCGACCTACGCCTTTGCGCCGGTGTTCGGCAGCGCTCTGGTGGACATGCCAGAGGACGCCGGCCCCGCCGAGATCGGCGGGATCTCCTTCGTGGAGCATGCCGCCATCCCCTCGGTGCGCACCTGGCTGGAGCAGAACGCCGCGAGGACCTGCATCGTCAACGGCATCGAGGTCCGCGCCGTCGCCCACGACGCATGCCGGCGGATCGCGATGACGAACTCGCTGGTCCCGGGCAACGACGACTGGAGCGCCATCCTGGCCGGCGAAGCCGCCAGCGACCCGCTGATCCCCCTCATCCACATCTCCGGCCCCAGCTACACGCACCGCTTCCCCGAAGCCGTCGTCCGCGTGGGCACGACCGGGCAGCTCGGCAAGCTGGTCGACGGCACCGCGCTCACCGAGTCGGACCTCGCCATCGACCTGCCCAGCACCTCCGCCCAGGACCTGGAGGACGCCGCGGTGCGCGCCCGGGCCAACGCCTTCCTGGACCGCGGGCTGCATGGCCGGGCGGCCGCCATCGCCGCCTCCGCCGCACGCTCCGAGGACCGCCTGCCGGAGATCCTCGGCCTGGGCGCCGAGCTGTCGCTGGGCGAGGGTGACGCCCTGGTCGACCGGCTCAGCCTGTGCCTGGGCTTCCTGTCGACCGGCGTGTCCCGCTGCGCCATGGTGGCCTACGAGTCCTGGCAGGGGGTGTTCAACGGCTGGGACACGCACCAGGACAACAGCCTGCAGGCCAACCACTTCGAGGAGCTGTTCGCGTCGCTGACGACGGCCTGGGAGCAGGCCGGCAGCCTGCCCGGCAGCAGCGGGGCCAGCCTCGCCGACGAGCTGGTCATCGTGGTGCTCAGCGAGATGGGGCGCATGCCGCTGCTCAACAGCTCCCAGGGCAAGGACCACTGGACCTGGACCAGCGCCATGGTGGCCGGCGCGGGTGTGGCCGGTGGCCAGGTCATCGGCGGCTTCGACGAGGGTCTGTTCGGCCGCGGCGTGGACCTCGCCAGCGGCGCCGTCGTCGACGGCAACCCGACGCTGCTCCCCGGCCACCTCGGCGCAACCCTCCTGGCGCTCGGCGACGTCGACCCGGGCGCCTACGTCGAGGGCGCCGACGTGATCGGGGCGATGCTCGGCTGAGCCGGGCGGGCGGGCCGACGCCGACCCGCCCTCAGGGAAAGCTGCTGCCGTCCCGTGTCCAGCAGGCCAGGCTGCCATCCGCGGCCACCGCGCACGACGCGATGAGCCCGCTGTCGACGTCGACGAAGCTGCCCGGGGGCCAGGCCGGCGCGTCGGGGTCCCCCTCGGGCCAGCAGTGCAGCGCGTCGCCGATGAGGCCGCAGCTCTCGTAGGCGCCGGCGCGGATCAGGTCGACAGGCGTCGAGGGATCCGGGCAGCGCCCCTCGCCGAGGAAGCCGGCGCAGGCCACGGTGCCGTCGTCTCGGTGGGCGATGACGTGCTCGAAGCCGGCCGAGGTCGACGCGACTCCGGTGAGCCCCTCGGTGAAGCAGTACAGGCTGTTGCCCCAGCACAGCAGGGTCCCGTCGTCCTGGACGGCGGCGGTCATGGTGGCGCCGGCCGAGACCTGGCGCGCCGGGCCCATGTCGGGCACGTCGCACTCGCCGTCGATGTCGGTGCCCCAGCAGGAGACCGTGCCGGCGCCGTCGACGGCGCAGCTGTGGCGCTGACCGGCCGACACCGACCGGAAGTCCGACCCCGCGGGGGGAGAGGCCTGGCCGTAGCTGTCGTCACCCCAGCAGCGCAGCGCCCCCTCCGCGGTGATCGCGCAGGTGTGCATGAGTCCGGCGGCGACCGCGGTCCAGGCGCCCGAGGGGGGCGTGGCCTGGCCCGCCGTGTCGTCGCCGAAGCAGGCGAGGGCGCCATCGACATCGACCGCGCAGGCGTGGAAGCCGCCGACGCTGATCGCGACGAAGTCGCCGTCGGGCAGGGTGGCCTGGGTCGCGCCCCCATCCGAGGTCCCGCCGTCCACAGACCCGCCGTCCGCAGACCCGCCGTCCGCGGCCCCGCCGTCCGCGGCGCCACCATCACCAGCCCCACCGCCGGCTGCCGAGTCCGCGCCCGAGCTGGTGCAGGCGATCAGAAGGGGGAGGAGGAGCGTCACGCCGGCATCATGGCACCCGCGTGGGGCGAGCGACCAGCGCTCCTCCCCGCATGGACACCGCCGCGAACACCGCCGCGAACACCGCCGCGCAGACTGCCGCCGCGTAGACTGCCGCCGATGCGCTTCGCCACGGCACCGCTGCTGCTGCTGCTCTCCGCCCTGCTGTGGGCGGGGGCGGCGTGGATCCGGCTGCGGGCACTCGACCAGGTCGCCATCGGCAGCGACAGCCTGGGCCCGTACCTCCAGGCGCTGGCGGCGACCGAAGCCAACCTGCGCGCCGGCTTCCTCCCCCACCCACCCAACCCCGAGAGCGGCGACTGGCTGTGGGTGTGCGCCGTCCCCTTCGTGCGCCTCGCGCGCAGCCTCCACGAGCTGTTCGCCGCCCGCTTCATCGCCGGCGCCGCCATCGCCCCGCTCGGCGCCATCGGCGCCTTCATCTGGGCGGCGCCAGACCACCTCGCCGGGCTGTGGACCACGGCCACCCGCCGGCAGTGGGCCGCCGCCCTGTCCGCGGGTGCGGTGCTGGCGGTGGATCCCGGCCTCACCGACACGCTGATCTCCGGCGCCCGCAGCTACGGCGCCCCCGAGCTGGTCGCCCTGCTGACCGTGCTGCTCGGCCTCGCCTGGCACCGTGACCGCCTCGCCCTGCTGCTGGCCGGTGTGGTCGCCGTCATCGCCACCGGCCACCACCCCTTCGCCGCCGGCCTGGCCCTCGGCGGGCTGATGCTCCTGCCGGGCCTCGGCGATCGCCACGGCGTCGTGACCATCGCCACGGCGGCCGTCCTGGCGGTGCTGGCGGCCTCGCCGCGCATCTTCCGGCTGCTGTTGCTGGCCAACTGCGGCGACGACCCGCTGACCTGCCTCGCCGGCGTCGCCCAGAGCAACGTCGACCCCGGCCTGCCGCTGGAGACGGTCTTCCAGGACGCGCTGCAGGACCGCTTCCTGGTCGAGCTGGGCCTCGAGGTCAGCGTCGGCATGGGCGTCGGGATCCTGCTGTCGCGCCCCTGGCTGGGGGCCGGCGCGCTGGCCATCGGCAGCACCGCCGGCATCGCCGGCATCGCCTGGGTGACCGGCTACCTCCAGGGCTACCACCTGCGCATCCTCGCCGCCCCGCTGGCCGTCGCCGCGGCCGTCGGCCTGGGCCGGCTGTGGCCGCTGGCGCTGGCCTGGGGGGGCTTCGCCGCCTGGACCCTGCACGATCGCGTCCCCGTGGGGCCAGACCCCGGTGCCCTCGACCGTCACGACGCCATCGCCGAGCGCCTGGCGGCGCTGGACGGTCCGCTGTGGGTGGACCGGGCCTGGTGGGGCGGGGATCCCGCGCTGGACGCCTCCGCCGTTGTGCTCTCCGCCGTGCTCCAGCACCAGGCCCCCGACAGCTTCACCATCGGCCCCGACGTGCCCGTCGTGCTGCTCAGCGTCGGCCCCGGCCCCGAGCCCGGCACCCGCGGTGTCGAGCGCCTCATGGAGGGCGTCGTCGCCAGCTCGAACACCCCCTGGAAGCTGCTGCGCTTCGACGACCAGGCCGCCGCTCGACGGTGGATCGGCCGGGCCTCGGAGCCCCCCCACCAGCTCGGGGGCGCCTGGGACTGGCTGGTCGCCCTTCACCCTCAAGACGCCTCGCTGGAGGCGGTCCGGTGGTGACACGGCCCCCGCCGGCGCCCCACCCGCTGCCGACCGTGGATTAGGCTGCACCGATGGCAGCAGACGACGACAGGCCCCAAGACCCCGACGTCCGGGGGGCGGCTGCGGCCGGCGGCGGCCCGCCCGAAGGCGACGCCGAGCTGGAGGTCCCGCGCGCCATCGGGCCCTACAAGGTGCTGCGCGCGCTGGCGCGGGGCGGCATGGCCGCCGTCTACGAAGTCGTCGACTACGACACGGGCAACCGCTACGCGCTCAAGCTGCTCACCCAGCGGGGGCTCGCCCGCCCCCGCTTCGACCGCGAGTACCGGGCCCTGACCCGGCTCGACCACGACAACATCGTGCGGGTCTACCGCTTCGGCTCCGACGAAGACGGCCGCCCCTACCTGACGATGGAGCTGCTCGACGGCGTCGCGGCACAGGTCCACGCCAAGAGCTGCGGTCGCCCCGGCACCCCCCGCCGCACCGCCGAGGTCGTGCGCATCGTGACCCACGTCGCCGACGCCCTCGACTACCTGCACCAGCGCGGCATCGTCCACCGCGACCTGAAGTCCAGCAACGTGATGGTCCTGCCCGACGGCCGGGTCAAGCTGCTCGACTTCGGCACGGCCCGGCTGCGCAGCGCCGCTGAAGAGATCACCCGCAAGGGCGAATTCGTCGGCACCTTCGCCTATGCCTCGCCCGAGCAGCTCCAGGGCAACGAGGTCGACGCCCGGGCCGACATCTACAGCCTCGGCGTGCTGTTCTACCGCCTGCTCACCGGCAAGCGCCCCTTCGAAGCCGACAGCCCCCACGCCCTCGCCCTGATGCACATCGAGCAGGAGCCGCGCTCACCAGCGGAGCTGGCCAAGGGCCTGCCGCAGCCACTCGTCGACCTCGTCCTGCAGATGCTGGCCAAGGCCCCGGAGCTGCGACCGCAGTCGACGCGAGAAGTCGCCGACCGCCTCCGCGACTTCGCCGCCGGCGGCCGGCAGGACACCCGCCCGACGGGCCCGCTGCCCCCCATGCTGGTCGGGCGAG
>CAZRFD010000143.1:0-17565 GCA_964599085.1 uncultured Enterobacterales bacterium | reverse complement strand
GCGGGGGCCGGATTTGAACCGACGACCTTCGGGTTATGAGCCCGACGAGCTACCGGACTGCTCCACCCCGCAGCATGCGCCAGCGTGGCGAACGCCCCCTATGTACTCGCCCCCCCCACTGCGGGCAAGGCGATCGACGCAAAAAAGATCGCCCCGGCGCTCAGGCACCTGGAGCATCCGCGGGGGCGCTCAGCTCGTCGCGTGCGGAGCCGTCGCCGGTCCCCTCGGGCGAAGCTCCCCATGCGCCCTCCGCGGCCAGTGTGCCGAGCAGGTCCTGAAGCGCCGCGGTCTCGGGCACCCGCCGTCCCAGGCCTTGCGTGAAGGAGCGGGGTCGACCGTCGACCACCGCCGTCCAGCGCACGGCGACCAGGTCGTCCGCATGCAGGTCAACGTGATCGCCGGCGGGAAGCGCCCGCAGCGCCTGCTCCAGTCGCCAGCGGGCCGACGGGTCGAGGCAGAACCAGGGAGCGTCGTCGAAGCGGCCGCTCCAGAACAGTCCGGGGGCCGTGCTGTTCGCCAGGTCGGGGTCATGGACCCATAGCCAGGTGTTGGGCGCCATGGTCCAGCAGCCCTGTGAGTCGAAGCGCTCCCGTCGCCCCATGGAGCGCTCCGGCCCGCGGAGCGGGATCCACTCGCGCAACAGCATGGTGTCGGCCGGGATGTCGGCCGCAGGCAGCGGCGGCGGCGGCGGCGGCGTCCGGCAGGCGAGAAGGAGAAGCAGGCAGGAGCTGGGCGAGAGGAAGGCGAGCATGGGACCTCCAGGCGGGAGCTGCCGGTACGGGAGGCTTGAGCAAGTCACGTGCCAGCCCGCGCGGGCCGCGTCCGCGCTGGTCGAGGTGTCCAAGCTGTCGACTGGCCGACACCCCCCTGTCCAGTTTTCGTCACCCCCCTCCGCGAGCGCACCAAGCTCGACGCTGCGCCGGCCCGCGCCGTGTCCCCCGCGCCGTGTCCCCCGCGCCGTGTCCCCCGCGCCGTGGCGCTCCCGACAGGATTCGAACCTGTGGCCTACCGCTTAGGAGGCGGTTGCTCTATCCAGCTGAGCTACGGGAGCAGCGCACGAGCACGGCGCCCGCGTAACCCGCGCCCACACGCGGCGACGGGGGTCGCGAACCGGCTACACTGCGCGCCATGAACGCAGCTCCGCTCCACGGCATCCTGATCACCGCCGCTCTGCTGGTGTCGGCCTGTGCTTCGAAGCCGGCCACCACAGCCGACGACTCGGGCTCCAAGCCCGGTGACAGCGCGGGGCCGGACACCGTCGCCTGGCAGCGCACGCTGGCACCTCTGTCGTCGACCCTTTCGGGCCCGCGCGACCACACGCTGGCCCGCGCCATCGTCCACCTGCACTCCTCCTGGAGCCACGACGCCTGCGACGGCGACCCCCTGGACGACGACGGCAACCCGCGCACGGACTGCCTCGCCGACCTCCGCCAGGGGCTGTGTGAGACCGGCATCGAGCACGCCTTCCTGTCCGACCACCCGGCGCACTTCGCCACCTCGACCTGGGAGGAAGCCCCCCTCGCCCAGACGGGTGACACGCGCCTGCCCGACGACCAGGGCAACGTCCTCGAGATCCACTGTGGCAACGGCAACGTCGTCCACTGGTACCCCGGCGTCGAAGACGACCTGATGCCCGTCGCCCTCGACCAGCACGTCCCCGGCGACGCCGACCAGCGTGACTGGCAGTACAACCAGTCCGACGCCGCCGCCATCGACGCCTTCTCCACCGCCGGCGCCACGGTGTGGCTGGCCCACACCGAGGGACGGGACCTCGCGACCTTGCAGTCCCAGGTACAGAACGGGCTGCAGGGGGTCGAGGTCTTCAACCTGCACGCCGCCTTCTCGCCGACCATCCGGGCCGACGACCTCGGCCTCGATCCCGCCGACTGGCTGGCCGAGATCGTCCCTTTCACCAGCGACGACGGCACGGGCGAACCCGACCTCTTCGTGCTCGGCGTGCTGCTCGCGCAGACGCCCAGCGAAGAGCGCTGGGACGCCCTGCAGGCCGTCGCCCCCGACGACCGGGTGATCCCGGCCACCTTCGGCACCGACGCCCACCAGAATGTCATGCCCATCGCCCTGCGGGACGGCGAACGGGGCGACTCCTACCGCCGCATGCTGCGCTGGGCGTCGCAGTGGCTGTGGCTGGAGCCCGGCACCGAAGACGACCTCGGCGCGGCCGAAGCCGCCCTGGCCTCGGGCCGCTTCCAGGTCGTCTTCGAAGTCCTCGGCACGCCCGAGGGCTTCGACTTCCACCTGGAAGACGCCACCGGCGGAGTCCACGAGATGGGCAGCGTCGTCGACGCCAGCGCCCTGCCCGCCACGCTCTCCGTCACCTGCCCCACCCTGTGGCAAGGCTCGCCCCACGGCACCCAGGCCCCCGACGTCACAGCGACCGTGTACAAGGACGGCGCGCCCTGGCAGGACGGATGCGGAGACTTCGCTGTGGACGAAGCCGGCAGCTACCGGGTACGCATCGACATCGTGCCCTGGCACCTCGACGCCTTCCTCGGCGATGATCCCGGGCCCTGGCTGCACGCCTACCCCTGGGTGTACGGCAACCCCATCCGCGTGCGCAGCGCCCGCTGATCCTCCGGAGCCTCCCATGCGCATCCCTCCCTCCTCTTCATCCCCTCGCGCGCCAGCCCTGTCGCTTGCGGCCGTGCTCCTTGTGGGCGGCGGCCTCGTCACGCAGCCCGCCTGCAAGGGCTGCGGCTCGGACTCCACCATCACGCCTGACGACAGCCTGGACAGCGGTGGCGGTGACGGCGGCAGCGAAGAGGTCCCCGCCGAGTACACCAACGACTGGGGCCAGTGGCTGAGCATGGACGTGACGCCCGACGACGTCCCGGCGGTCGCCTACTACGACCGCACCCAGGGAGCCATCGGCTACGCCGTGGCCGACCTCTCCACCGACCCGGTCTCCTGGCAGCGCGAAGAGGTCGACGGCTACACCGACGAGAGCGGCCTGGACGTCGGCGACCGCGGCACCTACGCCAGCATGGAGATCGCCGCCGACGGCACGGTGTGGATCGCCTACAAGGACGTGCTGCTCGACACGCTGCGGGTGGCCTGGCGCGACGCCGCCACCGGCACCTGGGACAGCACCGCGGCCGACGGTGGTGGCTCGCCCTCGGGCACAGGTGGCAGCTTCGCCAGCCTGGCGCTCGACGCCACCTCCCACCCGGTGATGGTGCACTACGACACCATCAACCAGGACCTGCGCCTGGTCCGCTACGACGGCAGCAGCTTCGACAAGTCGGTCATCGACCAGGGCGAAGACGGCGTCGACGTCAACGGCGAGACGGTCGAAGCCGACGTCGGCCAGTTCGCGAAGATCATCATCCAGGACGGCGTCGAGTACATCGCCTACTACGACGCCGTCAACGGCAACCTGAAGCTGGCCTGGGGCGTTGGCGGCGACTACACCATCGAGGTCGTCGACGACGGCGGCGGCAGCAAGCTGGCAGAAGACGGCGGAGACGTCGGCCAGTGGCCCGACGTGGTCGTCCAGGACGGCACCCTGTGGATCACCTACCACGACGTCGCCAACCAGGACCTGCTGATGGCGACGGGCGTCCCGGGCAACTGGACCATCGAGCTGGTCGACGATGGCGAGTTCGTCGGCGCAGACAGCGCGGTCTTCCTCAACGGCACGCAGGCCTCCATCGCCTACTTCGACGGTCGCAACAACGACATGCGGCTCGCCACCAAAGTCGGCGAGGGCTGGCAGTCCTCGCAGGTCATCGGCGACGAGGGCGCCCTCGGCTTCCACAACGAGGTCGTCCAGGCCCAGGGTGCCTACTGGGCGGCCTGCTACGACTACACTCACCGCAACGTCTGGTTCGGCAAGCTGCAGTGAGCGCTGGCGGGCCGTGTCGCGGCTCGCGCCCCACCTCCGTGGCAGTCCGGGCTCGCCCGTCCGCCTCCCCCACCCCCCAGCCCCCTCCGCTCGTGGCGCTCTTGATCCGCCTGATGCGTCTGCCCATGGCCGCGGTCCTGCTGCTGCTCTCCCTGGCGGCGCAGGCCGGCGTGCTGACGGTGGAGATGCTCGACGTCGGGCAGGGCGACAGCATCCTCATCACCAGCCCCGGCGGCAAGCGGGTGTTGATCGACGCCGGAATCCGCGGCGCCGACGTCGTGGGGCGGCTGAAGGCGCGCGGGGTCGAGGGGCTCGACCTGGTGATCGCCACCCACCCCCACGCCGACCACATCGGCGGCATGGCCGACGTGCTCCACGGCCTTCCGGTGCGCTTCTACACCGACAACGGCCTGCCCCACACGACCCGCACCTACCAGGCGGTGATGGACGCGGTGGAGGAAGAGGAGATCACCTACCGTCCGGCCGAGCGGGGTCAGTCCTACCGCCTCGACGACGGAGCGCGGGTCGAGGTGCTCTTCCCCGACGGCGTGCCGCTGCGCAACACCCGCTCGGACCTGAACAGCAACTCCGTCGTCGTCCGCCTCACCCACGGCGACGACTGCTTCCTGTTCATGGGCGACGCCGAGGACCCCACGGAGCAGGCCCTGCTCCACGACGGTGTGAAGCCCTGTGGCGTGCTCAAGGTGGCGCACCATGGCTCCTCGCACTCGACGAGCGCGGCCTGGCTACGGGCGATCGAGCCGACCATCGCCCTCGTCTCGGTGGGCGCCGAGAACCGCTACGGGCACCCCGACGGCGACACCCTGGCCCGGCTGGAGTCGGCGGGCGCGACGGTCTTCCGCACGGATCTCGACGGCGCCCTGCTGCTGGAGAGCGACGGCCACCGCGTCGTGGTGACGACGGACAGTGCCCCCGAGGGCCAGCCCGCCGTGGTCCGTGCCGAAATGCGCCGGAAGCTCGTCGCCGCGGGTCGCCGCCCCGGTCCTCGCCGTCGCGTCGCAGCCGACGCCGCTGAGGAAGCGCCCGTCGCCGCTGGCGACGCGACCGCCGCGACCGCCGCCGAAGCGACCGCCGCCGAAGCGACCGCCGCCGAAGCGACCGCCGTGGCCACCACCGACGCCGCCCCTGACGCCGCCCCCGATGCCACAACCAACACCGACGACTGCGCCTTCATCGCCAGCCGCAACAGCCGGCTGTACCACCCGGCCGGCTGCCACGTGATCGACCGCATCTACTCGGCCAACCGTGTCTGCTACCCGACGGCCGAAGCCGCAGAAGCCGCCGGCAAGACCCGCTCGCACGCCTGTCCCACCGCCACCCGCAAGAACCCATCATCCCCTGCTCCCTCCGTCGGGGACCAGACCCGGCACGCCGGGGGTTGAGCGTCAAAGGACCGACCGATGTCCCACCCCACCATCGCCATCGACCGCATCGAGGGAGCCCGCGCAGTCCTCGACATCGGCGGAGAGACCGTCGAGATCCCCGCCGCCGCCCTGCCGCCCGGGGCGACCGAGGGCTGCCTGCTGACGCTGAAGCTCTCGACGGACACCGCCGCCGCCCTCGACGCCGCCGCCGCTCGCATCGAGCGCCTGGCACAGACCGACCTCCCCGACGACATCCAGCTCTGACCGATCCCGGAGTCCGCCATGCGCCACCTGCTCTCGATCCTGCTGCTCTCCCTGTGGATGGCCTTCGCCCCTCCGGCCTGGGCTGGAGGCACGATCGACCTGAACACCGCCACCGCCGCCGAGCTGCAGACCCTGCCCGGCATCGGTCCGGCCAAGGCCGCGGCGATCATCGACTACCGGACCGACAACGGCCCCTTCGCCACCGTCGACCAGCTCACCAACGTCACGGGTGTGGGCCCCGCCACCCTCGCCAACGTCCGCAGCATGGTCACCGTCGACGGCCAGGCCGCTCCGGCAGCCGACGCAGCCAGCAGCTCCTCCGACGCCCCGACCCCAGCGGCTTCCACCGGTCCCACCGTGGACGTCAACAGCGCCTCCGCCGCCGAGCTGCAGGCGCTGCCGGGCATCGGCCCGTCGAAGGCCGCGGCCATCGTCGACGACCGCGCCAAGAACGGCCCGTTTGCGAGCTGTGAGGATCTCAGCCGCGTCAACGGCATCGGCCCGGCCACGGTCGCCCGCCTCTCGGGAAGCTGCACCGCCAGCAGCGGTCAGTAGGGGTCAGCGGAAGCGGCGCAGGGCGTCTTCGACGACCGCGCGCACGTCGGCCCGCGTCGCGGGGCTGACGTGGGCGGCAGGCGGCGCGGCCGAGTCCACGGCGCTGGCGCCGGGCCGCGGCGGGTCGCTCTTGGGGCGGCCCTTTCTGCAGAGCGCTTCGATGTCGTCGGAGGACAGCGGCCGCACCCCGCCGAGTTGTTCGGCCACGACCGCGATCCGGGCGAGGTGCTCGACCAGCTCCAGGCGCAGCAGGGCCTGTTCGAAGCCGCCGCCCACGCTGAGCAAGCCGTGCTGTTCCAGAACGACGACGTCCGCCCGCTGCAGCGCCGCGGCGAGGTCGTCGAGCAGCGCCGGATCTCCCGGACGCCGGTAGGGAATGTGGGGGAGATCGGGGCCGAGCGTGACCACCGCTTCCGCCATGAAGGGGTGGGGGATCGGCCGCCCGGCGACGGCGAAGCCGCAGGCGTGCGGCGGGTGGGCGTGCAGCACGACGCCGATGTCGGGACGCGCCTTGTAGGCGGCGAGGTGCAGGGCGACCTCGCTGAACACACGCCGCCCCCCCTGCAGGATCTGGCGTTCCTCGTCCACGACCAGCAGCCACTCCGGTCGCACATCCCCCTTGCTCACGGCGGTCGGCGTGCACAGCAGCCGCAGCGCTTCTCCCGGCCCGTCCAGGCGCGCGGACAGGTTGCCGTCGTGGTTGGCCACCCAGCCGCGCGCGTGCAGGGCGTGACTCGTGCGGACGATGTCGCGGCGGAGCGCTTCTTCGTGGTAGGAATCCATGGCGCCGGGACGCTACCACGCTCGCCCCGTCCCGGCTGCTCCGCGGCGCTCCTCCACAGCCCCCGGCCGCACCGCCAGGTGCCCCCCGGACCGCTGCTACGCGCCTCTTTTCGTGGCGAGCTGGCGGTCCTTGGAGCGGCGCATGGCACACACGGTGACAGTGATCGGCGGGGGCGTCTCCGGGCTCACGGCGACGATGCACCTCATCGAGCTGTGGCGGGCGGCAGCCGAGCACGGCGACGCCGCCACCGGGCAGGTGCCCGACCCGCTGCGCATCCACCTCGTCGCCCCGCTGATCCCCACCGGCGGCAGCGGCAGCGGACTCGGCGGCAAGGCCATGAGCCGTGAGTTCGAGGGGCCCATCGGCCACGGCATCGACCGCTCGCTGATCTACGGCCCGATGCTCCCCCACAAGGGCGGCGTGCCCCATGGCTACCACGTCATGTGGGCCTACCCGAACCTCCGCCGCATGCTCGGCGACGGCGAGCCCGGCGAAGCCTCCCCGCCCGTCGACGGCGGGCTGCTGCAGCCCCGCGGCGGGGCCGCTGCCCTCGCCGTCTTCCAGGGCCGCATCGACGATCCGACCCCTGGGGGTCCCGGCGTGGCCATCATGGGCCTGTCGGATCCCGACCACCCCGAGACCGCCACCCTGCCCGTCACCCAGGCGCTGTTCCGCCTGGCGGACTCGCCGCTGCTGGCCATCTTCGGCGACCTGTTCCGCGCGCTGTTCGAGGAGCTCTCCGACGGGATCGACCCCCTGTTCTTCGCCGACCTGCTCTACGCCGACGAGGTCGACCTCGAGATGCGACTGGCGCTGATCGCCGCCAGCCTCGTGACCCGCACCACCGACCCGGAGAACGACACCGTCGAGATCGAGGGCGAGCAGCGGCACCTCTGGGAGATCGAGTACGACGCCTGGCTGCAGGTGGCCCTGTCCACCTGGGCCCGTCCCCTGGCCGAGCGCCTGCGCCGCCCCCCCCTCTCCACCATGTTCGAGACGCTGGCGGCCTGGCGGCGGGTGCTCGACGCCGCGATCCCCGACGACGATCCCGACGACGAGGGCGGCTGGTTCCACAACGCCCTGCGCGCGATCCTCAGCGATCGCCAGGAACAGCGACTCGACGACCTGCGCCTGGTCCTGGACGAGACCCTGCCCATCCTCGTCGAGCTGCCCACCGCCGCCACCCGCCTGCTCGCGGGGGAGTACCCGGTCGACAAGACGCTGCACTTCCGCTTCGGGCCGGACTCGACCTTCACCTCGCCCTACTCCTACGACGCCGCCACGGCGATCCGCAGCCTCGCCTTCGTGTTCACCTCACCGCGCTCCGCCCGGGTGTGGTCGGCGGACGGCGGTCACTGGCACCGCCTGTGGCTGCGGCTGTGGGACCGGGTGAAGGCCGCCGCCGCCGACAGCGACGGGCTCGTCGACCTGCACATCCACCCCGCCCGCGCCACCGAGCTGGCCACCGACGGCGACAAGGTCTTCGTGGCCACCAGCCCCATCCACGGCCACGGCTTCGACGGCAGCTCCGACCTGGGCTGGCCACACACCCACCGGCTGTCGGCCTGGACCGGCAACGGCCCCGACACGCCCGTCATCGAAGCCGACGCCGTCATCCCCGCGCTCAGCCCGACCAACCTCCGCGCCCTGCTGCCCGACGACGCAGCCGACGCCCACGCCCTGCTGGCCCCCCTCGAAGCCTTCCAGAACCCCACGCTGGAGATCATGCTGTGGACCCGGGATCGCATCGAGTGGGCCGAGCACGTCGCCCGCGGGATGCAGGGCAGCAGCATCACCGGGCTGGAGGGCGGCTGGTGCCTGCTGGCCGACTACACCTGCGGGATGTGGTCCGACGCAGAGCTGGGCGCGCAGGACCCCTTCGGCGACGGTGCCTTCACGGGCTCGATCCTGGAGAGCTGCGGCGGCTGGGACGACATCTTCGCCTGCCAGACGCGCGACGACGCCTTCGGCTGGCCCGCCGCCATCAAGCAGACCATCGCCGACCTGGTCGCCCGCCCGGACCACTACGCCCGCACCGATGACCGTCCCTGGCCCCACGACGAGTCCGACTGGCGGGACCGGCGGGCCGGGGGCGAGTGGACGCCCGACCGCCTGGCGTCTCCCGACGCCCGCGACGACTGGTTCATCGCCAGCCGCTGGATGGCATGGCAATTCCTCCGCCAGCTCGCCGCCATCCAGGACCTCGGCCCGCGCGCGGTCCGCCAGCTCGCCCGCCACGCCGCGCTGCTCGACCCCCGCGGCCTGTCGCGCGACGCCATCCTGCAGCCGCCCGACGCGCTGAAGACAGAGATCCGCTACGTCGTGATGATCAACGCCAAGCCGCGCAACCGCATCTTCTCCCCCAGCGTCGGCACCTGGCCGCTCCGGCCCGTCAGCGGACAGCCGCTGCCCGGCCTCCCCCGCGTGCTCCCCACGGGTGACTGGACCCGCAACGGCCTCGACGTCATCTGCATGGAAGCCGCCACCATCGGCGCGATGCGCACGACCCGGGCCGCCTGGCGCCTGCTCACCGGCGGCCTGCCACCGCGGCAGGCACCCGTGCCCGTACCCGTGCTGCCCACGGCGAGCTGGTACAGCGGCATGGACCCGCTCCTGCGCGGGGCGGCGGACGCCCGCAACGCAAAGGACAACCTGGGGATCGAGCCCTGACCCGCAAAGGCGAGCACATCGGGGGGCACTTCCGGGTCCTGCGCGCCCTCGGCGGCGGGGCCTCGGCGGAGGTCTTCCACGCCCTCGACGAGCGCGACGGCATGGAGGTCGCCATCAAGCTCTTCCCGCGCACCGCGCTGCGCGAGGAGGAGTTCCGCCGGGAAGCGGCCATCGCCATGCGCAACGTGCACCCCAACCTCGTGCGCCTGGTGGATGCTGGCGTGCACCAGGGGCGCGCCTTCCTGGCGCTGGAGTACGTCGACGGCTTCAACGGGCGCGCGCTGCTGTACCGGCCGGGGCGCACCGTCGACCAGGTGCTCGATGTCGTGCGCCAGACCTTCGCCGCGCTCGACGCGATGCACGGCGCCGGCCTAGCCCACGGCGACATCAAGCCCGAGAACATCATCATCCAGGACCGTCACGTCCGGGTGGTCGACTTCGGGCGGACCCGCCTCGCGCACGTGCTCGACATCTCCAGCCGGACCCACGCTGGCACGCCGCCCTACATGCACCCGGGCCTGTTCCACGGCCTCCCGGCGTCGGCGGCCACCGACTGCTTCGCCGCCTGGGTGACCGCCTACGAGCTGGTGTGCGGGACGCGCCCCTACACCCGCGAGGCCCTCCAGAACTGCCCCCCCGACCGCCTGCCGGACCGGGCCCCGCTGCCGGATCGGGCGCTCGACGTGCTGATCGGCGCCGGCCTCGACGGCCGGCTGAGCGACGCCCGCATGGGCTGGCTGGCCATCAGCCGCTTCCAGGCCGGGCGCCGCGACCTCCCGGCTCGCCGTCCCGCCCCGCCCAGGATCGAGCCCACCCAGGTCGAGCAGGCCATCGAGAGCCTGCGAGCCCAGCGCTCCGTGGCGCTGCTGGGAGAGGCGGAGCTGACCCGGCCCTGGATCGACGCGGTCGACCGGAGCTGGCGACGGGGCGGCGGCACCTCCGTGTGGCTGAGCACGGGCTGGCACCCCGAGGCCCCCCTCGCCGACGCGCTGAGCATGGTCGCCGACCTCGCCGAGAGCCAGCCGGGGACCGTGCTCACCACGGTGGCGGCCGAGCTGGGACCCCTCGGCGCCGCCCTGGCCGCCGCGGTCCCCTCGGCGCGCGCCTGGATCGACCGCCCCTCGACGGCGACCACCCGCCCCGAACCCGAGCGCCTCGCCCTGGCGCTCCGCCGCATGCTGCAGGCCTGCCCCCCGCCCGTCCTGGTGCTGACCCGGGCCTTCGACCGGGTCGACGGCGCCAGCCGTCGCCTGCTGCGCGAGCTGGTCACCGCCGGCGTGGTGCACCTGGTCGCCGCAGCCCCACCGGGCCACGCCCACGGCCTCGCGCGCGAGCTGCGCACCACCCCGCTGCCCATCCCCACCACGCCCCGCGCCGAGGCCGGGCTGTCGCGGGATGCCCGCGCCTTGCTGGCCCGCGCCCGCGTCCTCGACCTCCCCTTCGGCCGCCTGCTGGCACGGGCCGCCGGGCTCACCCTCTCCCGCGTCACCGACCTGGCCCTCGACATCGAGGCCGTCGGCTCCGCGCGCTGGACCGGCAGCGCGGTGCTGGCACGCAGCGGCCCGCTGCCGGGCCCCGAGAGCCAGCGGGCGATCTTCGCCGAGGCCGGCCGACGCCTCGACGCCGTGCGCGAGCCGTGGCTGGTCGCCCGCTATGCGCTCCGCGGAGGCGACAGCGTCCGCCTCGCCGAGGTCATCGACCCCGCCGTGGAGCTGGCCGCCCGCCGGGCCCCGGCGGACGCCCTGGAGCTGCTCCTCGCCGATCCCGCGCCGCCGACCCCCGACCGCCTGCTGCGCCGCTTCCGGATCGCTCTGCAGGCCCGGGACATGGCCGCCGCCGAGGACAGCCTGGCCCTCCTCCGCGACGCCGAGGGTGCCAGCCCCGCCGACCTCGCCGAGGCCGAGGGCGAGCTGGCCTTCCGCCGCGGCCAGACCCTGACCGCCATCGCCTCCTACGAGCGCGCGGCCGCCGCGCTCGGACATCCCCTGCCCCGGGGCCTGCGCGGGATCCTCCACGATCTGCGGGCGCTGTGGCAGATCCGCCGGCAGCGGCTCCCCTCGCCCAGGCCCGACGCCCGCCTCGCGCGGATCCTCGGCACCCTCTACGGTCTGCAGTTCAATCACGACAACGCGTGGCTGCTCCGGCTGCACCGCATGTGGCTGCAGTCCGACCCGGACGACACCCGGGCCCGCGCTACGGAAGTGCTCTGGCGGCAGCTCCTGGGCATGACTGACGCAGCCCTGGCGCTGGATCGGGAGCTGGCGCAGGCCTTCGACGAGCAGGTCGACCCCGTCGGCGCCGCGGTCGTGCTGCTGCACCGGGCCATCGCGGCCATGCTCCGCGGCGAGGTCGCGACCGCCTTCTCCGACGCCGTCGACGCCGCGACCGGGCTGCTGCGGGCCGGCGACCCCTACGCCGCCGCCCTGGCGACGACCGTCCCGGCGGTGTGTGCGGTCCACGTCGCCGGCGCCGGTCCCCTCGCCCGCCTGCAGCTCGGCCTCACCGGCCTCGTGCAGGCCACCGGCGACGAGCGCGCCGAGCGATGGGCGGCGGGCATCGACGCCGTCGCCCGGTGGCAGGTGGGGGATGTCCAGGGGGCGATGTCCCAGGCCCGCGCATGGGCCGACGGCGCCCAGCAGCGCCAGGATGCCAGCGAAGCGCTCGCTCGTCGCTTCCTCGCCGAGCTGTACCTGGAGCGGGCCGACTGGCGACAGGCCAGCAGCGAGCTGCAGCGCGCAGCGACGGTCGGCCGGCGGCTGCATGTCCGCATGGACTACGTCGAAGCGCGGGTCCTCGACGAGCTGATCGTCCTGGCTCAGGCGCGCCTGGCGGGCGAGCGCCTGCCAACCCGCCGGGGCACCCTGGAGCGACGGGCCGTGCGCTTCTCCCGGCGCTCGCCGCGCTGGGAGCCCCGACGCCTCGTCGCCAGCGCCTGGCTGGCCCTGAGCGACGACAACCCCGGCACCGCCACCGAACGCTTCGACCAGGCCTGCGCCCTCGCCGAGTCGCGCGGCCAGACCATGGACGCCTGGTGGGCCCTGCACCACCGCGCCCTCGCCCTCGGCGACGACGCCAGCCGCGCGGCTGCGGATCGCTTCGCCGCCGACCAGCACCTTCGCCAGGGAGAGGACAGCCTCATGGGCCTTCCCTCCCCCCTCGACCCTCCTCTCCCGGAGCGATGATGAGCCCCCCCCTCGATCCGCCGGCGGCCGTGGACCCGGACCTCGACCGCGCCCGTGCCCTGCTCGATGGCACCGACGCCCACCCGGTCCAGCGCGCCCGTCGCATCGCCGGTCTGTTCGCCGCGCTCTACGTCGAGGAGCCGCTGCTGCACCAGTGGTGTGGCCTGGCCTGCTTCGTCGCCCGCCACATCCACGACGCGATGACGACCCCCGAACCCCTCTACTTCCAGTTCATGGCCGAGGGGAACCGCCGCATCTACGAGGCGATGATGCCGGCCTTCCTGCGCTTCCGCGACCGCCGCCCCGACCCGGGGCCCATGGCGACGGCGTTTCAGACCCTACGCAGCGCCGACCAGGCCGCCCTCGCCAACCTGCGCCTGGGTGAAGAGCTGGCCCTGACCGGCATGCGCCAGCTCGCCGAGCACGAGCAGGGCGTCGTCATCCAGCCCGCCTACGACCGGCTGCCGGGGCTGCCGGCCCACATCCTCGCCCCCCTGATGCGCTTCAACCTCGGCTGGGACAGCGCCGCCCCGGAGATCGGCTTCGACGGTGACGATCCGCGTGAAGCCGCCCAGCGCATCGCCTGGGCCACGACCGAGGTCCTCCCTGCCTGGCAGGCAGAGCGCGCCGCCCACGGCCCCCGCCTGCGCCAGCACGCCGACCGCGTCCGGCGCTGGGCCGGCGTGCGGATGGAGGAGCTGCCGCGGGCGGCGGGGGACCTGGTGGGGTGAAGCGCCCGCGGCGTCTACGCATCGCGGGAGTCCGCGACCCACGCGACCGCCGCTGCCGTCATCGAGAGGAGGCCGAGCGCGTCGTGCCGGTCCCAGCTCGTCGCCAAGGAGACCTCGTCCGAGGAGTGCGCCGCGAGGCAGCTCATCGAGAAGATGGCGCTGCGGATCTCCATCAGCCGCTCATCCTTGTCGAACTCCGATGGCTTCTTGCCATTGTTCTTCGGCCGATGGCCGTCACCTTCTTCGTGCCCCAAGGCCTCCATGACGTGCCGGCACTCCTGCACCACCTTTGCGTACCTCCCCTCGGTGAACATGGACCGTGCCTCGCGAAGACGCGCGGCCGCCTTCGCCAGGCGCTCGTCCACCTCCATCGGCACCACCGGCACCTCGAGCAGCAAGGTGTCCTGGTAGCCCATGCGACGGAGGAACCCGCACCACTCGCTCTGCGGCACCGTGCAACCAAGTCGAAGGTCGCCCGACTCCACGAGCGCACCGCGACGCATCGTGCCGCGGAACAGGAACTCGAAGCGAAGATCACCGACGGCTCGAAGGCGCTCCAACGCCGCCACACGCTCCCCCGACAGCTCCAAGATGAACTGCCAGGAGTCCGGCAAATCCGTGGACCCCACCCGCTGCCGGACCGGTCCCCCTGACTGCAGATGAAGCTGGCCAGGCGGCCGGTGGCTCGCGCCGCCTGGGCCGACGGTACCGGCTGCACCAACAGCCCCGCGATCGATCGAGACGGTCAGCGCTGTGGCTTCCGACTCTGCAGGACACAGATCCAGATCGAGCTGGACATGCAGCCGGTAGAAGCCGACGCCGCGCGATGCTGAGTGGATGGCCACCTCGGGCCGGCGGACCGGGCGCTGGTCTTGAAACTGCATGGGCACGGCGTCCCCTTCCGCATCGCCGTAACGCGCGGCGACACCGGTCTCCACGGCGCCGCCAGGCGGCGGCTCCCCGTCAGCCTCCCCTCCGCGTTGCCACTCCGGCCGACTCCATTTATTGTTCCCTACAGAGGAACTCCTAATGCAAGCACGCACCGTCAACGAAGCCGCCGCGTTCACCGGACTCGACGCACGCGTGATCTGGAAGGACCTGGAGCAAGGCGTCATCACAGCAGGATCGCCCCCCCGCCTGTCGGAGGATGCGCTGGTGTACCTGCGGGCGCGGGCGACCTTCGCCTTCAGCCTCGCGGCCCGCGACCGGCAGCTGCTGTTCGCCCGGATCTCCGACGCGGTCCAGCGACGCGTGGCACAGCTGGACCTCGGCACGGGCTGGCGCGTCGACGTCGCGGCCATCACCCGTGAGCTTCGCGACCGGATCGATCGCTTCGAGGCTTGGCGGGCGACGATCCAGGAGCGCGCTGAGGTCATCGGTGGAGAGCCGACCTTCGCCGGCACCCGCCTCTCCGTCCGTCACATCGGCGACCAGCAGTTGCGCGGCGCCGCCACCTCCGAGCTGGCCCAGGACTATCCCTACCTGAGCGAACAGGACCTCGAGTTCGCACGCCTCTACGCGCTTGCCTATCCGCGGGTCGGCCGCCCCTCGCGCCGCCGTGTCGCCGGCTGAAGCTGCAAGCTGCTGTCGTTGGTCTCACCATTCAGGGGGAGTGGGTCATGGTCAAGCTCCTGCTCGACGAGAACCTCTCGCCATGGGTCGCCGCGGAGCTGCAACGCCGAGGCCACGACGTCGTTCACCTTCGCGACCGAGGATCCCTGGGGATCCTCGACCACGACGTGCTGTCCCTGGCCTACCGGGAAGACCGCGTGCTCGTGACCGCGAACGTTGGCGACTTCCGAGCCCTGGCAGGTGCGCGCGAGCTGCACCCGGGCATCGTGCTGCTGCTCGACGGCGGGCTCATCCGCAGCGAACAGCTTGAGCTCATCTCGCGGGTGATCGTGGCGATCCGCACCGCCGGCGATCTCGTCAACCGTGCACTCACAGTGAAGCTCGACGGCGGGCTGGTCATAGAAGACCTGCCCGCCGACCGTTGATGGCAGCCCCACGCCAGCTTTACACCGTCAGACACTGCCCCTGACGCGCTAGCGACGTTCGAAAGAGATCAGCGCCGGCCGTCGTCCACCGCGTCGACGATGCCGATGATCACAGCGTGAAACGGGTCGTCGTCCGTCCCGAGGAGCTGACGGGCGGTGTTGCCCTCGCGGCTGGCGAGGACGACGTCACCGGGACCGGCCTGGGCGGCGTCGACAGCCAGGAACTCGCTGCCTAGCGGTGTTCGGCCATCGACATCGACGGGCTGGACCACCATCACCGCCTTGCCCTCGTAGCAGGGGTGCTTGACCGTGGAGACGGAGTTGCCGACGACCCGACACAGGATCATGAGGACTCCCCGGGCAGGTGCCGTACGCTGCCGCCACCGGTGCCACCGGGCGGCCAGGGATCGTCGAGGTGGGCGCGGTCGCGCCAGGCGTGGTCGACGATCTCGACGATGGTGGCGTCCAGCGGGGCAAAGAAGGGCGGGATCGCCAGGCAGGCTTCGCGGCCCGTGACCCAGGCCACGATGTCCCCGGGACCCGACTGCAGCGCATCGGCGGCAACGATGGGTTCGCCCTGGGCTTCCCCCTCGGCGTCCTGGGGCTGGATCACCAGCAGGCGGACACCGGCGAGGGTGTCGTACTTCACGGTGGCCACGACACGGCCGATGACGCGGGCGAGCTCCATCAGCTGCCTCCCTGGGGGCGGACACGGAAGGGTGCCGGGCGCAGCAGCCAGGCGAGCATCTCTTCATGGGGGCGGGCGATGCACTCGCTGTGGTGCAGCGCGTCGCGATCCAGCAGCACGGCCCGGCCGGCGTCGAGCGCGGCTTCGACGTCGTGCTGCAGGCCGTGGACGACATAGTAGGCCCGCCCGCCGAGCCCGCCGGTCACCCGCACGCCGGCGAGTCGGACCTCGGCTTCCTTCAGCGAGCGGTCGCAGGCGTGCAGGGTGCCCGCCACGTGGCGCCCCTCGATGACACCGACGGTGTCCAGGTCACCGTCGCGGTCCTCCCGCCCCCGCAGCCCGGCGAGCAGCGCGCTGTGGGCGAAGGGCAGCAACAGGGTGTCGACGACGCCACCCTCGGCGCACTCGGTTGCGGCTTCGTAGCTCTCCTGCACCTCGGCCACCCCGCCGGCGAACAGGATGAGGAAGCGCCCGGGTTCCACCAGGTTGGCTTCGAGCACCTGCACCGGCGCCCGCTTGACGAGGCTGTCCAGCGCCCGCAGTCCGCGAGCGACGGCGTCCACCTCGATCAAGGCCAGGGCTTCGGCGCCCACCGGTCCTCCTGGGCCTGCGTCAGACGATGCGGAAGTAGCCGGCGAGGGTGCAGCGGCGCTCGCGGGTAAATGTCCGCGCCGTGGTCAGCCCATCACCCGTCGGCGAGGCGATGGTGAAGCTGGTGTAGCCCTCGCCGCCGTAGCCGAGGCCCGCCGTGTTCGACGCGTTCTTCACGAAGATCGAGCAGTTGGCCACCCGCGCCATGCGGTGCAGGGCGTCGAGGTTCTTGCTCCACATGCTGGCCGTGTGCCCGAAGCCGTGCTCGGCTTCCTTGGCGAGGTCGATGCCCTCGTGGACGTCCTTGACCCGGACGATGCCGAGGACCGAGGTCAGCAGCTCGACCTGCACGAAGGGATGGTCGAAGGGCACCTCGGCGATGATGAGCGGCGGGTCCCCGCGGAAGGGCACGTCGATCTCGCGCAGCATGCGGGCAGCGCTCTTGCCGACCCACTGGCGGTTGATGTGTTCCCGATCTGGCGTGAGGATGAGCTTCTCGAGCCGGGTGATCTGGTGGTTGCGCAGGCGCACGCAGCCGGCCGCTTCCATGCCGGCCATGAGCTTGTCGGCGACCTTGTCGACGACGAAGACTTCCTTCTCGTCGATGCAGATGATGTTGTTGTCGAAGCCGGCGCCGGCGACGATGCCCCGCGCCGCGGCGTCGATGTCGGCGGTCGCGTCGACGACGACCGGCGGGTTGCCGGGCCCGGCCGCCACGCACTTCTTGCCCGACGCCATGGCCGCCTTCACCACCGCGCCACCGCCGGTCACGACGACCAGGCGGATGCCCTTGTGGGTCATGACTTCCTGCGCCGACGCGATGGTCGGATCGGCGATGCAGGTCATGATGTTGTCG
>CAZRFD010000142.1:18000-18064 GCA_964599085.1 uncultured Enterobacterales bacterium | reverse complement strand
CCGACTTCAGGTGCTCTGAGTTGCTGAACTCGGAGGGTAAGGGGTTACCCCCCGACTTCAGGTG